>NZ_WIPH01000001.1 GCF_009547075.1 Gluconobacter aidae
GGCGGATCGCGGCGATCATCCGCGTGCCGTCCGCATCCCAGAATCCGCCGAACTGCACGCGCTCGGCCGGTGCCAGGGAGCCGGAGGGAAGTTCGATCAACCGTGCCATCGTCTCGGCGAGATCGGGAAGATAGGCCCAACTGTGACCGATGCCGGGGCGACCGGGATCGACGATCCGCGTCAGAGGCGGCTTCGCCATCGCCAGAGCGAACCAGCTTTGCCGCGCCCCCGGTCCGAAGAAATCTCCCGCCCGCACCACGAGGCTCGGTACGTCCGGTGCCGCCTCGGCAAGGCGGCGTTCGAGTTCGGTCCGAATGATGCCTTTCCTTCCCCTGGAATTCTGCGGCGTCGTTTCGTCGATCATCGGCGAGGCAACGGCATCGTAATTATAGATCGTCCCCGGCAACACGATCCGTGCGCCATTCGCCGCTTTCGCCGCAGCGATCGTGTTGTCCATCATTGGCAAGACCATCGTATCCCAATGACGGTAGCCGGGCGGATTGACGCCATGCAGGATCGCGGCGGCATTGCTCGCAGCCTTGACGACGTCCTCGCGGCACATGGCGTCGCCCTGCACCCATTGCGGCGCCGGGCCGTCACCCCAGCCTGACGCCGCGCGCACCGGATCGCGCACCATCGCACACACTTGCCAGCCGCGTTGCAGCATGACCCGCGCGACCGCGCCGCCGACACCGCCGGTCGCTCCGAGGATGAGGATTGTTTTTGTCATGACCGACCTTTCCATGTGGTCACGGAAAATTGCCGTCGCTCGATCATGATGGAAATTGACAAAGACTGATAGGCAACCCATCGAAAAACGATGAGCATCATCCTTCCGGATTGGGAAGATCAGCGGGCTTTCCTCGCCGTCCTCGATACGGGCAGCCTGTCGGCGGCGGCACGGGCGCTCGGCCTGACCCAGCCGACCGTACGCCACCGGGTCGAGGCTCTGGAACGCGCGATCGGCCAGCCGCTCTTCTCGCGCGGGGTTAACGGGCTGCTCCCGACGGACGAGGCGCGGGAACTGGCGATCCATGTCAGGCGTATGGGTTTCGCGTCCGACGCCTTCTACCGCGCGGCGTCCGGTGCGGGCGGCGAGATCGCCGGAACGGTGCGGATCAGCGTGGCGGAGTTCGTCGGCATCGAGGTGTTGCCGCCCTTGCTGCTCCCATTGCGCGAGCGCCATCCGGGACTCGACCTCGAACTGGTGTTGAGCAACCATAGCGCCGATCTCCTGAGCCAGGAGGCGGATATCGCGATCCGGATGCATCGCCCGCGCCAGGACGCGCTCGTGGCGAAACAGGTCGGGCGCGTTCCGCTTGGATTCTTTGCTGCCGCGTCCTATCTTGAGCGGCACGGCACCCCGGACACTGCGGCAGACCTCGCGGCGCACGCGCTGATCGGCTCGGACCGATCGCCGGCGGACCGGTCTTTCACTCGGGATATGGAGAAACGGCTGGGCCAGACGTTCCGCTTCGGGTTGCGCACCGACAGCCATCCAACGCAACTTGCTTCCATGCGCGCGGGTCTGGGGATCGGGGTGGCGCAGGTGCCGGTTGGCGAACGAGATCTTGTGCGTGTCATGCCGGACGTGGTGGTCTCGGAACTCGACATCTGGATCGTCGCACATGAAGATCTACGCCGCAGCGCTCGGATCGACGCCGTCTTCCGCCATCTCACCAAGGCTTTGACCGGCTATTGCGCGGAGGGCGTGCCCGGAAAACCTGCCTCTTGAACTTCAAGCGCAAGCGCCAACGGCGGATCGCGTCGTTGGCCCGGTCTTTGCGGACCATATCCTCGGCGGTTTGGTCCCCGAAAGAAGGTCGTTCCGCAAATAACCTTCTGTTTTGTGGCGTAGGCGGCCTTCGCAAGAGCATGACGCCCGCGACAATCTCGGTCAGGAAAACCCGCCATTGACGAGCAGGGCAATCCAGAGCGCTCTGCGCCAACTGGTCCTGTGAGCAGATGGATGAGCTTGTTCAGGCCCATGTCACGGATATCGCGCGCAGGATTTACGATCTGCAGACACTGCGGCAGGAACTGACGCAGCTTCTTGCGCAATGCCAGCATGGCAAGGTCGCGGACTGCCGGATTATCAAGGCATTGCAACCCTATACAGACGCGCAGATGCCCGCAGCCCGTCCGGCGCGATCAAGCAGGCCGTAGGGAGGAATGTTGTGGGCGTAACCACATTTCGGCCTGAAAAATCAATGGGGCCTGCTGTTTGTCACGGAGCCAGACATCGTTTCCATCTGTTTTGTCAGCCTTTCGAGGCCCAGAGCCGAAATATTCAAATCAACCAGAAAATCGAACCACTCGTTATTCGTCATTCCGTAGTTGTTGACCCTCCATCCATTCTCACTGAGGAGGGTGTATGCTTTCCGGATCGCTGAAATATTGCTCTGCGCCACCATGACTAAATCCTCCAGCCCCACTGCGGGACACGGAAGATTCGTAATCTACACTTACATCTTAGTCAATCAAAAATGTAAGCAATGACTGATTATGTAAGTGAACCCGCTTACAACCGTCGGGAAAACCACACAACGCGGCCAAGAATCTGGCACCTGTGGGCTTCCACCTCGTAGGGTTTGAAGCGCTCGTTTTCAGACTTCACCTGAAACGTAGGGGTCTCGGCGCCATGGACGAGTTCAACCCATTTGCAGACCACGCCATCCCCGTCGAAGAGAACAAAAATCCCCTCCATCGCGACGTTCTTCTTCCGCATATCCACCAGAACCGTGTCCCCACTTCTGAGAAGCGGCTCCATGGACTGGCCTTCGATTTCCACAACGCACAGATCGGATGCGGATGCCCTCAACTCCCGCTGTACGAAGCCGGATTCAAAGAAACGCGGCCGTCCGAAGGCATGGTCGTCAATGATTCCGCCGCCTCCAGCACCAGCCCTGACGTCAAGTGAGCGCACGGGAACATAATCGACGGGCTCGTCTGAACCCGCATCATCAATCAGGTTCGCCGGCAGGTCGGGCAGCTTGACCTTGACGCCTTCCTTCTCGGCAATTTTTTCCGACAGATAATCAATGACTTTCTGCTCATGCTCCCGATTGGGACGCTTGCCCGTCTTCCACTGACTCACGGCCTGACTGGTGATGCCGAACCTCTTTGCGAGATCAATATTGCGGACAGCGCCAATTTTAATGGCGTGCTGGAAGAGCTCTTGGAAAGTCATTCTTACGTTATAGCGTTAAACTTACTTACAATCACTATAAGTTTTCGGGGCTGTTTGGTAAGTGACCATTCTGTCGCCAGATCCGGGCCGCTGCCGCATCCAGAATGACTGTTACATCGTCATGAAGCCGGATGGCCGTGGCGCTGACGGCCTCGCTGATCGGACCGTTCAGCGCCTCGTCAACGATCGCCGCCTTGTTGTCGCCAACGGCTACCAGCAGAAGATGGCGCGCTTCAAGGATCGTCCCCACCCCCATCGTCAGGGCACGTTCCGGCACACGCTCCGGGTCGTCGCCGAACATGCCGCTGTTCTGCCGCCGCGTCACGTCGTCCAGATGGACGACCCGTGTCCGGCTGTCGAACGCAGAGGGTGGTTCGTTGAAACCGATATGCCCCGTCTCGCCAATGCCCAGAAGCTGCAACCCGAGGCCACCGGCCGCGCGAATGGCTGCTTCATAACGCGCGCATTCAGCATCCAGATCCTCGGCCGAGCCGTCCGGCACATGCCCCTGACCGGCAGGCATATTCACATGCGAAAACAGATGCTCCTGCATGTAATGGCTGTAGGAGTTCGGGTCCGTGGGCGGCAGGCCGACATATTCGTCCAGATTGAACGACGTCGTGCCGGAAAAATCCAGCGTCCCCGCGTCATGCTGCTGCACCAGAATCCGATAGATGCTTTCCATCGTGCGGCCTGTCGCCAGTCCCAGAATGGACGCCTGAGGCCCGCGGATTTCCTCCGCGATCATGTCCGCCGCGCGCTGAAACGCCTGATCGGGCGTGTCCGTGACGATAATTTTCATACCCTGCGCTCTCCATTGACCCAGACTTCGCTGACCTGAAACCTGTCATCAAGAACCGTGAAATCCGCCAGAAGATCCGGCGCAATCGCCCCCCGGTCATGCAGCCCCAGATAGGCGGCGGCATTCGTACTGACCAGACGCGCCGCTTTCGGGAGCGACATCCCGGCGTCGATGGCGTTGCGCAGTGCTTGATCCAGCGTCAGCACGCTCCCTGCGAGCGTCCCGTCCGGCAGGCGGACCACACCGTCGCGGATCATCACGTCCTGGCCGCCAAGCTGGCTCGGACCGTCCGCCTCGCCCGTGCCTCGCATGGCATCCGTCACGAACAGCAGCCGCTGTCCCATCACGCGTTCCGCCAGCCGGAAACTGGCGGGATGAACATGATGCGTATCGAAAATTAT
This sequence comes from Gluconobacter aidae, assembly GCF_009547075.1. Taxonomy (GTDB): domain Bacteria; phylum Pseudomonadota; class Alphaproteobacteria; order Acetobacterales; family Acetobacteraceae; genus Gluconobacter; species Gluconobacter aidae. The sequence continues at coordinate 4,394 of NZ_WIPH01000001.1, forward strand.
CTCCCCATAAGCCACGTCGCTGCACATCAGCGCCGTCACCGGGCCGGGACGCCGCCCTTCAATGGCCGACATGGCATTGAACAGATGCGTCCCCCCCACGGTTCCACTTGCGGCACAGACCAGACAGATCGCCCGCTCGGTGCCTTCGAAATCCGTGGTGGTATGCCCCAGACTGACCCTGACACTCGCCTGCGCAAAAGCCTTCATGGCCGTCGGCGCGTGTTCAAGCTCCGGCGCGATGGTCACGACACGCACACATCCCGTCGCAACGGCTTCCGCCACCCGCTCGGCGGTCGGCTCGATATTGAACGGCGGCTGGGCCCCCAGCTTGTGCGGGCTGACGAACGGCCCTTCCAGATGTGCGCCATGAATGCGCGGTCCAGCCTCTACGCCCCGACGCGAGACTTCCGCCACTGCCCGCAGGGCCGCCATGACGTCCGGCCAGGGCGCGGTGATCGTGGTGGGCAGGATCGTCGTGGTTCCGTGGCCCAGATGGAAGCGCGAGAGCGTCTCGATGGCCGCAACCCCGTCCATCGTATCGGCACCCGCGCCGCCATGGACATGACCGTCAATGAACCCTGGCAGGATATAGCGCTCCGCCACCCCGGACCGAGGCACGATCCCGCGGATATGGCTGTCAAAATCCACCCGCCCCGGGACTACGCGGTCACGCAGGACAATCCTGCCCTCAAGATGCATCATCATCGCTCCTGATTCCAAATCCAGGCGCAGGGTATCCGGTCATGCCCATTCTCAGAAACCGGCCGTCACGGAGACCACGCCCGCAAACCCGCCGCCGACATAATAAAGCGGCGTCTGGGCAGCAATGTTCGTCCCATACACGCCTTTGGTGGCCTTGGCATTCCCCACAAGGCTTGAAGCGCCAGACAGATACCCGTTGTTGCCGAGATTGATGAGGTTCAGCTGGATCTGGGGGGGCTTTACGAACCGGTAGCTTTTCATGCGATAGCCAAGGGTGACATTCCCCGTGAAATAGGACGGAATTTTCTGGTCATTCATGAATGTGGCATATTGCGATCCCACATAATTCAGGTTGAAATTCCCGAAAATCGAACCGTTGTCATAAGCGAGCCCGATCGTCCCGCTGAAGGTCGGCGTATTGACGGCGGTCTTGCCTTTTGTCGGCAGCAGATCGCCCCCAGACGCCAGATTGTTGTCGATCGTGGCGTGCAGATACTGGCCCGACAGATAAGGGCTGAAATGGTGCCAGGGACGCAGGCCAAGCTCCAGTTCCGCACCGCGTGACGTCTGGCCACCCGCATTGATGGAGGCCGTTGTCGCCACACCGTTGAGATAGACGGTGGAGCTGAGCTGGCGGTTCGTCAGGTTATAGTTGAACAACGCAGCCGAAATGTTGACCAGACCGGTATGGCGATACCCGATCTCCTCGCCAATCGAATATTCCGGAGAAAGATTGCTGGCGCGGCTATGCGCGATCTTGCCGGTGGAAGTGCTGAAATAATCGGCCATCGTCAGAATGGAGGAGGGCGCCCTGAAGCCTGTCGAGCCATTGATATAGATCTGGTCGTGCGGCGTAATGCGATAGCTTGCGGCAAACTGCGGAAGCGGCTCCGCATAGTTGACGGTCGATTTGTAATTCGCCCCCCGGATGAGCTGGGTGGACATGCGCGAGACCATGGCTTCCTTGAAGCCGGCCTCGATGGTCAGACGGTCGTTCAGCGCCTTGAACGTGTCGTTGATGAACAGGGCGTTGGTTTGCTGGACGAAATTGATGTTGTAGCGGGACAGCGGAATACCGGCCTGCGTCATGATGGGGTAACGGCCGGTCATGGAAGCGATGTTCCCGTTTCCATCCGCTTCCGCATAATAGGAATGTTCCTGCTGGGTATAGTAGGAATACCAGTATCCGAAGGACAGCGTATTGTGCTGCGTCTTCCAGTGGATGGCACTGTTCAGACCTGAATTCCGTTCGGTGAACGTATCAATTGCCGCCCCGATGACGGATGACCCGCTCTGGGAGACCTGAAGCGGACCGGTATTCTGGTTGCCAACATAGCTGTAACCCGTCGGCAGCGTGGTGCCGCCATCTCCATAGCCCCAGAAATAATCATAATAAGGCGTGATGTCGGCCGTCAGAGAGTGGCTGAGGTTCAGATGAACCGGCGCCCCCAGGATCAGTGAATTGCGCTGGTTTTCCTGGAATTTGTAATAGGATGCGCCCCCGCTTTTGAAATTGGCCGCATAATTGGCTTTCGTCCCCAGAGCGTTCCACTGCGCCATCGAGGGCGTCTTCAGATAATATCCCGTCGGACTGTTATAGGAGAGAATGAACGAGGCGCGGTTTCCCTCTCCCCATTCCTTCAGGGCCTTGCCATCCACATGATACCGCGTGGTCCGGCCCGACCCGCGCCAGTTATCAGCCCCCTCATAGGAAAAGGATACGAAACTGCGGATGCCACTATGGCCAATATCGCCGCTGTCGATCCGGGCGAATTCCCGGTTGAGCGCATAGGAACCGTAAGCAAGATTCAGAAGTCCCCCGGCCTTGTGGGACGGATCGCGCAGAGTCTCGCTCAACTGACCACCCACGGCATTATAGAGCGGGGCTGAAATATCGGCCGATCCCTGCGAGAGCGACAGGCTCTGGATATTTTCATTGTCGGCGGTCGTTCCGGTGAAAATGAAGAAATTGAGCGGATCGGCCGCAGGAATCCCTTCATAGGTATAGCCCAGCTCGAACTGGTTCAGACCCCGTACGGACAGGCTGACCTGCTGATCGCTGGTGCCCAGCGGGTCTCCGCTTCCCGTCACGACACCTGGAAGGCTGGCGATCATGGTGGTGGGATTGCTGGTCGGGCTCTGCTTTGCGATGTAATCGCGGGTCAGGCCACTGCGCGATTTCGGGGCCGTCTGGGGCGGCATCATGCCCCCGCCCGGTGTCGCACCCGTCACGCCTGTCGCGCTTTGCAGGTCGGAATGGACGGTAATCCGCTCGGGGTCGGAATGAACAGCCGCCGCTGCCGGGGCCGGCTTTGCGGGTTTTCGCGGTTTCGAGGACAGGGCTTTCCGGAGCTGCGTGCTGGCCGCGCTGGCAGATGTCGCGGCAAGGGCAATCAACGAGACAGAAACAAGGAAAGACCTACTGAGGTTCTGCATTGCCGTTTCTCCCTGACCTGTTCCCGGAAAATCCCGCGCGAAGGACGGTCGAACTGTTCATGTCATGTACCGGTAGGCACCATTTTCAAGTCCAATCTAATACCGAAAACAAACCTCGTTCAACCTATTTCGAAAGCGAATCGTAAAAACGACCACTCTGATGCTTTCCCGAAGCTTTGCAGGATCTCTTGTGGCCCGGGTGAGCAACCCTTCCATAGCGCTCCGCCCACTTGGCAGGCCGCACCGCAAATCCCGGTATTGATCTGGTATTATATTTCTCCTATATCGAAACGAACAAGGGGACATGCTTCATGCGCTTTGCCGACATCGCCGTAATCTGCGCATATTTCGTGCTGCTCCCCCTTGTGGCGATCACGGTCTCGCGGCGTGGGAAAACATCCGGCGATTTCCTGTCCGCATCGCACGATCTTCCCTGGTGGGCGATCTGCCTTTCGCTCGTGGCGACAGAAACCTCGACACTGACCTTCATCAGCATTCCGGGCATCGGTTATACGACGGGAATGGTCTTTCTCGGCCTTGCCGGGGGATATCTGATCGGCCGGCTGATCGTGGCGATCTGGTTTCTGCCGCTCTACGCCCAGGGCCAGATCAGGAGTGCGTATCAGTATCTGGGCGAGCGTTTCGGTCCGGGGCTGCAATGTGCCGCCTCTGGCGCTTTTCTCGTCACGCGGCTTCTGGCCGAAGGGGTCCGCCTCTCCGCAGGGCTCCTGCCGCTGACATGGATGCTGGAACACAATGGAATATCCATAAACCATCTGGCTGTTCTGGGCCTCATCATGGCCTTTACGCTGGCCTATACGGTTCTGGGCGGCCTGCGGGCGGTTGTGTGGTCCGACACCATACAGCTCTGCATTTATCTCTTCGGCGCGGCCGCATGCGCCGGTCTGCTGATGCACGGTCTCCCATCCGATGGCTGGACACAGGCATGGGCCGCCGGGAAAATGGCCCCGTTCCACGCCCTGCATGTCAGCACGCTGCTGTCCGATCCTTTCACCCCCCTCGCGGCCCTGGTCGGAGGCGCCATTCTTTCAGTCGCGTCCCACGGCTCGGACCAGCTCATGGTCCAGCGTCTGCTGGCGGCCAGAACCCTCCGGGATGCCCGCTACGCGCTCGTTGGCAGTGCCTTTGTGGTGGCGTTTCTGTTCGGGCTGCTGTCCCTTGTCGGCGTGCAGCTCTGGATCACGCATCACGGCCAGTCCCTGACGGAACTCGGATTGCGCTCGCCCGACGAACTGTTCCCAAGTTACATCGTCTCAGGGTTACCTGCCGGACTGGGCGGCCTGCTGCTCGCAGGCGTCTTGAGCGCCACGATGGGCTCCCTGTCTTCCACCCTCAATGCCATGGCTGGCGCGTCCCTGACGGATTTCGGGCCTCTGCCGGAACGTCTCCTCAAACGCTGGGGACGTTTCTGCGGATTCCGGGAAAGCCCGCTGTTCGCCCCCCGTCTCACGACGCTGCTGTGGAGTATCGCGCTCGTTCTGGTTGCCCTCTGGTTTGCACAGGGCGAGCAGTCCGCCGTGATTCTGGGCCTGACGATCGCAGGGTGGTCTTATGGCCCGACTCTCGGGGCTTTCCTCTTTGGCATGTTGTATCCTGATGCCCGGCCACAGGATGCCCTGACGGGTTTTCTGGTCTCACTGGCGGCCATGGCGGTCATCATGAAGTTCCTCCAGTATTCCGGCTATCACATCGCTTTTCCCTGGCTCGTTCCTCTCGGTATCGCCGGAATGCTGGTGGTGGCCCGTTTTTCCATGCTGTTGACAGGCGCGCGCCGAGAGAACCGCCAGTCGGCTTATGACGCCCGAAAGGATTGAGGCCATGAGTGCCAAGAACACGTCCCTGCCGTCTTCAGTTGCGCCGGGCGGGACCGAGCAGCAGGACCCGCGCTATGGTGACATTGACCTGTGGCCGGTGACATCGGTTCTGGACTCTCTGGCGGAAGCCCAGATGACCGCAACCGCCGTCGCCCGGGCCGCGGTGCCGCAGATGAACGATGTCGTCACAGCTGCTCTCCCGCGTCTGCGGGCCGGAGGGCGGCTGTTTTATGTGGGCGCCGGAACGTCCGGCCGCGTGGGGCTTCAGGATGGGGTGGAACTCACACCCACCTTCGGCTGGCCATCCGAACGCCTCATCCTGATGCTGGCGGGAGGCACCACGGCCCTGTTCGAAGCCGTGGAAGGCGCCGAGGACCGCGAAGAGACCGCAAGCCGGGAAATCCTGTCCCACAATCCCGGCCCGAACGACGTGGTGTTCGGTATCGCGGCCAGTGGCGCCACGCCCTATACCTGCGCCGCCATTGCGGCCGCGCGGAACGCAGGCGCCCTGACCGTCGGAATCAGTTGCAACGGTGAGGGTCGTCTGCTCAGGGAAGCGGAGCTGGGCATTGCCATTGTCACCGGCGCGGAAGTCATTGCAGGCTCTACCCGGCTCAAGGCCGGCACAGCCCAGAAAGCCGTCCTGAACATGCTGTCCACAACCCTGATGATTAAACTCGGACATGGCTATCGCGGTCAGATGGTGGATATGCGCGTCGTCAATGCCAAACTCGAAAAGCGTGCCGCCCGCATGGTGCAGGATCTGGCCGGAGGCACCCCGGAAGAAATCGAGGCCGCCCTGCGGGCCAGCCGCCAGAACGTCAAACGCGCCATTCTCATCCGCTCCGGACTGACGATGGAAGAGGCGGAAACCGCCCTGACCCAACACGCAGGCGATCTGCGCGCCGTCATGGCCGCACAAGTGGACCGGGGCTGAGGTTTTTATGGACGTGAAGCCCACGGAAAACATTTTTGCTGCCCTCACGCCGGATGAGACCAACCGCAAACCCCTGTATCTGCAACTGGCTGAACGCCTGCGCGAACTCATCAACGGGGGAACCCTGCGCGGCGGCGACGCCGTTCCGCCGGAGCGTGAACTGGCCGCGCTGACAGGCGTCTCCCGTGTAACGGTCCGCAAATCGCTCGAACAACTGGTGACGGCTGGTCTCCTGACCCAGCGCCCCGGCGCGGGAACATTCGTCTCCCGCAGGATCCAGCAGCCGCTTTCGGTCCTGATGGGGTTTTCCGACGACATGCGGGCCCGCGGCTACGAACCGGCATCAATCTGGCTGGACAAACGCGCCGCAGGCGCCAGCCCGGACGAAGCCATGGCGCTGGGCATCGCTCCGGCCGCCCCGGTCCTGCGCCTGAAACGGATCCGGACCGCGGACGGCGAACCGATGGCCATCGAAACAGCCGTCATCTCACGTCGGGATCTGGCCTCTCCGGAACTGGTCGGGGAATCGTTTTACGCGGCCCTGAAAGCGCACGGCCTGTTGCCCGTCAGGGCACTTCAGCGGATCAGGGCGCGCATGGCCACGCTCCACGAAGCCGAACTGCTCCATATCAGCCACCCCACGGCCATTCTTGAAATCGAACGGCGCTCTTTCCTTCCGGACGGGCGCGTCCTTGAGGTCACATTTTCCTGCTATCGCGCCGACCTTTATGATTTCGTCGTGGAACTGCAAACCTCCGAGGAGCACGACTGATGCGATGCCTGACCGCAATAGGCCTGATGAGCGGCACATCGCTGGATGGCGTGGATGCAGCCCTCGTCCGGACGGACGGTGAGAAGATCCTCTCGCATGGCCCCGGCCTCAGCCTGACATATTCGCCGGAACTGCGCGCCCGCGCCCGCGATCTGCTGTCGCGCGCCGCAACGCTGAGCCCCGAAGATCCGGGACTGCGCCGTGTGGAGCGGGATCTCACCCTGCGTCACATCGAGGCCGTCCAGATCCTGCGCCAGAAGACAGACACCGTCGATCTGATCGGCTTTCATGGACAGACCATCCTGCACGCCCCCGAACGTCGCCTGACCTGGCAGATCGGCGACGCCGCCCTGCTGTCGCGTGAAACCGGCCTTCCGGTCATTCATGATTTTCGCAGCGCTGATGTCGCCGCCGGTGGGGAAGGGGCCCCTCTGGCGCCGTGGTATCACGCCGCCCTGCTGCGGGAGCATGAAGGCCCGGTTGCGATCCTTAATATTGGCGGGGTTGCGAATGTGACGCTGGTGGAGGCGGACGGAAGCATCCATGCCTGCGATACCGGCCCGGGAAACGCCCTGCTGGATGACTGGGCCTTTCTCCATACCGGCACCGCCTGCGATGTGGACGGCGCACTGGCCCGCTCGGGATCGGTTCACGAAGACATTCTCGAGCCCCTGCTGGCAGATCCCTATTTTTCCCGACCGGCCCCCAAATCGCTGGACCGGCTGACCTTCCAGCGTGCCATGACTGCGGTCAGTGCGCTGTCACCGCAGGACGGCGCGGCAACGCTCGTCGCCTTTACGGTCGAGGCCATCCGGCGCACACCGCTGCCACGCCCTCCGGCAGCCTGGTATGTGTGCGGAGGCGGTCGCCATAACCCGGTCCTCATGGAAGAGCTTGAGCGCGCTTTGCCGGCGCCCGTGCTGCCGGTCGAAAAGCTCGGCTGGAATGGCGATGATCTGGAGGCGGAATGTTTCGGGTTTCTGGCCGTACGGGCCCTGCGAAAACTGCCACTCTCCGCCCCGACCATCACCGGCGCTCCCTCCTGCCTGACCGGCGGGCGTCTGACGTGCAGCGGCCTGGTCCCTCCGGCTTTCTGATCAGTCAGCGTACCCAGGCCGAAGACGCCATGGCCAACCACCTCAAGCAGATGCGCCGCATCGCAATCCGCTACAACAACAGGACCGCCTTATCCTTCATGAGTCTCCTCAATATCGCTGCCGCAAGGCTCTGGATCAGGTCTTTTGTCAACGTGGCCTAAACATCTAGCGTAACCGCTAAGGAATTTTCTTAAGCGTTTTGTGATGTCAGTCCGAATTTCTGTTCCAGCATTGCGCGATAGTGCTTCTGACGGCTGATATGTGTTTCCGAAAGGGCCAGGCGATTGGCGAGCAGCTGATGCATGGAGGTGACTTCGTCAACATGATTGCGCCGGCTGTGGGTATGGGTGACAGAGTCTCCATGCCTTCGATGTACATTAAGCGCTTGCGCCAGATAGATGACTTCAACATTTTTCTGCATCAGCAGTTCAAGGTAAATGCGCCAGTCACCCGCGACACGAAGTGTCTTCAGGTCTTTCTGACAGGCACTGATGGCCGTCAGTAACTGTTTTTTTCGAAAGAGGGCACTGCTGACATTGAGGACAAGATTGCGTTCAGACAGACATCCCCGCAAAAAATCCTCTCCGGTAAAGTGACTGTCACTTTCCATAAGAAATCCTGCGCTTTCTGAGTAATAGGCACGATAGGATGGAAAAATCGGACAGCCGTCTTTATCTACAGCGCGACTATCGGTAAACGCCATGACGACAGCCGGATTATTTCTGATGCTGGCCAGAATATGTTCAAGAAATTCCGGTTCGCAGAAATCGTCCGCCTCAGCGATCCAGACCCAGTCGCCGCGTGCGATTTTGGCCGCTTTGTGCCACTGCTTGAAAACCGAACCAGAGGTGACGGTATTCTCTATACAGATGATTTCCCGGTTCCAGTCTTTTGCCGTCTGTCGCGCGATTTCGAGGCTGTTGTCGTCTGACGCATCATCAAGCACGATAATCTCAAAAATGGGTATTGTCTGAGCAAAAATCGAAGAAAGTCGTTGGCCCATATAGCGTGCGTAGTTGTGTGATGGGATGACGACGGAAATTTTCGGGATCGCGGGCAGGGCGAGGGCAAGAATTTCCTCGGTATAGTTTCTGAAACTGAAGCGTTGTGCGGCGGCGCGCGCTGCTTTGCGTCGTTCCCGGTTTGAGCGTTCTGAAGACCATGTTGCCAACTCGTCGGCTGCAACCATCATCGCTGGCACATCGGCAAAAGGAACAATCCTGTTGCAATGCTCAGTTTTGGAATCGATTTGTCGCAGAAGGTCCGGAATCCCGCCGGTTTCCTCAAAAGCAGCACATGGCAGTCCGGCTGCCAGAGCTTCCAGAATCACCGAGGGATAGGGATCCTCACGCGAGGCGAGAACAAATACGTCTGCCGCTGCCAGCCACGCCGCCACATTTCCAACCCTGCCGGGCATGTGGAATGTTCCGCTGGAGAGTGCGCTGCTCAGTTCGACATAGAGGTTGTTCTTCAGGGACGGATCAATATCGCCCAGCCACACACAGTGAGCTGTGCCGTGCATTTTGCGCCATAGCTGGAGGAAAAGGTCAAAACCTTTGCGCAGGTCCGCATAGCCGACCCCGATGACGATCCGTTCATCAGCCTCAAGACCCATTTCCCTGCGGATTGTCTGGCGTGCCTGAACCGAGAAAGACACTTCAGCGTAGAGACCTTGCGGCAGGATCTTCAGGTTGTCCAGAGTTTCGAGGTCAAGGCTTTTTGCCACACTCCGCGCGGGAGCGATGACGCGCCTTGCCAGAGTACAGGCCTTCTGCATAGGGGCGTGCAGGTCACGACTGCGCAGTAGAGCGGGAAGTTCATGAATGAGAAACAGAAAGCCGATATCCGCTTCCGCAAGATGAGGAGCAAGAACTGCACTGGCTGCGCTGTTGAGAATTGCAGACTGAAACCCCTGCCGACGGAGAGCCTCCAGGCGCATGGCGGTGGTTTTTGAGTCCACGACAAGGATCTCGGTAGGCGCTACATTGCGATATTCGTCGAGAAGAGCGCCCTCCTCAAGGAGAAGGAACTGGATTTCAGCTCCGAAGCAGTATTTCAGACTACGTCCGATTTCGAGCAGGAGTCGCTGCGCGCCTGCGGGAAACGCGTCATGTCCAATCAGGAGGACTCCGGACCGCGAGCGGTTTCTGCCCGCCCCGGTACAGGCGCGGGCCGTCGCGTTGAGATAGGCGCTTCCGAAATGCTGGTCCGGCTCCAGATAGGCCCCCTCGGCCCATTCATTCCAGGCGTTGATGCAGACGACCGGTTCTCCGAAGAATGTGCGGGATTGGGCCTGTTCTATCAGGCCGCTGAGCCAACGCTCATAAAGTTCCGGCGTTGATCCATGAAGGACAAGGCCTTTGCCTTGCCTTCGCGCATCATTGTCCCACGAAGGCGCTGCGGTTCTGATCAGGGGGAACGGCGTTCGGGGCTGGGCGAGGGCTTTATCCACGACTTCGCCGTAATCATAGACCTGACCGCTGAAGTCGTTATCGAACAGGCTGATTTCGTCATTGATCAGATTGCAGTTTGAAACGACCTTGTGAGGTGGAAATTCGATGGCACCGTCCAGACCGAAGAGATCGGGGTTTTCGTCACCGAAAGCCTGTCCCATGACGAAAATCGGATCCAGTCCATGCCGGGTGCGGAACAGCGTACGCCATCTGACGAAGGCTGTGGATGCGTCGGGGATCGTTCCGGGCCGATAGACCATGAGCACCGGTCGGCCGTCAAAATGGATGTAGCGGGGATCACGCAGATAGCGGGCAAAGCAGTCCACAAGAGCGTCATCGTCTTCTAAACGGTAATCCTGCGCGATCAGCAGGTCATCGTCCGAGCCATCCCACCGGCGGCTCCAGTTTTCGTTCGCCCACATGAGACAGAATGGAAGATCGATCTGCGGATTGGCCAGCAGGATTTCCAGAGGCTGGTCCAGCAGGCGTTTGCGGTTGAACCAGTAGAAATAGAAAATGAAACCTTCAATCCCGGCGGCCTGGGCCATCGCGGCCTGGCGTTCGAGGATCTCTGGCGTGTTTAAGGTATAATGCCCCAGATCCCGTGGAATACGGGGTTGGTAGTGGTCTGAAAAGCGCGGGATGCCTCGGGACAGGTTGGTCCATTCCGTAAAACCTTCGCCCCACCACGCGTCATTTTCAGGAATGGTATGAAACTGTGGCAGGTAATAGGCCAGAATACGAGCGCGACGGATGGCGCTTCTGGGTAGCGGCCGCGCTTTTTCAAATAGTGGCCCTGGTTTGCTCCGGCGTTTGATTTCACCAAAAACCGATACTTCGGTCTCGGGGCTGCAGGGGTGGATGTCCGGCCGACCACGGTTTTCCAGATAATGCAGCAGCGGATTGCTGTCGGGGGAATGCCGAAGGTATTTCCGCCTGTAATAAAGGGGATCAAACCCGTCGAACGGTTTGCGGGCCTCGCGAAAGCCTTGGACCATATAATGTTCAAGCGCATCCAGACCCGCTTTGGCGACATCGGGGTAGGCGCGCAGGTAGAAATCGGGATCGAATTCCGGGATCGGCCGTAACGGCGTGTTGTGACGGTTCCGCAGGTAGTGGGCGAGGGCCAGCATCTGTTTCGGAACATGGTAGGTGCGCGCGTACCACACCGGATCGAACCAGGCGATCGGGCGGCGACCTTCGCGTTCCCCGTACAGGATATAATGCAGTAACGGATCGCCGATGACGTCGCGGTTCTGGCTGAGATACCAGTGCGGATCAAAAAAGGGATTGGGTTTGCGTCCCTCCCGCCATCCGTGCTGGTGATAATGCCGAAGGACGGCGGGTCCGAGTGTCTGTAGGTCCGGATTGGATTCCAGATAATAAAACGCGTCAAAGATGCCGGAATGCCCGAGAATCTGTAGGGGAGACGCGTCAGCCGGGAACGGCGATATCCGTGAACCTTCAGCAGGGGAATGTGAGAACGTAGGCGGCATGCATAACTTTTTTACGCTTTTTTAACTTTATTCAAGATGTTAATTCATCGTCAATCCAAAAGGGATTTGATCGTATCGGCAGGCAATGCCATACCGTGGCGCCCGGGAGGCATGAGGCCTCAGTCGTGGTATCAGGGGTGTATCGGGGATGGACATCAGCGCGTCACCAGGTATCGCGGACGGGCCGGTCTACACACATCAGGCTGTGCGGCTGGACAGCGGTCTCGATCTGGAATGTGGCGTGCATCTGGCGCCGCTGGAGGTCGCCTACCGCACTTACGGTACGCTGTCACCGGCGCGGGACAATGCGATCCTGGTCTGTCACGCCCTGACGGGCGATCAGTATCTGGCGGAACGTAATCCCCTGACCGGCAAACCGGGCTGGTGGAGCAGGATGGTGGGGCCGGGGCTTCCGATTGATACGGATCGTTATTTTGTCGTGTGCTCCAACGTGCTTGGTGGCTGCATGGGCACGACGGGGCCCCGGTCGATCTGCACGGAGACGGGAAAGGCATGGGACAGCGAGTTCCCGCCAATTACCATGCACGATATCGTGGCGGCTCAGGCAAAGCTGATCGACCATCTGGGCGTCGGCCGTCTTTTCGCAGTCATCGGGGGTTCGATGGGAGGAATGCAGGCGCTGACCTGGGCCGCGGACTTCCCGGACCGCGTGTTCGCCGCAATGCCGATCGCAACGTCTCCTTTTCATTCAGCCCAGAACATCGCGTTCAATGAAGTCAGTCGGCAGGCCATCTTCGCCGATCCAGACTGGCATGACGGCCATTACAGGGATTTTGGGGCCATTCCCGCCCGCGGGCTGGGTGTTGCGCGCATGATGGCGCATATCACCTATCTGTCCGAGGAAGCTCTCAGCCGTAAGTTCGGACGACGGGTCCGGCATGACGCAGCAACCGCGGTGCCAGCGTCCAGCAGCCCGTCGCTGTTCGGGGAAATGTTCGAAGTCGAAAGCTATCTGCGCCATCAGGGCTCATCGTTCGTGCGTCGCTTTGATGCCAATTCCTATCTGACGATTACGCGCGCGATGGACTATTTCGATCTGGCCGCAGAACATGACGGCGATCTGGCCAATCCGTTCCGGAAATCGCAGACCCGTTTCTGTGTCGTGTCGTTCAGTTCGGACTGGCTCTTCCCGACCTCCCAGTCCCGTCTTCTGGTGCGGGCGCTCAACCGGGCAGGGGCGAACGTCTCTTTCGTGGAAATCGAGAGTGACCGCGGGCATGACGCCTTTCTGCTGGAGGAGCCGGATTTCGACCGGACCATCCGGGGGTTCATCGCGGGTGCGGCCGAACATGCGGCTCTTAAGGCGGGAGAACGCTGATGCGCGTGGACCAGCGGCTCATTGCCGAAATGATTGCGCCCCGTGCCCGTGTCCTCGATGTCGGAAGCGGGGATGGCACCCTGATCGACTATCTGTACCGCACGCGGTCCTGCGATGCGCGGGGGATCGAGATCGACATGCAGAACGTGACGCAGTCCGTCGCGCACGGCCTGCCGGTCATGCATGGAGACGCCGATCACGATCTGGCGGACTATCCCGACGACACCTTCGATTACGTTGTGCTGCAAAGAACGCTTCAGGCCGTCGAACGCCCGCGCGAGGTCCTGAGGCAGATGCTCAGGATCGGGCGCCACGCCATTGTATCCTTTCCCAATTTCGGTCACTGGCGGCTGAGGCTTCAGCTTCTGACGACGGGGCGGATGCCGATGACGCCCGTGTGGAATACGCCCTGGTATTCCACACCCAATATTCATCCCTGCACGATCCGGGACTTTCTCCTGCTCTGCGAGGAAGAGGGTTATGTCATTCAGCAATGGCTGGCGATCGATGAAGATGGCGCCCGGGCTCCGTGGCGTCGCTCCATCCGTCTGGCCAACCTGTTCGGTGAACAGGCCATGTTCCTGCTCAGGCGTGCGGGACACTGACAGCGCTATTTTGATGGGACCGTTTTCATATTTCGCAACCTTCACTCCGCGGTACGGTTAAACCTTGAAGCCGGAGTCTGCTTTTCGCAGGGGCCCGGTTGATAACCGTCAGAGTGGAGTTGCCGATTCATGAGCGAAATTCTTCAGGCCATCGCATCCCGGCGCGCGACCAAGTATTTTGATCCGGAATATCAGATCCCCGAGGCCGAACTGACGGCGATCCTGGAAGCCGCCCGTCATGCTCCCACCGCATTCAATATCCAGAATTACCGCTTTCTGGTCGTGCGGGACCGGGAGCAGCGCCGTCGTATCCGCGCCGCAGCCTGGGATCAGCCGCAGGTCGAGGACTGTGCCGCGCTGATTGTCATGTGCGCTGACATCAAGGCCTGGGAGAAAGATCCGGCCCGCTACTGGAAAGATGCGCCCGAGTCCGTGCGCGAGGGCTATGTCGGCATGATTCATTCCTATTACGCAGGACGTGAGCAGGTGCAGCGGGACGAGGGGATCCGTTCCTGTGGTCTTGCGGCCTATGCGCTCATGATGGCAGCAGCGGCACATGGTCTTCAGACCTGTCCCATGGATGGTTTCGACTTTGCTCAGGTTGGGGAGATCATCAATCTTCCAGCAGATCATGAAATTGTGATGTTCGTCGCGCTTGGGCGTGAGGCATCATCGCCTCAGTCCCGTGGTGGGTTTTTGCCTCTTGATGCAGTGGTTCAGTACGACTGCTTCTCCTGATTGCAAAATCTTAAGAAATAGCAATGGCTTTTTTCAGGTAAGGCTCCCTGTCTCCTTGCAATGGGACAACTGTTGTCCTACATCCCACGGGCACTTCAGGGCCAGTCCGCTGAAGTGTGATGATGACTTCATAACTTGCCAGTTCTGCTCTGGCCGGCCCTGTCTGAGGCCCGGTTTGCAGGTGAGGCAGGGTGGAAATGGGGTCGTTTGCCATAAATGTCTGCGGCCAGTTGCTCAGGCAGGGGATATAACGGTGCGGTTGCCTGAGCATGACCTTGCCGTCTCAAAGGAGAGGTCCATGACCAGTTTCGCCGAACTCAAGCTTGCCGAGCCAATTCAGAAAGCTCTCGCGGAAGAAGGCTACACCACGCCGACCCCGATTCAGGCAGGTGCCATTCCTTATCTGCTCGAAGGTCGCGATCTCCTTGGTCTGGCCCAGACCGGCACAGGTAAGACTGCCGCATTCGCGCTCCCTATCCTGAACCATATCTTCACGAATCGTCGCTCCGCGCCACCGAAGGGCGTCCGTGCCCTGGTTCTTGCGCCCACGCGTGAACTGGCCTCGCAGATCGGCGAGAGCTTTGCCGCTTATGCGCGGCACATGAAGTTCTCCTATGCGGTCGTTTTCGGTGGGGTCGGGCAGGGGCGCCAGATCGAAGCCACCCGTCGCGGTGTGGACGTGTTGGTGGCTGCGCCAGGTCGTCTGCTTGATCTGATCGGGCAGAAGTATATTGATCTCTCCACTCTGGAAATCCTCGTTCTCGATGAGGCCGACCGGATGCTGGACATGGGTTTCGTGCGCGATATCCAGCGCATCATGGCCCTGCTTCCCAAGCAGCGTCAGACCCTGTTGTTCTCGGCAACCATGCCTCCGTCCATCAGCGATCTGGCCCATTCGCTTCTGAAAAACCCGGCCACTGTTCAGGTCACGCCTGAATCGAGTACGGTTGATCGTATCAATCAGGCTGTCATGTTCGTTGATTCGGGCAGCAAGAAAGATGCGGCTCTCATGCTGCTGGAAAGCCCGAGCGTTGCCCGGGCTGTGGTTTTCACGCTGATGAAGCATGAAGCCAACAAGGTTGCCGAGTTCCTGAACAAGAACGGGATCCGCGCGGAAGCCATCCACGGCAACAAGTCTCAGGGCGCCCGCGAGCGCGCCATGGCCGGTTTCCGCAGTGGCGCCATCAAGGCGCTGGTTGCAACCGACATTGCGGCCCGTGGTATCGATGTGGATGAGGTCAGCCACGTCTTCAACTACGATCTGCCGAATGTGCCGGAATCCTATGTCCACCGTATCGGCCGCACGGCCCGGGCGGGACGTGAGGGTTGTGCGGTTTCTCTGTGTGACGCTGAACAGCGCGCATGGCTCAAGGATATTGAGAAGAAGATCGGCAAGCCCATTCCGGTTGTGACGGATCATCCCTTCCATTCCGAAGAAGCCCGCCTGTCCACGCAGCGTCCGCCGGTTCTGGGCGGTGGTCGTGGCGGTGGTGGCGGCGGACGCCGTCGTTCGGGACCGCCCTCGGGTGGTCGTCCAGGTGGTGGCCGTGGTGGCGCCCCTGGTCGTGCTGGTCCCCGCCCAGGGGTGCGCTGATCTCAGTCAAACGCATACTGAAAAGGCCGCCTCTGCAAATGCAGGGACGGCCTTTTTGCATTCCAGGCTGACAGCACGCAGCAAAATGATGCCGCCCCGAGGGCGGCGGTGTGTTCGGAGTTTTTTACGGGAATGTGGTGGAGAGGGTGGGATTCGAACCCACGATACGCTCTCACGTATGGCGGTTTTCAAGACCGCTGCCTTAAACCACTCGGCCACCTCTCCATCCGGCAGGCTTCATTTCTGAAGGATTCTGCCTGGATCGGATGCTTCATGCGACGGGAAACTTCTGCCGTCAAGGGCTCGTGTTACATAGGGGTGAGGGGCTTACTTTTTGAAACGCAGAAGGGGGCGGTCAGCAACATTGAAACGTGTCATTTAGAGGCGTATGGAGGCGTTTTGTGCGTCTCCGGCTGCCATAACCTCCAAGGATATGACGTCCATGACGATCTTTCGTCCCGCTGCTTTTCTTCCTGTCATCGCTGCCCTCGGTCTGGTGGTGGCTCCTCTGGCGGCTTCTGCCGAGGGGCATCATGGGTCTGACGGTCATCGTCCCCCGCCGGGCGGCGCGCCCTATGGCGGCCCGGGTTTCATGATTCCGCCCATCCCGCCTGGCATCACGCTGACCACGGCGCAGAAGGCAAAGCTCAAGACTATTTTTGAGAAAGCTCATCAGGATGAGCGTGCGCTGCGCCTTGAAGGACGGGCCATCGAGGGCAAGATCCACGATGCTCTCAGTGTGGCTGGTGATCTGGATCGCACCGCGCTGGCGGATCTGGCCAGGCAGGAGGACGAGGTCAAGGCCAAGGCTTCCGCGCTTCATCTCGACACCATGGAGCAGCTTCACGATCTGCTGACCCCGGCTCAGCGCCAGCAGGCCAAGGAGACCATGGACAAGATCAAGGCGCTCCATGAGCAGATGAAAGCCCTGATGGGTCCGCCGCCGGAGGGCGATCCGGACGATATGCCCTGAAAACTGCTGCTTTCCCGTCTGTCACTTGACGCTTCGGCGGCAAGGGGATAGACGGGCTCTGTTTCCGGACACGCCACCTCGCGAAGACTCGCGCAGTGGCGTGTTTCTGTTTGCTTTAAGGTGACCCGTTGTTCGAACAACTCTCAGGCAAGATGTCCGGTGTCCTCGATGGGCTTTCCAGGAACGGAAAGCTCTCGGAGGCTGATGTCACCGAGGCCATGCGTGAAGTGCGTCTCGCCATGCTGGAGGCGGACGTTGCGCTGCCTGTGGTGCGGGACTTCGTCAACAAGGTCCGTGAGCGCTCTGTCGGGCAGGAAGTGCTGGAAAGCGTTTCTCCCGGTCAGGCCGTCGCCAAGATCGTCAATGACGCGCTGATCGACGCGCTTGGCGGGGCAGGGGCTGTGCCGCTGAACCTGTCCGCCAATCCGCCGGTTCCGGTGCTGATGGTGGGTCTACAGGGTTCGGGCAAGACCACGACGTCTGGCAAGATTGCTCTGCGTCTGTCCGGTCGTGAGAACAAAAAAGTCCTTCTGGCCAGTCTGGACGTCCAGCGTCCGGCTGCGCAGCTCCAGCTCCAGCAATTGGCCGAGCGCGTCAACGCCAAGACAGGTCGTGTTCAGGCCCTGCCGATCATCGCCGGGCAGTCTCCCGTTCAGATTGCAAAGCGTGCGCTCGAGACGGGACGTCTTGAGGGCTATGACGTCGTCATCCTCGATACGGCCGGCCGTCTGTCGATCGACGAGGCGCTGATGGATGAAGTGCGGGAAATCCGCACGCTCACCAAGCCGGCCGAGACGCTGCTGGTCGTTGACGCGATGACCGGTCAGGACGCTGTGAACACGGCCAAGGCCTTTAACGAGGCTGTCGGCATCACCGGCGTTGTCATGAGCCGTATGGATGGTGATGCCCGCGGTGGCGCGGCCCTGTCCATGAAGGCCATTACGGGTGCGCCGATCAAGCTGACAGGTTCGGGTGAGAACCTCGAAGCGCTTGAAGAATTCCATCCCGAGCGTGTCGCGGGCCGTATCCTCGGCCTGGGTGACGTGGCCGGGCTGGTGGAACGTGCAGCCGAAACCCTCGATCACGAGGAAGGCGAGCGCGTCGCCAAGAAGATGCTCGCGGGCAAGTTCGATCTGGATGACTATGTGTCCCAGATCAACCAGATCAACCGCATGGGCTCGATTTCCAGCATTCTCGGTATGATGCCGGGGATGGGAAAGATCAAGGATATGCTGGGCGACAAGGAGCTCGATACGTCGATCTTCAAGCGTCACAAGGCCATCATTTCCTCGATGACGAAGCAGGAGCGCAAGACGCCCGAGATCATCAAGGCGTCCCGCAAGAAGCGCATCGCGGCAGGCTCGGGAACCACGGTTCCGGAGATCAACCGTCTGCTCAAGCAGTTCAACGACATGTCCACCATGATGAAACGCATCAGCAAGATGGGCCTTGGCGGCCTGATGCGCGGCATGGGTGGTGCAGGAGGTCTGGCGGATCTGATGAAGGGCATGGGTGGCCCCGGGGGAAAGCCCGGTGGACGCCCGCCTTTCGCCTGATCCGTCCCGTTTTTACAAGTCTGTCTCTCAGGAGTATTTCATGAGCCTCAAGATCCGCCTTGCACGTGCAGGTGCCAAGAAGCGTCCTTACTACCACATCGTTGTTGCCGACAGCCGCAGCCCGCGCGATGGCCGTTTCATCGAGAAAGTTGGTTCCTACAACCCGATGCTGCCGGCCGATCATGCCGATCGTATCCGTCTGGTTGACGAGCGTATCAAGCACTGGCTGTCCAACGGCGCCCTCGCTACGGACCGTGTTGCCCGTTTCCTCGGCAACGCTGGCCTGGCTCCGAAGCCGACTTACAACGAACAGCCGAAGAAGTCCGCTCCGAAGGCGAAAGCTCAGGAGCGCGCCAAGGCCGCTGCCGCCGCTGCTGCCGCGGCCTGATTGAGCTGCTTTTCAGGAAGTTCGAGACGTGCCCCGCTTCAACCCTGACAGTGATGTCCTGATTGCTACCGTCGGTCGCCCGCACGGTGTTCGCGGTCTGGTGCATCTTCATGCTGCCACCGACGATCCGGCTTCGGTCGAGACGCTGGGCGCGCTGCATGATGCGCAGGGCAGGGCGTGGACGGCCCGCTGGATTTCGGCAGGCGTGGCTGCACTGACGGATGCCGACGGACAGGATCTTCCTGACCGTACGGCAGCCGAACGTCTGGTCAATGCGAAGCTGTATGTTCCGCGTGCAGTCCTGCCCGAGACCGGAGATGACGAGTTCTATCATGCCGACCTGATCGGTATGACGGCTGTCTCCGAAGGCGGAGATGTCCTGGGAACGGTTTCGGTCGTTCACGATTACGGCGCGGGCGTCAGCCTCGAAGTGGATCGTGGTCTGATCGTGCCGTTCACGCTGGCCTGCGTGCCCCGCGTGGACCTTGCAAAACGGGAAGTGGTTCTCATCCCGCCCGTTGAAGTCGAGGTCGAGGGAGATCTGGCTGGCGAGGTCCAGGTGCGGGCATGAACTGGCGCGCGGACATCCTGACCCTTTTCCCCGACATGTTCCCGGGGCCGCTGGGGTTCTCCCTTGCGGGCCGGGCACTGGAGCGGGGGATCTGGTCCTGCGAGGCGCACGATCTGCGCCAGCATGGACTGGGGCGTCACCGGGCCGTGGACGACACGCCGTTCGGAGGCGGAGCCGGCATGGTGATGCGGGCGGACGTTCTGGATACGGCCCTCTCGGCGCTTCCCGCGCTGGATGGTCGTCCGGTTGTCTACCCGACGCCACGGGGCAAGCGCATGTCGCATGAAGATGCGGAGCGCCTGTCGTCCGGTGCGGGGGTCGTCGTTCTCTGTGGCCGTTTCGAAGGGGTGGACGAGCGCGTTCTGGAAAAGCACGATATCGAACAGCTTTGCATGGGCGATGTCGTGCTGTCAGGTGGGGAAATTCCCGCCCTGACTCTTCTGGATGCGTGCGTCCGCCTTCTTCCCGGCGTCATGGGATCGGATGTCAGCGGTCAGGACGAAAGCTTCGCCGACGGGCTTCTTGAATATCCACAATACACCAAGCCGGCAGTGTGGGACGGGCGGGACGTGCCCGACATTCTTCTCTCCGGCAATCATGGTGCCATCGCCCGCTGGCGCCATGAACAGTCAATCGCCGTCACGAAGGCGCGCCGCCCGGACCTCTGGGATGCGTATCTGGCACGACAGCAGGTCCATTGAAGTTTTGTTTTCAGGAGTTTGGTCATGAACATTATCCAGCAGTATGAGGCGCGCGAAATCGAGCGTCTTTCCGGCGTCCGCGCTGTTCCCGAGTTCATTGCAGGTGACACGGTCCGCGTTGGCGTCCGCGTTGTCGAAGGCACACGTGAGCGTGTGCAGAACTTCGAAGGCGTTGTCATCGCCCGTTCCAACAAGGGCCTGAACAGCAACTTCACGGTTCGCAAGATCTCCAACGGTGAAGGCGTGGAGCGTGTGTTCCCGCTCTACGCACCGTCGATCGCCAGCATCGAAGTGGTGCGTCGCGGTAAGGTCCGTCGCGCGAAGCTGTATTACCTGCGTGGCCGTTCGGGCAAGTCCGCCCGTATTGCCGAGCGTCCCCGCGATCTGCCGAAGGCGGACAGCAAGGCCGCTTCCTAAACCGTTCGGAGTAGAGACAGGATGCCCGTTACCAATTCGCCCAGAACCCTTTTTGACAAGATCTGGGACGATCATGTCGTCGAACGTCTCGAAGACGGGACGTGCATCCTCTACATCGACCGCCACCTCGTTCACGAGGTAACAAGTCCGCAGGCTTTCGAAGGTCTGCGGCTGTCCGGGCGGCGCGTACGTCGCCCGGATGCCACGGTGGCCGTGGTGGACCACAACGTCCCCACGTCCGACCGTTCCAAGCCGATCGAGGAGCCGGAAAGCCGCCTCCAGATCGAAACGCTTGAGAAGAACGTCGCCGAGTTTGGCGTTCCCTATTTCCCGTTGCGCTCCGCCTCTCAGGGTATCGTGCATGTTGTCGGGCCTGAGCAGGGCATTTCCCTGCCCGGCATGACGATCGTCTGTGGCGACAGCCACACCTCCACGCATGGTGCGCTCGGTTCGCTGGCGTTCGGCATTGGCACGTCCGAAGTCGAGCACGTGCTGGCGACCCAGACGATCCTGCAGAAGCCCGCGAAGAACATGCGTGTCTCCGTCGAGGGCAAGGTCGGTCCCGGCGTGACGGCGAAAGACATCATGCTGGCCATCATCGGCCGGATCGGTACCGCTGGCGGGACCGGGCATGTCATTGAGTTTGCGGGCTCCGCCATCCGCGATCTGGACATGGCCGGTCGCATGACGCTGTGCAACATGTCCATCGAAGCCGGTGCGCGTGCTGGCCTGGTGGCACCTGATGAGACGACCTTCACCTATGTGAAGGGCCGTCCGTTTGCACCGAAAGGCGAGGCGTTCGAGCAGGCCTGCGACTACTGGCGGAGCCTGGCTTCTGACGATGGTGCCTATTTCGATACGGAAGTCACGCTCGCCGCTGAAGAAATCGTCCCCTCCATCACCTGGGGTACAAGCCCGCAGGATGTACTGCCGATTACAGGTTCCGTGCCGTCTTCGTCAGACGTGGCAGACCCTGCCCGTGCTGCCCAGATCCAACGCGCATTGGACTATATGGGCCTTGAAGCCGGGCAGATGATCGCCGGCACTCCTGTGGATGTGGTCTTCATCGGCTCCTGCACGAACAGCCGTTTGGAAGACCTGCGCGCTGCTGCGGACGTGGTGCGCGGACGGCATGTCGCGGAAGGCGTTCGCGCCATGATCGTGCCGGGCTCCGGTCTGGTGAAGCATGCGGCCGAAGCCGAGGGGCTGGACAAGGTGTTTCTTGATGCCGGTTTTGAGTGGCGTGAGGCGGGATGCTCGATGTGTCTGGGGATGAACCCGGACCGTTTGACGCCAGGCCAGCGTTGCGCTTCCACATCCAACCGCAATTTCGAGGGGCGTCAGGGCCCGGGTGGTCGGACGCACCTGTGTTCGCCTGCCATGGCGGCGGCGGCGGCTGTCACGGGGCGTCTGTGCGATGTGCGTGAACTGGTGAAGGAGACCGTCTGATGGACAAGTTCACGGAACTCACCGCCATTGCGGCGCCCATGCCGACCGAGAATATCGACACGGACCAGATCATTCCGGCGCGCTTTCTCAAGACCATCCAGCGGACAGGTCTGGGCAAGAACGCTTTCGCGGCCCAGCGCTATGACGCGGACGGTAACGAAAAGCCGGATTTCGTGCTCAATCAGGAGCCTTACCGGCATGCCGAGATCCTGATTACCTACGACAATCTGGGATGTGGCTCTTCGCGTGAACATGCGCCCTGGGCGTTGCTGGATTTCGGAATCCGCTGCGTTATTGCGCCCAGCTTTGCCGACATCTTTTTCAATAACTGCTTCAAGAACGGCATTCTTCCGATCCGGCTGCCGCGCGAGATCTGTGACGAACTGATGGGTGATGCCCGTCAGGGGGCGAATTCGCGTCTGACGGTGGATCTGGAGCGTCAGGTGATCGTACGTCCGAACGGGGAGACCATCGCGTTCGATGTCGATCCGTTCCGTCGTCACATGCTGCTCGAAGGTCTGGACGATATCGGGCAGACCATGGCGCATGATGCCGAGATCACCAGTTTCGAGCATCGTCCGAGCCGTGCCTGGGTGCCGTCAATTACCATAGGGACTGTGAAATGAGCGACGCATACAAGCTTCTGGTTCTGGCCGGAGACGGGATCGGTCCGGAAGTCATGCGCGAAGTTGCACGGATCGTGCACTGGATGAGCGCACATCGCGGCCTGAAACTGGATATCACGGAAGAGCTCGTCGGTGCAGCATCCCTTGCCGTACATGGCGTGCCGATCCGTGATGAGGTCATTGAACTGGCCCGTCAGTCTGATGCCGTTCTGTTCGGTTCGGTTGGTGACCCGGCCTGGAGCCATGTCAGTTTTGACAAGCGTCCGGAAGTGGCGATCCTCAAGCTCCGCAAGGAACTTGAACTGTTCGCCAATCTGCGTCCGGCCAAGCTGTTCGATGCCCTGATCGATGCCTCTGCGCTGAAACCTGAAGTGGTGCGCGGGCTGGACCTGATGATCGTCCGCGAGACGGTCGGAGGCATCTATTTCGGTGAGCCGCGGGGGATCGAGACACTGTTCGATGGCTCCCGTCGCGGTATCAACACGGAAGTCTATACGACGTCCGAAATCGAGCGTGTGGCTCGCGTGGCTTTCGATCTTGCCCGCAAGCGCGACAACCGCGTGTGTTCGGTTGAGAAGTGCAACGTCATGGAAAGCGGCCTCCTGTGGAAGGAGGTCGTGACCGATATCCACAAGCGTGAATATCCGGACGTTCAGCTGTCCCACATGCTGGCGGATAACTGCGCGATGCAACTGGTCCGCGACCCGAACCAGTTCGATGTCATCGTCACGGGCAACCTGTTCGGCGACATCCTGTCCGATCTGGCCTCCATGCTGACGGGCTCGCTCGGCATGCTGCCGTCTGCAACGCTTGCCCCGCTTCGCGCGGATGGCAAGCGCAATGCCCTGTACGAACCGATCCATGGCAGCGCGCCGGACATCGCAGGCAAGGGGATCGCCAATCCGCTGGCCCAGATCCTTTCGTTCGCCATGCTGCTGCGTTACTCGCTCAATCGTGCGGAGGATGCCGATCTGATCGAGACGGCGGTTTCCAATGTCCTGGCTTCGGGTCTGCGTACCGGCGACATCATGTCACCGGGAATGGCTCGAGTCGGCACCGAAATGATGGGGCAGGCGGTGCTTCGCGAAATGGAAAAGCTCGCCTGATCTTTTACAGGACTGGTCTGTTACATATCAGGCGTCTTCCTCAGGAAGGCGTCTTTTTTATTGATCGAAGTCCGGCTGTCTGTGGTCAAAACCCTTGGAACGTGTCTAGGATCGCGCCATCGAAATGATCCGGAACCCTGTCATGTCCTTTATTGCCGACCGTCTGAACCGCATTCTTCCCAGTCAGACGATTGCCGTGACCCAGAAAGCGCGCGCTCTGAAGGCTCAGGGCCGCGATATCATCAGCCTTTCCGCGGGTGAGCCGGATTTCGATACTCCCGACTTCATCAAGCGTGCGGCAATCCGGGCCATTGAGGCCGGCAAGACCAAATATACGGACGTTGCAGGCACACTCGAACTGCGCAAGGCCGTGGCGGCGCGTCTGAATGCTGATTTCGATCTGGACTACAAAGCTGAGGAAATCTGCGTCTCCACGGGGGGCAAGCAGGTCATTTACAATGTCATGGTCTCGACCCTGAATGCGGGTGACGAGGTCATCATTCCGGCTCCTGCCTGGGTCTCCTATCCCGACATCGTGACGCTGGCTGATGGTACGCCCGTCATTGTCCAGACTGACCCGGAAAACGGCTTTCGTCTGACCGCCGAACAGCTTCGCGCCGCGATTACGCCCCGGACAAAGTGGCTCTGTCTCAATTCGCCCTGCAATCCGACAGGCGCGGCTTACGATACCGAGGCCCTCAGGGCGCTGACGGATGTGCTGCTGGACTATCCGGATATCTGGATCCTCACAGATGATATGTATGCCAAGCTCCTGTATGACGGGGCTGTTGCCAAAACCGTGGTTCAGGTCGAGCCGCGTCTGCGTTCACGCACCGTGACGATGAACGGCGTGTCCAAGGCCTATGCCATGACAGGCTGGCGCATCGGATTTTCGGCAGCGCCCGTTGAACTTACGCGACAGCTCATCAAGCTCCAGGGACAGAGCACGAGCAATCCGTGCTCCATTGCCCAGGCTGCCGCACAGGAAGCTGTCTCCGGACCGCAGGACTTCATTTCCGAAATGCTTGCGGTTTATCAGGAGCGGCGTAATCTCGTGATCGGGATGCTGAATGATGCGCCGGGTCTGTCCTGCGCTCTTCCCGAAGGCGCGTTCTATGCGTTTCCGTCCATCGCCGGAACACTGGGCAAGACAAGCAAAGGTGGCCGCCTGATTGATGGTGATGAAGCCTTCGTGACGGCCCTGCTTGAGGAAACCGGTGTTGCGGCCGTCCATGGCACGGCGTTTCTGACGCCGGGCTATTTCCGGATCTCCTATGCGACCCGCACGGAGCTTCTGAAGGAAGCCTGCACCCGGATCCAGGATTTCTGCCGAGGGCTTTCATGAGTTTCACCATCGCATCCCGCCTGACTGATCTTCCCCGTCCCGCAACCATCGCAATGGCGGCGCGCGCGCGTGAACTGAAGGCGCAGGGGGCCGATGTCATTTCGCTCGCACTCGGGCAGCCCGACTTTTCGTCGCCGCCCGAAGCGATCGAAGCCGCTTATGCCGCAGCGAAAGCGGGGGATACAGGTTATCCGCCGATCCCGGGCCAGAAGCCGCTGATTGACGCCATTATCCGGAAGTTCCGGCATGATAACGCTCTGGACGTCACGTCTGACCGGATCATGGTTGCGAATGGTGGCAAGCAGGTCATTTTCAACGCGCTGATGGCGTCGTTGGAAGTCGGGGATCAGGTCATCGTGCCCGCGCCGTACTGGGTCAGCTATCCACTGATTACCCGGATGCTGGGCGGAGTTCCGGTCGAGATCCGCTGTCGGGAAGAAAATGGTTTCCGCCCTGACCCTGAAGCGATCCGCGAGGCCATTACGCCGCGGACGAAATGGCTGGTCCTGAATTTCCCAAACAATCCGACCGGCGCCATCCTTGAGCGTCAGGATCTGGAAGCCATCGCAGATGTCCTGCGCGAGGCGCCGCATGTCCTCGTGATGAGCGACGAGATCTATGAGCATCTGACGTTCGACGGGAAGAAACACCTCTCCCTGCTGAGTGTCGCGCCGGATCTGGCGGACCGCATCCTGATCGTGAACGGAATGGCCAAGGCCTATGCCATGACGGGCTGGCGGGTGGGGTTCGCCTGTGGACCTGTCCCGCTGATCCAGGCCATGGTCGCGGTGCAGGGCAATTCGACATCCGGCGTGTGCACGCTCGCACAGGCCGGATCGGTCGCGGCTCTGGACGGGGATGCTGACGGGATCGCCCGGATGCTGGAAACATATGAGCGTCGGCGTGGTCTGGTCGTAGGCGCATTGCAGCAGGTGCCCGGCCTGACCTGCGTGATGCCGGATGGTGCGTTCTATGCCTATCCGGGTGTTGCGGCCCTGATTGGCGGCACATCGGGGCAGGGACGGTTGCTCGACACGGATGTGGCTTTTGCGGAGGCGCTTCTGGACGAGGCGCATGTCGCGACCGTGCCGGGCTCGGCGTTCGGATACAGCCCGTATCTGCGCCTGTCCTTTGCCGCTTCGGACGCGCAGCTGCTCGAAGCCTGCCGTCGTATCACACAGTTTGTGGGCGATATCCGGACCGCCTGACAGGCATGGACGCAAGCGCCGGGGAATGGCAGAATTGTGCCATGACGAAGACAATCCCTCCCTTTTCCGAACTGTCTTTCCCCCGGCCTGACGAACAGTCTCTCAAGGCCCGTTATGATGCCATCGCGTCCCTGCTTGATGCAGGCGACCGTGTGGAAGCCCTGCACGCGTTTGATGCTGTCCGGCGCGAGTATGAGTCGTGGGCGTCGCATGTGCATCTACAGTTCTCGCGCAATACGCAGGATGAAGCTGCGAAGGCTGATCGTGACTATGCCGACCGGCTGTCTCCGGTCGCGACCGATCATGAGGTGACGGTCAAGAAACGCCTTCTGGCCGATCCTGACCGCGAGGGGCTTGAAGCCATCGTGACGTCGCATGTGGTGCGGCTCTGGGACTCCGACACGACGACCTTCGATCCGCGCATCAGCACGGATCTTGAGGAAGAGGCACGGCTTGCGGGGGAATACACGGCGCTTCTGGCCGCCGCGAAAATCCCTTTCGACGGCAAGACGCTTAATCTGTCGGGACTGGTGCCGTATCTTCAGGGAATGGACCGGGATGTCCGTCATGCTGCCGAGGCAGCGCGCTGGGCGTTTTTTGAGGAAAACGGCGCCAGGCTCGATGCTCTTTACGGCCAGCTCGTCGCCCTGCGTGACCGGATGGCAAAGACGCTCGGTTTCGAGAACTATATCGGACTGGGATATCGCCGGATGCGGCGGACGGATTACGGTCCGCAGCAGGTTGCGGCTTTCCGTGAGAAAGTTCGGGCCTATGTCACGCCGCTGATCAGCTCGCTGCTTGAGCGCCGGCGCCTGAAAATGGGCTGGGACAAGGTAATGGCGTGGGATGAGGCGCTCATTGATCTTCAGGGTAATCCCGGGCCTGCGGGCGATCATGATCTTCTGGTCGCGCGTGCGGAGGGGATGTTCCGTGATCTCGATCCGTCAGGCGAGATGGCCGACTTCTACGTTCAGATGCGGGATCTGGGCTATCTTGATCTGAAGAACCGGGAGGGCAAGGCCGGGGGCGGGTTCTGCACGTCCTTTCCGACGGTTGGAACGCCTTATATCTTTGCCAATTTCAATGGCACCCATAATGATATCGGTGTTTTCACCCATGAAATGGGCCATGCCTTCCAGAACTGGAAAAGCCGTGGCCTACCGTGGATCGACCAGCTCTGGCCGACCATGGAAGCGGCTGAAATCCATTCCATGGGACTGGAGTTTCTGACCTGGCCGCAGATTGGCGCTCTGGTCGAGGATGGCGCGGCGGACCGGTATCGCCGGATGCATCTGATCGACGCGCTGTCGTTCTTCCCGTACGGCGTCTGCGTGGATCACTTCCAGCATGAAGTCTATGCCCGTCCGGAGATGACACCGGAAGAGCGTCATCAGACCTGGCAGCGGCTTGAGAAGCTTTATATGCCGTGGCGGGACTGGGGTGATCTGGCCTATCCGGCGAAGGGCGGACGCTGGCAGGCGCAGCTCCATATCTACCGGCTGCCGTTCTATTACATCGACTATGCGCTGGCGCAGTGCTGCGCATTGCAGCTCTGGCTGGGCTCACGTCTGGATCGGGAAGGGACGCTGGAAACCTATCGCAGGCTTTGCGCGGAAGGTGGCTCGAAGCCGTTCGCCCAGCTTGTGTCCGAGGCCGGGCTGACCTCGCCGTTCGAGGCGGATGTTCTGGCGGAAGTCGTTCATGAGGCGGAGCAGGTGCTCGCCCTTTAAGCATGAGATGAGGCTCCGGAAAAAGCCGGAGCCTCAAAGACTTATCCGCGTTTGTTCCAGCCGGAAATGAGATCCAGGACAGCCTGTGGCGACATGCTGCGGGCATTGCCCAGAGCCGTGGACCCGTCGCCATTCAGGGCGTGGCCATCCGGTGTCACGATAATGACGGTCGGGACGGCCTTGATGGTCACGCCATAGCGTGCGGCCAGATCAAGATTCGTGTTGATACGTCCCACATTGACCGGCACAACGACGAACTGGCTGTCCAGCCAGCGTGCGGCATCCGGCAGGGCGAAAATGCCGCTGAGCATCTTGCAGTCCGGGCACCAGTTGCCACCGAAATCGAGCAGAACCTTGCGATGGGTCTTCTTTGCCAGAGCAAGGGCCTGAGCAACCTGATCATGGGCTACGGTCGTATCCGGATAGGGCGTGGCGACAGGTGGTGCGAAGGTTTCAGTCAGATGTGGGACAGGTGCCGGCGGCACTTCCGTGGGCCCGGCATGAGCCGGCAGGGTTGCGGGAAGCGCCAGACCGAGGCCGGCAGCGGCAAGAAGGGAGCGGCGCATGAAAAAGGCTTTCATTGATGTTGTCCTCTGCATGCCATAACGCAGAATGACGGGAACAGATGATTAAAGCCCAGTTTTGACGAAAGGTCATGCGTTTGAAAAAAGCACCCTCACATCCCGATGTGGCGTCGCCGCGCGAGATCAGCGTGACGGAAACCCTGATTCGAACTGTCATTCTCGTGGGTTTGACGCTCGCATTCGCATCGGTGTTCCGCTTCTGGCAGCCGGCGATCAAATTGGCCCAGCATGTGGCGGGAACATCCGCCTGGCAGGAACTCTACAGCCTGTTTCATATTGAATCGGGTCTTGGACGCGAACAGTTGATTCTGACGGGGATCATGATTGCCTGCTTCCTTCTGGCGCTTGGTGTGCAGGCAATCGGTCTGCTGATTTTTCAGCGGATCAGAAAAAGCCGCGTCTGATGGGGCTCAGTCCCGGAACGGACGCCGCAGGGCGGAGGCCGCGGCCAGGCACCAGGCAATCATGAGCATCGTCCCGCCATAAGGGGCGATCCGTCCTACGGACATGGGGCCAAGTTTCAGATTGAACAGGGCCAGCAGTGTGACCGGCACGCAGAACAGCACCATGCCCACCGCCATGCACAGACAGGTCAGGCGGATCAGTTTCGGCGAGAGGCGGGATGCGTTCAGGGAGAGCACGCAGAGGCCCAGCGCATGCCACATCTGGATCTCGACTGCGGAATGCAGCATGGCCCGTCCACCCGGAACAGCAAAAAGCCGATCCGGAAGATGGGCGGACAATGCGCCGAGCATGACGCCGGAAGCCGCCGAAAGGGTAGCGAAAATGAAACTTCCCCGGAGCGGATCGGGCATACTGGCGCGGACAGGATTTGCGGACATGCCATGAATGTATCATGTGTTGTCTGAACAGCGAATGAGAGACTGTCATAAGTGGAGTGTCAGTCTGTCGCGGCCTGTCCTTTTGGGGTCAGGTGCGTTTGAAAAAGGAATCTTCGATGACTGTTTCGTATCTCCGTCTGTGCCTGTCCGCCGGCCTTCTTGCTGCTCTGGCTGCCTGTAATGCTCCGGATGCGCCGCCAGCGCCTGCTCTTCCGAGCGTGGCATCCACATACAAGCTGACCACGGCGGACGCGGCCTTCATCCAGCAGATCGATGAGATGGACCAGACGCAGATCGCCATTGCGACACTTGCGGCCACGCATAGCAACAGCGACGTCATCAAGGCATTCGCGTCGACCGTTCAGGCGGATCATACGACCAATCAGAAGGCCGTTGCCAAGATTGCTTCGGATGGCAACCTGACCGTGGCTGCCAAGATCGATGCCGCCGATCAGGAGCACGTCGATTCGTTCTCGCATCTCTATGGAGCGGCATTCGATCGCATGTTCCTGCGTGATGTCGTGAGCACCCGCACAGTTGATCTGGGCAAGGCCATTACGACGGCCAAGGCGTCGGGCGGCACGGCGGATGTGAAGACCCTTGCTTCGGATACGGACAAGATGCTGACGGATCACACGTCCCGTGCGCATGACCTGATGGGCGATCGCACGATCAGCCATCACGCCAAGCACAAAAGAAGCCGCTAAGATGAGCATCCGCATCGACAGGGTCGTGACCCGTGGCGGAGACGGGGGACAGACATCGCTTGGGGACGGGAGACGCGTTTCCAAGTCGTCTGACCGTATCGAAGCGATGGGGACTGTTGATGAACTCAATGCCCAGCTTGGTGTCCTGTGCTGTTACATGACACAGGACACCCGGACTGCCGGTCTTGAAGACGACGTCCGGCAGATCCAGTCCTGCCTGTTCGATCTTGGTGCGGATCTCTGTCTGCCCGACCCGGCTCGTGCTCCCAGTCTGACCGGGGAGGCCAGCATCTGGCTTGAAGGGCGGCTGGAGGAAATGCGTCAGTCCCAGCAGGAACTCAGAAGCTTTATCCTGCCCGGTGGGAGCCTCGTCGCAGCGCACGCGCATCTGGCCAGAACCGTCGCGCGGCGGGCCGAACGTCGGGTGGCCGTGCTCGAAGAGAGGTCTGATGAAACACTTCGTTTCCTGAACAGACTGTCCGATTACTTCTTTGTTCTTGCCCGCCACGCCAATAATCATGGTGAAACGGATATTCTCTGGTCTCCGGGACGCTGGCATCAGAAGAAAATATAAGCCTTCGCTTATTTGTCCTGATGACAGAATGCCGGTGAAGTGCTAGGAAGCCCGCGTCAGAACGCTGGAGTTCTCCAGACGAGTCGACTTTTCATATCCTTGTCAGGGCAAGTCATTGCTGGGTGGGCCGAGGTTCGGTCAGCATTCCTGTCTTTTTGGCAGGACCGTCCGGCAGGGACGAAATCTACAAATATCATATTGGTTGAAGAATACAGAATGCAGGACGAGCATCAGGTTAACGAAGAAGACAAGCTGCGACAGGCTCTGGCCCGTCTGGGGGCAGGAGCCTCCTCCCGCTCTTCCAAGCCCCGACCTCTCACACCCACTCCCGAACGTCGCCGGCGTTTCGTCCGTGACGGACAGGTTGTGGTCGAACATCAGGGGAGCCGCGGAATTGCCGCGCGCAATCCCAGTCAGGAAGACCAGGAAGAAATCGAGCGTCTGCGCCAGTCGGTCAAGCGCGAGCAGCGTCGCTGGGAAGAGGCCGAGCGGAGCCTGATGGAAGTCCGCTCCCAGCTCAAGGCGTTTGAAACGCGTGAAGCCCATGCGAAGATCCAGATCACCGAACTGAACCGCGAACTGCGCGAAAACCAGGACGCGATCCAGACTCTGAAGGCCTCTCTGCATCAGGCCCGCGAGCAGGCTGCCGAGGCCGCGCGGCGCGCACCCCGTCCCGTTGGGCGGCCCCGCAAGGAAGCGGCTCCGGAAGTGGCGGAAATGGACGGAAGCGACGTTGCCGAGCAGGAGCCGGTGCAGTGGTGGGTGAAAGCCTGATTTCAGGCTTCCTCCTGCCGGACGCGGTCTGATTGTCTGACCTGCTTTCCGAACCACAACAGGGCGCCACAGAAAACTGCCCAACCCAGCCCTGCATTCAGCAGGGTCGGGACGGGAAGCGCCAGTGTATCGGCGCTTCCCGTCCCTCCCGCCATGGCGGCGAGCGCTACGCCGATCAGGCTTTCTCCAACAATGAAGCCTGACGCGATCATCGTTCCCTGTCCCCTGGGGAAGCGACGCAGCAACCATCCCAGCCCCGCACCAATGCCGATCGTGACCGAGACATCTGCCGGGAGATAGATTCCCATCCCGACAGCCAGCGGTGGAAGGGCCAGGTTGCGGCGGCGCAGCACGATATCCAGGATCACCAGCAGAACGCCGAGAGATGCCCCGATTTCCAGCATGAGCCAGTCAAGCTGGTGGGTCAGGATACCGGTGGCGATGGCGGCCATCAGCGCAGGCTGTGGCGCGGCAAGCGAGCGTGACGGGTCCATGCCCTCACGTGGCATGGCTCCGGCAAAGCCATAGGCCTGATACAGGACCTGAAGCACCCAGGGGATGACGACCGCCCCGGCCACACAGCCGATCAGCAGGGCCACTTCCTGCCTCCAGGGCGCCGCGCCGACAAGCTGACCGGTCTTGAGGTCCTGAAGGTTGTCATTGGAAACAGCCGCCGAGGCCGTAATGGCGGAGAGCACGAAAAGTCCGAAGGCAATGGCTATGGGGCGCTGTTCGACACTGAGCAGGCCAGTGCTTTCCAGCCCCCACAGGGCGACCGAAATGGCAATGATGGCAATGATCCCCACGCCGGAAATTGGCGAGGACGAAGACCCGATGATCCCGGCCATGTAGCCGCAGGCGCTGGCAACCAGAAATCCCAGCCCGAAGCAGGCGATCAGCCCCAGCAGGATCAGGGTGGCCAGAGCACTGCCATGCGGCATGACTGGCCACAGGAAATAGGTGAACAGTCCTGCCAGCAGCACCGCGAGACCTGCGCACAGGGTAATCAGCGTCCGGGGTGCCAGATCGCGGTCGCTGTCATCTCCCGTTGCCAGATGAGTGACGGAGAGCGCTTCCTTCAGCCCCTGGGCCACGGGCTTCGCGAGGGCCAGCAGGGTCCAGATCGCGGCAACCGCAATAGTGCCAGCGCCGATGAACCGCACTTTGTGCAGCCAGAGCCCGGTTGCATCTGCCAGTGGGGTGGCTGAAGGAGCGAGATGGCCCAGAACCGGCACCATGATGCCCCATGCCAGCAACACACCGAGCAGCATGGCAATTCCGCCACCGATCCCGACCAGATAGCCTGTTCCCAGAAGGGCCAGCGAAAAGCTGCCATTCAGCCGGAAAGCCGACGATCCGACGACGGTTGCGACGGAGAAACCATCTGACAGAAGACGCAGCCCAGAAGTCGCGAAGGCGACACTTCCCGAAACCATGGTGCCGAGGGTGAGGGATCTCAGGCTCCGGGCATCACCCTCGGGGGAGGAGGCGCGCAGGATTTCCGCGCAGGCCGTACCTTCGGGATAAGGCAGGTCGGAATTGCTGACGAGCGCCCGCCGGAGCGGAATGGTGAAGACAACGCCCGTCATGCCACCCGCCATCGTCAGCAGAAGCGTGATGACATAGGGAAATTCATGCCAGTACCCGACCATGATCAGGGCCGGGAGCGCAGCGAACACACAGGACAGGGTTCCGGCCGCGGAAGCCTGGGTCTGGACCATGTTGTTTTCCAGCATGGTCCCGCCGCCCATAAAGCGCAGAACGGCCATCGAGATGATCGTGGCGGGAATGGATGAGCCGAAAGTCAGGCCGATCTTGAGGCCCAGATAGACGTTCGCTGCCGTAAAGACGACCGTGATGAGGGCTCCGAGAATAATCCCGCGGAGGGTCAGTTCGCGACTGTCCATGTGTTTCTGTCCCGAAATGATAGCCGGCACGGAACATTCCGCCGTGTCCGTATGCCGGGCCATTCGCGACAGTCCGTTATCATGAAATAACGGGCTGCCGCCTGTGTCTGAAGGGCTGACCCGGCGTTCTGGTTACTGTGTGTGGCTGTGGAAGGAGACCGGTGCGAGATGCTCGCGGTTATACCCGAGTTCGCCATGTGTCAGCTGGTAGCCGATTTCAAGCGTGTAGGGATTTTCCTGCGTCATGTTTCCCGTGGCGGGAAGATCAATCAGGCGCAGGTTCGTCCGTACCGACTGTGTGCTGACATTGGCCGGGAAGCGGAAGCTGTCGGTGAAGACCTTCTTGTCCACGATCTTACCGTCACGCATGATGACGATGAAATACGGCACGTCGATCGTGCTGCTGGTCGCAGCCGGACCACGGGTCAGGTTCATCGCAAGGCTCAGGCGCGTGCGGACCGTCTGGTGGCCATGCGGGCCGTCAGGACCACGTTCGCAATCCCCGGAGAGGGAGGCGATCTGGGCATGGCTGACGAGACTGCCGATATCCGCGCTCTTGCCGTCATAGACGAACTGGTCCGCTGCCGAACCCGGGATATCGAGCGTCGGGCAGGCAGGTGCGAAGAAACTCGGGTTGGATTCGTCGCAGCCGGCCAGACTCGAAAGCGCCACAAGGGCAAAAGCCGGAGCAAACAGGGGCGAGGCGAAGCGCCGGATGGCTGGCATCAGCTGAAGAAACTCCCAACAAAGCGGCCCGGACGTTGCGACGAGAGGCAATCCGGTCGATACTGGTCCTACATATCGAACTCCGCCCGCTTGGGGAACACCATGTCAGAACAGACGACTTTCGCTCCTTCCCGCACCGACGGTGTGGAAGCCCATAAAACCCTTCGCGTCCTGCTCGCCGGTCCGCGTGGATTCTGTGCCGGCGTGGACCGTGCCATCCGTGTCGTGGAAGAGGCCCTGCGCCGTTATGGCGCTCCGGTCTATGTCCGCCACGAGATCGTCCATAACCGGACCGTCGTGGAAGGGCTGGAAGCCAAGGGCGCCATTTTCGTCGAGGAACTGGATGAAGTGCCGGAAGACGGACATGTCGTTTTCTCGGCTCACGGCGTTCCCAAGGCGGTTCCGGCAGAGGCCCAGCGCCGCAATCTGCTCTATCTGGATGCGACCTGCCCGCTGGTTTCCAAAGTTCATCGTGAAGCCGAGCGTCATTTCGCGGGCGGTGGTCCGGACCAGCTCCATATCCTCATGATCGGCCATGCGGGCCATCCGGAAGTTGTTGGCACGATGGGCCAGCTCCCGCCGGGTGCGGTCACGCTCATCAATGATGCGGAAGAAGCCCGTACGATCCAGCCGGAAGATCCCGCCAAGCTGGCCTTCATCACGCAGACCACGCTGTCGGTCGATGACACGGCCGAGATCGTGGACATCCTGCGCTCGCGCTTCCCGCTCATTGAAGGGCCGAAGCGCGAAGACATCTGCTATGCCACGACCAACCGTCAGGAAGCCGTGAAGGCCATTGCACCCGAGAGCGATCTTGTGATCGTGATCGGCTCGCCCAACTCGTCTAACTCGCAGCGTCTACGGGAAGTGGCTGAGCGGTCGGGCGCGCGTCGGGCGCTGCTGGTGCCGAAACTCGAGAATCTGGACTGGAGTGTGCTTGAAGGCGTGGAAACGCTGGGCATCAGTGCCGGTGCGTCTGCTCCCGAGAGCCTCGTGCAGGAAATGGTGTCGGCTCTGGCCGAGAAGTACACGCTCAAGATCGAAGAGCGGATCGTCAAGGAAGAGAACATCAACTTCCGTCTGCCCGGTCCGCTGGCTGGCGAGGACGACTGATTTCTCATGGCCGTCTATACGGAACTGGCGGCCGAGACGCTCGACGCGTTTCTTGGCACTTACGAGATCGGAAATCTGGTCTCGTTTCATGGCATCGCCGAGGGGGTCGAAAACAGTAACTTCCTCCTCCGTACGACGAAGGGGGATTTCATTCTCACGCTGTTCGAGCGGCGGGTGAGTGCGGCTGATCTCCCGTGGTTTCTGGGGCTTATGCAGCATCTGGCGGGCAGGGGGCTGAACTGTCCGCTTCCCGTATCGGACCGGAGCGGGAATGCCCTTCGGAGTCTCGCGGACCGTCCCGCTGCCATCACGACATTTCTTCCCGGCGTCTCTGCAACCCAGCTTGATGCAGGCCTGTGTCTGGAGCTCGGCAAGGCACTGGCCCGGTTGCATAACGCAGGCGAGGGCTATGATGCGGTCCGGCCGAATGCGCTCTCTCCGGCGGCATGGGGGCCCCTGCTTGAAAGCTGTGGGGAGAGCGGAGATGCGCTGTCACCGGGTCTGACGGCAGAGGTACGGGCTGCCCTGCAGAAGGTTGAAGGTGCATGGCCATCTCCGGAGGCTCTGCCGCGCGGTCAGATTCATGCAGACCTGTTTCCGGATAACGTTTTCTTTCAGAACGGCCAGGTGTCCGGGCTGATCGACTTCTATTTCGCCTGTACGGACTTTCTGGCTTACGATCTGGCCATCTGTCTGAACGCCTGGTGCTTTCGCGATGAAAAGACATTTGAACCGTCTTTCGCCGCTGCGATCCTTCAGGGTTATGAGAGTATTCGTCTGCTCAGCGATGTAGAGAAAGCCGCTCTTCCGACCCTGTGTCAGGGCGCTGCGATCCGCTTTCTGCTGACACGGCTTTACGACTGGATCAACACCCCCGCAGATGCGCTGGTGACCCGCAAGGATCCGCTGGCCTATCTGCGGCGCCTGCGTCATTTCCAGAGCACGTCTCATGTCTGAGGCGTCTGGAGAACGTCCCCGGGTGGAAATCTGGACGGATGGAGGATGCAAACCCAATCCGGGTCCCGGCGGATGGGGGGCGCTTCTGGTTTGCCGCGGTCAGGAAAAGGAACTCCTGGGCGGCGACCCGGAGACGACTAACAACCGTATGGAACTGACAGCGGCGGCCGAGGCGCTCGAAGCGCTCAAACGCCCCTGCATCGTGACGCTGCATACGGACAGCGAGTATCTGCGCAACGGCATCACCCGCTGGCATACGGGCTGGGTGCGGCGCAAGTGGCGGAATGCGGCAGGTGATCCCGTGGCCAATATGGATCTGTGGCAGCGGATTCTGGAAGCCGCGAAACCGCATGAGATCGACTGGCTCTGGGTCAAGGGTCATTCAGGCGATGAAAATAATGAGCGCGTGGATCAGCTCGCGACCCGGGGGCGCGAAGAACTCTGAAAAATGACGGTTTTTCTCAGGTCTTTGAAGAGAAACGAAAAAATCGACAAAAAAAGTTCATTTAGGGGCTTTACCGACCCCGGCCATTTGGCTACATACCACCTCGCCGGTCCCGAATAGCTCAGTTGGTAGAGCAAGCGACTGTTAATCGCTGGGTCGTAGGTTCGAGTCCTACTTCGGGAGCCAGCCTTTCCTTCGGAAAGCTGCTCCGGCCGCAAACAAAGCTCCCTCTCGGGAGTTTTTTGCGTTTCTGGGCTTACGGCTCTTCCGGGAAGATGTCTTCCAGACGATCGAGCGTCCACAGGCGGGGAAAGAAGCGGGCCCAGATAGCCGCCACCAGAATAGTCCCAATACCACCGGCAATGACGGCGGCTTCCGGTCCGATCGCGGTACCGAGCATGCCGCTTTCGAATTCGCCGAGCTGATTGCTGGAGCCGATGAACAGCGTGTTTACCGCCGAGACCCGCCCGCGCATCGAATCCGGTGTGGCTAGTTGGATCAGCGAAGAGCGGATCACCACGCTGACGACGTCAGAGGCTCCGAGAACCATCAGGGCCACGATCGAGAGCCAGACCGTGTGGGATGCGCCAAAGACGATCGTCGCAATGCCGAACATGACGACAGCCATGAACATGATGAGGCCAGTTCGACCCTTCAGGGGATAGCGTGACAGGCCCCAGGACATCAGAAGCGCCCCGAGGGCAGGGGCCGCACGCAGCAGTCCCAGACCGATCGGTCCGACATGCAGGATGCCGTCCGCGTAGACTGGCAGCATGGCTGTGGCACCCCCCAGCAGCACGGCAAAAAGGTCTAAAGTGATGGCTCCCAGCAGGTCCCGGCGGCGATTGAGGAAGGACAGACCCGCAAAGACCGAAGCAAACGTGATCGGTTCCTTAGCCGGAACGGTATGAAGCAGTCTGAGCGAGAATGTTCCGGCAAAAGCTACTGTGAACCCGACCGTGGAGAGTGCGTAGCAGACGACTGGTCCGATGCCGTAGAGAAGACCGCCCAGACTTGGCCCGACAATGGAGGAAGTCATGAACAGCGACGAAAGCGTGGCCTGTGCCCGGGGAAGAAGGGCGGGTGGGGCGATTGCGGGCAGGAAAGCCTGCTGGCACGGCATCTCGAAGCTTCTCAGAACACCGTAGAACGCCGCAAACGTATAGATGGCGCCTGTTGTCAGCAGATGAAACGCGGCGCCGAAGGCCAGGATCGCGGTAGCCAGGATTTCGCAGACCTGACAGATCAGGACGATGCTGCGCCGGTTGAAGCGGTCCGCGACATGACCGGCGACAAAGGTCAGCGGCACCATGGGCAGGAACTGGGCCAGACCCAGATAGCCCAGAGACGCTACGTCATGTGTCAGCTCGTAGACCTGCCATCCGATGGCGATCGTCATGGTGCTCGCTGAGAGCTGTGAGAAAATTCTTCCGACAATCAGGGACGGAAGGCCGGGGAGAGAGCACAGGGCCGGATCGATCATTGCGGCACTTTAGGCATTTCCGTCGCTCAAGTTTATTGCAAAATTACGAGACGGAAGGCAGAGGAAGACCATGACAGCCAATCAGCCCCCCCAAACCGTTCATTATGCGACCGTCACCTGGGACCAGCTCCATCGTGACGCGCGTCTTCTGGCCGCAACCCTCATGCAGAAGCATGGTCCTTTCCGTGGAATCGTTGCCATTACCCGTGGTGGCCTGATCCCCGCCGCCATTCTCGGGCGCGAAATGGGCTGCCGCCTGATCGAGAGCGTCTCGGTCATCAGCTATGCCGGCGAGGAAGGCACGCAGCACGAGCCGAAGGTCGTCAAGCCGCCTGTTGCCGCCGGCGATGGTGAAGGCTTCCTGATCGTGGACGATCTCGTGGATTCGGGTGTAACCGCCCGTATCGTGCGTGAACTGCTGCCTAAGGCCGTGTTCGCCTGCCTCTACGCCAAGCCCGAAGGCAAGCCCTTCACCGATCATTACGTGACGGAAGTCGCTCAGGACACCTGGGTCCTGTTCCCGTGGGATACGGCGCCGCTTTTCGTGCCTCCGCTCGTGAGAAGTGAAGGCGAATAAAAAACCCCCTTGCCTCGACCGGTCAGACATCCTAGGTTCCGGCCGGTTCGGGGCGTGGCGCAGCCTGGTAGCGCGCTTGTTTTGGGTACAAGAGGCCCCCGGTTCGAGTCCGGGCGCCCCGACCAGTTAATGGCTTCATTGATGCGCCCTTAGCTCAGCTGGATAGAGCAACAGCCTTCTAAGCTGTGGGTCACTGGTTCGAATCCAGTAGGGCGCGCCAGCCATTCCCCAGGCTCAACTGGCGCCTGATTTCCTTTAATTTCAGTCTGATGGATTATTATCCTGATAGGCTTTGAGAAGAACCTTCTGCATGGCTGCGTCCGGTG
Organism: Gluconobacter aidae; assembly: GCF_009547075.1. Classification (GTDB taxonomy): domain Bacteria; phylum Pseudomonadota; class Alphaproteobacteria; order Acetobacterales; family Acetobacteraceae; genus Gluconobacter; species Gluconobacter aidae. The sequence continues at coordinate 43,483 of NZ_WIPH01000001.1, forward strand.
CGCCCAGAAAGTCCTGCTGGAGCGACGTCTCGCCCTTGAGGCTCAGAAGGCCCCAGGCTGCTGAATGATCCTTCGCGAATACGACTTCCAGCTGCTCCGCGGCACAGTCATGGGGCCGGCACATATGGCCCAGAATGTAGGGCTTGCCCCCGAGATTGAAGGTGTTGACGGGTACGGATGTCGCCTGTGCTGTCGTTACCCATGACGGAAGGGTCAACATGGCCTGATAGGCCTGTCTGAACCCGTTTTCGGCTGCCAGTTCAGCCGTTGTCGGTGGTGTCGCCGCCGAGACTGTCTGGAGTGTCGCAAGCGCGAGAATGACAGGAAGGAGTCTGGTTGTCCGCATTGTTTCGACCTTCAGAAAGTGTTCAGGCTTTTGAACAGAACACCCTGTTTTTCAAGTTTATTCAGCACATCGCCGGGGTCTGGTGCGATACCCCGGCAGGCTTGTGGAACCACTTCTGTGCGATAGCCGTACTGCACGGCATCCAGCGCGGTGGCCATCACGCAGTAATCAAGTGCGAGGCCGCAGATCACGACGTGCTCTATGTCCAGCCCCTTTAATAACCCGTCCAGCCCGGTCGAGGTTGCACGGTCATTATCGAGAAACCCTGAATAGCTGTCCCGTTCCCGTAACACACCCTTGCGGATGATATGCGTCACCGGCTCCGGCAGGAGCGTTGGCGGGAAATCCGCGCCATGAGTGCCGGCAACACAGTGAACGGGCCAGGGGCCACCCTGCGTGCTGAAGGAACAGTGCTGGGAAGGATGCCAGTCCTGCGTCGCGATGACCGCCCTGAACGGATGTCCGGCAAGCGCATTGACGGCTTCAAAAATACTGTTTCCGTCCGGAACGGCGAGCGCGCCGCCGGGCAGGAAGTCATTCTGGATATCGACAAGGATGAGAGCGGAGCGGCTTAGATCGGTCATGGTGTGATCTAAGCAGTCTCCATCCCGCACTGGAAGTCAGTTCAGTCGTGTGACCAGCAACTGGTTGATTCTGAAACCTTCCACGTCAACAACTTCAAAGCGGAAGCCCGAAGACTGCACACTGTCCGCCTTGCGGGCCATGCGGCGCAGACGGTTCATGACGAAGCCGCCAACCGTGTCGAAATTCTGGGCATCGTCGAACATGGGAATGTCCAGTTCGCGGATGACGTCGCCGATGGGGGCGGCGCCGTCGATCAGCCAGGATTTGTCATCGCGGCGGACGATGGCCTGCTCCTCGAACGGGCTGACCAGACCGTCCATCAGCGCGCCCATGATGTCCTTGTAGGTGATGAGGCCGACAACCAGACCGTATTCATTGACGATCAGCGCGAAGCCAGCGGAGTGGGCTTCGAACTGGGCCAGGGTTTCCCACAGGTTCAGCGTGTCGGGCAGGGACAGGACATCACGTCGCATCTTGAAAATCTGGCTGGCCACGGGGGCCAGGCCGGTGCTTTTGGGTTGCGGTTCGTCCACGACAGCGACCAGCACGTCTTCGGCACGGATGGAACCGATGACCTTGTCGAGGCCACCATCACACAGCGGATAGCGGGAATAGGGACGGACCCGGACCTTGTCGCGCTGGCTTTCCGGACTTTCCTGCACGTCGAGGAACACGATTTCATCGCGCGGGGTCATGGCGGACGTCACGGCGCGGTCCTGAAGGCCCAGGACGTTCTGGATCATCTGGTGTTCTTCTTCCAGAAGCACACCAGAAGCTGTTCCCGCCGCAAGAATGGCTCGCAGATCTTCGGGCGTTACGGGCTCTACGGTGGCTGCGGCCGGGATCTTGAGCAGTTTGAGCAGCCAGTCGGAAATCTTCGAGAAAACCAGAACGGCCGGATAGAGAATCTTGAGGGCGACGGCGGGGAACCAGCCGACCTTGAGGGCGATCCGGTCCGGCGCATTCATCGCGATCCGCTTGGGAAGCAGATCCGCGAACAGGACGAACAGGCCGGTGATGAGGATGAACGAGCAGGCGGAACCGAGCTTGCTGGCGAGTGACGGGCCTGTGCCCAAAGCCTGGAAGCCCTCCGCAATGGGGTCGCTCAGCATGGATTCGCTGATGATGCCGCCCAGAACACCCACGGCATTGAGACAGATCTGAAGGACGGTGATGACCTGACCGCTGTTGCGGCGCAACTTGAGGAACGCAACGGCCCGTGGGTCGCCCGCTTCCGCCCGCGAGCGCAGCCGCACGTCGCGCGCGGCGGCAAAGGAGATTTCGGACAGCGAGATCAGCACGGAGACGCCAATCAGCGCGACCGTGGCGACAAGGCCCAGCAGGAGAAGGACAATCTGGTGCTGGGAGGAAGGGGAGACTGACATGCGGAAGGCGTTATACCCTGAAAAAGTGGGATGTTACCAACTTTCTCACGGTTCCGGTTTTGCAGTTCTGTTACAGCCCCGCCAGAACGCGCCAGCCGCTTTCATCGACGGTCTCGATCCCGAGTTCCGCGGCTTTCCTGGCCTTGGAACCGGCTTTTTCGCCCAGCACGACCAGAGAGGTCTTTTTCGATACGCTATCCGTCACCTGTGCTCCCAGACGCTCGGCAATGGCCTTGGCTTCCGGGCGGCTCATGGTGGTCAGGGTGCCGGTGAAGACAATGACCTTGCCGGAAAGATGCCCTTCCGAGGGCGCTTCTTCGGCAATGATGTCCGTCAGCTCCGACGCCAGATCATCGAGGGTCTCGATATTGTGGCTTTCGGAGAAGAAGGCGGAGAGTTCATCGGCGATCGCATCTCCCACGCCCATGATGGCGCCCAGGGAGGCGCGTTCTTCGGAGTCCGGTCGTGCGGCCAGCATGGCGGTGCGCCAGTTTTCGAAGGTCTGGTAATGCCGTGCCAGAAGCTGGGCGTTGCGTTCTCCGATTCTTCGGATGCCAAGCCCGAATATCAGCCGGGACAGGGGAATGGAGCGGCGGTCGTCGATGGCGCGGAAAAGGTTGTCTACCGATAGCCGTCCCCAGCCGTCACGCTGGAGCAGGGCCTCTTCGTGCTGGCGCAGGCGGAAAATGTCACCGGGCCTGCGGATGTAGCCGGCGTCGTAGAACTCACGGATGCTGCGTTCGCCCAGCCCGTCGATGTCGAACGCATTGCGTGACACCATGTGGATCAGGCGCTCCACGATCTGCGCTTCGCAGGTCAGACCGCCTGTGCACCGGCGGACGGCTTCACCATGCACGCGCTCGGCGAGCGATCCGCAGACGGGGCAGTGGTCGGGATAGACGAAAGGCTCCGAACGGGCCCCCTCGCTGGGGACGGGGCCGAGGATCTGCGGGATCACGTCTCCGGCGCGCTGCAGGCGGACCAGATCCCCGACGCGCACGTCCTTGCGGGCGATTTCGTCTTCGTTGTGCAGGGTCGCGCGCGAGACGATGACGCCGCCGACATTCACGGGCTCAAGATGCGCGACGGGTGTCAGGGCGCCCGTGCGGCCGACCTGGATCTCGATCTCCCGCAGGCGCGTGATGGCCTGTTCGGCAGGAAACTTCCATGCGATGGCCCAGCGGGGGGCACGGCCGGCAAAGCCGAGACGATCCTGAAGGCTCAGATCGTCCAGTTTGAAGACGATGCCGTCGATGTCATAGTCCAGCTCCGAGCGTTCGCGCGCCAGCCTGTCCACATAGGCCGGGATGTCGCGGGCATGGGCAATCATCTGGGACAGCGGATTGACCGTGAACCCCCAGCTCCGCAGTTTTTCCAGATAGTCCCAGTGTGTCGTCGCAACCGGCGAGGACGTGTACCCCTGCGCATAGGCGAAGAGGGACAGCGGACGGCTGCGGGTGATTTCCGCATCCAGTTGGCGAAGGGAGCCGGCTGCGGCGTTGCGGGGATTGGCGAAAGGCTTCGCTCCGCGTGAGACCTGCTGTTCGTTGAGGGTCAGGAAGCTGCTTTTGGAGAGGAAGACTTCGCCACGGATTTCAATCCGTTCGGGCGCTCCGCCGGGCAGTTCACGTGGAATATCCTTCAGGGTCAGCAGGTTGGCCGTGACGTCTTCGCCTTCGATGCCGTCTCCGCGCGTGGTCCCGCGCACGAAACGTCCGTGCTCGTAGGTCAGGCTGATGGAGAGGCCGTCGATCTTGGGCTCGGCCACGAACTGGAGGGCCTGAAGTCCGTCCTCGTCCAGGCCGAGAAAGCGACCCACACGCGAGACAAAGCCATCGAAACCTTCCGGATCGAAAACATTGTCGAGCGACAGCATGGGAACAAGATGGCGATATTTGCCGAAAGCGGAATCGGGTGTGACGCCCACCCGCTGGCTGGCTCCTTCTGTGGAGCGGAGATCCGGATATGCCTCTTCCAGCGCCAGAAGTTCACGACGCGCAGCATCATAGACGGCATCGGAAACTTCCGGCTCGTCGCGTCCGTGATAGGCCTCGTCCCACCGCGCGAGGTCCGCTTCGAGTGCAGCGTGACGCTCGGCGGCGGAAACAGGGGCGGTTGTCATGAAATCTGATGTCCCAGAAGGCTGTCGGCAGCCCCTCGGGCTGCGTCGGTAATGATGTCGCCCGCAAGCATCCGGGCGATTTCCTCGCGCCGGGCGTCGTGGGGCAGGGGTTCGGCCAGGGTCTCGGTCCGGTCATTGCGGACGCGCTTGGCGATCCGCAGGTGATGGTCGCCACGCGCCGCGACCTGCGGGCTGTGGGTGACGACCAGAACCTGTACATCCTGCGCGACTTTGTGCAGCCGGTCGCCGATCGAGGAGGCCGTGGCGCCGCCGACGCCGGAATCGACTTCATCGAACACCAGCGTCCCGACATCGGAGCGTTCCGCAAGCACCACTTTCAGCGCAAGCATGAGACGCGACAGTTCACCGCCGGAGGCCACTTTGGCGAGAGGTCCAGGCGACTGTCCGGGATTGGCGGCGATCAGGAAGGAAGCCTGTTCCATGCCCTGACTGTTCCAGTGATCGGGCTCAAGCGGCAGGAGCGAGACGATGAAGCGGGCGCGCTCCAGCTTGACGGGGCGCAGTTCGGCACTGACGGCCTTTTCCAGCTTCTCGGCGGCTTTTTTCCGGGCGGCGGAGAGCGTGCGGGCCGCATCTTCATAAGCAAGGCGCGCTTCGGTCAGGGCCGTTTCCAGACGCGCCAGTTCAGCGTTGCCGGAATCGAGGGCCGCGAGCCGTCTTTTCAGTTCGGCAAGAAAACCGGGAAGTTCTGCAACGGAAACATTGTGTTTGCGGGCCTCGGCACGAAGAGCAAAAAGCCGCTCTTCCGTTTCCTCCAGAAGGCGGGGGTCGCCTTCCGTATCAGCGGCCAGACGGCTCAGCAGCATTTCGGCTTCGGCCAGGGCTTCTTCTGCTTTTCCGAGGGCGTCGAGCGCGTCCTGGGCCTGTGTCTGGTGGCTGTCGGAAAGCGTTTCCGTCTCCGTAGGGGCGGGCAGAAGCCGGGCAAGGGCGCGGCTGGCGGAGCGCAGGGCGGCAGCGGGCGCGGAAGAGCGGCGGTCACGCGGGGTCAGTTCCGAGAGTGCTGCGGCAACGGCTTCGCCGCGACGCTCATCGCGCTGAAGGCTGACGCGCGTTGCCGCGAGAGCATCCTCTTCGCCTTCCTGGGGGGCCAGCCGCTCCAGGTCATCGACAGTCTGACGCAGCCATTCTTCCTCGCGGGCCGCGGCTTCCATGTCGTTACGCGCCGCTTTCAGGGCGCTGCGGGCCGCGGCCCACTGCCGGAAGGTCCGGGCCGTTTTTTCCCGCAGGGATGGGGCAATCCCGAAAGCATCCAACAGATCGAGATGGGTACTCTGGTCCGCCAGGCCCATCTGTTCGTGCTGGCCCTGGATTTCCACGAGACGGGCGCCCGCACGGCGCAGCAGGCCAACCCCGACCGGCTGATCGCAGATATAGGCGCGGGAACGGGCATCCGAAGTGACGATACGGCGCAGGACCACCGGGTCCGTCGGGTCTTCGCGCGCGATGCCGTGCTCGTCGAGCAGGGCAAAGACAGGATGATCGGCGGCGACTTCGAAAATGGCCGAAACACTGGCCTGGGTCGCGCCCGAGCGGACGAGACCTCCGCTGGCACGCTCGCCAAGGGCCAGTCCCAGACTGTCGAGCAGGATGGACTTGCCGGCTCCGGTCTCGCCGGTCAGGACCGTCAGACCGGGAGCGAGACCAAGATCGAGCTTTTCGATCAGAACGACGTCACGGATCGAGAGATGTGTCAGCATGACAGCAATATCGGGAGCATGTCGTCCCGTTTCAAAGGGACGATGTCAGAAGACGCTGTGCCAGATGCGGGAGAAGAAGCCGCGGTGAGCCTGCTCTCCGGGATGAGTGACGGGCTTTTTGAGGTCGTTCTTGAGCAGGTGGTTTTCCCGAAGATCATTATAGGCATAACGATACCACTGGCTGTCGGGATAGTTGTAGCCCAGAACGGCGGCGGTCTGGTGCGCCTGATCCTTGAGGCCGAGGGCCAGATAGACCTCCACGAGACGCTCCAGCGCTTCGGCGACGTGGTTGGTCGTCTGGTAGTCCTGCACGACGCGCTGGTAGCGGGTCATGGCGGCCTCATAGTTGCGCTGCTGCTGGTACCAGCGGCCGACCAGCATTTCCTTGCCGGCCAGATGGTCGCGGCACAGATCGATCTTCAGCTGGGCGTCCCGGGCATAGGATGTCTGCGGGAAGCGGGTGATGACCTCTTCCAGCGCGTCCAGGGCCTCAACGGTGCCCTGCTGGTCACGCTCGACATTCGCGATCTGCTCGTAATAGCAGAGCGCGCGCAGATAGAAGGCATAGGCCGCGTCCGGGCTGGTCGGGTGCAGCTGGAGGTAGCGTTCGAGCTGTTGAACCGAAAGCGCGTATTCGCCCTGAAGGTAGTAGGCATATCCTTCCATCAGCTCGGCGTTACCCGTGAATCCGGAATAGGGATAGTTCTGCTGGAGCAGTTCGAATTCACCGCCGGCCAGTTCGTAATGGCCCGTGTGCAGGGCATCGATCCCGTAATTGTACAGGGTCTCGGCATCGGCGGTTTTGGGAATCGCGGGCTTTTCATGCTGATGCGAGAACAGCGAACAGCCGGAAAGCAGCAGAAACCCGCTGACAGCCGCAGCTCTCAGAATGAAACCACCATTCATGACCGATGCTTCAAAATGACGCTGAGTGCTGCTTGTCATACCTGCTCTTCCCGTGGAAGCCCGTCTTATATCACGGGAATGCGCTGACGAAAGACCTGCCATGTGTCTCAGGCAGCAACGCGCGCGCGCAGGGCCTTGGTGACGGCTCGCGACGACGAGCCCGTGGGGACGAAACGCCAGTTGGCGGCATCGGAAAAAACCGCCCGCAGAAGCCTGTTATTGAGCGTATGGCCGGATTTGTGACCAATAAATCCGGCCTGCATCCGGTGGCCGGCGCAATAGAGGTCGCCAATCGCATCAAGTAGTTTGTGGCGGGCGAACTCGCGCTCGATTTTCAGGCCGGCGGGATTGAGGATATTTTCTCCATCCACGACGACGGCCGTGTCCAGAGAGCCGCCGCGCGCCAGTCCGATACTCTGCAGATACTCGATGTCCTTGCGGTTGACGAAGGTGCGGCAGAACGCGAGTTCTTCCATGAAACGACGTTCATCAAGCTGGATGGCGTAACGCTGGTTTCCGATGGCCTGCGCCGGGAAGCTCAGTGAAATGGCCAGGGAGAGGCCGCGCTGGGCAGGGCGCAGTTCGGCAAAAGCGCCGTTCTCGCCTTCGACCCGGACGTTGCGCAGGATCTCGATGACCTGACGGGGCTTGTCCAGTGTTTTGCGGCCGGCGCAGCGGATCAGGAAGGCAAAGGCATCCGACGCGCCATCGAGAACGGGCAGTTCGGGGCCACTGACCGCAACGAGGATATTGTCGATTTCACAGGCGTTGAGGGCCGCCATGAGATGCTCGATCGTGGCAACACGCAGGGAGGGATCGGTGGGGCAGCCGACAACCGTTGAAAGACGGGTGTCCACGATATGGTCGTAGAGCGCGGGAAAGGAGGGGGAGCCCTCGATGTCCGAACGCTGGAACCTGACGCCGGTATCTACGGGGGCGGGGGAGAGAACCAGATCGACGGTTACGCCACTGTGCAGGGCGATACCCTGACAGTGAATGGGGTTGGCAAGGGTTGTCTGCAGGTTTTTCGAGCTGCCGCGCTCCGGGCGGGAAGGCGTTCCATCAAGGGCAGAGACCGTTTCCGGCTGTCCTGCCTCAACGCCTTTCGTCGTGCTGCCGCCATGCGTTGGCGTAACCTGCATAAAGCCTCCGAAAAATCTGATTCCGGGGACTAGAAAACAGATACCGGGCGTCAGTTCCAGTCAACGATTGTTGCCGGATATTTCCCCCTCATGGTGTGCACGAGGGGGAAAGACGATCAGCGGCGCAGATAGGTCGGAATATCCAGGTTGGAATCGTCCGTATTGCCGGGTGGCTGTTCCTGCTGCTGGGTGGGCTGCTGCGGATACGCCTCACGTGTGCTGGGCTCCGTACGCTGTGTTGTCTGCTGGGTCTGCTGCGGCTGGGGCGGGCGGCTGCGGAAGGCGCCCGTGACCATGCCGAACAGGCTCCGCGGCGCTTCGGGCTGCGGCGGCGGGGCATGGCGGGACGGATCGGAGAACAGACCGGCCCGGGGAGAAGGCTGGTGGGTGTTTTCCTGATGGGGCGTCTGGGTTTCAGTGGCCGCGGGCTGGGTCGCCGGGGCTTCCTGCTGTGGCTGCTGGGCTGTGTTCTGAGCCGACTGCTGCTGGGGATCAATCGCGAAATTCGGGCGCGGCGGGCCGCCGGCATAGGTCGAACCCGGCTGGAACGAAGACGCCGCCGTGCGGCTCCCCGCGCTCTCACGGGGAGCCGTCGTTCCCGTGTTCGTCTGCGGCGCAGCGGCCTGACGGGTTTCCGCGCCCGGAGCTGAAGGATCCTGACGCGGCTGTGTGTCGATGCCGGTTGCAACGACGGACACGCGGACACGTCCGTTCAGCTTTTCGTCGATCAGCGCGCCGAAGATGATGTTGGCATCATCGGCCACTTCCTCACGGATGCGATCCGCGGCAGCGTTGACTTCGTACAGCGTCAGGTCTTCGCCACCGGTGATGTTGATGAGCAGGCCACGCGCGCCTGCCATGGAGGCATCTTCCAGCAGCGGGTTGGAAATCGCGCGCTCGGCTGCGAGTACGGCACGGTCTTCCGCATCTTCCTCGCTGGAGGCTTCGCCTGTCCCCATCATGGCCTTGCCCATCTCTTCCATCACGGCCTTGACGTCCGCGAAGTCGAGATTGATGAGGCCAGGGGAGACCATGAGATCCGTAATGCCGCGAACGCCCATGTTCAGGACATTATCGGCCATCCGGAAGGCTTCGCGGAACGTCGTGTTCTGCGTTGCCGAATTGAACAGGTTCTGGTTCGGGATGACGATCAGCGTATCGACGTGCTTCTGTAGTTCGGCAATGCCGTTCTCTGCGGCGGTCGTACGGCGGCGGCCTTCAAAATTGAAGGGCTTGGAAACAACGCCGACCGTCAGGACGCCGCGCTCACGCGCCATGCGCGCGATGACCGGAGCCGCACCCGTGCCCGTGCCGCCGCCCATGCCGGCCGTGATGAAGACCAGATTCGCGCCTTCAAGCTGACGGTCGATTTCCTGTGCGGCTTCTTCGGCGGCCTCGCGACCGATTTCCGGCTTGGCGCCTGCACCCAGACCGCGCGTCAGATGCGGGCCAAGCTGGACGCGGCGTTCGGCCTTGGAGTGGGCAAGCTGCTGGGCGTCGGTGTTGGCAACGACGAATTCCACGCCCTTGAGTTCAGACGCGATCATGTTGTCGACGGCATTCGTGCCGCCGCCGCCAACGCCGATCACGGTAATCCGTGGCGCCAGCTCAACGTGGGAATTGGGAGTAGGAGTAAGGTTCAGCGTCATGATCTGGTCCGGAACTTCATGAAAGCGACAGGTGTGGGCGTTATGATCTGTAGTAGACTACACATTGTTGCGTATGAAGCCTACGAGACGTTTAACAAGTCCGCGAGGTTTGGGTTCAGGAACGGAAATATCTCCGAAATCCCGATCCGCCCCCGCTGCCCAGGCCAGAAGCCCCGCAGCGGTTGAAAATCCTGCCGAAGCCGCGGCTGTCTCGGGCAGGCCGTAAATGTTCTGGGGTTTCCCCATCCGGACAGGCCGGCCAAGAATGCGGGTGGCAACGGGCACGATTCCTTCAAGAAGCGATGCACCGCCTGTCAGTACGACCCGACCATTGGCCAGGCGCCCCAGTCCCGCATTATCGAGCGACTGCCGCACGAGTTCGAGCGTTTCCTCGATCCGGGGCTGGATGACGGAAATGACCTTGGAGCGCTGAAGCCGGACCAGCCGGTCGCTGTTCTCGCCGATCAGCGGCACTGACAGGATTTCACGCTGGTCATCGGAACCCATCTGGGCCGCGCCATACATCGTCTTGAGGCGTTCAGCCGTCTCCAGAGACGTTGAGAGCACGCCGGCAATGTCGCGCGTGACATGCAGGCCGCCAACCCGGATTTGGGCCGTGTGGAGCAGTTTGCCCTCACAGAAAACGGCCAGAGACGTGGTGCCGCCACCCATTTCCACTACGGTCACGCCCAGTTCGCGCTCTTCAGCAGCCAGGACCGACACACCGGAGGCAAAGGGACTCGCGACCAGCCCGTCCAGCTTCAGTTCGGCGTGTTGCAGGACGGCATCCAGAGTGCGCAAGGCGCTGGAATTCATGTCCACGACATGCATCCGGGTGGCCAGTTCTTCGCACTGATGCCCGATCGGGTCTGCGATTCCCGGAATGGAATCCACGACATATCCGATGGGGAGCGTATGGATGACTTCGCGGCCTTCCATCCAGGCACGGGCCTGTCCTTCGGCGATCAGGCGCTGCACGTCACCGGCGGTGACTTCGCGGCCGCCGATGGGAATCTGCGCGTCGACCAGACGGCTCAGCGGGCGGCCGCAGGACAGGTTGACGACGAGCGAATCCATGCGCCGTTCGGCAGATTCCTCGGCCTGTCCGACCGTGGCCCGGATCGCGGCTTCGGCTTCGCGGATATCAACGATGGAGCCCGAACGGATGCCGTGGGAACGGCGCCATCCATGGCCCAGAACCTGAATGGATCCATCCGGTTCGCCCTTGCCGATCAGGCAGGTCATTTTCGTCGTGCCGATGTCCAGCGCACCGAAAATACCCGGACGCCAGCTGACGTTCCGCTGGGTTTCCTCCGGAGGAAGCGGCAGGATGTCACGCGGGACGCGGTTGACGCTGACGTCACGTTCGCCGCCGACGGGAATGAGGGACCGGCCCCTCAGACCGCCCCGGCGCCGGAATGCCGGAAGATCTGACATGGAGTTGTGGTCGTTCATGGCTGCTTCGTGCTGTCTGCTGGTGGTGACGGTGAGGACGGATCGGGCTTTGCGCCATCCGGGGGCGGAGCTGCCTGAGGCGGCTGGTGGACGACCATCCGGTCCGGAAGGCGCAGATCGATCGACTGGACCGGGCGTTCCAGCAGGCGCATGCTCTGCTGATAGCGGGCCAGACGGGTGAATGCCGCGGCTTCCTCTCCTTCAGGCAGCATCACGGTCGTACCGTCTCTGAGTGTGGCATTCCAGCGCCGGTTGCCCACGCGGATCAGGGCCGTGACCTGGCTTTTGACCAGCGGTTCCTTGTTCAGGGCATCGATCACACTGGCGGCTGCCGTATTCGCACCTTCACCCACAACCAGAGGCAGTTGCAGAAAAGCCTGCGCATTTTTCCCGGTCAGGCCCTGATCGGAGACTTTCTCTCCCGCCCGGTTGATGAGCATGAAATGCCCGCGATCCTGCCAGACGGCGATCGGCGTGCGCTCCACAAGCGTGATGATGACGGTATCGGGCATGTGGCGTTCGACTGTTGCATGGTCGATGAACGGCAGTTCATCCAGCCGCTGCCGTGCGGCCTCAACGGAAAATCCAAAGATCGGACGTCCGACGGATGTGCCCAGCGCTTCCTGGATCGAGGCTTCGCTGGTCATGCCGCGACCGTTGATGACGATGTGGCGGATGGGCAACGGCTCCATTTCGACCAGCCGTGCCCGCAGCGGGGCGAAGCGCTCTTCGGAGGCTGCGTCATACAGAAGGCGAATGCCCGCACCGGCAATTCCCATCACAACCAGAAACACGATCGCAGGCCGGACCAGCCGCCGCTGTCGGCGCCAGAACAGCTTGGCCCGGGACGGACGGTCTTCCTGAGGCGGCAGGGCCCCGGAAAAACGCTCCCGGACAAAATCGTCTCTCTGAAAGGACGGATCCTCCCGCATCAGCGCGCCAGTGCCTCCCGGACCATCCAGTCACACAGTTCCGGATAGGAAATCCCGCAATAGGCGGCCTGTTCCGGCAGCAGGGATGTCGGCGTCATGCCGGGCTGTGTATTGACCTCGAGGATGACCAGCGTGTCGGTGCCCTCGTCGTAGCGGAAATCCGTGCGACTGGCCCCCTGACAGCCCAGTGTCTGATGGGCGCGCAGAGCGTAATCGAGCGCACGGTCCGTCACCGCCTGTGGAAGCTCCGCAGGGACTACGTGACGCGAGCCGCCAGCCTTGTATTTGGCCTCGAAATCATAAAACGCGGCCGTTTCGCTGGGCAGGATGTCCGTGACGGCCAGAGCCCGGTCTCCCATGACGCCAGCGGTTAGTTCGCGGCCGGGGATGAAGCTCTCGACCAGCGCCTCCTTCCCGAAACGCCAGTTCCGCGCGATTTCGGCACGACGGTTGTCTCCCGTCCGCACGATCTCCACACCGACGGAGGAGCCTTCGGCGACCGGCTTGATGACGTAAGGCGTGGGGAGCGGATCGGCTTCGGCCAGCTCTTCAACCGTCACGACACGTCCCTGCGCAACGGGCAGACCGGCGGCGGCAAGCAGGATACGGGTTGCGCCCTTGTCCATTGCCACGGCCGAGGCACGGATGCCGGAATGGGTGTAGGGCAGGCCAAGCCATTCCAGAACGCCCTGAATGGCACCATCCTCGCCACGCGGGCCGTGAAGGGCATTGAAAACGACGTCCGGTGCGGCGGCTTTCAGGCTGGCGATGGTCGTTGCGATATCCGGTCCGACATCGATCGGGGTGACGTCGTGTCCCATTTCGCGCAGGGCCTCGATTGCAGCCTCGCCGCTGACGAGACTGACAGGCCGCTCACTGGATGTTCCTCCCAACAGGACTGCGACCTTCATACCGTCTGTTCTCCTTCGGATCTGCGCCCGATGCGTTTGATTTCCCAATGCAGGTCCACGCCGCTCTGTGCCAGCACTTTTTCGCGGACGGCTTCGCCCAGCGTTTCCAGATCCGCGCTGCGGGCCTGTCCCAGATTGAGCAGGAAATTGCAGTGCTTTTCGCTGACCTGCGCATCGCCGATCTGAAGACCACGGCATCCGGCTTCGTCGATGAGCTGCCAGGCCTTGTGGCCTTCGGGGTTGCGGAAGGTGGAGCCGCCGGTTCGCGCCCGTACGGGCTGTGAGGCCTCGCGCGAGGCCCGGATATCCGCGATGCGGCTGCGGATGGCATCTGCGTTGTCCGGTGTGCCGCGCAGGCTGGCGCGGATGACCACGCTGCCTTCGGGAAGCTCCGAATGACGATAGGCAAAACCGAGGTCGTCATGGGACAGACGTCGCAGATCGCCTTCAGCCGTCAGGATGTCCGCCCATTCGAGAACGGCGTTGAGGTCTGACCCGTAGGCACCCGCATTCATGCGGACGGCGCCCCCGATCGATCCGGGAATGCCGGCCAGGAACTCCAGTCCTGCCAGAGCGGCAGCGGCGGCATGTTCGGCCACGGTGATGTCGAGGGCGGCCGCGCCGACGATCAGGCTGTTGCCCTGAACAGTGATGTCCGCAAAGCCGCGTGCCAGACGGATGACCGTGCCAGCAATGCCGCCGTCGCGGATGATAACGTTCGAGCACGCGCCCAGAACCGTAACCGGCATGGTGGCCGGCTTTTCGCGCAGGAAAAGGGCGAGATCATCCTGGTCTTCGGGGACGAACAGCCAGTCCGCCGGGCCACCGACCCGGAACCATGCGCGGGGGCCGAGCGGGGCGTTCGGGGTCAGTCTGCCGCGCAGGCCCGTGACGGGAAAATTGCTGCTGCCCGTCATGCCGCGCCTTCGGTTGCGGGCTGGCGGTTCAGGGCTTCGAGCTGGGCGGGGAGGGCCTGCGCCCACTGAGTGATGGTGCCGGCGCCAAGGCAGACGACGTAATCGCCCGGCTTGGCGATGGCGTTGATCATTTCCGCCAGATGGGCCGGATCGGGGAGTGGTACGACGGAACGGTGGCCGCGGTCGCGCAGGCCTTCGACGAGCGCATCACGGCCCGCGCCTTCGATCGGCGTTTCGCCTGCGGCATAGACGTCAGCCACGATGACCGTGTCGGCATCGTTCATGCAGGTGCAGAACTCGTTGAACAGGACCTTCAGGCGCGAATAGCGGTGCGGCTGCATGACGGCGATGACGTTGCGGGCACCAGCCTGACGGGCGGCCTTGAGCACGGCGGCGATTTCAACCGGGTGATGGCCGTAATCGTCGATGATGGAAATGCCATCATACTCGCCCGTGCGGGTGAAGCGGCGCTTGACGCCCTTGAAGGTCGTCAGGGCGGACGCGATCACGGAATCACTGATTTCCATTTCAAGCGCCACGGCGATGGCCGCGAGCGAGTTCAGGACGTTGTGGTGTCCGAGCATCGGCAGGCGGAACGGACCGGCGCGGCGCGAGCGGTTGCGCTGGCGATTGGTGACCACGACTTCGAATGTCGCGCCGCGTTTGTCCATGACGACCTTCTCGGCGCGGATATCGGCCTGCGGGCTGAAACCGTAGGTGATGACGCGATGATCGGACAGGCGCGGGATCATCTGCTGCACCTGCGGGTGATCCACGCACAGGACCGCGAAACCGTAGAACGGAATGTTCGAGACGAACTGGTCGTAGCCGGCCTGCATGGCCTCTTCCGTGCCCCAGTGATCCAGATGCTCCGGATCCATGTTCGTCACGACCGCGATGACGGCGGGCAGGCGCAGGAAGGACCCGTCGCTTTCATCGGCCTCGACGACCATCCAGTCGCCCGAACCCATGCGCGTGTTGGTGCCGTAAGCTTCGATAATGCCGCCATTGATGACGGTCGGGTCCAGACGGGCATGCTCAAGCACGCAGGCCACGAGGCTGGTCGTGGTTGTCTTGCCATGCGTGCCGCCGATGGCGACGGACCAGCGCAGGCGCATCAGTTCGGCCAGCATTTCCGCACGTCGCACGACCGGGATGAGCTTGGCACGCGCGGCCACGACTTCCGGATTGTCCTTTTTCACGGCAGTGGAGGTCACGACAACCTGGGCGTCGCCCAGATTGGCGGCGTCATGGCCGATATGCACGACAATCCCGGCCTGGCGCAGGCGCTGCACATTGGCACCTTCGGCAATATCGGAACCCTGCACCTTGTAGCCCAGCATGTGCAGGACCTCGGCGATGCCGGACATGCCGATGCCGCCGATACCGACGAAGTGAATGGTTCCGATGTTCAGGGGCAGGGCGCGCATGGGGCAGGTACTCTTGGGCAGGAACGATAAAAACAGGGATCAGGACCGCAGGGCGGATTCAATCAGATCAGCGACTTTTGCGGCAGCATGAGGGCGCGCACACAGATGAGCGGCTTTTGCTGCGTTTTCGAGCTTTTGAGGATGGGAAAACAGGTCTGTCAGCAGAGCCGTCAGAGCTGGGGGCGTGAAATCGGGCTGTCGGATCATCCAGGCCGCACCGGCATCGACGAGCGCCTGACCATTCGCACCCTGTTCATCGGACGCGGCGATGGGCAGCGGCACCAGAATGGACGGCAGACCGGCCATGGCCAGTTCCGCAACCGAAGAACCGCCTGCGCGCCCGATCACGAGATGGGCGTTTTTCAGACAGGCCGGAACATCCGTGAAGAAGGGAGCAGCCTCGACTTCGATCCCCGCATTTTCGTAAATGGCGCGGACGCGCTCCAGATCATCGGCCTTGATCTGCTGCGTGACTTTCAGGCGTTTGCGGAAGTCTTCGGGAAGAGCAGCCAGCGCCTGTGGCACGATTTCGGAGAACACGCGTGCGCCCAGGGAGCCACCCCAGACCAGAAGATTGATCCTGTCTTCGGGCGGGGCATAGACATGACCAAACAGAGCCTCGATGCCTTCACGGACGGGCATGCCGGTCAGGGTTGTCCGGGCATTTTCAGGAAGACGGGCGACCTTCGCGTAGGACGTGGCGATCAGCGGAGAAAAGCGGGACAGGAAGGCATTGGCCTGTCCGAGCACGGCATTGCCTTCATGAATGACCATCTGCGGACGCTTTGCGGAAGGCAGAAGGCGTGACGCGGTCAGGGGCGGGATGGACGGATAGCCGCCGAAACCCACAACCGCCGCGGCATCCAGCGAGGTGAGGATACGGCGCGCGCTCATCATGCCGCGCAGCAGGGCTAGTACGCCACGGACTTTTCCGCCAATGCCTTTACCCGCCACGCCTGCGCCGTCCAGCACGTATTGCGGACGGTCCTTGAACAGGCCGGTTTCGCGTCGTCCGTGCCGGGCGTCTGTCATCAGGACAAGGTCGTGACCCCGTTCCGCGAGTACGGTTGCGACGGCTTCGGCCGGGAAGAAATGTCCGCCTGTGCCACCGGCGGCGATAACGATGGGGCGGCTCACGGCGCGTTCCTCTCAAACAGTGGTCCCTGACCGTAAGGCGCAGAGGTTCTCTGACCAATCCGGCTCTGGCCGACATGATGACGTGTCAGCGCCAGAACCATACCCATGGTCAGGGCCACCGACATTGCCGAACTGCCACCATAGGAAATGAAG
The DNA here is from genome assembly GCF_009547075.1 of Gluconobacter aidae. Taxonomy (GTDB): domain Bacteria; phylum Pseudomonadota; class Alphaproteobacteria; order Acetobacterales; family Acetobacteraceae; genus Gluconobacter; species Gluconobacter aidae. The sequence continues at coordinate 60,271 of NZ_WIPH01000001.1, forward strand.
GGCAGGGTCATGCCCTTTGTCGGGATCAGATGCAATGTCGAACCCATGTTGACGAAGGCCTGAAGGCCGAAGCCTGTCACCAGACCTGCAGCGGACACGATAACGAACGGGTCATCCTCGTGCATCAGCTTGAGCAGGGTGCGCAGTACGATGATCCCGAACAGCAGGATGATCCCGATGCACAGGATCAGACCGTATTCTTCACCCGCGACCGCAAAGACGAAGTCGGCATGGGCGTCGGGCAGCAGATCCTTCACGCGGCCTTCGCCAGGCCCGCGGCCCAGCAGGCCGCCATTTCCGAACGCCCGCAATGCGGTGTCAATCTGGTAGTGGTCACCGACATCAGGATGCAGGAAGCGCTGCACGCGGGACTGCACGTGCGGAAAGACGATATAGGCGACCGCAAAGGCACCCGCCATGCCCGCAACGCACAGGCCAACCCAGTAGAGTTTGAGACCATCCACGAAAAGCTGGGTCATGAAGACCATCGTGATGACGGACAGCATTCCGATATCGGGCTGGGATTTCAGCAGGACCAGAATGACCCCGAAGCACAGGAAGGCAATCAGCATGCCGGGGAAGGCGATATTGCCCCACATCACGACGGAACGGCGCGCCGAGAGCAGCCAGCCGGTCACGACCGCAAAGCAGGGCTTGAGGAACTCCGAGGGCTGGACCGACATCATCGGCAGCGCAATCCAGCGTCGCGCGCCCTTGATTTCCATGCCGTGCACCAGCGTCATGGCCGTGGCACCGAGCGCTATGATGCCGCCGATAATCGCGAGTTTCTTGATGGCCTGCCGGGACAGGTAGGACGTTCCAAGCACGATCGCTCCAGCCAGTGCCAGGAAGATTACCTGCTTGAGAATGAACATGTTGCGCGAGGCGCCGATACGCGAGGCTACCGCAGGACTGGCCGCCAGCATCAGGACATAGCCCAGGCCAATCAGCAGGCCGACGCAGGCCAGCGTCACACGGTCCAGGTTCCGCCACCAGCGGGCCATCGCAGAAGTATCGACACGGGACAGTCCCGACATGGTGTCAATCCTCCTGTTTCTGCGTGGGGTTGGTGCCCGAATGGCCTGATTTTACGATATTATCGCAAATCTGAAGGAAGTGTGAACCTCGATCCTCGAAACTGCGAAATTGATCGAAACTTGCACAGGCCGGTGACAGCAGGACGACGGGAATGTTCTTCTCGAGAGCGGCCTGAAAAGCGGCCGGAACAGCCTTTTCCAGCGTTCCGCACTGCTGGAAGGGTACGCCATGCGTTTCCAGCGTTGCGGCCAGAACATCCGCGTTCTGTCCGATCAGAAAAGCCTGCGCGATGTGACCGAAAAAGGGCACGAGGCTTTCGATGCCACCCGCTTTTGCAACGCCGCCCGCAATCCATATGACTTTGTCATAGGCGGCGAGAGCCTTTGAGACGGCTTCGGCGTTCGTGGCCTTGCTGTCGTTGATGAAAGAGACGCCATCGCATTCCGCCACTTTCTGCAGGCGATGTTCCAGGCCGGGGAAGGATTTCAAACCGGTGCGGATTGCCGCCTCATCAAGGCCGAGATGGCGCGCGATGGCCAGGGCCGCGCCGACATTCTGGGCATTATGCCGTCCGGGAAGGGCCGGGCCGTCGTAAGGAGGCAGGGCGTCTGCGTCCAGTTCAACGACCTGTACGCTGCGCGATGCGACCTGTGAGGCGATGGAGCGGCACCAGTCATCATCCGTGCCGATCACGGCCAGATCGTCCGGGCCCATATTGTCAAAGACATGGGCCTTGGCGGCGGCATAGCCTGCCATGTCGCCATGCCGGTCCAGATGGTCGGGGGTCAGGTTCAGCAGGCAGGCGCCGTTCGCGTGGAAGCGATCCAGCCGTTCGAGCATGTAGGACGACATTTCGATGACGTAGACGCCGTCATCGGGCAGGAGCGGTAATGCCAGCGATGCCGTGCCCAGATTGCCACCCGCCGTGCAGGAACGCCCGGCCGTCGTAAAAAGATGGGCGATCAGCGCCGTCGTCGTCGACTTCCCGTTCGTTCCCGTGACTGCGACGAATGCGGCCTTTGATCCGGACTTTCGGACGGCGCGATACAGAATCTCGGCATCGGACAGGATTTGGATCTCCTGTGCCCGGGCGAGGTCCGCGACGGGATGGGCCTTGGAAAGCAGATGGGGAATGCCGGGGGACAGGATGAGAGCCGTCATGCCGGACAGGTCGGTCAGGGGGGCGACTGTCAGGTTCGGCTGAGCGGGAAGATCGGCATTGCGATCATCCCAGGCCTGAACCTCTGCGCCCATCCCGAGCAGCGCCTGCACGACAGCCGTACCATTGCGCCCCAGACCGCAGACGGCATAGCGCTCGCCTGCGAGGAGGTTGGACGGAAAGCCGCTCATCGTAGTTTCAGCGTCGCCAGACCGCACAGGCCCAGCACGATGGAGACGATCCAGAACCGGATCACGATTTTTGGCTCCTGCCAGCCCTTTTTCTCAAAATGGTGGTGCAACGGCGCCATCAGGAACACGCGTCGTCCCGTCCGCTTGAACCAGAAAATCTGGATCACGACCGACAGGGTTTCAGCAACGAAAACGCCGCCCACGATGCACAGGACGAGTTCATGCTTTGTGGCAACAGCCACGGCTCCGAGAGCCCCACCGAGGGACAGGGACCCGGTATCGCCCATGAAAACGGCGGCCGGCGGGGCGTTGAACCACAGGAACCCGAGGCCCGCGCCAATCAGGGCCGCACAGAAAACTGCGAGTTCGCCCGTGCCGGGAACCGGGTGGAGTTGGAGATAGTCGGCGAAGACGTGATTGCCGACCAGATAGGAGATCAGGGCGAAGACCAATGCGGCGATTACGACCGGGACGATGGCCAGACCGTCCAACCCGTCCGTGAAGTTCACGGCGTTGCCGAAGCCGGTGATGGTGATCATTGCAAAGATCGGGAAGGCATAGCCCAGCGGAAGAAGCACATCCTTGATGAACGGAAAGGCGACCATGTTGCGCAGTTCCGGCGGCGTCAGGGACTGGAGCCATATCCCGGCGATCAGCGACGCCAGAAACTCGCAGCCAAGCCGGGTGCGCTTGGAGACGCCGGTCGTGTTGCGCTTGGAGAGCTTCAGGTAGTCGTCTGCAAAGCCAACTGCTCCGAAAGCTGCCGTCGTTAGCATGACGGCCCAGACGAAGCCGTTTGTGAGATCCGCCCAGAGCAGTGTTGCCGAGAAAAGCGCAATCAGAATCAGCATTCCGCCCATCGTCGGCGTGCCGGCTTTTTCCAGAATGTGTCGTTCAGGACCCACGGATCGGATCGGCTGGCCTTCGCGCTGGATGCGTTTGAGCTGTGCGATGAAGGGATTGCCCAGTGCCAGCGAGATGACCAGCGCCGTCAGGCAGGCGCAGCCTGAACGGAACGTCAGGTAATGAAACAGGTTGAAGAATCCGCCATGGGACGTGTCATGGGCGGCGATGAGATTGAAAAGCATCAGGCAGAGACCGGGCTGGAAGCGTTGTCGAGGATTGAGATCACGTCACGCATCCGGCTGCCGAAGCTGCCTTTCACGAGCAGGAGATCACCGGGGCGAAGGGCTTTGAGCAGAAGAGGGGCCAGAGATGCGGCATCAGCGGCGTATCCGCCCTGAAGCTCGGAGGGAAGCGCGTCATAAAGCGCGCGCATATGGGGGCCGCAGCAGAAGGCGATGGCTTTGGCGTTCTGAACGGCGTCTGCGAGCGAACGGTGTTCGGCATCGGCGAAGGTGCCAAGTTCGCGGATGTCCCCCAGAGCCGCGATGTGCCGCTGGGCCGGAATCAGCGCGAGGGTTGCCAGTGCCGCGCGGACGCTGGGCGTGGACGCATTATAGCTTTCGTCCAGAAGGCGCACGTCGTTCAGGATCGTGCGGATCTGTCCACGTCCGGCACCTGGCACAAAGTTTTGCAGTGCGGTGGTCGCAACGGCGACGTCTTCGCCAAGAGCTGCAACCGCGCCGAGAGCCAGAGCCGCATTGCGTGCCAGATGCTCTCCCGGCGCCGTTAGTGTCACATTCTGGATGCCGCAAGGCAGATGTAGCGAAAAATGGCTGCCTTCTGCCGAGCAGTGCAGATTTTCGATCCGGAGCTGTGCCGTCTTGGAGAAGCCCGAACGCCAAAGGACACGTCCTTCGGGCAGGGCTCCCCGGAAATGCTCCTGACCGGCTGCGTCGTCGGGGACAATGGCGATCCCCTCGTCCGCAAGCGCGCTGAACAGGTCGGATTTTTCCTGCGCAATTGCCTCGATGCTGCCCATATGGCCGAGATGCGCCGTGCCGATCGTGGTGATGATGGCTACATCGGGCCGGACCTGAGCAGCAAGGGGAGCAATTTCCCCGACATGGTTCATGCCGATTTCGCTGATGCAGAACCTTGCGTCCTGCGGCAGTCGGGCCAGCGTCAGGGGCACGCCCCAGTGGTTGTTGTAGGAGGCGACGGCGGCGTGCGTCGGGCCGATGGCGGACAGCGCGACTTTCAGCATGTCCTTGGTCGTCGTCTTGCCGACGCTTCCGGTGATGGCAACGACTTTTCCGCGAAAACGCATGCGCGCATAACGCCCCAGATCCACAAGGGCGGTCATGGTGTCAGGAACGATCAGAAGGCGCGGATCGTCCAGACCAGCCGTGTCATGCACAAGTGCGCAGGCGGCACCCTTGTCCAGAGCCTGCTGCACATGGGCATGGCCGTCGCTCGTCTCGCCCCGCAGCGCGATGAACAGGTCCCCCGGCGTCAGTGTCCGGGTGTCGATCGAGATGCCGGTGACCTGAACATCGGCATTCAGTGTTCCGCCTGTCGCGGCGCGAAGGTCCGCACTGTTCCACAGAACGCTCATGCCGCACCTGCCAGTTCACGAATAACGAGACGGTCATCGAAGGGCAGGATGTCCGTGCCAACGATCTGACCCTGCTCATGTCCCTTGCCGGCCACGACAAGGATATCGCCGGGCTTCAGGGCCTCAAGTCCCGCTGCGATGGCGCTGCGGCGGTCTGCGATTTCCAGTGCATCCGGGCAGGCCGCCAGGATTTCCGAACGGATGGAAGCGGGCTCTTCCGTGCGGGGATTGTCGTCCGTTACGATCGCCAGATCCGCCATTCGCGCGGCAACTGCTCCCATGAGCGGGCGCTTGCCGCGGTCGCGATCGCCACCCGCGCCGAAGACCACGACCAGACGCCCTGCCGTATGCGGACGCAGGCTGGACAGGACGCAGTCGAGCGCATCGGGGGTGTGGGCATAATCGACATAGGCGGCAGCACCGTTGGAGAGCGCAACAGCCCGCTCGCATCGGCCGTGTACACCCGTCAGGCGCGACAGAAGGGCCACAACCTGCCGGGCATCGGCGTCGTCTTTCCAGCACATGGCAGCCGCCAGCATCACGTTCTCGGCCTGGAAGCGTCCGGGCAGCGAAAGGGAGATTTCGGGCAGTTCCTCGCCATGCAGGGCGAGGCGCAGGATCTGCCCTGACGGCGTGGGACGGGCTTCGATCAGTCGCAGCGTGGTGCCATTGCGCCCCACGTTGCGGAGTTTGAGGCTCCGACGGGCTGCAATGTTCTGAAGAGCCGCAAATGTCTCGCCGTCCATGTCCGCATTGACCGCTGCGATACCCCCTGTGGGAAGCACCTCGTCAAACAGGCGCAGTTTTGCCGCGCGATAGGCTTCCAGCGTCAGATGATAATCCAGATGGTCGCGCGTCAGATTGGAGAAGCCGGCTGCCGTCAGTGTGACGCCGTCCAGCCGATGCTGCTCAAGTCCGTGCGACGAGGCTTCGAGGGCGACATGCTCCACGCCGTTACGGGCCAGCGCGGCGAGGGTCCGGGACAGCGATACGGGGTCCGGCGTCGTCAGGCTTGGTGGAGCCGGGACATCCGTATCGGAAATGAGACCCAGCGTTCCAAGGCTTGCCGCCCGGTTTCCCTGAAGGGTCCAGAGCTGGCGGAGGAAATCGGCCGTGCTGCTTTTACCGTTCGTCCCGGTGATCGCCGCGATGCAGGACGGTTGCGGACCGGCAAGCGCGGACGCCATGCAGGCAAGCAGATGCTTTGCATCGGGCCGTACGATCACGGGAACTGCGCTATCCGGGCCCGCGGTTTCCTGATCCACGATTACGGCTGCGGCTCCCTGCGATACGGCCTGCGGGATGAAGGCGCTTCCGTCCTGTTTCGCTCCGCGCAGGGCAAAGAACAGCGTCCCCGGGCCGGCCTGGCGGCTGTCGGGGGTCACGGCCAGAATGTCGGGATCGTCTGTCAGGGACTGCGACGTGTCGCAAAGGGCGAAGAGCTGTGAGAGGAGCATGAAACGGTTCAGTGCTGTGTTCGGGAGGTCGGGGTTTTGGTGCGGGACTGATTGCGCGGCTCCCCTGGATCGTTGCCGGGGCCCAGGGGGCGGTATCCGGGAGGCACGGGCGGGTTCATCGGAATGGCCAGCGAGGCGTCGATCGCATCCTTGTTCGCCAGATCGGGGAACTGGTTCAGGATCGGGCCGACACGCGAGATGATTTTCTTGACGGTCGGTGCGGCGTTCCAGGCGGCTGTCGTCCAGCCATGGGTTGCCGCCGTGCCCTGCGGACTGTCGAGCATCACATAGACGGCGTAACGGGGGTTGTTCATCGGGAACACGCTGGTAAAGGCCGAGACGTTGACGTGCTTCAGGTATCCGCCATGCGCGCCGATCTTTTCCGCCGTGCCGGTCTTGCCGCCGACATAATAGCCCGGCACTTCGGCGGACTTGCCGCTCCCCATCGTGACGTCGAGGCGCAGCAGTTTGCGCAGGAGGGCCGAGGTCTGTTCGGAAAGGACGCGCGTGCCCACGGGCGTTTCGGCTCCGATCTCGTCACCGTTCGCACCCGGCCGATAGGCCACGGGCCGGACCTGTGCCGCATCGGCGTCGGGCGTCGGTTTGCTGTCGTCTTCGGTATCGCGTGCCACGAGGGTTGGCTTGAGCAGGATACCGCCATTCACGGTTGCCGCCGTGCCTCGCACGATGGCCAGTGGCGGTTCGGCGACACCGTGCCCGAACCCGACTGTCATGACCGTGGAAAGGCCCCAGTTGCGTGATGCGGGAACAAGCGGCCGCCCGGCTTCGGGCAGCTCGACCGGGACACGATTGAAAAAGCCCATGTTCCGCAGCCAGTCCTGCTGACGCGCCGCGCCGACATCAAGCGCGATATGCGCCGCAGCCGGGTTGGACGAATAGGCCAGAACGCCGGGCAGGGAGAGCCAGGGGGCGAAATGGTCGGTCTTCATGTCGCGGATCGTGAAGCGGCCGACTCTGATGGGAATGGTCGAAAAGCGGTCCCACGGGTGGATGATGCCGAGTTGCAGGCCCATGGCCGCCGTCTGGAGCTTGAAGGTCGAACCCGGTTCATACATGCCGGTAACGGCCCGGTTGAAGCGGGCGTCGTTGGGCGCGTGGCCGAAATCGTTGGCGTCGTAATCGGGCAGGCTGACCATGGCCAGGATCTCGCCGGTACGGACGTCCATGACGATGGCACTGGCGCCGATCGCCGAGAACTCGTCCTTTGCGGCCTGAAGTTCGTCATGCGCGACGGTCTGCACGCGCACGTCCAAGGACAGGCGCAGCGGTGTGCGATCGGAGTTCAGGCGCTTGTCGAAATACCGCTCCACGCCTGCAATGCCGTGATCGTCGATATCGACGCTGCCCATGATCTGCGCGGCCGTGCGACCCAAGGGATAATGGCGACGTTCGCCTGCTTCGAAATAAATGCCCGGAATGCCCAGATTGTTGATGGCGATTTCCTGAACGGGCGAAATGTCACGCGCCAGATAGACGAACTGCTTTTTCAGCGACAGGCGGCGGATCGTCTCGTCCCGGCCGAGCTGTGGCAGCACTTTCCGCAACTTGTCGGCGGCATCCGCGGGGTCGATCAGTTCCATCGGGTTGGCATAGACCTGCGCGACAGGCAGCGAGAGCGCCAGAGCCTGACCCATGCGATCGGTAATGGTGGCGCGCTTGACGGTGGGCAGGACGAAATCGCCCGACATTTCTCCGCGTGGATCGCTCTTGGGGATTTCCGGAACCTGAGGCGCGATCTGGCGCTTTTCCGGCTCCATCGGCATGAGGACGGTGGCGACGGTCGCCTTGAGCGCCACGGCTCCATAAATCGCGAGAAATCCCATCCCGACACCGAGCAGGCGCCCATGCATCTGGTCAAGATTCAGCCTGCGGAACCCCCGCGGCGTGCCGCCACGCCGGAAACGCCCTGACGGCACATCCGGACGCTCGGGGCGCTGTGAACCGGAAGAAGGTGGCACGTCCTGGGGCATCGTGCGGGGGTGCGTCCTGTTGAAGGGCTCGCCCTAAGCTATCCGAAAATGCTGAACGAGCGGTTAACGATGAGAAGGCTTTCAGTTAGCCAACGGCACCGGCGCGGGCAATGCGTCATTCGTATTTCCCAGAGCGGAAAGTTGTGTGTGATGCGTGCGGAGTGGGGCTTCGGCCAGACGGGTCGACGCTGCGCTGTGGTGGACATGCACGGTCTGGGGGTGCCATGCGGCAACCATCAGTGGAGCAGGATGGCTCTCACGATAGTTGACCAGGCGAACACCGGGTGCGCTGTCGGCATGGGCGTGAACCAGTCCTGAGACCGTGCGCGGCGCGGCGGACGCGATCTGCATGTCCGCATTGTGGGCATGGGAGACATGCGCCGGGATGGCGGCCGCCTTCGGTGTTGCGGCGGGATGCGATGCCATGGCGACAGCCACCGGACGCGGAGCCGGACTCGGCTGGGCGGGGGCGGGAGCATGCACGACAGCCTGCGGAGCGGGTAGGGGCAGGTGAGCGGCTTCGGCCGCACGGATGACAACCTCATGCAGTCCCTCACGCGGATCGGCCGGTTGAGCCTTCGAACCCGGCGCGGGAAGGCGCGCTTCGAGTGAGGCCATACGGATGAACTGGTCCGGCTCCATCGGGTGCAGGGCGGGAACAAAGCGGGCTGACAGGGTTTTCAGGCGGTCCGGCTGGTTCAGCAGGGCCCATTCCGTACGGAGCATTGCGGTCTGGCCGCGCACGCGCTGCGTCTCCTGCACGATCTTCGTGATCTTCTGGTCCAGAACCGTGGTCTCATGCTTCTTGGTATAGAGAAACAGGCCGGATCCTGCGGCGAGGACAGCGCAGGCGACAGTGAAGGGCCGGATCATGAGGGCATTCCTGAGACGGGCATCTTGGGGGCGGGGTTGCGAACCAGTGCACGCAGGCGGGCGCTGCGGGCGCGGGGATTTTCCCGGGATTCCTCATCCGTGGCGGAGAGGGGACGGGAATAGAGAAGGGAAAAGGCCGGTGCGTCCTGACGGAGCGGCGCCGGTTCGTAACGGGAAGGGTTTCCCGTCCGCCCTGCAAGGACGGCCATGGCACGTTTCGCCAGGCGATCTTCCAGGGAATGGAATGTTACGACCACGAAAACGCCGCCGGGAGCCAGAAGGCGCGGCGCCGCTTCCAGCGCCCGCTCCAGTTCGCCCAACTCGTCGTTCACGGCAATCCGCAGCCCCTGGAAGCTGCGGGTGGCCGGATCGATATTGGCGCGGTCGCGGGGGACGCAGCAGCGGATGATATGCGCGAGCTGGCCGGTCGTTGTGATCGGGGCTTCGGCGCGGGCGGCCACGATGGCGCGCGCAATGCGGCGGGAGAGCTTTTCCTCGCCATAGCGGTAAAGGATGTCCGCGAGTTCGGCTTCCCTGCACGTATTGACCAGATCAGCCGCCGAGGGGCCATCCGAGCCCATCCGCATGTCCAGCGGGCCGTCATTGCGGAACGAGAAACCACGCTCGGCCTGATCGATCTGGAAGGACGAGACGCCCAGATCCAGCACGATGCCGTCGAACGGACCTTCCGCTCCGACCAGGGCTTCCATGTCGCCGAACGTGCCCTGGTGCATCCGCAACCGTCCGTTGGCCTGAACGGCCATGGCGTTTCCGCGCTCGATGGCGGCAGGGTCGCGGTCGATCGCATCGAGCGTGCAGTCGGCCGCATTCAGGATGGCGCGGGCATAGCCGCCCCCCCCGAACGTGCCGTCCAGATACCGTCCGCCAGCGCGCGGGGAGAGTGCTTCGAGAACCTCGTGCAGCATGACCGGAACATGGCCGGAATGGACCAGGGTGATCGCGTTCATTCCGCTGCTCCCGCTGTGTTGCCGGCGGCAGGCGCGCTGGCGGGGCGGCGGCTGGTTGCGAGAGTTCTGGCACGGCTGCGGGCGGCCTGACGCCGTTCCGCCGCAGCTTCGGGGTTCCAGATCTGGAATGTGCGGCCAAGCCCCATGAAGGAGACTTCGTCGGTCAGGGCTGCGTGGGTGCGCAGGTTTTCGGGAAGAATGATGCGGCCTTCCTTGTCGCTGTCCAGCGGATAGGCGTCCGCATAGAGGCTGGCGGCCAGATCTTCATGATCTTCCGAAAAGGGATCGTATTCGTCGAGCGGTGTCGCAAGGGACGCGAAAGCGCCGACCGTCCAGCCTTCGATGCAGGGATGGAGATGGGACGGACGCAGGATGACCAGTGGATCTCCCGGCTGGGCCTGTGACTTCAGGGCGGCGCGGAAAGATGCGGGAATGGAGACACGTCCCTTGGCATCGAAACGGTTCTGATGCGTGCCGAGGAACATGCTCATGGATGATGTGCCTCCTTCCTGCGTCAGAACCGGTCATGCGGTTGCTGGTTATTTGACTTGGTCTTGACTGGGATATCATGGGATTTCATGGGACGTCAAACGGATTTCGTCAGAAAACCGCAGAAAACCGCGATATTTTCAAAGTCAGAAATGTGACGGGATTTTTTGCTTTTTATTAGGAATTATCAGGGATAATCGCATACGCTGATTTATACCTGCCGTTATTTGTTCTGTTTTTGTTCTTCTTTGGCGAGGGGAACAATTACTGGGAAGAACGGATTTTTCCAACAGGTGCCAGACGGCCTGTAAGCCGGGTTCTGTCCGTCCGAAGGCGGGACGATCATTCCTCTGGGACCTGCATTGCTGCAGGCCTCACGCAACCAACCCGAACGACGGGGCGAGAAACCCCCGGTTTCCTTGCGGAAACCTGCCGTTCCTATTCGGTCTTGCTCCCGGTAGGGTTTACCATGACCATCGCCGTTGCCGGAGATGCGGTGCGCTCTTGCCGCACCGTTTCGCCCTTACCCGCAACATGTTCCCCGGCGAATGAACGCGTGGGGCACAGTCCGGCGGGCGGTCTGTTTTCTGTGGCACTGTCCCTGGGGTCGCCCCCGCCGGCAATTAGCCGGTACCGTCTTCCCATGGAGCCCGGACTTTCCTCCCTGTATGCGATCCTCATCGCACACACAGCGATCGTCCAGCCGTCTGGCGGCGCAGACACTGCTCCGGGACGCCTGCGGGGTCAAGGGCAGACTTTTGGGCATGATCCCGGCATAATGGTGAAATGCGCCCGACCCTGACATTACGGATCTTCCTGTCCTGGCTGGCCCGGCAGAGCCGCAGACGTGGCGTTACGCCGCGCATGATCGCGCTGGACGAGATCCCGCCCATTCCCGCCGCGCCACCCGCCGCGCCGATCCTGAAGCAGATCCGGCGTGTCACGGGGCGCCCGAGTTTTCCTGTCGCCCTGTCTTCGCTGCGGATCCGCCGATGGCGTGATATCCGTGTACCCGGAGCCGATGGCTTCCGCACCGCGCGCCTTTACCGGCCGCGCGGAAAGGTCCGGGGTGTCGTTCTCTTTCTGCATGGTGGCGGATTCGTTCATTGCGATCTGGTCTCCCATCACGGGATCTGCTGCCGCCTTGCCGCCGCATCCGGCGCGATGGTGGTTTCGCTGGATTACCGTCTCGCGCCCGAGCACCGCTTTCCGGCAGGGCTGGAGGATGCCAAAGCCGCGTTGGACTGGATTTTGCGGACCGTTGGAGCGGATGTGCCAGTCGCGGTTGCGGGAGACAGTGCAGGGGGCAACATGTCCGCGGCGCTCACGCAGTGGATGCGGGAAAAGGGCCTCCGTCCGCTGAGCGCGCAGCTTCTTTATTACCCGGCTCTGAGCGGTCCGTTCGTTCCGCCTTCACGTCAGGCCTATGCCGAGGGCTACATGCTGAGCGCGGAACTTCTGTACTGGTATTGCGGCCAGACGCTGCGCAGTCCCGAGCAGCTTTTCGATCCGGCGTTTTCGCCTCTTCTGGCGGAGCGGTTCCAGGATCTTCCGCCGGCCATGATCGTGACCGCGGGTTTTGATCCGCTCAGGGGAGAAGGCGAACTCTATGCCCGCTGTCTTGACGAGGCAGGCGTTCCGGTTCGGCTGAAGAACTTTCCACGCATGATTCATGGTTTCCTGAACGGCTATGCGCTGTTCCGGGACGGGCGTCAGGCGTTGCGGGAAGGGGGGATGTTCCTGCGCGAGGTCTTTGCGCGGGAAAAAGGCGGAGACTGTCAACAGGCTCCGCCTTCCTGAGATGCCTTACAGAGGCAGGTTGTGGAACGCGCCGGGCGTTCCCGCATCTGTCTGTACGGTCCGCTCCGAGCGGTTGATCTTCAGGCTGAACAGTTTTTCTGCCGAAGCTGTCGTCCCGGGGCAGCCATTGCCGTGCCGTCCCAGGACATCCATCGTCGGTGTGTTGTCCGAAGCATCGCCGCTGACTACGAAAACAAGGCAGTTACGCGGCAGGTCCGTCAGGTTGTCTTTCACCACGGCCAGACGGAGATGTTCCACCAGGGCCGTATTGTCGAACCAGCTCAGCTTGCTGAACGTGATCTTGTCGTAGGACATGTCCAGCACCCCGGTCCGGACCGCTATGAACATCAGCAGAAAGGCCGGGATGACCACCAGAAGCCGCCGCAGGAGGAGCTGTTTTAAGCTGCGGGGCTGCCGGCGCGTGCCCCGGCCCGGAATACGGCCCAGGCGGGGTGTTGCGCTTTTATCGTCACTCAAATGTGGTTACTCCGACGCTTCATGCCAGGCGTCGCCATGTTCGGCGAGCAGTTGGGTCGCTTGTTCCGGCCCATAGGAGCCTGCACTGTAGCTTTGCATGGGCACCTTGCCGTGTTTCCAGGCATCGAGGATCGGCTCGGCCCAGCGCCATGCGGCCTCGACTTCGTCGCGGCGGATGAACAGGACCGGATCACCCCGTACGGCATCGAGAAGCAGCCGCTCATAAGAATCCGGGAAGGGCAGACCGCCTTCCATCCGGATGGAGGCATCAAGATCTGCCGGGTGCAGGTTGAACACATCCAGGGCGGGGTTCTTGACATTCAGGCGCAGGTCCACGCCTTCATTGGGCTGGATACGCAAAACCAGCCTGTTGCTGGCCGGGGTGGCGCCAAACATGGTGGTCGCGGCCGGGCGGAATGTCACGACGATTTCGCTGACTTTCCTGCCGGAACGCTTGGCCGTGCGGATGTAGAACGGCACGTTCTTCCAGCGCGGCGTGTCTACCCAGGCGCGGATCGCGGCATAGGTTTCTGTCGCGCTGGGCTTGCCGAGCTCTTCAAGATAGCCCCGGACGTTCTTGCCATCAACCACGCCTGCCGTGTACTGCGCGCGCACCGTCTCGGTGGCGGCTGTGGCATCCGTGATGGGGCGCAGGGCGTTCAGGACGGCCAGCTTGGCGTTGCGGACGGCATCGGCCTCGAGGGAATCGGGGGCTTCCATCGCAACCAGACACAGCACCTGGAGCAGGTGGTTCTGGATCATGTCGCGAAGCGCGCCGGAGGTGTCGTAATAGGCCGCGCGACCTTCGACGCCCACGGTCTCGACCGCCGTGATCTGCACGCTCTCGATATGCTCGCCGGACCAGGCGGCGTTTATGAGCGGGTTTGCAAAACGCAGAGCGAGGACGTTCTGGACCGTTTCTTTCCCGAGATAATGATCGATCCGGTAGATCTGCTTTTCCGGAAAATACTGGCCGACTCCGTCATTGATGGCGGTTGCGGTGGCCATGTTCGTGCCGATCGGCTTTTCGAGAACGACTCGCGAGGTGGGCGTGATCAGCCCGTAGCGGTTCAGGTTCTCGCAGATGCCGCCGTAAAGCTGCGGGGCCGTCGCGAAATAGTAGACGCGCACCCGGTCGGGCTGGGCCTTGGCCAACAGGGACTTCAGGACGTCCCACTGCGGCCCCTCGCGGCTGCTGTCCAGCGTCACGTAATCGAGACGGGCGAGGAAGCGCTCGACCAGTCCGGGGCTCAGGATGTCTGAAGGAAGGAACCGTTCAAGGGCGTCTCGGGCCCGCGCGGCGTAGGCTTCTCGATCCAGCTCCGTGCGGGCGGCTCCGATGATGCACGCATCATCTGGAATCTGGCCCATCCGAAAACGGTTGTAGAGCGCGGGCAGCAGCTTGCGCATCGTGAGATCGCCAGTGGCGCCGAAGATGATATAGTCGAAAGGCTCGACCTGCTGGAAATGTTCCATGGAAGACTCTCTGACCTCTCGAACCCGCAGACCGGGAAAAAAGGGTTAGGGTTCAGGCCTTTTCAGGCATCGTCTAGTTCCCTGTCAGCACCCTTCCTGTCAAGGGATGGGTCCTGCACGACCTCGGGAGAAAAGCTTCCCCATCTTCACGCGTTCATGAAACGTGCACATAATTCCGTTGACCGTCCGACCCTCATCACGATAAGCCGCGCGGCGGATGCTGTGTTCGTGCAGCGCCGGAAGATACAGCCAAGACTTACGCCTCAGGAAGGAAACCGGACATGGATGCAGAAAGCAGAAGCGAAGGCGCTGCCACCGGCGGGATCGCTGCGGATCGTCTGCGCTCCATCATTGAGCGCGTCGAGCGTCTGGAAGAGGAGCGCAAGGCTCTGGCCGGCGACATCAAGGATATTTTTTCCGAAGCCAAGTCCGCCGGATTTGACGTGAAAGTCATCAAGCAGATCATCCGTCTGCGCAAGCAGGAGCCGGCCGAGATCGAGGAGCAGGAGACTCTGCTCGATATCTATCGCCGCGCCCTTGGTATGTAATTGCGGGGCATGTAATTCCGGTCTCCGGATACCCGAACGCGCCACCTTCAGACTGGACCGGGCCTCCTTATGATGTCTGATTTTTCATGGCTGCCGGGCTGGGCCTTCGGGTGTCTGGCCGTGGTGGCCGCCCTTTTTGCGCTGGCGCTGCTCTGCATGCCCTTCGCCGTCTTCGGCACCAAGCCGAGGTTGCAGGACCTGGAGTTCCAGATCGCGGAACTGCGGGCGGAACTGCGGGCGCTCAACATGCGGCTGGCCGTTTCGACACGGCCTGACAGTCTGCCTGCCGGACAGACTGCTGAGGCTGTTGAACCGCGTGCGGTTCATTCAGCCCCAACCCTGCCGGATGAGGATTATCTCATGCCGGCGCGAAGCCTGCGTTCCGATCTGCCATCCTATGAGGATGGTCCGGGAGGAGGGGATCCTGAAACCCTGCCGCGTCGCCGGCAGTCCTCCCAATCCGTTCTGCGGGAGGAGATGTCCGACGTCTCCGAGCGTGCCTGGGCCAGGGCCCCATGGGAAAAGGATGTCTCGACGACGGGGCGCCAGCCTCTTGGTCGCAGCATGGACAGGACGCAGGGCAACAGACCGGTCGCCGGGGAAGACGCCTACCGGCCCCGCTCGGAGCCCAAGCTCCGCTGGCCGCCCAGAGACTAGCCAGCGGCGCGCAGGACCGATTGGTCAGGGAAGATCGAGCGCCAGATCATCCCGATGGATCAGGGCATCACGTCCGCGATATCCCAGAAGCTGTTCCATCTCGCCGGAACGGTGGCCGATCAGCTTCTGGCTCTCTTCGGAATCGTAAGCGATCAGACCGCGCCCGATAATGCTGCCGTCAGCGTCACGGATGAGCACGAGATCGCCACGCCCAAAACTGCCCTCAAGGCCGGTCACGCCTGCTGGCAGGAGGGATGCGCCTTCCTCAAGAGCGCGACGGGCGCCGGCATCGATCGTCAGTGCCCCCCTGGGCTGAAGGCTTCCACCGATCCAGCGCTTGCGGGCGGATCCGGCATCGGTCTGTGCCATGAACCATGTGCACAGACCGCCATTCTGAAGTCTGCGGAGCGGATGATGCCCCTGTCCGGCCGCGATCACCATGTTCGCACCCGCGCGGGTCGCAATCCTGGCCGCAAGGAGTTTCGTGCGCATTCCGCCAGACGAATAACCCGGTGGCGGCTCACCTCCCATCGCCATGATCTCGTCCGTCATCTGTTCGACAACGGGAATATGCCGCGCGGATGGGTTCTGTCGTGGGTCCGCCGTATAAAGCCCGTCGATGTCAGACAGCAGGAGCAGACAGTCGGCCCCGGTCATCTGGGCCACACGCGCGCCCAGGCGGTCATTGTCGCCGAAGCGGATCTCGCCGGTCGCGATGGCGTCGTTTTCGTTGATGACGGGCACGCAGCCCAGATCGAGCAGGGTCTGGAGCGTGGCGCGCGCGTTGAGGTGGCGCTCACGGTTTTCTGTATCGTCCGGGGTCAGCAGAAGCTGGGCCGCGACCAGATCATGGCCGGCGAGGGCCGCGCTCCAGCCCTGTGCCAGTCCGATCTGGCCGACACTGGCCATGGCCTGCTTTTCATCTAGCCGCAGACGGCGGGATGTCAGGCCGAGGCGATGCCGCGCTAGGGAAATCGCGCCCGAGGACACGACGATGACTTCCGCTCCCCGGGAACGCAGGTCGGCGATATCCGCGCAGACGCTCTGTAGCCATTCAAGACGGAGGCTTGCCTTCGCGGAATCGACCAGAAGTGCACTTCCGATCTTGATGACGATCCGGCGGGCCTGCGCCAGACGAGGAGCAGAAGCCGGAGCGGTCATCCCTGACGGTCCCTTTTCGCAGCGGTCACGCGATCCTGAAGCAGGCGGAGCAGTTCGGGCAGACCCTCCTGCGTTGCGCCGGACAGTAGCATCACTTCCGCGCCAGAAGCTTTTGCCAGAGCCCGCTTCTTGGCGGAACGCTGGGTGGGGGTGAGGGAATCGCACTTGTTCAGGACGATGATTTCCGGCTTGGCCGCAAGCTCGGGATCATAGGCTTCCAGTTCCTTGCGGATCAGGCGCCAGTGTTTGACGACCTGGCTTTCCGTACCGTCGATCAGATGCAGCAGTGTCGCGCAGCGCTCCACATGCCCGAGGAAGCGGTCCCCAAGCCCGGCGCCTTCGCTCGCCCCTTCGATCAGTCCGGGAATATCGGCGATCACGAACTCTTCCGTATTGTTCAGCCGCACCACGCCGAGCTGCGGATGCAGGGTCGTGAACGGATAATCGGCAATCTTGGGACGCGCCCGGGAGGCGACGGAGAGCAGGGTGGATTTGCCCGCATTGGGTAGACCCACGAGGCCGATATCGGCGATCAGCTTCAGGCGCAGCCATACCCAGCGCTCTTCGCCCGGCCAGCCCTTGTCGGCCCGGCGTGGCGCACGGTTGGTGCTGCTCTTGAAATGGGTATTGCCAAGCCCGCCATCGCCGCCACGGCACAGCAGGACTTCCTTGCCCTCGGCATCAAGATCGGCCAGCAGGGTCTCGCGGTCTTCGTCAAAGATCTGTGTGCCGACCGGTACATTGATGGTGACATTCGCAGCCGCGGCACCTGTCCGGTTGGAGCCTGCGCCATTGCCGCCCTTGCGGGCCTTGAAATGCTGCGTGTAGCGGAAATCGATCAGCGTGTTCAGGCCGGGAACCGCACGGAAGATAATGTCGCCACCGCGGCCGCCATCACCGCCGTCCGGACCGCCGAACTCGATGTATTTCTCGCGCCGGAATGCGATCACGCCGTCCCCGCCGTCACCGGAACGTACATAGATCTTGGCCTGGTCGAGAAACTTCATCGTATTGTCCGCAAGAAAAGGTGAGGGGCGTTTTATACGCAAAAAGGCCGGTCCCGAACAGGACCGGCCCCTTCCGCTCGCGCTGGAAAACGCGGGCTGCTTATTCAGCAGCTTCCGGCAGCGCCACGGAAACGTGGACGCGGCCTTCTGCGCGGCGCTGGAACTTCACATGACCGTCCACCAGAGCGAACAGCGTGTGGTCGCGGCCGATACCGACATTGGCGCCAGCCTTCATCTTCGTGCCGCGCTGGCGGACGATGATGTTGCCTGCGATGACGCTTTCGCCACCGAACTTCTTGACGCCCAGACGACGACCTGCGCTGTCGCGTCCGTTACGGCTCGAACCGCCTGCCTTTTTTTGTGCCATGGCTGTTTATCCTTACCTGGAGTGTCGGGCCGATCAGGCCGCGTTGATCGCGTTGATGCGCAGGACGGTCACCGGCTGACGGTGGCCGTTCTTGCGGCGGCTGTTCTGACGGCGACGCTTCTTGAAGATGATCACCTTCGGCAAACGATCCTGAGCAACCACGGTTGCCGTCACGGTTGCGCCAGCGACCAGCGGTGCGCCAACGGTCAGGGTGCCTTCGCCACCAACCATCAGGACGTCGGTGAAGGTGATGGTGCTGCCGGCTTCAGCTTCGAGCTTCTCGACCTTGAGGATGCTTTCGGGAGCAACGCGATACTGCTTGCCGCCGGTGCGGATGACTGCGTACATTCTGGAAACTCTCTCTGTTCCGATCTCGTGGCCGCTTCTGCCGGGTTTACCCGATCTGGCGCGACCCAGTCGCTTTTTGTCGTTGGTTCCATGCCGCCCCAATAAGAATTGGAACACGGAACAGCCGCGGTCGATACAGATATGAAGGCTTCCAGTCAATCAGAAACGGCGAAAAAACCCTCCCTGGTGCATCTTTCTCTCAGGAACAGCCTCGGGCCCTCTTGCAATGTCCGAAAAACCCCGTCATAAGCCCCTCCGTCGATCAGGTTCAGCGCAAAAGCAGAGCCGTACGGAGAGGTGCCAGAGTGGTCGATTGGGGCGGTCTCGAAAACCGTTGTGCCTTCGCGGGTACCGTGGGTTCGAATCCCACCCTCTCCGCCAAAAACTGCCATTCCTGAGCTGTTTTTCCTCTACGCATTCCGCAAGTTCGGGTGGGTAGATTGCCCTCAAGGGGCAGCTTCCGGTTTTGCGGGCAGGGGCTTTGGCAGCCTGGCAGGTTTGTCCATCGTTTCCAGAAATCTGTCAGCCAAAGCGGTATAAAGGGGTTGAGGGCATACAATCCGGGAGACACCAAACGCCAGAAAGGCTGTTGCCAGAAGTGCAAGTGTCACCTGCTGATTATCGCAGATTTCCATGACGATAATCGTTGCTGTCAACGGCGATTGAGCAACACCACAGAAATAGGCGACTGTCCCCAGCAGTACGACTGCACCGGGGGGCGTGTGCGGCAGGAACTGCTCGATCCATCCTCCGATACCCGCGCCGATTGCAAGAGAAGGTGCGAACATTCCCCCAGGAATCCCCGAACAGTACGAGACCAGCATTGAGAGATATTTCAGGATAAAGAACGAGGCGGGGTAGTGGTCAGTCCCTGCAAAAATTGCCTGCGCCTGCACATAACCCGTTCCGTAAGTATTGCCTTTGGAGATCAGGCCGATCACGGCGGTCAGCAGCCCGCACAGTGCTGAGAACATGACCGGGCGCTGTTTGACCAGTTGGCCGACAGATCCTGGTAAGCCTTTGGAGATCCTGATGACCAGTGCGGCAAAGCTCCCCCCGGCCAGACCACCGACAATGCCACAAACGAGAACGGCGATCCACGCCGTCCCAACCGGGATGTTGACGTCGGCATGACCAAAATAGGTATAATTCCCCATAAGAGTGATAGCGGTGACGCCTGAGATCACAACGATCGTTAAAGTGCGCCCCGAGGCTTTCTGCTCAAAAGAGTGAGAAAGTTCCTCAATGGCAAAGACAATCCCAGCCAGAGGCGTGTTGAACGCCGCGGCCATTCCAGCGGCACCCCCCGCCAGAATCATGCTGCGTTTGGACGCGATATTGGACTGTCCGAGCAGCCGGGAAAAGCCATGCATGATGGATGCCCCGATCTGCACGCTTGGGCCTTCGCGTCCGATGGACGCTCCGCAGACGAGGCCAAGGCAGGTCAGAATGATTTTCCCGGCAGCAATCCGCAACGTGAGAATACGGTCAACAACGTCGTAGTTTCCCATGTGGAGGGTGGCGATTGTCTGGGGAATTCCTGATCCCTGCGATCCCTTGAAAAGTGTTCGCGTCATCCAGGTAATGAAGGCGAAGCCTGCGGGTGCGAGAACAAGCATGGCCCAGGGATGCCACGTCACGAAGCGCGTCCGCACCTCCGCGCACTGATCGCCAAGCCTGGCGAAGAAAACGGCTGTCAGACCAACGAGGACGGCACCGATCCAGTAAAGGCTCATCCTGCGCCAGCGTGTCGTTCTGGCTCGCGCTGTTCGTCTGAGGTGGTGGATTCTGTCCTTGTGATGAGGAGATGGTTTCACAGGAGCAGAAGGCGCATCAGACACAGAGAACGTCCATAGCAGTACAAGCAACTTCATCAGCCATCATGACGACGACTGGGAAACTGGAATAAGAGTGTCGTGCCAGATTTTCCTGGACCGGGTCAAATATCGGAACTGTTGATGTCGTTTTCTCTTATGCCGCTTGTAGTCTCTGGCCGCCGAGTCTTCATTCTCGGCCTTGTGGCAGGGTATGTGGATGCTCTGAGCTTCGTGGATCTCGGGGGCGTCTTCGCGGGGGCGATGACTGGAAACACCACGCATATGGGCGCGTCATTCGTGCAGGGAAACTGGCCTCATGGTTTTCTGCTCGTTGGTGCGCTGGCCATTTTCTTTGCCAGTGCGGTCCTGACCAGCCTGGCGCGCCTTCTCTGGCTTCCGGCTTATGGCATTATGTTCATGACAATCCTGATGGTGCTGGCACAGGCGGCCCATTCATCTCCGTACCGATACTGGGGCGAGTTCCTGATTCTTCCGGCTCTACTGGCTGTACAGGGAGAAACCATTGCGAAATTTTCCGGCACACCGATGCCGACAATTGTCATTACAACCAATCTTCTGAAGGCAGCATCGGGTGTTGCGACCTGGATGGCTGCAAAACTGGCACCCTCCCGAATAACGACTCCGCTTTCAGGCAGTATTCTTCTGCCGGGGCTCTCCTTCCTGTCTTTTTTCGTCGGGGCAGTCATGGCAGCGCTCGGGTTGGCTGTGCATGGCAGTTTCCCGTTTCTCTGGCCCCTGCCATTTCTGGGTCTTCTCTACTGGGATGTCTGGAAAACAGAGCGTGACGGGCGTTACGAGGACTGAGAGGAGCCGTTCGCTTATATGTGGAGCCTGTCTGCTGTCTTCATGATGCTTTCCACAAAATCCGCGAACTGACGGGCCTTGGCGGTCATCATCCGGCCCGCGGGAAAGACGGCCCACAGATCGATCGACGGCAGGGACCATGCATCAAGAACACGAACGACGGCTCCATTTTCAATCTC
Organism: Gluconobacter aidae; assembly: GCF_009547075.1. GTDB lineage: Bacteria > Pseudomonadota > Alphaproteobacteria > Acetobacterales > Acetobacteraceae > Gluconobacter > Gluconobacter aidae. The sequence goes on from NZ_WIPH01000001.1 coordinate 81,560, forward strand.
TGGCGCGAACATCCAGTCGGACGCGATGGTCAGTCCCATATTTGCCAGAACGGCGGCCCTGAGCCCTTCCGCGGCGTTGACCTTAAGTCGTCCGCTGACAGAGACCGACACCGCGGCACCCTCTCGCAGAAAAGACCATGAGCTTGGCAGCTGGCTGTAAATGATCGCTTCATGGTTCGCCAGATCTGCCGGAGAACGCGGCGTTCCAGTCCGCTTGAGATAGGCAGGCGTGGCGAGGACAGAGCGTCGTCCTGTTGCGATCTTTCGGGCGACGGCCGTGGAATCGGCGAGCGTGCCCATCCGCAGGGAAATATCGATGCCTTCCGCCACAAGATCGATCATCCGGTCATCAAGAATGATCTCGACCGTCAACTGAGGATGATCCGCCAGAAACCGGGGGAGCTCTGGAATGATGTGCAGTCTTGCAAATGTTGTTGCCGCTGAAATCCGCAAGCGGCCTGACAGACCTGCACCAGCTCCCTTTGCGGCAAGCTCCGCTTCATCGGCCTCCTGAATGGCGTTTCGTGCCCGCTCGTAAAAGCTCTGTCCGGCCTCGGTCGGCGTCAGGCCATGCGTGGAACGAATGAGCAGACTGACCTGAAGGCGTGCCTCAAGCTGCGCGATGGTCTTGGACACCGCCGGCTGCCCCACGCCAAGCTGCCGCGCGGCGGCCGAGAATGAGCCGGTATCGACCACGCGGATGAATGTGGCCATTGCCTGATAACGGTCCATGATATTCCTCCGGGGAATGATCCTTATCGCCTCAGGAGCACTGTCCTGTCGAGTATGAAAGGAGCATCTCTTGTGCATCACCCCGGACAGGCCGGGTTGTGAAGGAGACCGGAAATGTTCGGTTCATTCATGCGCGCCGCGTCTGGGCCGCTCGTTACAGACAGTTTTCTGACTTTTTATCTGACAGGCAGTCTGCCGCATGTTGCCTCCCTTCTTGCAGGGCGTGTCATTTCTGAACTGTCGGAATGTCTGCGACACAGCCTGGCGCGTTCTTCATGCGATTGCATAGCTCTTCTACGGTGGCGCGGCACACGGATGAACGGGGTTTTGTGAGCCAGAATCCCAGACTGACGGATATTCCGATCTGGAATGACCAATAGTCCTTCAGACCATCACCTCCGAAAACACCAACGACCCTAACATCAGGCGTCGCACTATTTTTTAAAGGAAATAACCATGTCTCTTCAGGCAAAACTCGACGCTTTCAAAGCTGACTTCGAAGCGGGCAAGCCGCCTTACAATGTTCCTGATTCAGTGATTCAGGTTATGCACCGTGCAACGGCTGAACTGGTCGCCGCGGGTGCAGCGGAAAAGGTGCTTAAAGCTGGCGACAAAGCTCCGGCTTTCATTTTGAACGATCCGGAGGGCAATCCGGTGGTCTCTGCCGAGCTTCTGGCAAAAGGCCCGCTGGTCATCAGCTTCTATCGTGGTGTGTGGTGCCCTTACTGCAACATGGAGCTTCAGGCTCTTGAGGCTGCGCTTCCGTCTTTCCGCGAACTCGGCGCAAACCTGATTGCCATCTCACCGCAGACGGCCGTGAACAGCCGCAAGTCGGTCCGTCAGAATCATCTCGATTTCCCGATCCTGTCAGATCCGCATAATGACGTTGCAGCAGCATTCGGTCTGCGGTTCGTCCTGCCGGACTATCTCGTGGATCTCTATACCAACCTGAAAAACGATCTTCCGTCTTTTAATGGCGATGACAGCTGGACACTGCCAATGCCTGGCCGTTTCGTCATCGGCCAGGACGGCGTGATCCTCTATGCCGAGGTTAATCCGGACTATACCCGACGTCCGGAGCCGGAAGACATGCTGCCGGCACTTCGGAAAGCAACATACGCTTCGGCAGACTAATTATTAGCCTTCTGGTGTCCGGATATGGCCCTGTCGGCTCCTGGTTCAGGGGCATCCCGGTCGCCACCAGGCAAAAATTGCGGTGTTGCGGGCTGAAACAGGCATGGCTTTCGAAGCGATTCCAATGGCAAGGTTTCTGCTCTCATGGATACGGATGGTCCACGGGGCAGCAGTCCCGCAATTCTGTTCGATTCCATGGCCATCCTTTTCTATCTGGCTGAGACATTCGGAATCGTTATTCCCAAGGATATCGCTTCAGCCTTGGCCGGAATTGAGCAGGCGGCTGTTTTTCTCGCCGCGGAATGGCTTGCTGGCATCGAGGAAATCCTCGTTCGTCCGCATCGTATAAGCGATCACGACGAGATAGGTGATGGCGCGCGTCAACTCGAGGCGCGTCACCAGATCCGTTTCCTGGGCATCGAGAACACGTAGGCGCCTGACCGCCGCCTCCGCGATACGGGCCGCCTTGTCATGCCGCTTCGTGGACTGTTCCACGTAGTGCAGAACCAGAAGGATCGGGCGGCGGGCGCTTTCGGGCAGATATTCACGGTCGAGCAGTGTGCGCAGCCGGATGACGTTCAGGCCCAGTGTCAGGGTGGCCAGCGTCCCGAGGATACAGGCTTCGATCAGCGGGGCGGGGGTCGGGCCGGCATGGCGGATCAGACGGGCAAAGCGGTCCGTGTTACGGCCGATCCAGACGCTGATGCGCGGTGTATATCCCGGATGGGCCAGATGCTGCAATTCTCCCAGCATGATCCGCCGCAGACGAAAACGCTCGGCATCGCTGCTGAATGGCAGCACGCTCCGGAAGACGATGACACTGACGGCCACCGCCAGAACGGTTGCCATATTCCCGTTGTAAAAGGCAATTTCATTCATGACGTGATGGTTCTCGAGCCCCAGCATGGCTGGAAGCAAAAGACCATAAGCCGCTGAGCCACCAGCCGTGGCGGGATTCCCTTTTGCCAGGCCGCCGAGAAACATTGCCGGCCCCAGAAAGAGCGTCAGCGTCTCGAACGTCGTGACTTTCGGCATGAGTACGAAAACCAGGATCCAGGCCACGATGTAGGCCGCGACGGCTCCCTTGAGAAACTCGGTTGTGCCAAGAACCGGGTTTTCCTTGGTCGCGAACAGTCCACAGACCAGCGTCGTAATGGCGATAAAGCCAAGCCCGTTCGGCCAGGCGGTGACTTCATAGATATAGGCCGTGATCAGAACAGCACAGGCACCGCGCAGGCCGTTATGCACCGCTTCACGGGTGTCGCGATGGGTTTCAAGCTGGAAATGGAAATGATCGCCTTTGATGCGATGCGTACTGGCCTCGTATTCCTTGATGGCCTGCTCCAGATCTCCCAGAAGTTCGCCCAGGGAGACGAACAGGATGCGTTCATCCAGCCTGTCTTCCTGCATTTCCTGACCTTCGTCGGTCTGGTCAAAAGGTTCGAGGCCGGGAATGGGTTCAAGGTCCGAGCGGATGTCGCTCTCACGATGAGGCGCGGCGTAGAGACGGCAGATGTCGCGAAAGTGCTGAAGATCCGCAAGCAGGGCAGGCACGGCATTCTGGTTCGGCAGGCGCTGCGGGAACTGCTTGAGGAAGGCAAGGATTTCGTCAGCGGTTTTCGTGAACGCCGGATGGTTGTGGTTGAGCACCTGAAGGCGCATGGCCATGCCGAAACCGCGGGACAGAAGGGCGGAAACCGCTGCGAGGGCCGCTCGCGCGTGATCGCCTTCATGGCCATGAGGCCCCATTTCGACTTCCGCGAACTCGATCTGGTCATTGATCGTCAGAATCGTCCCGAACTGCCGCCGTGCGGCATTCAGTGCGCCGCGTTCCTCGCCCAGAAGGCTGCATAATGTGGTGGTGACGAGGACCAGGGCGGATTCAAGCTTCTGCCGAAGCTGTGCCCTGGCATGTCTTTCCTGGCTCGTCGCGAAAATGAGCCCCATGAAGGCTTCGCACAGCACGCCGAGCACGATGTATGTGCCGCGCGACATTGCGACCATGAAGACATTGTCGGGATTGGATGCGGCGCCCATGCAGATGATCGAACAGGTATATCCTGCAAGAACAAGGGCATAGGAGCGAAAGTTACTGACGAATGTCGCAAATCCACTGCACAGGCCGATCCACAGGGCGATCATGGGGAAGAACATCCATGGGGCCTGTGGAGCGGCTGCCATGATGGTGATGGCTGCTATGGCCCCACTGACGGTGCCGACGATACGCCATTTTGCCTTGGACTGGCTTTCGCCCCGGCTGGTCTGCGCAACGGCCCAGACGGTCATGGCAGCCCAGGCTGGATCGTCCAGTTCCATCCAGAACGCGATCCCAACCGCCAGACAGGCCGCAATGGTGTTGCGCAGGGCAAACGTGACGGAGGAGGGGCTGGGTGCATACAGCCACGAGAAAAAGGGACGCGCGCGCGGCCGCAAAGGTGCAGGCCGTGTGGTCGTGTTATCCGGAGTCGGTTGTCCCGAGGATATGGTGCTGCCACTCATTGCGTGCGTTTCTTAACCCTAACAGCATTATCCGGCGAGAGCGGAAATTGCCATTCTGAGATCGGTTACAAATTTTGTATATTCGCGTGTCTTCGACTCCTCATCGGGGAGACGCAGCAGATAAGACGGGTGTACGGTTACCAGTCCGATACTTCCGTCCGCGAGTGGAATATGTCTTGAACGTTCACGCGACACTGTCACCTGACGCCCGAGAACAGCGCTCGCACCTGTAACGCCCAGCATCACAGTCACTTTCGGGGCCAGAATCTTGCGTTCTGTTGCCAGCCATGGAGAACAGGCGGTTATTTCTGCCGCGTCCGGTTTCTGGTGGATACGACGGTTTCCCTTCGGCACAAACTTGAAATGTTTAACGGCATTGGTGATCCATGCCTGCGCCCGGTTTCCTCCTGCTTCTTTCAGGGCCCGGTCGAACAGTTGCCCCGCCGGTCCCACGAATGGCCGTCCCTGAAGGTCTTCCTGATCCCCCGGCTGTTCGCCAACAAAGATGATCCTGGCCGCCGGATTGCCTTCTCCGGAAACGGTTCGTGTTGCGGGCCCGCAGAGGTCGCACATCCGGCAGTCGATCGCCTTTCCGCGAAGGCCGGGCAGAGAAGAAGAGGAGGCGATATCGGTGGCATCAGGATGCAGCCGGACCGGAGCAATTCCATGCCACCAGACATTGCCGGCACCGGCGGTTGCAATATTGCGGGCAGCTGCGATGACTTCGGAAGAGTTGGAAATATCGCCTTCAAGCCCCGGACCGAAAAGATATTCCTGACCATTCCAGCACAGTGTCCGCTCGGGCGCCGTTATGACCCAGGGCGCGGGGCGCAGGTCTGCAAGCGCGGCCGCCTGACTGTCGATGAGGGCAGATGCATGGAAGGTGCGGACCACCTGCCAGTCAGGGTTACGTGCGTCCGGCATCTGGCAACGCAGGTCAAGCACACGCTTTCGGCTCTCGGTTGCGAGTCCGGTGAGTCGTTCTGCAAGTTCATCCGGAACAGGCAGGTTATCACGCAGGGTCTGAAGTGTAATATAAAGTAACCGGAACCGCTCGGGTGCCTCGGATACGAACACGGCAGGGAAGAGAGCCGCGAGAGACCGGGGAACGCTGGTCGTCGAAGGAGCTGCGGGAAGAACACGTGTGGCAGAAGGGGCGTAAAGATCCGCGGGATTCTTTACGATCCACCGTATAGAATCGGCTGCTACTCTCTCGTGAAGCAGTTTCCGCGCCCAGGCGCGCCAGCCGGAAAAATCGCTTGTCGTTGAGAGCACAACAGTTTCGCGGTTCATGTCATTACCCCCAGTTGTAATCTGCAAGACTGAATACTCCGGGAAAGGCGCCTGCTTTTTGTTTGCGGGTTATTTTGATATGATGATAATCATGAGTCGGCAAAGGCGCGTGCCAAATATTTCTATGCCGCATTTACCTGACCCTTTACAGGCGTTATGGAACTGAAAAAACATTAGAGCAGAGGGGTGAATTATCATGTCCGAAGACACTTCCAGTACAGGTCTCCTGGAACTTACTGCCAAAATCGTTGCTGCCCAGGCATCCCGTGGAACACTTGAAGCAGAAGCACTGCCCGCCCTGATCCGCCAGGTATATGACGCCCTTGCCATGGCCGGAGTTCCCGAGGAAGAGCCCCAGTCCGAGCGTCCGCAGCCGGCGGTCCCCATCAAACGCTCCGTTTTTCCTGACTACATCATCTGTCTTGAAGACGGCAAAAAACTGAAAATGCTCAAACGTCACCTTCAGAGCGCTTATGATATGACACCGGAACAGTATCGGGAACGGTGGGGTCTTCCCTCGGACTACCCTCTGGTGGCTCCCAACTATGCCCAGCGTCGCTCTGCGCTGGCGCGCGAGATTGGCCTTGGACGCAAGATCAGTGCCGCAACCGGTGAAGGCAAGAAAGAGAGTGCCCGCGGACGCCGGACCAAAAAGGAAGACTGAGGACCGTCAGGACAGGGTGGTGGGAGGCTTTCAGGTGGGAGCGGTATCGCCGCCCCGGTCCTCTTGAGACGACAGAGACAGGAGCGGTCCCATCAACGCTGAACTGAATGCTTTTCTGGCGGCGCAGCTAAAGTACCGGCAACTGCTGGTCTGGCGTGTCGGGGCTCTTGTTGCATTTTTCGGCGCCGTGATTATTTCGGTGTCAGGTCATGGTGGTGCGGTGAGTGCGAATTCCATTCACCGGCCCCATATCGTCCGGTTGGCCATTACCGGAATCGTCCGGAACGACGTCTCCCAGACCGTAAAGGCTCTGACAAAGGCCCGGGAGGCTTCGGATGTGACGGGGCTTCTGCTTGTGGTGGACAGTCCGGGCGGCGGTGTCACGGGAGGAGAACGCCTGCACGAGGCCGTCAAGCGCTTTGCCGCTGTCAAGCCCGTCGCTGTGTCAATGGGGGATATGGGGGCGTCCGCCGCCTATATGCTGTCTGTGCCCGCGCAACATATCGTGGCATTGCCCTCTACGCTGACCGGTTCGATCGGCGTTCTTTTCCAGCGTCCCGATGTTTCGGCAGGGCTGGGGCGTCTGGGCATTGGCATGGATGCCATCACGTCCGGCGCCATGAAGGATCAGACCGATCCCACCAGTGCCCTCACGCCTGAAGGCCGCCAGATGCTGCAAGGGCTGGTGAATGACCTGTTCGGCCAGTTTGTCTCGATGGTCGCCGAAGGGCGCCATCTGACCGAGGAAAAAGTCCGCTCCCTGGCGGATGGCCGGGCCTATACGGGCCGTCAGGCGATTGCCCTGGGCCTGGTGGACGAACTTGGCGATGAAGATGCGGCCCGGCTCTGGCTCCGGAAACAGCTTAAGATCGGCAATACATCTTATCCCGTGGTGCCGCTGATCCCCGAGCACTCGCGATACTGGTATCAATGGCCCGGCAAAAAGGCGCTTCTGAAGGGCCTGCTGGGGGGAGCTTTCTCAAGCGTGATCGATCGCGAAGGCCTTGACGGCGCCGTTGCGATTTTGCAACTCTGATGGCTCGTTTCAGAAGGCGGAGTCAGGTGGAACTGCTGTCATGACCCGATCCGAACTTATCGCCGAACTGGCGGCCGCATACCCGCATCTTCTTACCCGCGATATCGAACGTATTGTCCATGCGGTCTTTGACGAGATCGGTGCCGCGCTTGCGCGGGGAGACCGGGTCGAACTGCGGGGCTTTGGAGCATTTCTTCCCCGGGAACGGGCGGCCAGGACGGGGCGCAATCCCCGGACCGGCGATGTCGTGCCGGTGGAGGAAAAAAGCGTCCCTTTCTTCAAGGTGGGCAAGGAACTCAGGGAACGCGTCAACCAGCGCCTCTCTACCCGCAAAAACGGTGACTGAACGGGCTGTGTCCGTGCTGCATCAGGCGTGTTCAAGGAACGCCATGCTTAAAGCCCGGGGCTGGTTCGAAGGGCCGGTTCCGCTGTATTGTAAGACCATGAAACCTGTCCCGCATTTTCTGGTTGTGTCTGTCTGGGCTGTCAGCCTGTGCCTGACGGGAGGATCTCTTCTGACCCCTTCAGCCGCTCTGGCTCACGGAGTATTGAAATCTCCGGCCAGGACATCGCCGCATCACACAGCCAGATCCCGTTCGGCGCAGGTGACAATCTGTTACCGGATGGCATCTGGCGTCATTGTGCTGGAACAGATGCCCAACAGCGCCCGGCATCTCGGGCGGGGAAGCGGGTTTGCCCCGATCGGGGAAGCCGTCTTCCGCTCCCGCCACCGGCTGCATGCCTGTCCGGGAGCACATGGACGCCGGGGATAGAGGACGGTTCTTTTCCCGGCTTTGCCCTACTCGTGTCCCTTGAGGTTACTGATTTCTGAAAGAAGGAAATCCCGGAACACGGCGATCCGCTTGGACGTCCGCAGTTCTTCCGGATAGACGAAATAGGCCTCCACCAGTGGGACCTGCTGGTTCGGCAGTATCCTGACAAGTTCCGGATAGCCCGTAGCGGCATAAAGGGGCAGGGAGCCGATCCCCGTTCCGGCCGCAATGGCATTTGCAACTGCGGAAATATTGTTGATCGCCAGTCGTCGGCTTCCCTGACGGGCAACGCCTTCCTGCCGTAGCAGGTCCAGCAGCCAGTTCACGTTGGGAAGCGGCAGATGCCAGCCCGCAAAGCTTATGATCTGGTGGCTGGCAAGGTCCTCCAGCGAATACGGAGTGCCGTTGCGCTCAAGATACTCGGCGCTGGCATAGATCGGCATGGGAAAGTTCGCGAGATGACGCTGGACCAGATCCGGCTGTGTCGGCGGATGGAGCCTGATCGCAACATCGGCCTCCCGCATTCCCAGATCCAGATCCGCATCCTCAAGCAGGAGCGTGACTTCGATATCGGGATGCAGTTCCAAAAACCGGTTCAGACGCGGAGAAAGCCAGGACAGACCAAAGCCGGTCGTGGTGGTGATCTTGATCTTGCCGGCCGCCCGTTCCTTGCTTTCGCTCAGGAAAGCCTGGGTGAGGGCCAGTTTCGAGAAGACTTCCCGCACTGTACGGTTCAGGACATCACCCTGTTCCGTCAGGATCAGTCCACGCGCATGCCGATGGAACAGCGGCACGCGCAGGACATCTTCAAGCGCAGAAATCTGGCGCGATACTGCCGACTGACTCAGTCCCAGCCGGTCGCCGGCATGGGTGAAGGACCCAGCTTCCGCCACGGCATGAAAAATCCGCAGCTTGTCCCAGTCCATCTGGTTTTCTCCCCGTTCGCCGATGCGACGGTCTTCGTCCTTCTTGCCCATACGTCCCGGCGTTATCCGTCAAGATATGTCGTTGAATGGACGAAACTGTCTGAACCGCAGGCAAGGGTCAAGTTTTTGTCATGGCAGGTATGCCAGAAAGATATCGTTCCGCCTCCAGCGCCGCCATGCAGCCCGTTCCGGCTGCCGTCACGGCCTGCCGGAAAATCCGGTCCTGAATGTCACCGGCTGCGAACACGCCTTTGACAGATGTCTCGGTTCCGCTGCTTTCCGTCAGGATATATCCGTCGCTGTCACAGGCTACTTCATGCCGGAACGGCCCGGCATTGGGTGTATGACCAATGGCCACGAACACACCGTCCACATCCAGCTTTGAAAGAGCGCCCGTCTGCGTGTCCTTCAGGGCCACGCCGCAGACGACTTCCGGCTCACCCGAGCCCAGGATTTCCTCGACGGCCTGGTTCCAGTGAACTTCGATCTTCGGATTGGAGAACAGGCGCTCCTGCAGGATGCGCTCGGCCCGCAGGCTGTCGCGGCGATGGATCAGATGCACCTTGTCCGCGTGATGCGTCAGGTACAGCCCTTCCTCGACCGCCGTATTGCCGCCGCCGATCACGGCGACCGTCTTGCCGCGATAGAAGAAACCGTCACAGGTCGCACAGGCTGAAACGCCGCCGCGCTGAAGACGCTTCTCCGATTCGAGACCGAGCCATTTGGCCTGGGCCCCGGTGGCGATCACAACCGTGCGTGCCCGGAACTCGTCTCCCGAGTCTCCGACCAGCCGGAAATATCCGTCCGGCCCCGGCCCATTCTTCAGATCGGCCCGTACGATCAGGTCATAAACCAGCTGCGTCCCGACGTGCTCTGCCTGCGCGCGCATCTGCTCCATCAGCCAGGGACCCTGCACAGGAGTCGCAAAGCCGGGATAGTTTTCAACATCCGTCGTGATGGTGAGCTGACCGCCGGGCTGCATCCCGGTGACGAGAATCGGCTTGAGGCTCGCGCGGGCCGCGTAGATCGCAGCAGTGTAGCCAGCGGGGCCGGCGCCAACGACCAGCAGATCCGTATGATGGATTTCAGGCATGATGGGTCCTCAATGGGTATCTGGTCCCCCATATAAAGACTTCCGACGCATCTGCCATCTTTGCGGATCATGTCACCTGCCATATACGTCAGAGTGAAATGAACGTACCTCCGCACTCCGCACCGATTGAACTGGACGCCATCGACCGGCAGATCATTGCCGAACTCCAGGCCGATGGACGCATGACCAACGTGGAACTTGCCCGTCGGACCGGCATTTCCGCGCCGCCTTGCCTGCGACGTGTCCGGCGGCTCGAAGAACTGGGGATCATCAAGGGCTATCACGCGGAAGTGGATGCGGCCCTGCTTGGCTGGTCCTTGAATTTCTACGCCCTGATCGGCCTCGAGAGCCAGAAAGGCAGCGTGCTGGAAGCCTTTGAGGCGCAGGTCGGCGCCTGGCCCGAAACGCGGGAATGTCACATGATCCGTGGCGGCGGCGATTTCCTCGTGCGCCTTGTCGCCCGCGACGCCGCTCACCAGAACGCCCTGACGCGCCTGCTGACCGACAGCCCGCATGTCGTCCGCGTCCAGACCCTCCAGACCATCCATACAAGCCGTGATCTCGCCGGCGTGCCGATCTGACGGCTGACCCCATGACCGCCTCGCGGCTGCTGCCTCTTCCGGCCGAACTGAGCGTCATCGTCCCGTGTTACAACGAGGTCGCCAATGTGGCGCCCATGGTCGCCGCACTGGACAGCGCCCTCGAAGGCCGGAAATGGGAAGTCATCTTCGTCGATGACAGTTCTTTGGACGGCACGGCGGCCGAGGTCTCCCGCATTGCACGTCTGGACCCGCGGGTCCGGGTGCTGTGCCGAGTGGGGCGTCGTGGCCTGTCATCCGCCGTAATCGAGGGAATTCTCTCATCAAGTGCCCCCTGGGTCGCGGTCATGGACGGTGATCTGCAGCACGATGAATCCGTCCTGCGCACCATGCTGGCCGAACTCCAGTCCGGCGCGGATATCGTCGTGGCGAGTCGGCATGTCGAAGGCGGAGACAGCGCCGGACTGGCAGGCCACTGGCGGCACATGCTCTCGGATGCGGGCATCCGGGCCGCGCAGGCCATCATGCCGCACCCGCTCAGTGATCCGATGAGCGGCTTTTTTGCCATGCGCCGCGATCTCTTTCACACATTGCTGCCCCGACTGTCCGGAACCGGCTTCAAGATCCTGCTCGATCTGGTGATGTCGGCACCCCGGACCGTGCGCATCATCGAGGTGCCCTTCGTCTTCCGTCCGCGACTGGCCGGCGAGAGCAAGCTCGATCTCGTGGTCCTGATCCAGTTTGCGACCATGCTGCTCGACAAGCTGACCCGCGGCTGGCTGCCCACGCGTTTCATGGCCTTTGCGGTGGTCGGGCTGATTGGCGTGGCCGTCAATGTGGCCGTCCTGAATCTGGCAGGCGCCTGCGGTCTGGGTTTTTCCTGGGCCCAACTGGCCGGAACCGCCGTCGCCATCCTGACGAACTTCATGCTCAACAACCGCTTCACCTATCATGACCGTCGTCTGAAAGGGGTGAAGCTTTGGCGGGGGCTGGTCATTTTCATTGCCGTCTGCTCGCTGGGTGCGATCGCCAATATCGGTATTGCCCGCATGATGCTGAACAGCGCCGGCCATGGCCACTGGGACCGTTCCTCCGCTGCCGGAGCCGTCGTCGGTGTTGTCTGGAACTACGCGGTCTCCTCCACGCTCGTCTGGCGCTGATATCTTGAGTGATACGCCGCGCAAAATCCGGCTGTTCTGGGCACTTCTTGCCGTCCTGACCGTCATCCGGCTGCATCTGGCGGCCAATGTCCCGCTGACGCCCGACGAGGCCTATTACTGGGTCTGGTCCCGCAATCTTCAGCCGGGCTATCTGGATCATCCCTTCATGGTTGCCCTCTGGATCCGTGTCGGGACATGGATCGTGGGAGAGACGCCGCTGGGTGTCCGTCTGCTGGGGCCACTCTCCGTTCTGCCCGGGAGCTGGGCGCTTTATCACGCGGCCCGTCGTCTGCTGCCGTCCTGCTCATGGCCGACCTCCGGCCTTAAGGCTGCGCTGCTGCTCAATGCCACGCTCATGCTGGGTCTGGGCGCCGCCACCATGACGCCAGACACCCCCCTGCTGTTCTTCATCACGCTGTTTCTCTACACGCTCAGCCGTGCTGTCGATCCGGGGCTGAAACCGCGCGCCGCTCTTCCGTGGTGGATCGGTTCGGCTGTTCTTCTGGGGCTGGCTTTCGATTCAAAATACACCGCCGTCCTGATCGGTGCCGGACTGGGTAGCGCTGTCCTCACGACAGGACGCCTGCGTCGTCAGCCTGGTCCCTGGCTGGCCATTCCGGCCCTGTTCGTGGCGATGTCGCCCGTCATCCTGTGGAATGCGCATCACCACTGGGCCAGCTTCCTCAGACAGGGAGGCAGGGCAGGAGACTGGCATCCGGCCCGCGCCGTCCAGTTCATGGGCGAGCTGATCGGAGGGCAGATCGGCCTCGCCACGCCGCTCATTTTCGTTCTGTTCGCGGTCGGGTTCTGGGTCTGTCTCAAACGCAACCGCCTTCTGGCCTGGCTGGCTCTTGTGCCGATGGCCGTGTTTGTCACGCATGCCTTCGGGGACCGGGTCCAGCCAAACTGGCCGGCCGTGATCTATCCGGTCTTTGCCCTGGCTGCTCTTGAAACAGGCTGGCGCATCCGCTGGCCCGTCATCAGCGGGCTGGCCCTGACGCTCATTGTCTGCATTCAGGCCGTTTTTTCGCCGCTGCGCCTTGTTCCGCATCGGGATCCGGTGCTGCGCCTGACCGGCGGCTGGGAAACATTTTCCCGACAGCTCGCCCTGAAGGCCAAAGCCCAAGGCGCAACCGCGCTCGCCGCCGAGGATTACGCTCTCGCCTCAAGACTGGCATTCACGCAGAATATCCTGCCCGTAATCGGGACGGATCCACGCTGGCACCTTTTCCGCCTGCGCGCAGCAGTGAGCGCAAAAGCCGTCATGGTCGAGGAGCAGCGGCACGGCGCGGTTCCCGCAAAATCCGTGACACTGTGTCGGGAAGTCCGTGCTCAATCCATCCGCTGCTATACCGTAAGCCCGCCAGGTTTCACGACCGGTGTGCAGCTTCCCGAGCGTTCTTAAACCTCTCCTTAAGACCTTGCCCGCCATACTGGAGACACTCAGGAGGCGGGATGTCCAACCAGAACGGCAAAGAAGCTCGAAAGATCATCATCAAGCGTTTTGATGTGGTTGAAGGCGGTCATCACGGCGGGGCATGGAAAATTGCCTATGCCGATTTCGTAACGGCCATGATGGCATTCTTTCTGGTCATGTGGCTCATCAATGCCACGACGGAAGAGCAGCGCAAGGGTATCGCCAATTTCTTCAATCCGATGGCGGTCTGGAAGGATATGCCGCCACCGGTGGAGAATGTCCTGCCCGCGGCCCCGGAGCCGGTGTCTGCGGAGATGAAGCCGGTTGCCGTTAAGCCGGGAAAAGACCAGTACGGCAAGCCGCCCCAGGGAACAGCAGGCTCCCAGCAGGGGAAGAAGCAAACCCCGCCGGGCATGCATACGGCGCAGATCGTCGTTCTGCATGACAGCCAGATCCAGCCCGGCGAGCCCCCCGTTACGCCTTCCGCCCCAAAGGCCGAGCAGGAGGCCAGGGCTGCCGCGGCCCAGAAGATCCAGGCACTTATCAGCAATACGCCCGAACTGGCGGATGTCCGTTCCCAGGTTTCGGTCACGGTCGGTGATGACGGGCTGCATGTCCAGATCGCGGATTCCGATCATCAGCCGATGTTTGCCATGGGGCAGTCCTCGCCCAATCCTCATGCCGTCCAGCTGATCAAGGCGATTGTGCCGTATCTTGAGAAGCTTCACGGCAAGCTCTCCATCGCCGGATACACCGATGCCGCACCCTATCGCCCCGGGCAGATGAGCAACTGGAGCCTGTCGAGCGCGCGTGCGGTGGCCGTGCGGGATCTCGTTGTCCAGAGCGGCTTTCCGGACCGGCGGCTGAAATCGGTCAGCGGATATGCCGATCGCAATCTTTTTGATCCCACCCAGCCTCTCAATCCCCGGAACCGTCGCATCGTCCTGGTGCTGTCGCCCGATATTTCTCAATAAATTCAAGTCAGTCAGGAAATTTTCGGATGTTCATCATTATCGGTCTGGTCGTTGTTCTGGGCTGTGTTTTCGGATCATTTGTCGCGTCCGGCGGTGCTATCGGCCCGCTCGTCTCGTCAATGCCGTTCGAGCTTCTGACCATTCTGGGAGCCGCGGTTGGAACCTTCCTGATGGCCAACTCCCTTGGCGCCGTCAAACATCTTCCCGCCGGGGTCAAGAAGGCCATGAAAGGCTCCCAGTACGGCCGGGCGGATTACGTCGATCTTCTGAGCCTGCTGTTCCACATCGCGAAGCTGGCATCTTCCAAAGGGTTCATGGCGCTGGAATCCCATATCGAGGATCCGCAGGGCAGTACGGTTTTCGGTGCCTTTCCGAAAATCCGGGACAATCCCCATGTCTGTTCGTTCATCTGCGACTATCTGCGCATGGCGGGCATGAATGCCACTGATCCGTACCAGATGGATGAAGTGATGGGGAACGAACTCAAGAAGAACATGCGCGAGGAAATGCATCTTCCCCATGCGCTTCAGTCCGTTTCCGATGCGCTACCTGCTCTGGGCATTGTCGCGGCAGTTCTGGGCGTCATCAAGACCATGGCGTCCATCAGCAAGCCGCCGATCGTGCTTGGTGAAATGATTGCGGGTGCGCTGGTGGGAACATTCCTGGGTATTCTTCTGGCCTATGGAATTGTGGCTCCGATCGCGAGCCGGCTGGGGGGCGTGGTTGAGGAAGAGTCGTCCTATCTCGATCTCGTTCGCTCCGTCATCGTTGCACATCTTCAGGGCAATGCGCCGCAGGTCAGCGTTGAGATCGGGCGCAAAAGCATCCCTTCAGACCTGATGCCGAGCTTTCAGGAAGTCGAGGAAGCCGTCAGCGCAGCGGCTGTGGCCTGATCGGCCGGATGTCTTTACGATGTCGATATTGTCGGTATCGTAAAGGCTTTCCATGTTTCCTGTTCTTGCGAGAGCACTGTGCCTGTCTCTCTCCATCCTGCCTCTGGCAGCCTATGCGGGTTCGCCCTCTCTCCCAACTCCCGCCGAACTGAGCCAGACAGATGGCGCGAAGGCGCTGGACTGGGTGAGGGCACAGAATGCCCATACAGAGGCGGTCCTCACATCTGATCCCCGCTACAAACCCCTGTATCAGAAAATCCTGACGGCCCAGCAGTCTCCGGTCCGTCTTGCCGTTCCCACGCAGCAGGGCGGGGAAATCTGGAACTTTTGGCAGGACGATGTGCATGTCCGCGGGATCTGGCGTAGCACTTCGGTAGCATCCTTTAATTCCGGTCATCCGGAATGGAAAACGCGCTTCGATCTCGATGCTCTGGCCCGCACCGAACATGCCAACTGGGTCATGGAGGGTCTTGAGTGTCTTGCGCCGCAGGATCGCTTCTGTCTCATGTCGCTATCCCAGGCGGGGGAAGATGCGCATGTGGTCCGGGAATACGACACGCAGACGGACAGTTTCGTAAAAGACGGATTCGCTCTGCCGTCCGGAAAACAGACTGTCACCTGGGTGGATGCCGATACGCTTCTGGTTTCGCGGGACTGGGGAACGGGCGATGCGGGGCTGACCCGGTCAGGATATCCCTATTCGGTCCGCCTGCTGCGGCGTGGTCAGTCACTGGCTCAGGCGGTCGAAATCTATCGTGGGCAGCCCACGGACATGGATGTCTCGCCGGAGAGGCTGCGTGATGAGAAGGGGCGGAGGCTTTTCCTTATCAGCCGTCATCGGGATTTCTTTCACACGGAAGTCAGCCTTTTCAATCCTGTCACGCATCAACTGAGCCGGCTGCCGCTTCCGGAGAAATACGACAGCCTTTCCTATCTGGATGGTCAACTGGTCCTGCATCTGCTTCAGGACTGGGTCCTGCCCGGACGGACATTCCGGGCGGACAGCATTGTTGCCCTGGATCCGGCAAAGCCGTCTGAACCCCGGCTGATCCTGTCGCCGACGTCCCGTCAGACCATCGGGGATGGTATGGGGGACGCTGTGGCGGTGACCAGGGATGGTCTGGTGGTTGTGGTGTATGACAACGTCCAGCCTGTCCTGAAGCTTTTCCGCCATGAGGCGAGCGGGGCATGGACCGTGCGTTCCATTGCGCTTCCCAAAAACATGGCGGCGGCAATCGTCTTGTCAGATCCGAAGCTTGCGCAGGCTTATCTTCAGCTTGAAGGATTCATTCAGCCGCCGCAGTTGTGGAGTCTGAATACGACGTCACAGACCGCCCAGCCTTTGTATCGTCAGCCGGACCTGTTCGACACGTCCGGTCTGGTCGTGGAGCAGATGTCGGCGACCAGCACGGATGGCACGGTCATTCCCTATTTCATCGTTCATGCCCGAGACTGGCGGAAGGATGGTGCCCGTCCGACCCTGATGACGGCTTATGGCGGGTTCGGGCTTTCATATCTGCCCGTCTATCATCCGGATCTGGGGATCACGTGGTTTGACCGTGGTGGCGTTTACGTCATGGCCAATATCCGTGGTGGCGGAGAATTCGGCCCGGCCTGGCATGATGTTGCCCGACGGGAAGGGCGGCAGAAAGCTTATGACGACTTTGCTGCGGTGGCCCGCGATCTGATCGCCAGGCATATCACGTCCCCGAAGCATCTGGGACTGAGGGGGCGGTCCAATGGTGGTCTTCTGGCGGGTGTGGAGTTCACCCAGCATCCCGACCTTTGGAGTGCGGTAATCATTGGTGTTCCGCTGCTGGACATGATGAATTACGAGCAGATGGCGGCTGGTGCATCCTGGGCTGCGGAATATGGCAGCGTCTCCGAGCCGGGGCCGCGCGCTTTCTGGGAAAAGATGTCGCCCCTGCAGAACCTGAAAGCCGGTGTGTCCTATCCTGAGCCGTTCATCTTCACGTCAACGCGGGATGACCGGGTTGGTCCGATCCACGCTCGCCGGTTTGCGGCCCGGCTGGAAAGCCTGAAGCTGCCTTTTCTGTATTATGAAGATGTGGAAGGTGGCCATGCCGGTACGGTCAATGCTGCTGAGATCGCGCATGAGCGGGCTCTTGAAGCGATCTATCTCAGCCACAAGCTGATGGACGCGCAATAAATCACGCCTCTCCCCTGTCCGTTCAATGTGACGGGCAGGGGAGAGGGGCGGATTTCAGGTACAAAAAAAGCCGCTGTCCCGAAGGACGCAGCTTTCTTTTCGTTCGGAAAACGGGAAGGCTCAGAAGCCTTCACGCTCCAGACGCTTACGCTCCATCTTGCGGGCGCGACGAACAGCTTCGGCTGCTTCGCGGGCGCGCTTCTCGGAGGGCTTTTCGAAGTGGCGACGCAGCTTCATCTCACGAAACACGCCTTCGCGCTGCATCTTCTTCTTGAGCGCCTTAAGCGCCTGGTCAACATTGTTGTCACGAACGAGAACCTGCACGGTGCCGTCAACTCCTTATGGGCCCGCTCTTCAGCGCCACCCGTGATATGGCATTCCAACTAAGGATGGTGCCCTTAACACATCTTTCGCGGGGAACGCAATTCATTCAGGAACGCTTGAATGGATTATTCCCAACGCGCACTCTGGAAGCGCACTCTGGGGTGCCCGGATGCCAATCCCCTTTGAAGGACAGACGTTTTCATGGCCCTGCTCAAGATTGCCCGTATGGGCAACCCCGTCCTGCATCAGGTGGCACAGGCTGTTTCCGAGCCGAAATCCCCGGAAATCCAGTCACTCATCGCGGATATGCTGGAGACGATGGCTGATGCACGCGGGGCCGGACTGGCGGCGCCACAGGTTCATCATTCCAAGCGGATTTTCGTCTATCACGTTCCCACGAACCGCGTGGCGAATCCCGAAGAGGTATTGCTGCCCCGCGTTCTCATCAACCCGGAAATCACGCCTGTCGGTGACGAGATGATGATTTGCAGCGAAGGCTGCCTGTCGATTCCGGGGCTGCGGGCCGATGTGCCGCGCCATGCGAAGGTCCGGTATTCAGGCCTGGATGAGAATGGTGAGGTGCTCGAAGGCGAGGCAACCGGTTTTCATGCCAATGTCCTGCAACACGAGAACGACCATCTGAACGGTATTCTCTATCCGCAGCGCATTACCGATTTCGAGCGATTCGGATATGTGGAAGAAATTCTCCGGTGAGTTCCCGTCTCATGGACGTTCCGTCATCCGCCACGGCGCATCTCTATCTGCGCGAAGACCGTATCCGTCAGTCCTACGAAGCCATGATGCTGGCCTGGCGGACCCTGAATGCCGATTGTGAGGTGCTTTTGCGTGAGAAGGGGCTGGGGCCTGCGCATCATCGCATCCTGTTTCTGACCGCCGCCCATCCGGGAATCACGCCCGGGGTTCTGCTGAACAGTCTGGGCATTACCAAGCAGTCTCTGGGGCGTGCTCTGGGAGATCTGCGGGAGCGCAAACTGCTTATTCAGGAAGAA
Source organism: Gluconobacter aidae (assembly GCF_009547075.1). GTDB lineage: Bacteria > Pseudomonadota > Alphaproteobacteria > Acetobacterales > Acetobacteraceae > Gluconobacter > Gluconobacter aidae. The sequence goes on from NZ_WIPH01000001.1 coordinate 100,197, forward strand.
GACCGTCATGATCGCCGCAAACGGCCGCTGCGACTGACGGCGAGCGGAGAAGCGCTGGAGCGCGAACTCTTTCTCATGATCCGAGAAGTCATGACCCGGGCGTATCGCGAAGCCGGCATGACGGCTGTCGAAGGGTTCCGGCGTGTTCTGGCGCCCCTTCAGGCTCCGGCGGAAAGTCGTGCACGATGAGCGATGAACATATTCTGGTGGTCGATGATGACCCGCGTCTGCTGCGGCTGCTTCAGCGTTACCTGTCGGAAAATGGCTATCGTGTCAGTACGGCGCTCGACGCGCAGACGGCACGGGAAGTCCTGGAACGTATTCAGCCGGATGCTCTCGTCCTCGATGTGACGATGCCGGGCGAAGATGGCCTGTCCCTGACGAACAGTCTGCGCCGGGATGGCCTGTCGCTGCCGATCCTGCTTCTTACGGCGCGTGGTGAACCGGCGGACCGGATCGGCGGTCTGGAAGCGGGGGCGGATGACTATCTGGGCAAACCCTTCGAGCCGCGGGAGCTTCTGCTCCGTCTGCGGGCGCATCTGCGCAGGATGGTTCCGTCTTTGCCGGCTGTGGATGAGGTGCCGGATGTCCTGCGCCTGGGGGAGCTGGAATTTGACGTCAAACGTGGCCTGCTCAGCGGGCCGCAGGGAGCGGTCCATCTGACGGGCGGTGAGTCCGCTCTTCTGGGGGTGCTGACCCGTCAGCCCGGAACGGTGCTCTCGCGTGAAGCCATCGCCCGTGCTCTTGAAATGGACGAGATCGGCGAGCGGGCCGTCGATGTTCAGGTCACGCGCCTGCGCCGCCGGATCGAGGTCGATCCCAAGGAGCCACGTTTCCTTCATACCGTCCGGGGAAAGGGCTATGTTCTCAAGCCGGGACGCTGAGCCTGTGGGAGAGCGGGATGATGCCTGGCAGAAGCTGGACCGCCCGCTGAGGCGTATCCTGCCGCGTTCCCTGATGGGGCGATCCATGCTGATCGTCCTTATTCCGCTGCTGGTCACGCAGGCCATCGCGCTGGGCCTGTTTTATGGCACCTATCTGAACGTGGTTTCCCGGCGCCTGTCGGATGGTGTGACGGGTGAGGTCTCGCTCGTGATCGCCATGATCGAGCATACCTCTTCCGAGGTCGGGCGGACGCTCATTCTTCAGGATGCCTCGTCCCGGACCCAGCTCGGATTTTCATTCCGGCCCGGCGAAAGACTCTCCCGGCATGGCACCAATCACGTCCTCGGCCCGATGGATGACGACTTCGCGCGTTCCATCCGGCAGAATCTTGGGCGGCCCTATGATGTGGACTGGTCGGAGTCTCCGCAGACCGTTCGGGCATCCATCCAGCTTCCGCAGGGTGTGATGGTGGTCATGGTGCCGGTGAAGCGCCTGAATATCGGGCCGATCTGGCTGTTTGTCGTCTGGGCCGTCAGCAGCTCTATCGTACTGTTCCTGATCGCCGGTCTGTTCATGCGCAATCAGGTGCGGGCCATCCGCAGGCTGGGGCGTGCTGCCGAATTGTTTGGCATGGGGCGGGACCAGGGACCGATCCGTCCGCAGGGCGCGCGGGAAGTCCGTCAGGCTGCCATTGCCTTCAACCGCATGCAGGCGCGCGTCAATCGTTTCGTGGCGCAGAGGACGGCGGTTCTCGCCGGGGTGTCGCACGATCTGCGGACGCCTCTGACCCGGTTGCGTCTGACCGTCGCCATGATCCCGACCTTTGGTCCGATCCGCGCCGAGACCCTGAAGCCGGATCTTGCGGATATGGTTGCGGATATTGAGGACATGGAGCGCCTGATCGGCAGCTATCTGTCATTTGCCCGGGGGGAAGGCGCGGAAGAGCCTGTCCTGACCGATCTCAGGGGCATGCTGGATGATGTCGCGGCGGCTACGGTGAGGGCCGGGGGGCAGGTTCTGGGCGTGGAAGGGCGTGAGGGCGTGGAAGCTACGGTGCGCCCCGATGCCCTGCGGCGTGTGCTGACAAATCTTGCGGAAAATGCCCGCCGTCACGGGGGGGCGATGCGCTTTTCCCTGCGTGAGGGAGAGCGGAACGTTGAAATTACGGTTGAGGACAACGGTCCGGGTCTGTCGGCCAGTCGCCGGGCGGCAATTTCGGAGCTTAATGGCACGACGGCCAGTCAGGATGGGAACAGCGGGCTGGGGCTGACGATCGTGCGGGACATCATTCATGCCCATGGCGGATCGATCCGTCTGGTGGAGAGCCCGCTGGGAGGTCTGGGCGTGGTGCTCAGCCTCCCGAAATAGTCAGGCTCAGGGCAGCGAATTACCAGCGCCGCCATTGCCGGTGCCCTGTCCGCCCATCGGGCCGGTGCTGCCACCGAACTGGCTGCTCATGCCGCTCATCGGGTTGTAACGGCCGACATTGCCCAGCAGTTCCTGCAGGATGGATGAACTGGTGCCCGGCGTCGGGGTCTTTGCGCTCACCATGCCGACATATATCGCGTTTTTCTTGTTCAGCGTGTCCATCTTGCGCAGGACGCCGCCGTTATCGAAGTTCAGGACCACGACCTGCTGCTTCTTCACGCTCGGGAAAGTCAGAGGTGTCGGGGACGTGATCATGGATACATAGATCCATGTGTTGTCGTCGAAGGTCGCATGGGCGGTCGGCGAGCCCAGCAGGTCCAGGACATCCGTGCGTGTGCTCGTTCCGGGAACGAGCTGCGCGTAGTCGGTCTTTTCGATCAGGGAGCCACGCGGCTCGGGAATCGGGGCAAAGAACGAGCATCCGCCGAGCAGCAGCGGGACACATGCCACTCCGGCCTGTGCGAAACGGCGAAGGAGGCGTGTTCTGCTTTGGGGCGTCGGGGAAGATGCGTTATTCATGGATCCGGAAACTATCCTGTGCAAGAGAACCGCTCAAATGAGCGCGTGCCCGAACGGCGCCTGCATGTCAACGATTTCCCCCATCTTCCGGGGGATGGAGTGCCTGAATGTCCCATTCACCCGAATTTTCCCGACGCATCCCCTTCAATCGGCTGGGATCGGGACTGGACGAAACGATCGAGGCCTCGGCCGCCGAACGCAAGGCTCTCGCCGCGCGGCTCGGAATCCCCGAGATCGAAACCCTGGTCTGCCGGTTCCGCCTGACGCCTTCGGAGAACCGGAGCGTTCTGGCGGAAGGGCATCTTTCGGCGAAGGTTACGCAGATCTGCGTCATTACGTCCGAGCTTTTCGAGGACGTACTGGCCGAGACATTCTTCCTGAAGTTCATTCCTGCGGCCGACATGCCGGAAGACGAATTCGACATCGATTCCATTGATCTGGATGGACCGGACGAGGTTCCGCATGATGGAAAGGCCGTTGATATCGGTGAGGCGGCGGCTGAACAGCTGGCCCTGATGCTGGACCCGTATCCGCGCAAACCCGGTGCCGGGCTGGAAAATGCAGTTGACGTGGCGCCTGTGGAAGGGGAAGAAGGGATACATCCGTCTGGCGAGGGGCCGGATGGTCCGCGCCGTCCCAATCCGTTTTCGGCGCTTTCCGTGCTGAAAAACGGGGACAGGAAAGAATAAAATCCCACGTCTGACTTGCGGGTTGCCCCAGGCTCTGCTAGAGCCGCCCGCCTGAACTCGACGTAATGACGAGACGACGAACAACAGGGCACCGGATGCCGCGGGGAGCGGAGCAGGGGTGCCGACACTGAAGCAGAAAGAGGCATAAAAGCCATGGCCGTCCCTAAAAGAAAGACTACGCCGTCCCGTCGTGGCATGCGTCGCAGCCACCACGCCCTGGGTGTCGAGGCTCATGCAGAGTGCTCGAACTGTGGCGAGATGAAGCGTCCGCATCACGTTTGCAGCCACTGCGGTCATTATGACGGCCGTGAAGTGGTCGCTGCTGGAAACAGCGGCAAGGGGCTGAAGACCGCCGTCCGCGCCTGATCCCTACCTGCGGGTCCATCGCTTTTCACAGAGCACGGCCCGCATCTGTGATGCTGTCCGGGAAACTGTCTCAATGACCAAAGCGCCTGTCACGTCCGAACGTGACATCGCGGCCTCCGGGCCTTATGCCCTCGCCGTCGATGCAATGGGTGGTGACAGGGCCCCGGATATCGTCCTCGCAGGCCTCGATCTGGCCGCCGACCGGCACCCGAAGGCACGTATTCTCCTCATTGGAGACGAAGCCCTTCTCAAGGTCGCGCTGCTCAGTCACCCTAAAGCAGCCCGTCTGTGCGACATCCGCCACGCCGAAGCCAGTATCCCCATGGATATGAAGCCCACGACGGCCCTTCGCGTCCGCAGGTCATCGATGCGCATGGCCATGGAGGCCGTGGCGGCCGGAGAAGCGCGGGGTGTCGTCTCCGCGGGCAATAGCGGCGCCATGCTGGCGCTTGCGAAAATAATCGTGAAAGCCCTGCCGGGGATTTCCCGTCCCGCCATGGTAGCCGTGCAGCCTTCGGCGCGCGGGGATGTCGTGATGCTGGATCTCGGAGCCAACATCGCCTGCGACGCCCGCAATCTGGTTGAATTCGCGGTCATGGGAGAGGCTTTCGCGCAGGCAGCGCTCGGTCTTCCGTCTCCCACGATCGGTCTTCTCAATGTCGGTTCGGAAGAGCTGAAGGGGGATGACCGTTTGCGGCAGGCTTCCGAGCGTCTCCGGGCCAGTCCTCTGGCGCCCCAGTTCCATGGCTTTGTCGAAGGGCACGACATCACGGCTGGTACGACCGATGTCGTCGTGACGGATGGCTTTACCGGCAATATCGCCCTGAAGACCGGTGAAGGCGCGCTCAAGCTCGCTTTCGGCCTCCTTCGGCGCGTTTTCGAGACCAATCTTCTGACCCGCCTGGGGTATCTTCTTGTCAAGCCGGGCCTGGAGCGGATGCGGGAATGGATCGATCCGCGTCGCTATAACGGCGCGCTGTTTGTCGGCCTGAACGGTATTGTCGTGAAGTCGCATGGCGGTGCGGACGGCGAGAGTTTTGCCGCGGCCGTCGATGTTGCCATGGATGCCGTCACGCACCATCTGAACGACAAGATCCGCGCCCGCCTGGAGCAGCTGGGAATGGGGGCTCCCGAGCCTGTCGCTCCCGCCGCTGCCAAGGCCGCCCCTGAACCTGTGAGCTGAAAAACATGTCCGATCCCATTCGTGTCCGCTTGACGGGTGTCGGGGGCTATCTTCCGCGTGACGTCGTAACCAACGACGATCTTGCCCGGAAATTCGGTATCGAGACTTCGGACGAATGGATCAGGACCCGGACCGGCATCGGCCAGAGGCATATCGCCTCCGGTGACGAGACGACGTCCAGCATGGCGGCCGAGGCTGCGCGTCAGGCGCTGGAATATGCTGGCGTGGATGCGTCGCAGGTCGATGCCGTTCTGGTCGCCACGGCGACGCCGGACCAGGTCTTTCCGGCCGTGGCTGTGCAGGTGCAGGCGCATCTTGGCATGACTGCGGGGTTTGGTTTTGACATCAGCGCGGCCTGTTCGGGTTTTGTCTATGCCCTTGCGACGGCAACGGCCCTGATGCGGTCCGGTCAGGCCAGAAAAGTGCTGGTGATCGGCAGCGAGGTCTTCTCGCGCCTGCTCGACTGGACAGACCGCTCCACCTGCGTCCTGTTTGGCGATGGTGCGGGTGCGGTTCTACTGGAAACGGGCGCCGGGGAAGGCGAGGGCGTTCTGTCCACGCATCTGCACTCGGATGGCCGGACAGGCGATCTCCTGTATGTGGATGGTGCGGTGGGCTGCCCGTCCACATCGCAGCATCTGCGGATGCAGGGGCGAGAGGTTTTCCGTCATGCCGTCGTCAAGCTTTCGCAGGCCGTGGATGAGGCTCTCGAGGCCAATGGTCTGACCGGACAGGACATCCAGTGGATGGTCCCCCATCAGGCGAATCTGCGCATCATTGACGGGATGGCCAAGAAGCTGGCGCTTTCGGCGGACCGGGTCGTGGTGACCGTGGACCGTCATGCCAATACGTCCGCGGCATCGATTCCGCTGGCTCTGAACGAAGCCGTGCGCGATGGACGGGTCAGGAAGGGCGATCTGGTGCTGATGGAAGCGCTGGGTGGTGGTCTGACCTGGGGGTCCGCCCTTATCAGGATGTGAACCTGTGCCCTGACAAAGGGCAGGTTAATGATTGATTCCTTTGACTGTTCTGAACGTCATGATACGCAAGTGACATGAGCACAGTCACGCGCGCGAATCTTGTCGAGCATCTCTATAGTCGTGTCGGTCTTTCCCGGCATGACTCCTCCATGATTCTTGAAAGCCTGCTGGGTGTGATTTCAGACCGCCTTGAAGCAGGCGAGTCCGTGAAACTGAGCGGCTTCGGAACATTCTCTGTCCGCCAGAAGGGCGAGCGTATCGGCCGCAATCCCAAAACAGGTGTGGAAGTTCCCATCCTGCCGCGGGCCGTGCTGGTGTTCAGACCTTCCCAACTGCTGAGGGACCGTATGAACGGTTCCGACAATGGCGCTGCGGCCGAGGCTTCCTCCCATGACAGATAATTCCATATCCCAGGCCGTCGTGGTTTCGCCGAACGATGACCTTGCTTCCGCTCCGGAAAAGGTCAGGAAGGCGCCCGAGGCGTACCGCACCATCAGCGAAGTCGCCGAAGAACTGCACATTCCCCAGCACCGTCTGCGGTCCTGGGAAACCATTTATCCGGGCGTAAAACCTTTTCGCGGGGAAAGTGGTCGTCGCTATTACAGTCCCGAACATATCGAGACGCTACGGCTGATTTCGGATCTGCTTTATGTGCAGGGCTATAAGGGGCAGGGGGTTCTGCGGGTTCTGAGAGAGCGCCGTGCCGAGAAGGCGCGTGCGGCCCAGAAGGCTGTTCCGGAGGCTGTGCCTGCAACGGTGCAGGAGGTTTCGGCAGCATCTGAGGAAGCGGTTCATGTTCCGGTCGCCACGGTTGAGGCGACTGAAGAAAGTCCTGCGCCTGTTGTGAACGCAACGCCGGTGGCCGAGCCTGTCGAGAATGAAGACACTCCGGTGACGCCGACAGAAGCTAGCGTTGACGACATTGTTTTTCCGGAAGTTCCTGCCGCGGCCCATGAGGTCATCGTGACGGAAACGGTTGACAGCACGGCGGAAAATGAGAGCCCCGAAGCCGAAGCCGAAGCCGAAGCCGAAGCCGAAGCCGAAGCCGAAGCCGAAGCCGAAGCGCCCGATTCTGCTCTGCTCGTGACCCTGCGTGACGAAAACGAACTTCTTTTCAATACGCTGGAAAAGACCGAGGCTGAAAACAGCCTGCTGCGTTCGGAACTGCGCGAAATTCTCGAAGAGCTTCGCAATTTGCGAAATCTTCTGCCCGTCTAGTCACAATGCCCCATTGCGGTGACGGCGGGACACTGCTAAACCACCGCCACCGCAGGACGACGGGCAGTAGCGCAGCCTGGTAGCGCACCAGTCTGGGGGACTGGGGGTCGTGGGTTCGAATCCCGCCTGCCCGACCAGTCCTGCGGTAATTTCCCTTTCTTAAGATCCTTTGTCTTCTGCATAGACGCCTTTGCGCGGATTGACTTCCGTCCAGAGTGTCCACAGCAGATGCAGCGCGGCCATGATGGCCGGTCCAAGGAACAGGCCCAGCAGACCCCAGGTCTCGGCCCCTCCCAGAATTCCAAGCAGAACCCACAGGAACGGCATTTTCGTGCTGCCGCCAATCAGGGCGGGGCGGATGAAGTGGTCTGCGATGAAGATCACGACCGAGCCGATGGCCGAGACGACGATCGCACCGATCATGCTGCTCTTTGCCAGCAGAAGCAGGGCCACCAGTCCGACGGTCGGCCAGGCCAGGAACGGGATCATTGCCGCCACGGCCGTCACCATCGCAAATAGCAGGGGCTGGGGCGCGCCCGTTGCCATGTAGACGATGCCCATGATCGCCCCTTCGCCCAGACCCACCAGAACAAGCCCTGCCAGCGTGCCGTGCACGGACGAGATCATCTGCTTGGCCAGGCTTTCACCCTGTTCGCCGAACAGGCGCTGCGATCCGAGCAGGCATTTGCGGATCACGCTGTCTCCATCCTTGAGCAGGAAGAACAGCGTCAGGAGCGAGAAGGCGAACAGCGTGCCGCGGCGTGCAAGCTGCGATCCGACCTGTTTGGTCATCTGCATGCCATGTCCCACATCCACCGAATGAAGCAGATGGGACAGGCGCTGCGGGCTCGTCATGTGGTTCTGCCACCAGTTTGTGGCCTGGGCAGACAGGAACGGCAGGTGCGGGACCCATTCCGGCATCGGGATGCCGTTGTTCCGCACGTCATCAATCCATTCCAGCGCACTCCGCGCTTCATCCGCGACCTTCACCCCCACCAGCGAGACCGGCACCAGGAAGATCAGAGCCACCGCCAGTGTAAAGACCATCGGCAGCCAGTCGCTGCGGCCCAAGCGCAGCTCGGCCCTGCGGTAGAGGGGCCAGATCGAAATGGCGAACACGCAGCCCCACAGCAGCGCGGGCAGGAAGCCCTTGAGTGTGTAAAGGCCGATCGCCACGAAGAAGAGCGCCAGAAAGCCCCGTGCACGCCGCTGGATCGTTCCGGTTGAGGCGGAGGCCTCGACCGTGATGGTGTCGGGAGAAGGGGGCGGAGAAAAATCGGTCATGAGAATTCCGGAATGAAAATATGTCTGAACTGTCGTCCTGTGCAGAGAGACCTGCTCCGACGAGAGAAGTCCGGATGAAGAAAGATGCAGGAACCTGAGTAACACTGTTCCGCATCATGGAACTATTCCACGGGCACGTTTTCGAATGAAGAGCAGCCGGACTGGATGGCCAGTCCGACGGCCTGCTGACTGAAACGTTTCTGATACGCCTGACGAATGGCTTTCAGATAAGGCTGCAGGTTGCGATCCGAAGACGGGGCCACGATCCAGACGATTCGCGATGCTTCGCGGGTGATCCGGTGGCCTGCTGCATCATACCACTGTCCCTGCGCGTCAATCACGGTGAAACCTGCGGGAAAGCGTGGCGTGATTTCGCTGTCCACGAAATTCTGCCAGTCATCGCCATCGATGATGCTGCCATCGGGGCGGCTCAGGCCAAACATCAGTCTGATCTGCAGACCGTCGCGGGTCTGGATTTCGCGGCACAGATTGGGTGTGACGCTGACGGGCACGATGCATCCGCCGAGCAGCGGGGCTGTCAGGGGCAGCAGAAGCAGCGTTTTCTTCATGCAGTCCGACCCGTCAGGGCGTTTCGGAGGATCGCGGCTTCAGCAGGGGCGAACAGGCCGCGGCGAATGAACAGGTCGATCAGGACAAGATTGACGTTGAACTTGAACGCATCGGTGTCCCGGACCAGCGCGACGACTTCCTGAATTGGCAGAAGGTGAAAGCTCTCCACCTCGCCATCCTCCGCTATGGGCGTGAAATCCTGCGGAAGGAGCAGGTCGTAGCAGTGCAGCACGTCGCGTCGCAGCCCTTCGGGGCGTTCAAGTGCGTATTCGATCCGGCTGACGGCGCGGGCGGTTGCCGCCAGTTCCGCCGGGATGCCCGCTTCTTCCTGCGCTTCCTTGATGACCGTTGTCTGTGGATCGAGACCTGCGCTCATGCCGCCTGCGACCAGATGGTCCAGCTTTCCCGGATCCAGACGCTTGCTCATGCTGCGACGGGCTACCCAAAGGCAAAGTCCGTCCTCACGTTCGACCAGTCCGTTCAGATGCACGCCTTCGGCTGCCAGCCCCAGCACCGGTATGGCGCCGCGATCCACCTGTCCCAGAACGACGCCGCTGTCATTACGGACATCGAAGGCTTCCTCATGGGACGCGTAGAGCCCCATGTCGCACAGGGTCCGGGAGAGCGGCAGAAGCTCCGTGCCGACGTTTACTCCGAAACCCTGGTCCTTCTGAAGGCCAAGTGATTGAAGCGTCTGTGCGGTTGGGGGGCTGACCCAGCCGATCTGTTCTGCTCCGCAGAAAAACGGAAGGCGGCCACCTGGCAGGACTGCACCGTTGCAGGCTGCAATATGCCGGAGAAAGGGTTCGAGAGCAGGGGGGAAGGATTTGTCAGACACAGACCGATATGTCGCATGCAGACAGGCATTTGCAAAGCATCGCCTGCACTTCCCATAGTCTGCCGATGCTCAAGAAAACCGATTCGACATCTGAAGCGCTCTCCCTGCGGATGCTGTGGCCCATGATCCGGCCCGAAAAACTCTGGCCCGACGCGACACGTATCGGTTTTGCACTCATCATTCTTCTGGTGGAAAGTGGCACGGCCGTCGCCACGCCCTGGCTCTTCAGCCGCATGGTCAGCAGTCTGTCGCGTCCCGGGAGCCTGCTGGCTGTTCCGGTCTGGCTGATCGCCCAGTATGCGGTCATCCGGATCATTTCGGGACTGGCGACCCCGCTGCGGGAGCTTCTGGTCAAGCCTGTCGAAACGGATCTTCAGCGCCGTGTGGCTGTCCTTGGTCTGCGCCACCTGCATGATCTGAGCGTGCGTTTCCATCTGGACCGTCAGACAGGGTCCCTGACGCGCACGCTTGATCGAGGGGCGGATGCGGTCGGGACGCTGCTGTCCCTGGCGCTGTTCAACGTGTTGCCTAACGTTATCGAACTCATCATGACGCTGGCCGTCATTCTGAAGATCTTCGACTGGCGTTACGTCGGGCTGCTTCTGCTGGCGCTCGGGCTGTATTCTTCTGTCTCTTATGTCTTTACCCGTCTGAGAATGACGGCGAGACGGGCCCGCAACCGTGCGAGTAACGAGGCCCAGCACCAGTTGGTGGACAGCATCCTGAATTTCGAGACGGTCCGCAGCTTCGCCAATGAACCGCATGAAATCGCCCGTTACGATGCGGCCCGGAAGGATCTCCGGCGGGCTGAAATCAGTCTTCAGCGTTATGTCAGTCTCTCCCAGATCAGCCGCAGTATCCTGATTGCGGTCACGACGACGACCCTGCTGGCCATGGCGGCTCATGATATCGTGGCGCACCGGCTGGCGGTTGCGCAGTTCGTGTTGATCGGCAGTTATCTGAGCGGGCTGTATTCGTCCGTGGGTGCTCTGAATTATGTCAGTGCAGGCTGGCGCAATGCGCGCGTTGATCTGGAGAACTATCTCGAACTGCTTGCCGTCCGCTCCGAGATCACCCATGCCATCCAGCCGGTCCGTCTGCCGGGAAAACTGTCGGAAGCGGGGCCGGCGTCCGTCGCGTTCCGGCATGTTTCCTTTGGCTACAGCCCTGCGAGGCAGATCCTGCATGATGTTTCCATCAATATTCCCGCAGGTACGTCTCTGGCCATTGTGGGGCATACCGGATCAGGCAAATCCACCCTGGGGCGTCTGCTGACCCGGGCTTATGATCCGACTGAAGGTTCGGTCTGCATTGACGGTCATGACCTGCGCGATATTGCTCCGACCGACATCCAGAACATCATCGGTACGGTTCCGCAGGATACGGTGCTCTTCAATTCCAGCATCGGCGAAAATATTGCCTATGGAGATCTGTCAGCGTCTCGTGACGAGATCGAGAAGGCGGCCCGGAGCGCGCAGATCGATACCTTCATCCGTGAACTTCCCGATGGGTATGACACTGTTGTCGGTGAGCGTGGGCTCAAGCTTTCGGGCGGGGAGAAGCAGCGCGTGGCCATTGCGCGCGTCATCCTCAAGGACCCCCGCATCCTTCTGCTGGACGAAGCCACGAGCGCGCTCGATACCCGCACCGAAGTCGCCATCCAGAAGGAACTGGCCGTCCTGTCGCAGGCGCGCACGACGGTCATTGTCGCGCATCGTCTATCCACCGTTCAGGACGCCGATCTTATCGTGGTGCTTGACGCGGGGCGCGTGGTGGAGCAGGGAAGCCATACGGAACTGCTGTCCGCGGGTGGTCATTATGCCGCAATGTGGGCCGCACAGGCAGGTGAAAACATCGCTGGGCAGCTCTCGGGGGTTGACGAAGCCCCCAAGCATACGTCATAAGCCGCGCCTTATTTACGGAACACGCCGGACCTCGCTGTCCTGCGTCATCCAGCATCGAGGAAAGTACCACCATGTCTCGCCGTTGCCAGATCACGGGCAAGGGCGTGCTGACGGGCAACAACGTCAGCCACGCCAATAACAAGTCCCGCCGTCGTTTTCTCCCGAACCTGCAGGAGACCACGCTGATCTCCGATATTCTCGGTGCTTCGGTGCGCATGCGCCTGTCCACCAAGGGTATCCGCACGGTCGAGCACAACGGTGGGCTGGATTCGTTCCTGCTGGGTACGCCGAACCGCAAGCTTCCGACGGAAGCCCAGGTCATCAAGCGCCGTATCCTGCGCGTTCAGGAACGCAAGGCTGCCCAGACCGCCTGAGAAATCTTTGCCGGACTTTGTTTGGTAACAAGATTGCTCTTGAAAACCATGGCGGTCTGCGTCATTCAGCCGCCACTGGGATAAATCAGGTTCGGTCCTTTCACAGGGCCGCAGCGGAGGTGTTTCGGTCCAGGCTGAAACACCTTTCATTGTATTTTGGAGGTTCTCCGTGTCCGAAAGCGTTCAGGAAGCCAAGTCGGCTCTCTCGAAGATTCGCAACATCGGTATTACCGCGCATATCGATGCCGGTAAGACCACGACGACCGAGCGTATCCTGTATTACACGGGTGTCTCTCACAAGATCGGTGAGGTCCACGAAGGCAACACCACCACCGACTACATGGCGCAGGAGCGTGAGCGTGGCATCACGATCACCTCGGCAGCCGTGACGTGTGAGTGGAACGACCACCGCATCAACATCATCGATACCCCGGGCCACATCGACTTCAACATCGAAGTCAACCGTTCGCTTCGCGTGCTCGATGGCGCGATCTTCGTGATCGAAGGCGTGGCCGGCGTGCAGCCGCAGTCCGAAACGAACTGGCGCCTCGCGGACCGTTACAACGTTCCGCGCATCATCTTCATCAATAAGCTCGACCGTACCGGTGCGGACTTCTACTATGCCTTCAGCACGCTGAAGGAGAAGCTCGACATCGTGGCCGTGCCGCTGCAGCTCCCGATCGGCGCCGAAGAAAACTTCATCGGTGTGGTCGACCTGGTCGAGATGCGCGCCATCGTGTGGGAAGGCGGCGAACTCGGCGCCAAGTTCCACTACGAAGAGATCCCTGACGATCTGAAGGAAAAGGCTGCCGAAGCCCGCCAGACGCTGCTCGACACGGCGCTCGCCATGGACGACGCTGCCATGGAAGAGTACTTCGAGAAGGGTGACGTGGACGTCGCAACCCTGAAAAAGTGCATCAAGAAGGGTGCGATCTCCGGCGAATTCCGTCCCGTCATGTGCGGTACGGCCTTCAAGAACAAGGGCGTGCAGCCTCTGCTCGACGCCGTCATCGACTATCTGCCGGCGCCTGACGAAGTCGAAGGCATCCGCATCGCTCCGCCGGAAGGCGAAGAGGTCGACGAGGACTTCCTGCCGATCGTTCCGGTTGATCCGGACGGCAAGTTCGCTGGCCTGGCGTTCAAGATCATCTCCGACAAGTACGGCACGCTGACCTTCGTTCGCGTCTATCGTGGTGTCCTGAACTCCGGTGACACCATCCTGAATACGACGAAGGGTCACAAGGAACGCGTCGGCCGCATGTTCCAGATGCACGCCGACAAGCGTCAGGAAGTGAAGTCCGTCGGTGCCGGTGACATCGCCGCATTCGTGGGCCTCAAGGACACCGTCACGGGTGACACGCTTGCGGATGCCGCCGATCCGGTGGTTCTGGAGCGCATGCAGTTCCCGGTCCCGGTCATCGACATCTCCGTCGAGCCGAAGACCAAGGACGCTGTCGAGAAGATGACGCTGGCCCTGCAGAAGCTGACGGCCGAAGATCCGTCCCTGCACCTCAAGACCGATCAGGAAACGGGTCAGACCATCCTGTCCGGCATGGGCGAGCTTCACCTGGACATCATCGTTGACCGTCTGCGTCGTGAATACGGCGTCGATGCCAATATCGGTGCACCGCAGGTGGCCTATCGTGAGACGATCACGAAGCCGCATGTCGAGACCTACACCCACAAGAAGCAGTCTGGTGGTTCGGGTCAGTTCGCCGAGGTCAAGATCGAGTTCGCTCCTTCCGAGAAGCCGGACGAGATCGTCTTCGAAAACAAGGTCGTCGGCGGTACGGTTCCGAAGGAATACATTCCGGCTGTCGAAAAGGGCATCCGCATGCAGAGCACCACGGGTGTTCTCGCCGGCTTCCCGACCGTGGACTTCAAGTTCACGCTGCTCGACGGTAAGTACCATGACGTTGACTCGTCGGCTCTGGCCTTCGAAATCGCCGCCAAGGCCTGCTTCCGTGAAGGCATGAAGAACGCCGGTCCGGTGATCCTCGAGCCGATCATGGACGTGGAAATCACCACGCCGAACGATCACGTCGGTGACGTCGTGGGCGATCTCAACCGTCGTCGCGGCATCATCCAGAACCAGGAAACCGCTGGTTCGACCGTCATGATCCGTGCACAGGTGCCGCTGAAGGAAATGTTCGGCTACATCTCGCACCTGCGTTCTGCCACGAAGGGTCGTGCATCCTTCACCATGCAGTTCCATCACTACGATCCGGTGCCGCGCAACGTGGCCGACGAAATCATTGCGAAGTCTGCCTGATTCCCTCAGCCTTGCTGAAACATCGAACCCCGCCAGAGCAGTCTGGCGGGGTTTTTTGTGCCTGATTTTTGTTGAGCGAGGCGGGTTTTTCGGGACCTGCGCTTAAGCCGCGCATCAAACAGCGGCGGAAATTTTTCTCTCCGCCGCTGTTTCTGGCCCCTTCAGGGATCAGTGTAGATTGTCTGTCCGGCGGATGAAGGCCGCGACGTTGTCGTGCAGTTTCTGGAGCATTGTCGGATCCACATAGACCATATGGCCCGAGGGATACTGGGCATACTCGATGTTCTTTTGCAGGTTTGCCGGGATCGGCAGGTGCTTCATCTCGTAGACGCCTTCAAAATACGGTGTCGCAAGATCGTAATAACCGGCATTGAGCATGACATGCAGGTTCGGATTGGTCTTCATCGCCATGGCCAGATCCGTCATGACGTTCGGTTCGCCCTTGGGCTGGTAGCCGTGACCGGGCTGATGGTGGTGATTGTCCCACTGGCCCTGACTGTTATAGAGGCGATAATCCTCGTCCGTGCCGTATTTGAGCGTGTTGCGGACGTAGTCGTTGAAGACCGTGACATAGGCCGAGCTGATGGCGCTGGACTGCGGATCGTAATCCACTTCCTGACTCATCGGATCAATCGTCGGGCTCGAATAGCGGGTATCCAGACGACCTGTCGCCATGCCGGTCTTCGCCTGTAGTTCATGCTCGAATTCACCGCCATTGACGCGCAGATCCGCCCGCAGAATGTAATCGACCGGCAGGCCCGTGTAGTCATGCAGCTTTGCCGCAATCGCCTGACGCTGGTCTTCCGGCAGATCCGCACCCTGACGCAGGGCCAGCGTGTAGTCGGTCATTGCGAAATGCTCGACCTCATGCAGGAAAGCCTTCAGGTCCGGATGTTCGGCCGGCAGGCAGTGATGATACCAGGCCGTCGCGGCGTAGGTGGGCAGCGCCAGCACATACGGATCATCCATGCCGGCATTGAACTGCGGACTGTCATCGCTGTTGTCGTAGTTCAGGATCTGCGACAGCAGGATCACGCCGTTGAAGTCGAGGTTTTCGTCCTGCTCTAGGTCATTGATGACCACGGCCGAGCGCATCGTGCCATAGCTTTCGCCGAACAGGTATTTGGGCGAGTTATAGCGGTGATATTTGGCCAGGAACTTCGAGATGAAATGGGTGAAGGCTTCACCGTCACCATCGACGCCAAGGAACTTCTTGTCAGCATCCTTGCCGGCAATCCGCGAGAAACCCGTGCCCGGTGCGTCGATGAAGACGACGTCCGAGACGTCCAGCAGGGACTGCGGATTGTTGATGAGCGCATACGGAGCGGCCGGCAGATGGGTGTCACCCGGCGTGTTCACGCGGCGCGGGCCGAAGGTACCCATGTGAACCCAGACGGAGGCCGAGCCCGGACCGCCGTTATAGAGGAAGGTGATCGGGCGCTTTTCGGCGGGGACACCTTCCTTGAAATAGGCGGTGTAGAACATGGAGGCGACGGGCGCGTTCTTGCTGTCGTCATCCTTGCCGCCATCGAGCTTGGTGCCACGTTTGGCCAGGATATCGCCGGAATCGTTGTAGTCGGCGCCATGGACCAGAATGGTGCCAGCAACTGCCCGGTAGGGGATGGTCGCGCCATTGACCGTTACGGTTCCGTTCGTCACGCTGTCAGCATTGGGCGCCGGTGTGGCAGGGCCAGCCGCCAGAGCAGGCACAGCCATCATGGCTGTACCCAGAAGAAGGGCCTTGCAAAGCATGCAGAGGAACTTTCCGTTGGAGATTATGACGCGAGTTTTCTAACCGCAGGCGGCCGCACTGGACAAGAGTTGCGGTCGCGGATCATTCCTCAGCCGAAAGCCCGGTTGGCATGCATGATCGCCACGCCGATCTCACGCAGCAGTGCAAAGCAGCGTGACAGAGGTGCGAAGATTTCCTCATGCTCGCGCGCGAAACCAGCGGCTTCAGCGGCGTCCCCCGGTTCTCCGAAGTCGAGATTGGCAACGCTGGGAGCCGTAACGGGGAACAGATCTTCCAGCAGATGCAGCGCGCGCGGTACATCGAGACAGAGGATCAGATTCGTGATCGCTTCGCGGGTCAGGCTGTTACGCGGCCCGAAATAGGGGATGCGCGTTGAAAGCGCCCACAGCCGGTCGATGAGAGCGAAACGGATGGCATGAAGCAGCTTTTCGCGGGCCTCCATGCGGGGCGCATCCGGCCAGGCTGCACGCAGGGCGATGTGATCCGCCTGGATGCGCCGGAACATGGCGGGACCACTGGCCCAGAAGCGCAGCAGTTCCAGGCCGTGCGAAATGCACAGCAGGCTCTGACGTTCTTCATCGCTCCGGGCTTTCGCTGCACGGTCCAGCCAGGTTCCGGGATCGAGCTGGTGGATCGTCGTCCGCAGTACGTCCAGATCCGAGTGGGCCAGGGCCTGACGGGCGAAATCCATGGCTTCGCGGAAACGCGAAGATTCGGTGGCGAACTGCTCGAATGTTTCGGGATGACGCTGCGCCGCGTTGCCAAGGCCATGCAGCACATTCGCCCACCAGCCCAACTGCTGGAGAATGGCGTTGTTGGGAATGGCGCGAAGCTGTCCCGGATGCGTGATGCGCGTGACCGTCGCCGCGTCCGACTGACGCGCGGAGGGACGGGAGCCCGTCTTGTCGATCAGGGCCGGACCGAATGCGCTCAGCAGTGCTGCATAGCCCGGATCATCGACCAGAGCGCCCATGTCGAGCGCGATGGTGGAAAAGAAATCCGATGCGAAGTCAGGCCGCGTATAAACCGGATCTTTCGTGTCCAGCGGGATATCGGCCACATGTTCCGCCAGCGTTGCGATGGTGGAGGCCGCAATTGCCTGCGTGCCGAACAGCGTGTAGCCGTCCCCGCCCTGGAATGCGGTTTCGACCCGGCAGCCGATCCCGGCCTCGCGCATGGCAAGGCGCGTGCGGGCGGGGGAGAAATAGTCCAGACGCTGGCGCAGGCTGAACGGATGCGCACCCCGGCCAATGCTTTCGCCATGCGTGTCGAACAGCGTCAGGGACACGTCTTCAAGGCCGTGCTCTGCCAGCAGGGAAAGGGTCCGCATGCGCAGACGCTCGACCAGATTGGTGGCTGCAAGCTGTCCGACGTAACGACCCGAGTCGGAATATCCGAACTGAAGCGACAGGCGGCCGTTCGCCCGCAGGTAATCGCGCCAGTGGTTGGAGCGGAAAGCCTCTTCCAGAATGGTCTCGCCGTTCTCAAGCGCGCTTTCCGTCTCGAACAGCGGCGAGATCTCGATCTGGTGGTCCTTGATCCCGAACAGGCGCGCCAGCCAGAGCGTTGCAAGCAGCGTATAGCCGCTTTCGGTCTCGGCAATGAGGAAACGGATGGGCGAGCCGGAATCGATGTGCTTGAGAATCTGCGCCATCGTCATCATCAGCCGCGCGGCTGATGCGGGCTCGACCAGCAGGGACCCGAAATCCACGGCACGGGGTTTCAGGTCCGAAAGGGCCTCGTCGATCCTGGCCAGCAGAACGCGCCGACGCGAGGGCAGGGCGGGATCATCGGTCAGGCCAAGCCGGGTGCGGGCCACATTGTAGATCTGTGCGGCATTCAGCCTTGTATGGATCCGTGCGATCCCCAGACCGTGGTTCAGGAAGCCGGCACGGATGGTCCGCAGGTGTAGTCTTGCTTCATCATCCAGCCCGACCGCCGCGTCCTGGAACAGCGGCAGAAGCTCGGTGGCGTCGAGCAGTGCCTTGTCCCGGCAGGCAATCAGTGTCTGGGCAAAATCCCTGATGATTTCCGGAGCCGCGTCTTTGCCGGTCGGGCAGGCGGCGTGCTGTGTCTTGACCGCCTCGATCGCCCGGCGCGCGCGCATGGCCAGCGCACTGTCCTGTAAACCCAGGCGCTCCAGTCCTTCCGTGAGGCGATGAAGCTGGGACGATTTCAGCTCAAGGCGGATCCGCAGCGTGTCCCACCAGCCGATGTCGTTGCGTCCATCGGTATCGAACCCGACCCAGCTTGCAAGGATGACGGGCGAGGGATCGACCTGACCGGCTTCGCCGGACCAGCGCTGGGACATTTCCTGCAGCAGTGCTTCTGTCAGATCGTCGAGAGCATCGCGTCCCCGCAGGATGGCGGCCAGAGCCAGCGCCTGTTCCTGCGCCAGTGTCGGGGGGGCCGGGCGGCGATGCGTCTTCAGGCAGGGCACCGGCAGTTCCGGATTTTCCGCACGCTGCGTCAGGATTTCATAGACGCCGTCCGCCAGTGCGAAGGTCGGATGGGCGGTAAAGACGGCGGCGATCTGTGGTACCGTCAGGGACACGGCATCCGGGGCCTGATCGACAAGGCGCTTCGCCACGGCTTCGAGACGGCCCTGTGGGGCGGCGGTATCAAGCCCGACATAGGATCGCAGATGTGCGGCCCGTTCCACGAAATGCTCGTCACGCAGGGCGCGGACGACATTCTCGATTTCGTCCAGCTGCGTCCTGCTGTCGCTCCGGTCGTCGTCCGACAGGCCCTGTCCAATGGATGCAATCAGGTCTGCGAGGCCATCGCGCTCATGGAGAAGCCGGGACGTCATTACGTCAATACGGTCATGGAGGGACGGATCGAGCCGGGAGGCGCAGTCAGACATCGGGAGCAGTCTCGCTTCTGCGGAAAAAATGGGACGAAGACGGGGCGCAATACTTTTCATGCCCTGTCATCAAGCGCAACCTTGCTCTGGACGCGACAGCACGGCAGGATGATGCTATCGGTGCGCTCATGCACGCGGATACGACCCCACCCGTTTCCCGGAAATCCAGCCCCACAGGTTTCTCGCCCAGGTTCATGGCCGGCGGCCTGCTCGTCGGCATGGGTGTTCTCGCCGCGGGAACGACACTTGCGGCCGCCCGTCATATCGGGGACGGCAGTCTTGCCTTCAGTCTGCTGCGTGCAGGCTCGCGGGCAGGCGTTGTTGGTGGTCTTGCCGACTGGTTCGCGGTTACGGCCCTGTTCCGTCATCCGCTGGGGCTGCCCATTCCCCATACGGCCATTCTGCCGCGGCAGAAAGAACGTCTCGGCCAGGCGCTGGGACGCTTCATTTCCGGCCAGTTCTTCACTGAGGACGATGTCCGCCGCGCCCTGTCGAAAATCGACCTCTCCGGCCTGATTGCCGACATGCTGAGCGACCCGGCGAACCGCCAGACGCTCGTGACCAGCATGCGTTCCGCCATTCCGCTGATGTTCGACCGGATGGAAGACGGGCGCGCCAAGGCCGCTATTTCGCGCGCGCTTCCGGTTCTGCTGAATGGTGAGGAAATGGCTCCCCTCGTTTCGCGGGGCATGCGGGCCATGGTGGACAGCGAGATGCATCAGGAAGTGTTGTCTTTCCTGCTGGAGCGCATCAAGACGACCGTGACCTCCCGTGAGTCCGATCTGCGTCATTTCGTGGAAGAACGCGTGCGGGAGCAGGGGGGACGTTTTCTGGGCTGGGCTATTGGAGGGTCTGTCGCCAGTCGTGTCCTCATGGCGCTTCATGCCGAGTTTGAGCGGATCGATCCGATGGATTCGGAACTGCGGCACGGGTTCACCACCTGGGTCCGGGGTGAAATCGATCGCATTGAAAACGATCCTGCCCGGCGCAAGGACATGGCGGATACCATCACATCCGTTCTGACGCATACCAGCCTCAAGGGATGGAGTTCGGAACTGTGGGAACGTCTGCGCCGCATGGTCGAGGAAGACAGCGGACGCGAGGACGGCTGGAGCGCCACCGTCGTCGACGCGGCCATTGTCCAGCTCGCCAGTGCCCTGCGTTCCAACGAGGCCCTGCGCCTGAAGGTCAATCAGGCCGTTGAGAGTACGGTCCAGCGGATCCTGCCCGGCCTGCGTGAGAAGCTTTCAGGATTCATCGCGGCTGTCATGGCGGGCTGGGACGGAAATGATCTGGCAGCCAGACTGGAGTCGCGGGTTGGTCGTGATCTGGCCTATATCCGCATCAATGGCACCGTCGTTGGTTTTCTTGCCGGAGCAGCGCTCGACGGCGTTTCCCGACTGTTTTTTGGTGTGTGACATTCCATGTCCGGACATAGGCGGCTACAGAAGCCTTGACCTTTGCCCGAGTTTGGGCCATTTGGAACAAATCAGGACTTAGCAAGTCTTGAATTAGAACAAGATGTGAGTGTGCAAGCATGCTAAGGCTGTCAAAATTGGCCGATTACGCCACTGTCCTTCTGGTCCATCTCGGTCGTCATGAAGGACTGGCAACGGCAGCAGCCCTTGCAGTGGAAACCGGCGTTCCCGAACCGACCGTCGCCAAGCTTCTCAAGGGCCTGGCATCCAGTGGTCTGGTCCTGTCCCATCGTGGCGCCCGGGGCGGATACCGTCTTTCCAGCGAACTTGAAACCGTGACGGTCGCAACCGTTATTGCGGCTGTGGATGGTCCGATCGCCATCACGGCCTGCTGTGACGGACGCGAGTGCGAGCACAGTTCGCTGTGCGGCCTGTCCGGACAGTGGGATGTCGTAAATGACGCCATCCTCAAAACGCTCAACAGCATCACACTGGCAGATATGGGCCGTCACGCGGAGCGCCTGCCACGGCGCAGCCCCGCGTCTGCACCTGTCGCCCCCGCCGGAGCGGAGACTTCTTCCGTGACCGACGCGGTCAGTTAAGGACAACACACCATGCCAGCCGTGACGGAAACCCGCGAGACAGTCGAAAAGCTCGCGAAATCCAGCTACGAATGGGGTTTCGAAACCGATATCGAGATGGATATCGCGCCCAAGGGCCTCAACGAGGAGACGGTGCGCCTGATCTCCGAGCGCAAGGGTGAGCCGCAGTGGATGCTGGACTGGCGCCTGAAGGCTTTTCGCGCGTGGCTGGAAATGGAAGAGCCGACCTGGGCCCATATCCACCATCCGCCGATCGACTACCAGGACGCGCATTATTTCGCGCAGCCCAAGAAGAAACCCGGCCCCAGGAGCCTCGACGAAGTCGATCCCGAGCTGCTCAAAACTTACGCCAAGCTGGGTATTCCCCTGCATGAGCAGGCTTTGCTTGCAGGTGTCGAAGGCGCAGAAGAGCGTCTTCCCGTTGCCGTGGATGCTGTCTTTGACAGCGTCTCCGTCGCGACGACCTTCCGCAAGACGCTTGCCGAAGCCGGGGTGATCTTCTGCCCGATCTCCGATGCTATCCGTGAGCATCCCGAACTGGTCCAGAAATATCTGGGCACGGTGGTTCCGGTGGCGGATAACTTCTTTGCGGCCCTGAACTCCGCCGTCTTCACGGATGGCTCTTTCGTCTACATTCCAGAGGGTGTGCGCTGCCCGATGGAACTGTCCACCTATTTCCGCATCAATGCGCGCAATACGGGGCAGTTCGAGCGTACGCTTATCATCGCGGAAGATCGCGCCACCGTCTCCTATCTGGAAGGCTGCACGGCGCCACAGCGTGACGAAAACCAGCTTCATGCGGCCGTGGTCGAGCTTGTCGCGATGGAAGACGCCTCGATCAAATATTCCACCGTCCAGAACTGGTATCCGGGCGATGATGAAGGCCGTGGCGGCATCTACAATTTCGTCACCAAGCGTGGCATCTGCCGTGGTGCGCGCTCCAAGATTTCCTGGACGCAGGTTGAGACCGGTTCTGCCATTACGTGGAAATATCCGTCCTGTGTGCTCGCCGGTGAGGGATCGGTTGGCGAGTTCTACTCGGTTGCGGTGACCAATAATCACCAGCAGGCCGATACCGGCACGAAGATGATCCATCTGGCGCCGAATACGCGCTCGACGATCATTGCCAAGACCATTTCCGCCGGCCACTCCGACAGTACCTATCGCGGTCTGGTCCGCATGCAGCCGAAAGCGCGCAACGCACGCAACTTCACGCAGTGCGACAGTCTCCTGATCGGCGATCAGTGCGGCGCGCATACGGTGCCCTATATCGAAAGCCGCAATATGACGGCGCGCGTGGAGCATGAAGCGACCACGTCCAAAATCTCCGAAGACCAGCTCTTCTACTGCCGTTCGCGCGGCCTGTCGGAAGAAGATGCAGTCGGTCTGATCGTCAATGGTTTCTGCCGCGAGGTGCTCAAGGAGCTGCCGATGGAATTCGCGGTCGAGGCGCAGAAGCTTCTGCAGATCAGCCTCGAAGGAAGTGTGGGTTAATATGAGCGATTTTCTGAAAATTCAGGGTCTTCAGGCCCGCATCGACGCCGACGGCACGCCCAAGGACATTCTCAAGGGGCTCGATCTCGAAGTCCCCAAAGGCGAAGTCCACGCCATCATGGGGCCGAACGGCTCGGGTAAATCCACGCTGTCCTACGTGCTCGCCGGTCGTGACGACTACGAAGTGACGGGCGGTTCCGTCACGTTCAAGGGGCAGGACCTGCTGGCGCTTGAACCTGAAGAGCGTACCGCGCTTGGCCTGTTCCTGGCGTTTCAGTCGCCGGTCGAACTGCCGGGTGTGAACAACGCGAATTTCCTGCGTACGGCCGTGAACGCCGTTCGCCGGGCGCGTGGTGAAGCCGAGCTGGATGCCGTGGCTTTCCTCAAGGCTGTCCGTGCCGAGACCAAACACCTGTCCATGTCCGATGACATGCTCAAGCGTGCGGTCAATGTCGGTTTCTCGGGTGGTGAGAAGAAGCGCAACGAAGTGCTCCAGATGCGCCTGCTCCAGCCGTCTTTTGCTATCCTTGACGAGACCGATAGCGGTCTGGACATCGACGCTCTGCGCATCGTGGCCGAAGGCGTGAACTCCCTGCGTAGCCCGGATTTCTCGGCTCTGGTCATCACGCATCATCAGCGTCTGCTCGACTATATCGTGCCGGATCGTGTGCATGTCATGGCGCATGGCCGTATCATCCATAGCGGCGGTCCCGATATCGCCAAGACGCTTGAGAAGCAGGGTTATACCCAGTTCCTCGAGGCGGCAGCGTGAGCGGAGCGCCAACCGTGACGCAGAACGCTGCTCCGGCTCTGGAGGCGTTCGTTGCGCGTGCCGCCGGGCAGGGTGCGGCTCTGGCCGAAACGGGACTGCCGACGCGTCGCGTCGAAGCCTGGCGTTATACGCCGCTGCGTTCGATCGCAGATACGGCGTGGCAGAAGGCTGTGCCCCTGACGACCGAAACCGCCACTGCGCTGCTGGACCGCCTGGTTCTGCCTGAAACGGGCGCGCGCGTGGTCTATGGCAATGGCCAGCTTCTGAACGCCTTGTCGGCTCTTCCGGAAGCCGTTCGGCAGGCTTCGGAAAATGTCTCTCCGCTTAAGGGAGTGTTTTCCGCGACGCTGAACACGGCGCTCGGTGAAAGAGGTCTCGACATTCGTGTTCCCGCTGGAACGGATGCCGGTCTTCTGACGCTCGTCAGCCTGTCCGATGGGCAGGATGTTTCGACGCATCTTCAGCACCGCATCGTACTGGAAGACGGCGCGTCTCTGACACTGTATGATGTCAGCGCAGGTGAGGGGCGTTATATCGCCAATCCGCGTTTCGATATCGTCGTAGGCAAGGGAGCGACCCTGCGTCACGTCAAGGTGCAGCGCGAAAGCCTGACCGGTACGCATCTCGCTATTGTCTCGGCCGATGTGGCGGAGAAGGGCGAATATGACAGCTTCACCCTGAACCAGGGCAGCAGCCTTGCGCGTCACGAAGCTGTCGTGACACTGGGCGCGCCTCACGCCATGGCGCATGTGAATGGTGTGCAGATCGTTGACGGTCAGCGTCTGAACGACCTGACGTCCATGATCCATCATGCCGCCCCTGACGGCAGCTCGCGCCAGACCGTCAAGACGGTTCTGTCCGACGCCGGGCAGGGTGTTTTCCAGGGCAAGATCCTTGTGGATCGCGTGGCCCAGAAAACCGACGGCTATCAGATGAACCAGGCGCTGCTGCTGTCCGAGCGGGCGCAGATCAACAGCAAGCCCGAGCTGGAAATCTACGCCGATGACGTCAAGTGCAGCCACGGCGCCACTGTCGGCGCGCTTGATGACGAGCAGCTCTTCTATCTGCGTTCCCGTGGTATTGCGGAAGCGGATGCGCGGGACATGCTTGTGCGTGCCTTCCTGATCGATGCGCTGGATCTGGTTTTCGATGAAGGTCTGCGTGATCTGCTGTTGCGGAGCATGATGTCATGACCCTCGCTGACCGCCGTATCGGGATGGATATGTCGGAAATCCGCTCCCATTTCCCGATCCTGAACGAAACCGTTCATGGTCGGCCTCTGGTCTTTCTCGACAGCGCGGCTTCGTCCCAGAAACCGGATGTCGTGATCGAGGCCATGCGGGACGCGGCGTATCACCAGTATGCCAATATCCATCGTGGTCTGCACTGGATGAGCGAGCGCACGACGGAAGCCTATGAGCGCGCCCGTCATGATGTGGCCCGTCTTCTGAATGCGCCCGATCATCGGGAAATCGTCTTCACCCGTAACAGCACCGAGGCTATCAACTTGGTGGCCCATAGTTTTGGCAGCATGCTGAAGCCGGGGCAGGCGGTCCTGATTTCCGAGCTTGAGCATCACGCCAATATCGTGCCCTGGCTCATGCTGCGGGACCGTGCCGGCATCGAGTTGCGTGTCGCCCCCATCAATGACGCCGGCGATATCGATCTGGACGCTTACGAAGCGCTTCTTTCGGATGGCAGGGTGGCGCTTGTTGCCGTCACGCACATGTCCAATGTGCTTGGAACCATCACGCCGGCCAGGACATTGACGGAAATCGCCCACGCTTACGGCGCGCGCATTCTGCTGGACGGCTCGCAGTCGGTGGTTCACCGCAAGATCGATGTGCAGGCCCTCGGAGCGGATTTCTTCACCTTCACCGGTCACAAGCTCTATGGCCCTACGGGGATCGGGGCGCTCTGGGGAAAGATGGAGCTGCTGGACATCATGCCGCCTTTCATGGGGGGCGGGGACATGATCAAGAACGTGTCTTTCGAGCGTGCTACCTGGGCGCATGTTCCGCACAAGTTCGAGGCCGGTACGCCCGCCATTCTGGAGACGATCGGCCTTGGGGCGGCTGTCCGCTTTGTGGAAGAGATCGGCTATGACGTCATTTCACGCCATGAAGCCGAGCTGACCGCTTATGCACTGGAAAAGATGCGCGGGATCAACAGTCTGCGCATTCTGGGCGAACCGGAAGAGCGCGGGGGCGTGATCTCCTTCGTCATGGACGGTGCGCACCCGCATGATCTGGCAACACTGCTGGATCAGCTTGGAATCGCCATCCGTGCCGGGCAGCATTGTGCCGAACCTCTGGTGCGTCGTCTTGGCGTTCATGCCACCGCGCGTGCCAGTTTTGGTATCTACACCACTACTGAAGAGATCGATGCGCTGATCCAAGGCCTTGAACGGGCCCGGATGATGCTCACATGAGTGAAGCCATGACCGATATCACAACCAGTGAAGACACAGCCACCGTTCCTGTGACGGGAACAGCGCCCGATCAGGAAGCGGTGATCGCGGCGATCGCGACGGTGTATGACCCGGAGATTCCGGTCAATATCTATGAACTCGGCCTGATCTACGCGATCGATCTGCATGATGACGGCCGTGTGCATATCGAGATGACGCTGACGGCGCCCAACTGTCCCAGTGCGCAGGAACTGCCGGAGATGGTGCGTGATGCTGTCTCCCATGTTCCGGGTGTCACCCAGGCCACGGTGGAAATCGTCTGGGATCCGCCCTGGGATATGAGCCGCATGAGCGACGATGCCCGTCTTGCCCTCAACATGTTCTGATCCGGAAAAAACTTTCATGTCCGACGTCGCGACGCGCCGCCCGCTGCCTGCTCTCATGACCCTGTCCGATCAGGCGGCCAGGCGCCTGAAAGCTCTTTACGCAGGCTCCCATCAGGGCCAGCTCCTGCGTATCAGCGTGGGAACGCGCGGGTGCTCGGGACTGTCTTACGAAATGAACTTCGTGACGGCTCCGGAGCCGTCTGATGAGTGGGTCGAGGATCAGGGCGTGACCCTGCTGGTGGATCGCAAGGCGACCCTGTTCCTGACCGGTACTGTCATGGATTACGAGGTCAAGGACCTCGAATCCGGTTTTACGTTCAGGAATCCGAACGAGAAAGGTCGCTGCGGCTGCGGCGAGAGTTTTCACGTCTGATCCGCTTCACGTCCCGTGACAGCACGACCACGGCCTCGACTTCCGTGGACCACAGAAACTGGTCCACGATCGTCAGGCCGATGACCGAGAAACCTGCATTCCACAGAGCCTTGCCGTCTTTTTCAAGCGCGGCCGGATTACAGCTCACATAAACGATATCTGGCACGGCCGATTTCGCCAGAGGCATGGTCTGCGCGCCTGCGCCGGCATAGGGCGGGTCCAGAACCACGGCCCGCGTCGATTTCAGATCATGCGGCAGAAGCGGCTGACGCCCCAGGTCCCGATGAAACCCATCCACGCGGCGTCCGCCGGAGGCGGCCTTCAGGCAGTTTGCGGCCGCCAGATTGCCTTCATAGGCCATGACCCGGCCTTTTTCGGACATCGGAAAGGTCAGGGTGCCACATCCCGCAAACAGTTCGACCGTTACGTCTTTTTTGTTGAGTGACGGCAATCCGTCCACAACAGCGGTGACAATGGCCTTCTCGGCATCAGCGGTCGCCTGAAGAAAGGCGGACGGGGGCGGGGAGACGATCACTCCACCAAAATCTTCCCGGACGGCTCCGGACTGGGCCACTGTTTCAATGCCCAGATCTTTCGGATCCTGCCAGGAAATCCGCGACAGATCATGCTCGCGGGCAAAGGCCGCCAGCTTGATGTGGTCGGCACTCGTTAGTGGAGCAGGGGTCTGAAGCGTGAGGTCCGGTCCACTATCGAGCAGGTTGACCATCAGGCTTCCGCGGCCCGTCAGTGCGCCCAGACTTCCCAGAACCTCACGCAGAGGCTGCAGAAGTGCAAAAAGATCGGGATGCAGGACATGACATTCCGTCATGTCCACCGGATCACCATTCCGGCGATGCAGTCCGATCACCACACCGCCCGGTACGCGCTGGACCGCAAAGTCCATGCGTCGCCGCGTCAGCGGCTTCGTCTGATACAGCGTAGCCGGAGGAAGATCCGTAAATCCTGCCGCCGTCAGGGCGCGCACGACGCGCTGCGCTTTCCAGTCCAGCAGAGCCGGAAGGGAAAGATGCTGTAATGCACAGCCTCCGCACTCACCAAACAGGCTGCACGGAGGCGTCACACGCTCGAGGGAAGGATGAACGATTTCGATCAGTTCAGGATGGCCGGGAACAAGGCGGGCCCGAACGTCTTCACCGGGCAGTGCACCCGGAATAAAAACGCTCTGACCATCAACATGCGCAACGCCGTCGCCTGCCGCACCCAGTCCTTCAATCCGGAGTTCTGCAACTCCGGTCAAGGTCTCATTCATTACCGTAATGGCGCCCATCATGCTGAACAGGAGCGGCAGGATCGGGACTGTTGGAAACTGCGACTTTCTTACGGCGTGGAACCAGCATGAAAGCCGGCGTATCGCCCCCAAAGCCCATTTTCGGCCCATCGTTCTCGAAAGCGGGGGCCAGTTCAACTGACCGATGGCTGACCGGCACCTCGATCACTGCGAGAGAAGCCGTGGCGGCAGAAGGCGTCTGCTGAATGGTTTCGCTATCTTCGCGATCACCACGATTGCGTTTGCGACCGCCACGGCGACGCTTGCGCGTGCGCGGGTCTCCTTCTTCCGTTCCATCCTGCGGAGCAGAAGGTGCTGTCTCGGCAGGCCGGCGTTCACCGTCTTCCGATGCCCAGTCAACGGTCGTGATGCCCTCAAGATCCGGACGGGCAATCACCTTGCCTGTCAGTGTCTCGATGGCTTCCAGCAGTCTGCGATCGCGTGGGGACGCCAGACTGAAGGCGTGGCCTTCGTTACCCGCACGACCGGTCCGTCCGATGCGATGCACATAATCTTCCGCGTTGAACGGCAGATCATAGTTGAAGACATGCGACAGGCCGCCAATGTCGATTCCGCGCGCTGCCACATCCGAACAGACCAGAAACTTCAGATCCCCGGAGCGGAAACGCTCCAGCGTCGAGAAGCGCAGGGACTGGGCCAGATCTCCGTGAAGATGGCCGGCTTCGATGCCATGCTTGGTCAGATACTGCTGGATCATGTCCACATCGCGCTTGCGATTGCAGAACACGATTGCGCTCTGGACGTTCTCACGGCGCAGCAGCTTCTTGAGCGTGCGACGCTTCTCGTCCTCCGGCACGATGACCAGGGCTTCCTCGATCGTCGTGGCCACGGAAGACTGACGCGACACCGTGATTTCCACCGGGTGTCGGAGAAAAGCATCGGCCAGACGGCGGATTTCCGGCGCCATCGTGGCGGAGAAGAACAGGGTCTGGCGATGGGCGGGCAGCAGTGCCACGATTTTTTCGATATCGGGGATGAAACCCATGTCCAGCATGCGGTCGGCTTCGTCAATCACGAGCGTGCTGGTCTGCGTGAGCAGCAGGCCACCACGTCCGAACAGATCGAGCAGACGACCCGGAGTCGCGATCAGAACATCCACGCCGCGGTTCAGCACGTCGCGCTGTTCGGCCATGCTCTCCCCACCGATCAGAAGCGCATGGGTCAGACGCAGATACTTGCCATAGAGCTTGAAGTTCTCGGCAACCTGCAATGCCAGTTCACGCGTGGGTTCCAGAATCAGCGAGCGCGGCATCCGGGCCCGGGCACGTGAGCCAGCCAGCTTCTGGAGCATCGGCAGCGTGAAAGAGGCCGTCTTGCCGGTCCCGGTCTGGGCGACACCCAGAACATCATGGCCCTTCAGGACTTCGGGAATGGCCTGGGCCTGAATGGGAGTGGGGTGTTCGTAACCCAGCTCCTCGATGGCCCGCATGATCGGTTCGCCCAGTCCCAGATCGGCAAAGCGCGGCCTGTCGAAAACGTCTTTGGCAATCACGACAGTCTCAGCGACTGCCGGCGATTCAACGGGGTCCTCAACGACGGCGGGCGTTACAGCGGCTGCTTTGGTGCGGCGACGACGCGCAGGTTTTTCACTCTTCGTGGGCTCGGCCTGAACGGCAGGGGTTTCTTCGGCAGCGGGTTCCGGAGCTTCCACGACAGGGGCGGAGGCCTTGCGACGGGACGGACGCGCCTTCTTTTCGACGGGTGCTTCTACCGGGGCCTCTGCGGCTGCGACATCCACCTTGCGGGGACGGCCACGACGACGTGGCGCGGCAGGAGCTTCCGCTGTTTCTTTCGTTACGGCTTCAGCGGCGGGCTGTTCCACAACCGGCGTCTTGCGCGGACGGCCACGGCGTCTGGGAGCTGATTCGACCGTTTCCGTCACGGTTTCGGCTGCTTTTGTGGAGCGACGACGACGCGGGGCAGGCGTGGCGGCAGCCGCCTCGGCAGGTTCGGTCACGGCTTCCGGTTCTGTAACAGCCTTCTTCCGGCGTCCTGTCGTTTTCGGCGCGGGGGCTTCGCTTTCAGTCGCGGATTCGGCTGCAGGTGTGGCCGCCTTGCGTGGCCGGCGTGCGGGAGCTTTCACTTCTGCTGTCTTTTCCGTCGCCAGAGCCGCAGCCTTCGTGAGGCGCGTACGCGGTACCTTGGCAGCAGGAGTTTCTGTTACCGGAGACGTTTCGCCTTTATCGGCAACCGTCGGGGAAGTTGCGGCTGCGGCAGCACGCGAAGCCGGGGGGCGTCCGCGCCTGGACGTGGCAGGCGTACGGGGCATGGAAGGACCGGAGGTCGTTTTCGCGCTCAAATGACTCTCGAGACTCTCGTTGACGGCGCGCACCCGAATGGATGAGGGCCGGAGTTGAGGGCGGGGCAATTGCCCGCAGCTATAACTGGTGCGTTATCGGCAAATGATGGAAATGGCAAGCGATACGGCCATAAAACAGACGTATCGCATACGATTTCAGATGCCGCGTGCCATTGAGGCGACAAGAATGGTCAGCACGCCAAGCCCTGCCATCATGGCCGTGCGGCTGCGCAGGGTATCGAACAGGTCGGGTTGGGGGCGCATGGCGCGACGGGCCCGGCGGAAAGGGCCCTGGACGGTCAGGATGAAAATGACCGCCATGGCGAGGCCCAGAAGCTGCATCGCATTGACGGGCCAGGGTACGGCGGCAAATCCGCCTTCATGGAAAACCAGCCCCCAGCCGCTCAGCAGCGAGAACGGCACCACCTGGTACAGACCCCGGAAAAAGCGCGTGTATCCCTGCAACAGAACGGAGTTGCGTGGTCCCGGATCCAGTAGCCCGACCGTGGAGCGGACAACGAGCGTCGAATAGATCGAGCCGCCGACCCAGTAGGTCATGCACAGCAGATGGATTGCGAGCACGAGGCTCCAGATGATCGACCCTGTCATTGATCCTCGTCATGGTTGAAAATGGAAAAAAGGGGGAAGAACATTCCCAAAGCAATTCCCTGAATACCTGACTCGCCCCCATCCGCGCCAGAGGGAAGAGAGATCGGGGAAGGCGGAATTGAGGAAGTCCGAAAGAGGCAACGCAACAGCCGGTCATGCTTGCCGTCATGAGCCCAGCAGGAGAACGCCCGAGATGTCCAGCCCTGAAATATCCTGTTCTACGTTCCGCGATCCTTTCACGCTGCTGCTTCCCGAGGAGAGCGACCGCATGGATCGTGCGGCCGCAGCCCTCCTCCCATCCACGCGCCTGATGGAAAATGCCGGATGGGCCGTGGCGCGGGTCATCCGTAACCGTTTTTCGCCGCGTCGTGTCACGGTTGCCTGTGGGCCGGGAAACAACGGTGGGGACGGTTATGTCGTGGCCCGCAATCTCGCGCGCTGGGGATGGTCTGTCCGCGTTGCCGCGCTCGCGGCACCAAAACCCGGAACGCCCGCCGCTGAAATGGCTGCCTGCTGGACCGGTCCCATGGTGCCGTTCACGGCTGAGGAACTGGCGAAGGCCGATCTGGTCGTGGATGCGGTTTTCGGTTCGGGACTGAAGCGTCCTGTTGCGGATGACGTGGCGGCTGTTCTTGCGGCCGCCCGGGAGATCGTTGCCATCGACATGCCGAGCGGTGTGGCCGGAGCGTCGGGTGAAATCCTTGGCAAGGCCCGGGCCTGTGCGCTTACGGTCACCTTTGTCCGTCCGCGTCCCGGGCATGTCCTGCAACCCGGCGCCGGTCTGTGCGGCGAGGTGATCTGCGCAGATATCGGCATGCCCGATGCGGCATGGGAGGGCATCGTGCCGCTGGTGAAGCATAACGAACCCGGACTGTGGAGCCTGCCGGTCTCGGGTGAGGGGGACTATAAATACCGCCGTGGTGTCGTCAGTCTGTGTGGTGGGGCTGAAATGCCTGGCGCGACCCGGCTCTCGGCTCGCGGGGCGCGCCGCAGCGGAGCCGGTCTTGTGCGGATCTCGGCGGGCGAGGGAGCTCCGGCCTACCGACTCGGCGATCCCGGTCTGATCGTGGACGACGCTCCGCTTTCCGAACTTCTGGACGATGTGCGCCGCAAGGTCTGGATATGTGGTCCCGGTCTGACTGAGGATGAAGTTGCTGCGACCCTTCCGCAGCTTCTCAAGGCTGACCGGATCGTACTGGCGGATGCCGGTGCGCTGGCGTGGGGATCGCGGGATCTGGGGCGGCTGAAAGGGGTCGCAGCCGTCACGCCCCATATCGGAGAGTTCCGCAAACTCTTCGGGCCCGTTGAAGGCAGCCGTCTGGATGCCGCGCTGGCGGCTGCAAAGCGCATCAACGCTGTTGTGGTCATGAAGGGGCCTGACACGATCATCGCCGCTCCGGATGGTCGTCTTGCCATCAATACGCATGCGTCGTCCGCCCTGGCGACGGCGGGTTCGGGGGATACCCTCACGGGTGTGATCGCAGCCCTGCTGGCGGCGGGGATGGACGTCTGGGAAGGCTGCTGCGCGGGCGTCTGGCTGCACGGGGAAGCTGGAATCAAGGCCGGAGAAGCTCATGGCGGCTGGCCTCTGGCTGAGGATCTGGATCTGCCTCTGGGGCCGGCACGGGCGGCCGCCACGCGTCTGGCGCGGGAGGCAGGAGACAAAAAGGCGACCGGCTCCCTGTTGTGAAGTCGCGTTTCATGCGCTAAAGGCCGCGCTTCCGAGGTTCGGTGACACGAGCCTGGAAGCCGAGCGCCGCGGGCGTGGTGAAATTGGTAGACACGCCAGATTTAGGTTCTGGTGGCGCAAGTCGTGGGGGTTCAAGTCCCTCCGCCCGCACCAAGCCCGGCTTCCCGAGAAAGAGATTTGACCAACCTACCGACCGAGAGGATCGCCTGGCTCATGCAGGTTACGCCCACGCTCAACGAAGGACTTAAGCGCGCCTTCACCGTCGTTGTCCCGTCTGCCGACCTGCAGGCCCGCCGCGATACACGACTCGCCGAAGTCGCCAGGACGATCAAGCTTCCGGGGTTCCGTCCGGGCAAGGTGCCGGCCTCTCTCGTCAAGCAGCGCTATGGCGAGTCCGTGAACGCCGAACTGCTTGAGGAAGCCGTCAACGACGCGACCGCCAAGCTGTTCGAAGAGCAGAAGATCCGTCCGGCCATGCAGCCGAAGGTCGAGGTGGTTTCCGCCATCGAAGACGGCAAGGATCTCGAATTCAAGGTTGAGACCGAAGTTCTCCCGGAAATCGAAGTTCCCGACCTGTCCGGCCTGAAGCTGACGCGCCTTGGCGCCAAGGTCAGCGAAGAGACCGTCGAGAAGGCCCTGAACGACGTCGCCCGTCGCAGCCGCAAGTTCGAGACGATCGAAGAAGACCGTCCGGCCGCTCAGGGTGATGTCGTCTGTGTTGACTTCGTGGGCAAGCTGGACGGCACGCCGTTCGATGGCGGCACGGCTGACGACGTGAATGTCGAAATCGGTGGCGAAGGCTTCATCCCCGGCTTTGCCGAGCAGATGGAAGGCATGAAGGCTGGCGAAGAGCGTGTCATCAACGTGACGTTCCCCGCAGACTATCAGGCTGAAGAGCTGGCCGGCAAGGCCGTGACCTTCGACATCAAGGCGAAGTCCCTTAAGAAGGCCGTTGATCCGGCGATCGATGACGAACTTGCCAAGACGATCGGTTTCGAGAACCTCGAGCAGATCCGCAAGATCATCACCGAGCAGGCTGAGGGCGAATACCAGCAGCTCTCGCGTCTGCGCATCAAGCGCGACCTTCTGGATGCCCTGTCCGAGAAGACGGACTTCGAAGCTCCGTCCAGCATGGTTGACGCCGAGTTCAACCAGATCTGGGCCCGCGTCGAGGAAGACCGCAAGGCCGGCCGTCTGGATGAGGAAGATGCCGGCAAGGACGAAGAGACCCTCAAGGCTGACTACCGTCGCATCGCAGAGCGTCGCGTGAAGCTGGGTCTGCTGCTGGCTGAAATCGGCCGCAAGCAGGACATCCAGGTTTCCCGCGAGGAACTCCTTGGTGCGATGCAGCAGGAAGCCCGTCGTTATCCGGGGCAGGAACAGATGGTTTTCGAGTTCTTCTCCAAGAACCCGCAGGCCGTTGAAGGGCTCCGTGGCCCGATCCTGGAAAACAAGGTCGTCGATTACCTGATCGAGCTGGCCGACGTCACCGACAAGGACGTGACGCCGGAAGAACTGGCCGAAATCCCGCCCGCCGAACTCTGATCTTTCGGCGCGGGAACCAGCGGGCACTCTTCGGGGTGCCCGTTTTTTCCTGCCTGCTCCCTTTGACGGAACGACATGTCGGGTCCATGTTAGGGTGCAGAAGAAAGCCCATCGGGCATTGAGGAACAGACAGCATGACCATTCGGGATCGTGATCCCCTCGAAGTGTTCAGCAACTCTCTGGTGCCGATGGTGGTCGAGCAGACTGCCCGCGGAGAGCGCTCTTTCGACATCTTTTCGCGTCTCCTTCAGGAGCGCATTATCTTCCTGACCGGACCCGTCTACGATCAGGTTTCGTCCCTGATCTGCGCGCAGCTCCTCTATCTGGAGAGCGTGAATCCCACCAAGGAAATCTCGTTCTACATCAACAGCCCGGGTGGTGTCGTTTCCGCCGGTCTCGCGATCTATGACACCATGCAGTACATTCGCTGCCCCGTGAGCACGGTCTGCATCGGTCAGGCCGCATCCATGGGCTCCCTGCTTCTGGCAGGTGGCGAGAAGGGGCATCGTTATGCCCTTCCGAATGCCCGCGTGATGGTTCACCAGCCTTCCGGCGGTGCGCAGGGTCAGGCTTCGGACATCGAGATCCAGGCCCGCGAAATCCTCATCATCCGTCAGCGGCTGAACGAGATCTATCGCGAACATACCGGTCAGACGCTGGAGCAGATCGAGCAGAAGCTCGAACGTGACAGCTACCTCTCGGCCAATGAGGCCCGCGAATTCGGCCTGATCGACAAGGTCGTTGAACGTAATCCGCATGAGACCACGCCCGACCCGAGCTGACACGTTTCCCGACCGGAGGAGTTCCATGCTCCTCCCGGAATAGAAAAGCGGCATTCCGATATGCCGCTTTTCGTGTCTTGGGCATTCGGGCTCCGGGGTTGCCGAAGGCTCTGACCTCGGCCTAAAGTTAAAGTTCTTTCGCATGTCTGCTGCGTGAATGTGGTCAGGTCGTGCGTAAGGGAAAGGGAACAGCAATGAGCAACAAATCCGGCGATTCCAAGAACACCCTGTATTGCTCGTTCTGTGGGAAATCCCAGCACGAAGTCCGCAAACTGATTGCTGGTCCCACGGTTTTCATATGCGATGAATGCGTCGAGCTCTGCATGGATATCATCCGTGAAGAGCACAAGACCCATCTCGTGAAGTCCCGTGACGGTGTTCCGACCCCCAAGGAAATCTGCAAGGTTCTTGACGATTACGTGATCGGTCAGTTCGAGGCCAAGCGTGCGCTCTCCGTGGCGGTTCACAACCACTACAAGCGCCTCGCCCATGCCGCGAAGAGCAGCGACATCGAGATTGCGAAGTCCAACATTCTGCTGATCGGTCCGACGGGTTCGGGCAAGACCCTTCTCGCCCAGACGCTGGCACGTATCCTGGACGTTCCCTTCACGATGGCCGATGCCACGACCCTGACCGAAGCCGGCTATGTCGGCGAGGACGTGGAGAACATCATCCTCAAGCTGCTTCAGTCCGCCGACTACAATGTCGATCGGGCGCAGCGCGGCATCGTCTATATCGACGAGATCGACAAGATTTCCCGCAAGTCCGACAACCCGTCCATCACGCGTGATGTCTCGGGCGAGGGCGTGCAGCAGGCCCTGCTGAAGCTCATGGAAGGCACCGTGGCCTCCGTGCCGCCGCAGGGTGGCCGCAAACATCCGCAGCAGGAGTTCCTGCAGGTCGACACGACCAACATGCTTTTCATCTGCGGTGGCGCCTTTGCCGGTCTGGACAAGATCATTTCGGCGCGCGGCAAGGGATCGGGCATTGGCTTTGGTGCGGATGTGCGGTCTGATGACGAGCGTCGTCTTGGCGCGATCCTGCAGAGCGTGGAGCCGGAAGACCTGCTGAAGTTCGGTCTCATCCCCGAATTTATCGGTCGTCTGCCGGTTATCGCTGCGCTGAACGATCTGGATGAATCCGCACTGATCCAGATCCTGAGCAAGCCCAAAAATGCGCTGATCAAGCAGTATGGCCGCCTTTTCGAGATGGAAGGCGTCAAGCTGACCTTTACGGAAGATGCTCTGGCAGCGATCGCCAAACGCGCCATAGAGCGCAAGACCGGTGCTCGTGGCCTGCGCTCGATTCTGGAAAGCATCCTGCTTGGTACGATGTTCGACCTTCCCGGACTTGAAGGCGTCGAAGAAGTCGTCATCAACCGGGATGTTGCGGAAAACAAAGCCCAGCCAGTCTATGTCTACGGGAAGGGCAAGTCCGAACCCGCCGAGCAGTCTGCGTAAAAATGGTTCCGGCTCTTGTTCTGGCCCCATCGGCTTTCGACATAACTGACTGAGGTTGTCCGAATTCATGCCGCTTGCGCATGAAAGAAATGCGATACCGGCGCTGCATGGCAGGCCGGTGTCGCAAGATCGTCCCTCTGGAGATCAAGTGAATGACTGACGATACCAAGCCGAAAACCCGCCGCCGCCCAAAGAAGACAGACGATGTGGCCGTTTCCGAAAAAGCTGCTGCGGCTCCGAAGAAGGTAACGCGCAAGCCACGTGCCGCGGCGCGCAAGTCAGAGCCCGAAGCTGAGGCCCCTGTGGTACAGCAGCCCGTACGCCATGACGTGATGGCGGTTCTGCCGCTTCGCAACATTGTCGTGTTCCCGCACATGATCGTGCCGTTGTTTGTCGGGCGCGAGAAGTCGGTAAAGGCGCTGGAGACCGTAACGCGCGAGAGCAAGCAGATCCTGCTTGTGGCGCAGAAGGATGTCTCGCTGGACGATCCGTCCGTCGATGACATCTATCGCTATGGTACGGTTTCGACGATTCTTCAGCTTCTGAAACTGCCGGACGGGACCGTGAAGGTTCTGGTCGAGGGGACGCGGCGTGTACACATCACGCGTCTGTTCGATGTAGACGGGCATTTCGAGGCTGAAATCGAGGAAGTCCCGGAAGAAGCCGTGGATGCCGCACCGGGCAGTGAGATCGAGGCGCTGAGCCGTTCGACGGTTTCGCAGTTTGAGCAGTATATCAAGCTCAACAAAAAAATCCCGCCGGAGGTCATGGTTTCGATCAATCAGATCGAGGGCATTTCCAAGCTCGCGGATACGATTGCAAGCCACCTGAATCTCAAGATTTCCGAAAAGCAGGAAATTCTGGAGACGGCCTCGGCTGCGCGTCGTCTGGAACAGGTTTTCGCGCATATCGAGACCGAAATCGGTGTCCTTCAGGTCGAAAAGCGCATCCGCAACCGCGTCAAGCGGCAGATGGAGAAGACCCAGCGCGAGTACTACCTGAACGAGCAGCTCAAGGCGATCCAGAAGGAACTCGGTGAAGGCGAAGATGGCAAGGACGAGAACTCCGAGCTTGAAGAGAAGATCAACAAGACCCGTCTGAGCCGTGAGGCCAAGGAAAAGGCCCATGCCGAGCTGAAGAAACTGCGCGGCATGAGCCCGATGTCGGCCGAGAGCACGGTTGTGCGCAACTATCTCGACTGGCTGCTGGGGATTCCCTGGAAGAAGCGTTCCAAGATCACGCGGGAGTTCCAGCACGCCGAGGACGTTCTCGAAGCCGAGCATTACGGTCTGGAGAAGGTCAAGGAGCGGATTCTCGAGTATCTGGCGGTGCAGACGCGCTCGCAGAAGCTCAAGGGACCGATCCTGTGCCTCGTCGGACCGCCGGGTGTGGGCAAGACCTCTCTGGCGCGTTCGATCGCCAAGGCGACGGGGCGGAACTACATCCGCATGTCGCTGGGGGGTGTGCGCGATGAATCCGAGATCCGCGGCCATCGCCGGACCTATATCGGCTCCATGCCAGGCAAGATCATCCAGGGCATGAAAAAGGCACGGACGTCCAATCCGTTGTTCCTGCTCGACGAAATCGACAAGCTGGGTGCCGACTGGCGCGGCGATCCGTCATCCGCGCTGCTGGAAGTGCTGGATCCGGAACAGAACGCCACGTTTGCCGATCATTATCTGGAAGTGGATTACGATCTTTCGGATGTGATGTTCGTCACGACGGCCAACAGCCTGAACATGCCCCAGCCGCTGCTGGACCGCATGGAGATCATCAACTTGTCCGGCTATACGGAAAACGAGAAGGTGCAGATCGCGCGCCGTCATCTTCTGGGCAAGCAGGCTGAGGCGCATAATCTCAAGCCGGATGAATGGACAGTCACGGATGAGACGATCCGCGAACTGATCCGCTCCTATACCCGTGAGGCCGGCGTCCGAAACCTTGAGCGCGAACTGGCCAAGCTCGCCCGCAAGACGGTCAAGGAAATCATCACGACCGGCGTCAAGCATGTCGAGATCACGCCCGAAAACCTAGAGAAATATGCGGGTGTCCGTCGCTACCGTCATGGCGAGACCGAGAAGGAGGACATGATCGGCGTGGTAACAGGGCTTGCCTGGACTACGGTCGGTGGTGAGATCCTGACGATCGAGAGCGTGATGGTTCCGGGCAAGGGGCAGGTCAAGCAGACCGGCAAGCTCGGCGAAGTCATGCAGGAGAGCATCTCGGCCGCGCTGTCCTATGTCCGCTCACGGGCGCAGGACTTCGGGATTCGTCCGCCGCTGTTCGAGAAGCGGGACATCCATATCCATCTTCCCGAAGGGGCGACGCCCAAGGATGGTCCGTCCGCCGGTATCGCGCTTGCAACCTCTCTGGTCAGCATCATGACCCAGATTCCCATCCGCAAGGATGTGGCCATGACGGGCGAGATTACCCTGCGTGGTCGCGTTCTGGAG
The DNA here is from genome assembly GCF_009547075.1 of Gluconobacter aidae. Taxonomy (GTDB): domain Bacteria; phylum Pseudomonadota; class Alphaproteobacteria; order Acetobacterales; family Acetobacteraceae; genus Gluconobacter; species Gluconobacter aidae. The sequence continues at coordinate 138,928 of NZ_WIPH01000001.1, forward strand.
ATCGGGGGGCTCAAGGAGAAGCTGCTGGCGGCTCTGCGGGCCGGTATCAAGACGGTCCTGATCCCCAAGGACAACGAGAAGGATCTCGCGGAGGTGCCGGACAATGTCCGCCACGCTCTCAAGATCATTCCCGTAAGCCATGTGGATGAGGTGCTCAAGATTGCCCTGACTCGTATGCCGGAAGCCATCGAATGGGATGAAAATGTCGACCCGGTGGGTGAAATAACGGTGGATAAGACGGCTCCGCAGGCACTTCCGCACTGACACGGACACGCTTCTGCGATTCTAGCAGTTGACGCGGGCAAAATCCGCTTCATAGTGCGGCCGCAGATCGAACAAGGCGCCTGAGCCAGAAGGGACTCACCAGAGCCCGGCTCAGGCGCTCTAACACCAGAAAGGCACATCATGGAGAAGCCCCTCAACAAGCAGGAACTGATCGCCGCCGTTGCAGACGCTGCCGATCTTCCGAAGGCCAAGGCCAGCGAAGTTGTCGATGCGGTGTTCAGCACGATCGAAGCGACGCTTGCCAAGAAGCAGGAAGTCCGTCTCGTCGGCTTCGGCAGCTTCGTGACCGCAACGCGTAAGGCCGCCAAGGGCCGCAACCCGCGTACGGGCGAAGAGATCGACATTCCGGCATCCACCTCTGTCCGCTTCAAGCCGGGCAAGGGGCTGAAGGACGCCGTGAGCTGAGAAAGCTCCCAAAACGGTTCCGGGTGGCTTTACCGCCATCCGGAACCGTGTATATAGACCGCATACACAGTCTGAGGGCGATTAGCTCAGCGGTAGAGCGTCTCGTTTACACCGAGAGGGTCGGCGGTTCAATCCCGTCATCGCCCACCATAAAGAACATCATGCAGCCATGAGCTGGCGTTTCGAATACCATGAAACGCTCGGGTCCACTTCCGATCTGTGCAAAACCAGAGCCGAAGCCGGTGAACCCGAACATCTTGCCGTTCAGGCTTTTTCCCAGACATCAGGACGCGGCACGCGCGGACGGACATGGACCGATCCGGGTGGTAATCTTGCCATTTCGCTGCTGTTTCGTCCGGCTGACCCGGCTGCTTTCATCGCGGCTCTTCCGTTCGTTGTCGCCATAGCCCTCTTCGAGGCGGCAACGCATTTCTGTCCGGCTGTGACGGGGCCGTCCCGCTTCATGCTCAAATGGCCCAACGATCTTCTGATGGACGGGCGAAAGATGGCGGGCGTACTGATCGAGACGGGTGGTCCGCAGGGAGGTCCCTGGGTCGTCGTGGGAATCGGGGCCAATCTGCGGCAGTCGCCCGAGATTCCAGGTCGTCGTCTGGCGGCGCTCGCCGAAGCGACTGATCCACCGTCTGCCGAAGTTTTCGGAAAGGTACTGGTGGCACAGATCGAACGCTGGACCACCATCCGGGAGCGAGAAGGGTTCGCGCCGGTTCGGGCCGCGTGGCTGGCGCGGGCTCACCCGGTTGGCACACCGCTTGCGGTTCAGCGTTGTGAAACCTATATTACAGGTTCGTTTTCGGGGCTCGATGCGCAGGGACGCCTGCTGCTTGCCTTGCCCCACGGTGAAACCATTCCGGTTGTAACCGGCGATATCCTGCTGGACTGAAGGACCGGACCGCAACGTGCTTCTCGTCATTGATGCTGGAAACACCAACATCGTGTTTGCTGTACACGATGGAGAGTCGTGGCTGGGGCAATGGCGTATTTCGACGAATGAAGCACGGACGGCGGATGAATATGCGGCCTGGCTTCTGACACTCTTCGAACGGGTGGGTGTGAATCCAAAAACCATCACGCGGGCCATTATCGGGACGGTCGTGCCGGTCGCGCTTTACGAACTGCGCCGGTTCTGCCGTGAATGGCTGGATGTGGTGCCGCTGGTCGCCAATGCAAGGCTGGACTGGGGCATCGACGTTCTTGTCGACAATCCCAATGAACTTGGCGCGGACCGTCGCCTGAACGGCCTGGCGGGGCGCGAGCTTTTTGGCGCACCGCTGATCGTGGTCGATTTCGGGACCGCGACGACCTTTGATGTCGTAAACAGTGCAGGACAGTTCTGTGGTGGCGCGATTGCTCCGGGTGTGAACCTGTCGATCGATGCGCTACATCGTGCAGCCGCGCGCCTGCCGCGCATGAGCATCGGCCGCCCTACGGCGGCGATTGGCCGCAATACGAGCGTGGCGATGCGTTCGGGTCTGTTCTGGGGCTATGTCGGTCTCGTCGAGGGGTTGATCCACCGAATTTCCGATGAAATGGACGCAAAGCCGACTGTGATCGCAACAGGCGGTCTGGCCCCACTGTTCTCTGAGGGAACGCCGCTTTTTGATGTGCTGGCGCCCGATCTGACGCTGGATGGCCTGCGCCTTCTGGCGGACCGCAATACGGGGCCGCCGCTTTCCTATTCCCCCGAGCGCTCACAGGGCATCGGGCAATGAATATCACTCTGATTATGCATCATATCTGCAAGGAACAATCATGACAGAAAAACAGGACGGTCTGTCTTTCCTGCCTTTGGGCGGGACGGGCGAGATCGGCATGAATTTCAACCTCTACTGCCTGACGAAGAACGGTCACGACACCTGGCTTGCCATTGACTGCGGCATCGGGTTTTCGGGCAACGATACGCCTGAAGCCGAAGTGCTCATGCCGGATCCGACCTTCATCGCCGATCGTGCGCGGGACCTGTGCGGTCTGGTGATCACGCATGCGCATGAAGATCATCTGGGCGCGGTGGCGCATCTGTGGCCGTATCTGCGCTGCCCCGTCTATGCCACGCCATTCGCGGCCGCCGTTTTGCGGCGTAAGTTGCAGGAAGCGCATCTGAATAATCAGGTGAAAATCCACGTCATCCGTCCGGCTTCACGTTTCGAGGTGGGGCCGTTCGATCTTCAGTTTGTCTCCGTCACGCATTCCGTTGCCGAGGCGCAGGCCGTGGCACTGCGAACGCCGCATGGCCTGATCGTGCATACGGGCGACTGGAAGCTGGACGAGAACCCGCTGGTCGGTCCGGTGACAGATCTCGAAACGTTCGGCAAGCTGGGCGACGAGGGTGTCCTGGCTATGGTCGGCGACAGCACCAATGTGCTTAAGCCGGGCAAGTCGGAATCCGAAGCGGATGTGCGCAAGGGCTTGACGGATCTGATCATGGGGCTGGAAGGCCGCATTGCCGTCACCTGCTTCGCCAGTAACGTGGCCCGCGTCGAGAGCATCGCCAAGGCGGCTCAGGCATCCGGGCGTGTGGTCATGATCGTCGGGCGTTCGCTTCGTAATCTTGAGACAGCTGCGCGCGAATGCGGCTATTTTCAGGACCTGCCGCCGTTCCTGACCGAGCAGGACGCGCGGGACGTGGACGATGACAGCCTATTGATGATTATTACGGGCAGTCAGGGGGAGCCGCGCTCGGCCCTGTCGCGCATTGCGTCCGACACGCATCCGAACATCGCTCTCGGCGAAGGCGATACGGTGATCTATAGCTCGCGGATGATCCCGGGCAATGAACAGGCTGTCATGGCCGTGCAGGACAATCTGTCGCGTCGTGGTGTGACGGTCCTGACGGATAAGGATGCCAAGGTTCATACGTCCGGTCATGCAACCAGCGAAGATATCCGTACGCTCTATCGGGTTGTCCGTCCGAAATACAGCATTCCGACCCATGGCGAGTGGCGTCATCTGACGGCCCATGCCGCACTGGCGCATGAAATGGGTTCCGAGCCGATCCTGCTGGAAGATGGAGACATCCTCAACCTCTCTCCGGGTGAGGTGAAGGTTGTCGATACGGCGCCGACGGGCCGTCTGGCACTGGATGGTGGCCGTCTGCTTCCGATGACGGGCGGTGTTCTCGCGGCCCGTCGCAAGATGCTGTTCAACGGCATCGTGCTGGCGAGTTTCGCCGTCGATGACGAAGGTTATGTCATCGGTGAGCCGAAGATCAGTGCGCCGGGTCTGTTGGAATCGGATGATCCGGAAAGCATCCGGATCCAGGAGGAATTTGCTGACTCCATCGACCAGATCCCGGACGAACTGCGTCAGGACGATGTGGCCTTCCGTGATGCGGCCAAAACGGCCCTGCGCCGTGCTCTGGGGCGCAAGCTTCAGAAGCGTCCGCTTGTCGATGTCCATCTGCTGCGCGTCTGAAAGAAGTAATCCATGCGTTTGACGAAAGCCTTTCAGCCGACGCTGAAGGAAGTTCCGGCCGAGGCGCAGATCGCGTCTCACCGTCTGATGCTGCGGGCTGGCCTTGTGCGCCAAACCTCTTCGGGTATCTATGCTTGGCTACCGGCAGGTCTGCGGGTTCTGCGCAATATCGAGCAGATCGTCCGTGAAGAACAGGATGCCATCGGCGCGCAGGAAGTCCTGATGCCGACGCTTCAGTCCGCTGATCTGTGGCGCCGCTCTGGGCGTTATGACGCTTATGGTCCGGAAATGCTCCGGATTCAGGATCGTCATGGCCGTGATCTGCTGTACGGGCCGACGAACGAGGAAATGATCACGGACATCTTCGGAGCGTCCGTGAAGTCCTATAAGGATCTGCCCAAGGCGCTCTATCACATCCAGTGGAAGTTCCGTGATGAGGTGCGTCCCCGCTTCGGCGTGATGCGTGGGCGTGAGTTCCTGATGAAGGATGCCTATTCCTTCGATGTGACATACGAAGATGCCGTCGCCAGCTACCGTCGGATGATGTTGTCCTATCTGCGTATCTTCCAGCGTCTGGGTGTTCGGGCCGTCCCGATGGTTGCCGATACGGGACCGATCGGCGGCGATCTGAGCCACGAATTCCTCGTTCTTGCCCCGACGGGTGAAAGCGGCGTCTTCTTTGATGCCGCACTCGAAGAGCAGGACTGGCTGGGCCGTCCGGTCGATTGTGACGATCATGAGAGTCTCGCCACATTCTTCTCAACCGTGACCGATCATTACGCTGCTACGGATGAGAAGCACGACGAGGCCGAATGGGCCAAGGTCCCGGAGGAGCGCAAGCGCGAAGGCCGGGGGATCGAAGTCGGTCACATCTTCTATTTCGGTACGAAGTACACGGAATCGATGGGCATTGAAGTGATCGGCTCTGATGGGGCGTCGTTCCATCCGCAGATGGGGTCTTACGGTATTGGCGTGTCGCGTCTGGTTGGCGCAATCATCGAGGCGTCGCATGATGAGGCTGGCATCATCTGGCCCGCATCGGTCGCGCCATATCGTGCGGCAATCCTGAACCTGCGTCAGGGTGATGAAGCCTGCGATGCGATCTGTGAGAGTATCTACGGCACCGATCCCGAAAACCTGCTGTATGATGACCGCTCAGACCGTGCCGGTGTGAAGTTCAACGACGCGGATCTAATGGGACATCCCTGGCAGATCATCGTTGGGCCACGAGGGGCCAAGGAAGACAAGGTCGAACTCAAGCAGCGCGCCACGGGAGAGCGGTTCGAACTGTCAGTCGAGGATGCTCTGGCCAAAATCGGAGCCGCCTAATGTTCGGTCGCTTCGAGCGCATGGTGGCGGGACGGTATCTCCGTGCCCGCCGTGGCGAACGTTTCGCCTCGATCATCGCCATTTTCTCCCTGATCGGGATCGCGCTCGGAGTGGCGACGCTCATCATCGTCATGTCGGTGATGAACGGCTTCAAGGCCGATCTGATGGGACGTATTCTCGGGCTGCACGGTGATTTGACCGTGTACGGCTACGGGCGCCCCATCGAAGCTTACGAAAACGACGTCGCTGCGATCCGCCAGGTTCCCGGCGTAAAATCCGTCATTCCAATGGCTCAGGGGACTGTGCTGGTGGAAGCGGGGCGCTTCTCTTCGGGCGCGGAAATGCAGGGTGTATCCCAGCAGTCGTTTCGGGACTGGAAGGCGCTGAGCAGCGGCATCATTGCTGGAAGTCTGAACGATTTTACCGGTGATAACGCGGTGGCGATCGGCACGACAATGGCGGACCGGGCCGGGCTGACGATCGGGTCTCCGATCACGCTACTCTCTCCGGACGGGCAGGCAACGCCGTTCGGAACGATGCCAAGGGTCAAGACCTATCATGTCGCGGTCATTTTCGACGCCAACTGGAACGACTATAATTCCAGCATCGTTCTGATGCCTCTGCCCGCAGCGCAGAAGTTTCTGATGCTAGGCACGTCTGCCGTTTCGCTCATTCAGGTTTCGACGGATGATCCGTCCAACGTCCAGCCGACGCGCAAGGCCATCGCCACGCGTCTCGAAGATCCGCGTCTGCGGGTGCTGGACTGGACGCAGAGCGCCAATGGTTTTCTGGGCGCCGTGACGGTCGAACAGAACGTGATGTTCCTTATCCTCACACTGATTATTCTCGTGGCAGCATTCAACGTGATTTCCTCGCTCATCATGATGGTCAAGGACAAGACACGGGATATCGCCGTGCTGCGAACGCTTGGTGCAAGCCGCGGTGCGATCATGCGGATTTTCCTTATGTGCGGTGCATCCGTAGGGATTGTGGGGACTGTGGCGGGCTCAGTGCTGGGAATTGCGTTTGCCCTGAACATCGAGCGGATCCGCCAGTGGCTTCAGTCGCTCACGGGGACGAATCTGTTCAATCCGGAAGTCTATTTTCTGGAGCGCCTGCCGGCGAAGCTGGTGTGGTCGCAGGTCTGGGAAGTGATTGGGATGTCGCTGATCCTGTCGCTGCTGGCGACGCTGTATCCGTCCTGGCGGGCGGCGAGAACCGATCCGATCGAGGCGCTGCGTCATGAGTGAAGTATCAGTCGGGGCGAGTTCCCTGCGCCTTGAAGGTCTGACACGCCGTTTCCGCTCCGGCGAGGAAACGCTGGAGATCCTCAGTGGTGCGGAGTTCGAACTTCGGGCCGGCGAGATCGTTGCCCTCGTAGCGCCAAGCGGTACCGGGAAGTCCACGCTTCTGCATCTGGCGGGTCTGCTGGAAGCACCTTCGGAAGGCACGGTCTTTGTGGCAGATCGTCCGGGCAGTGGGCTAAGCGATACGGTCCGGACGGCAATCCGACGCGATCAGATCGGATTTGTATACCAGTTCCATCATTTGCTGGGCGAGTTCACAGCGTGTGAGAATGTCATGCTCCCTCAGCTCATTGCCGGTGTGGCATCGCGCAAGGCCCGGGAGCGGGCGAGGGATCTGTTGGGCCGGTTCGGGCTTTCGCACCGTCTTGATTCGCTACCAGGACGTCTGTCGGGTGGCGAGCAGCAGCGGACGGCGATTGCACGTGCGCTCGCCAATCGGCCCAAGCTGCTTCTTGCTGACGAACCAACCGGCAATCTGGATATCGGCACGGCCGATCATGTGTTTGGCGAACTTTTGCGCGTGGTGCGGGAAGAGGGCGCGGCGGCGCTGATTGCGACGCATAATGACGAATTGGCCTCGCGTATGGACCGAACCGTGACGCTGCGGAATGGAAAGCTCGTTCCGTTCTGAGGCATGATGTGGAGCAGGGGGTATCAAAATCTTCTGCATCCATTGTCCGTCCCTGATAGACTGCGGGCATGTCTCATGCCGATTTTGTTCATCTCAGAAATCATTCCGCGTACTCCCTGAGTCAGGGCGCGATCCGGATCCCGGAACTCGTGAATCTGACAGTCAGGAATGGCATGCCGGCCGTCGCCCTGACAGATAGCGGCAACCTGTTCGGTGCGCTTGAGTTCTCGCTTTACTGTCGCAGCAACGGTGTCCAGCCGATAGTCGGCTGCCAGATTTCGCTTCCTCCGCGCAGCACAAAGCCAGGAGCGATGTCCGAGCCATTGGTGGTTCTCGCACGGAACGAGGAAGGACTGGCAAATCTCCAGATCCTGTCATCCGAGGGCTTTCTGAACGGCGATCCTGCCGATCCCTCGGTTGCGATCGACTTTCTGTGTCAGCATGCGGCAGGGCTGTTTCTGCTGACGGGTGGCAATCGCGGACCGATCAACAGGCTGATCCTTGAGGAACAGAAATCTGAAGCGCAGGCGCTTCTGAGCCGTCTGGAAGAAGCCTTCCGGGGAAATATCGCGGTCGAACTGAACCGGCTTGGCGAGGCGGGGGAGCAGGAAGTCGAAAGTGTCCTGATCCCAATGGCGGATCGGATGGATATTCCGCTTGTGGCGACCAATGAATGCTTCTTTCCGAAGCCGGAAATGCATGAGGCGCATGATGCGCTGCTGTGTATCGCGCAGGGGCGGACTATTGCGGAAGAAGACCGCTGGCATGTGTCTTCGCAAGCCTGGTTCAAGACGCCTGCGGAAATGCGGGCCGTCTTTCATGATCTTCCGGAAGCCTGTGACAACACGCTGATTATTGCGCAGAAATGTGCGGTGGCGGCCTGCACGCGCAAGCCGCTTCTGCCGATCTGTCCCAAGGTCCGGGAAGGCTCGACGGAAGAGGAAACACTGCGGGCCATGGCCTGGGAAGGTCTGGAAAAGCGCCTTGAAGCGATCAGCGCGGATGAGGACAAGCGTAAGCTTTACTCGGAGCGCCTTCAGGTTGAGCTGGATATCATCGCGCGGATGGGCTTTCCGGGCTACTTCCTGATCGTTGCCGACTTCATCCAGTGGGCCAAGGCGCATGATATTCCGGTGGGTCCAGGGCGTGGATCGGGCGCAGGTTCGCTGGTGGCATACGCGCTGACGATTACGGATATCGATCCCATTCCATTCGGACTGCTGTTCGAGCGCTTTCTGAATCCCGAACGTGTTTCCATGCCGGATTTCGATATCGATTTCTGTCAGGATCGCCGCGATGAAGTGATCCGATATGTGCGCGAGGAATATGGCGGGAGCCGTGTCGCGCAGATCATCACGTTCGGAAAACTTCAGGCCAAGGCGGCTGTGCGGGACGTCGGCCGTGTGCTGGGACTGCCCTATGGGATGGTCAACCGCGTCGCCGAGCTGATCCCGAACAATCCGGCCAAGCCTGTTTCGCTGTCGGATGCGATTGAGGGTGAGCCCCGCCTTCAGGAAATGCGGGACAGCGATGAGTCGCTCAAAAGGCTCATGGAAATCGCGTTGCAGCTCGAAGGCCTGTACCGTCATGCCTCCACCCATGCGGCCGGCGTGGTGATCGGTGATCGCGAACTGGTGGAACTGGTGCCGCTGTATCGCGATCCGAAGAGCGACATGCTCGTGACGCAGTACAACATGAAATATGTCGAGCAGGCCGGTCTGGTGAAGTTCGACTTCCTTGGCCTGACAACGCTCACAATTCTCAAGCGGGGCCTGGATTTCCTTAAAGAACAGGGAATTACGGTCGATCTCTCACGTATTCCACTGGATGATGCGAAGACGTTCGAGATGCTGGCCAAGGGCGATACGGCCGGCGTGTTCCAGTTCGAAGGTGCGGGCATGCGGGACATGCTCAAGCAGATGGCGGCCAGTCGGCTGGAGGATCTGATTGCGGGCGTGTCGCTGTATCGTCCGGGACCGATGGCAAACATTCCGGATTACTGCCGACGCAAGCATGGCGAGCCATGGGAGCCACCGCACGAGGAAATCCGCGATATTCTTGAAGAGACCTATGGGATCATGGTCTATCAGGAGCAGGTCATGCAGATCGCCCAGAAGATGGCGGGCTACAGTCTGGGTGGCGCGGATCTGCTGCGGCGTGCGATGGGTAAGAAGATCGCAGCGGAAATGGAGAAGCAGCGCGCAATCTTCACTGAGGGGGCGACCGCGCGTGGCATTCCTCAGGAAAAAGCAGTCGAAGTTTTTGATCTTATGGCTCGTTTTGCGGATTACGGCTTTAACAAATCGCATGCCGCAGCCTATGCGCTGGTGTCCTATCAGACGGCCTGGATGAAGGCGAACCATCCGGTCGCGTTCCTCGCGGGCTGCATGTCTCTGGCACGGGAAAAGACGGACAAGCTGGCGGCTCTGTGTCAGGAAGCACGGCGAATGAAGATTCCCGTGTTACCCGTTGATATTAATAAATCTCTGGCAGATTTTTCCATCGAAACACTGGAAGATGGGCGTCAGGGGATCCGTTATGCGCTGTCGGCCATCAAACGTGTGGGCGCGGCCGCGATGCAGAGTGTCGTGGCGTCCCGTGGGGACAGACCGTTTCAGGATCTTACGGATTTTGCGGAGCGCTGTGACCCGAAGAGCCTGAACAAGATCCAGCTGGAAAGTCTTGCAAAAGCAGGGGCTTTCGACAGTCTTCTCAAGGAGCGGCATATTGTTTTTTCGAGTGCCGACATTCTGTTGCGCCGGGCTCAGGCGCGGGCGCAGGAGCAGCAGATGGGCCAGGCCGGACTGTTCGGAGGTGCGGGTCAGGAACGTGAGATTCTGCGTCTGAACGAAGGTCGGCCCTGGCCCGACTTTGAACGTCTCTCGCTGGAAGCTTCGGCTATCGGGTTCCATATGAGCGCGCATCCTCTGGATGCGTATCGCAGCGTTCTGAGGCGACTGGGAGTAACTCCATCCAATGCGCTGGAAAATGTTGCAAAAACAGGGACTACGCGCGTCAAAATCGCAGGCTGTGTCGTGGATCGCAAGGAACGGCCGACACGGACCGGCAAGAAAATGGCCTGGGTCAATCTGTCCGATAGCGGTGGTGGATGTGAGGTTACGCTGTTTTCCGAGACGCTGACATCCTGCCGGGATCTGCTGGTGGCGGGACAGGCCATTCTGGTGACGGCGGAACTCAAGGTGGATGGCGATGCGCTGCGGATCACGGCGCAGAATGTCATGGATCTGGAGGTCGCGGCTGCGGCCGAGCGTTCGGAAATCCGCGTCTGGCTGAAGGAGGATGCGTCCCTGCCGGATCTGGCCTCCCTGCTGGAAGAGGTTCAGGGTGGCTTCGGGCGTGTGAAACTACTGCCTTCCGTTGAGGAAACGCAGGATGTCGAAATCTCCCTTCCGGGGCATTACCGGGTGACGCCACGTCTTGCGGAGCGGCTGCGGACATTGCGGGGGGTTGAGAAGGCCTTACAGGTCTGACGAGGCCAGTATTGTGTGAAACTCTGCTGACAGGTCTTGCGTCTGTGGGCATTTTCCGCCATATCGCGACCGTTCTTCTAAGGAGTTTCCTCCCGATGAGAGCAATCCGCACGCATGGCTCTGGGTTTTCTGGTGTCCTGATCTCAGGACGTTGCCATGCGGAGGTTCAACCAGACGCAAGGAATTTTCGAATCATGGCAATGCCTGATTTCACCATGCGCCAGCTCCTTGAAGCCGGCGTTCATTTCGGTCACCACACCCGTCGCTGGAACCCGGCCATGGCGCCGTACCTGTTCGGTGTGCGTAACCAGGTTCACATCATCGACCTGCAGCAGACGGTTCCGATGCTGGATCGCGCCCTGAAGGTTGTCCGTGATACGGTCGCCAATGGTGGTCGCGTCCTGTTTGTCGGCACCAAGCGTGCCGCAGCTGACCATGTTGCTGAAGCTGCACAGCGTTGCGGCCAGTACTACGTCAACCACCGCTGGCTCGGCGGCATGCTGACCAACTGGAAGACCATCACGGGTTCCATCAAGCGTCTGCGCCAGATCGACGAGATGCTGTCGGGTGACACGACGGGTCTGACGAAGAAGGAAGTTCTCGACATCACGCGTGACCGCGAGAAGCTCGAGCGCTCCCTCGGTGGCATCAAGGAAATGGGCGGCCTGCCTGATCTGCTGTTCGTGATCGACACGAACAAGGAAAAGCTGGCGATCGAAGAAGCCACGAAGCTGGGTATTCCGGTCATCGGCGTTCTGGACAGCAACTCCAACCCTGCTGGCGTGACCTATCCGATCCCAGGCAATGATGACGCCATCCGCGCCATCACCCTGTATTGCGACCTGGTCTCCGGCGCGGTTCTCGACGGTATTTCCGCCGAGCTGGCTGCTTCGGGGCAGGACATCGGTGCTGCTGAAGAACTGCCGGCTGAGACGGCTGTTCTGGAAGCCGCCGCTGCTGAAGGCGCAGAAGCTCCCGCTTCCGCCGGCTGAACAGACTGCCGGGGTCCGGTCATGGAAAACGGCAACTGAAACATGGCATGCGGCCGGGCGAGTTCGTCCGGCCGCATGATCTTTTTTGAGGGATGAGATAAATGGCAGAAATCACAGCAGCCCTGGTTCGCGAACTGCGCGAAGCCACCGGCGCAGGCATGATGGATTGCAAGAAGGCCCTGACGGAAGCTGCCGGCGACATGGAAGCCGCCATCGACTGGCTGCGTACGAAGGGTCTGTCCCAGGCTGCGAAGAAGTCCGGCCGTACGACGGCTGAAGGTCTGGTCGGTGTTGCGTCCGCCAAGAACCGCGCTGCCATGGTCGAAGTGAACGCCGAGACCGACTTCGTGGGCCGTAACGAGGCATTCCAGGCATTCGTCGAGCAGGTCGCTCACGTTGCTCTGGAAGTCGGCGACGATCTGGACGCCATCAAGGCTGGCAAGGTTCCGTCGGGTCGTACGGTCGCTGACGAGCTGACGCACCTGATCGCCACGATCGGCGAGAACATGGCCATCCGTCGCGCCAAGGTCCTGTCGGTCGAGTCCGGCGTTGTTGCCAGCTACGTCCACAGCGCTCTGCGTCCGGGCATTGGCAAGATCGGCGTTCTGGCCGCTCTGGAAGCTCCGTCCGAGTCCGACGCTCTGCTGACGCTGGGTCGTCAGATCGGCATGCATGTTGCCGCAACCCGTCCGGCTGCCCTGGACGTTGCCAGCGTTGATCCGGAGTCCCTGGAGCGTGAGCGCGCTGTTCTGATCGAGCAGGCTCGTGAGTCCGGCAAGCCGGAAGCCATCATTGAGAAGATGGTCGAAGGCCGTATCCGCAAGTTCTATGAAGAAGTCGTTCTTCTGGAGCAGGTGTGGGTTCTGGATGGCGAAAGCCGCGTGGTCAAGGTCGTCAAGGAAGCTGGCGCGAAGCTGGTCGGTTTCGAGCGCTTCCAGCTCGGTGAAGGCATCGAGAAGGAAGAGAGCGACTTTGCTGCTGAAGTCGCCGCTGCCGCCGGCACCAAGTAAGGTTTTCCGTTTCTGACCTGATCCGGCTCTGCCCGGTTCAGGTCGTGCTCGAAAATCTGTAGAAAGGCCCCTGTGCGCTCCGGCGCGCGGGGGCTTTTTGCATTTTGGCGCATGGATCGGGGAGGATGGACGATGGAATGGGAAGCGGCGGCGCTGGTTCTGTCGGTCCGGCCTTATGGCGAAGGCAGTGCGCTGGTCCACCTGTTCAGCGAGGAACACGGAGTCTCGCATGGCATGGCGCGCGGGGGAGCGTCCCGTCGTCAGGCTTCCCTGTGGCAGACCGGCAATCTGGTCATGGCGCGCTGGCGGGCGCGGCTCGCGGATCAGCTCGGAACCCTGACGGCTGAGCCGGTTCAGTGCGTGGCGGGGCGTATTCTGGATGCACCGTTGCAGCTTGAGATGGTGAGCAGTGCCTGCGCGCTGGTCGATGGGGCGTTACCGCAGGGCGAGCCGCATCCGGAGCTTTTCATGCGGCTGGTCCGTCTTCTGACGCTGATCAGTGTGGCCCCGGATCCAGCCCCGATGGGTGCTTATCTGCGTTGGGAAAGCCAGCTTCTGGCCGGATTGGGCTATGGGCTTGATCTTTCGGACTGCGCTGTGACGGGTTCGCGGGAAGATCTGGCGTATGTTTCTCCCCGTTCTGGCCATGCCGTGAGCCAGAAGGGCGCGGGAGAGTGGCGGGACCGTCTGTTGCCCATGCCCGCGTTGATGATGAGTGAGGCGGAGGACGGGACGCCTGAAGACTGGAAAAACGGCCTTGCGCTGACAGGGCATTTCCTGTCGCGCTGGGTATTCGGTGTGCGACATCAGCCTCTGCCGGCAGCGCGGGAAAGGCTGGTCGATTATGTGCAGCGGCTTCAGGTCGCTCCCCCGGATAAGGCAGGGGACTCCACTCAGTAGAAAACGTGGCTGGGGCCGGGGCGTAGGCCGTTGACGACGTCCACATCAGCCGTGCTGTCCCAGACGGACCAGTCCCAGCCGGGATGCTGGTTGATTTCGGCCGTCATGCGCTGTTCCTGCGCGCCATCGATCGGATGACTGGCCTTGTAGGCAGCATAGGCCATCTTGTCGCCCATATAGACGCAGCCGCACGCGATGGGATCGGCATAGAGCAGGACCGGCTGCCCGTTCTGCATGCGGTAGGTCAGAGTGTTGGGGGGCAACAGGTTCATCATCGCCCAGCGTGCGGTCGTATCGGCAGGGTGCGCTCTGAACCCGGCCAGGGCGAAGGATACTTCCGCTTTCTGCACGGGCCGATAGGGTGAGCAGGCAGTCGTGCCGATGAGGAGAGCGCTGGACAGGATGGCATGCCAGTGTCTAAGTCCTGCACGAAAGAGGGGAGATGCATGGGAACGGATCTGGCGGGTCATATCGAGGATACCAAGCTCGCTGAGGCTCTGAGCGAGCGATATATTGCGTATGCGATGTCGACAATCATGTCGCGGTCCCTTCCGGACGTGCGTGATGGCCTGAAGCCGGTACACCGCCGCCTCCTTTATGCGATGCAGCAGCTCCGCCTTGATCCCACATCAGGGTTTAAAAAGTGTGCACGTGTCGTCGGTGATGTGATCGGTAAGTTCCATCCACATGGCGATGCCTCCGTGTACGAGGCGTTGGTACGTCTGGCGCAGGATTTCGCGGTCCGTTATCCGCTGGTCGAAGGGCAGGGCAATTTCGGGTCCATCGACGGCGATGGCGCGGCCGCCATGCGATACACCGAGAGCCGCCTGACGGAAGTGGCGCAGGCGCTGCTGGACGGGATTCAGGACGACGCTGTCGATTTCCGCGCGACCTACGACAATGAAGATCATGAGCCCGTCGTGCTGCCCGGCACGTTCCCGAATCTGCTGGCGAACGGAGCGGCAGGTATTGCCGTAGGCATGGCGACGAGCATCCCGCCGCATAATGCCGCCGAGATCTGTCGGGCCGCCAAGCTTCTGATCGAAAAGCCGGATGTGACGATCGCCGAACTGGTGGATCTGATGCCCGGGCCGGATTTCCCGACGGGCGGCATTCTGGTGGAAGAGCGCGACTCCATCATCCGCTCCTATGAAACCGGCCGTGGCAGTTTCCGGACGCGGGCCCGTTGGGAAGTCGAGCAGGGGCGGTTTGGCACCTGGGTCATCATCGTCACCGAGATCCCGTATCAGGTACAGAAATCCCGTCTGATCGAGCAGATCGCCGACCTGATGGAACAGCGCAAACTGCCGCTTCTGGGCGATGTGCGCGACGAGAGCACGACTGATATCCGCCTCGTGCTGGAGCCCAAGACCAAAGGGGTCGAGCCTGAAGTCCTGATGGAGACGCTGTTCCGCAACACGGCGCTTGAGAACCGGTTCAGCCTGAACATGAATGTTCTGGGCGGAGACCGTGTTCCGGGTGTGCTGTCGCTGAAACAGGTTCTGCGCGCATGGCTGGACCATGTGCATGAAGTGCTGGTGCGGCGCTCGAACCATCGTCTGGCGGCGGTGCTGCGGCGGCTGGAAATCCTTGAGGGCTTTCTTGCGGTCTATCTGAACCTTGATGAGGTGATCCGCATCATCCGCGAGGAAGATGAGCCCAAAGCCAGCCTGATGGAGACGTTCAGCCTGACGGATGTGCAGGCCGAGGCGGTGCTGAACATGCGGCTGCGCTCTCTGCGGCGGCTGGAGGAAATGGAAATCCGGCGCGAGCGGGACAAGCTCGCCGACGAACAGAAGGCGCTCGAAACCCTGCTGGGTTCGGAGCGTCGGCGCTGGACGCGGATCTGCAAGGATCTGGACGGCACGATCAAAAAGTTCGGATCGGGCCTGCTCGGAGACCGGCGCACGCTGATCGCTGCTGCGCCGGAGCCGGTTGATATTTCAGCAGCGCTGGAAATCGACCGCGAACCGCTGACCATTCTGCTATCCCGCGAAGGCTGGATCCGGGCCATGAAGGGCCACGGGCTCGATCCGCAGGGGCATCGCTTCAAGGAAGGTGACGAGGGCTGGCTGTCGGTGGAGTGCCAGAGCACGGATCGGCTGTGCCTGATCTCCAGCAGCGGGAAGGCCTATACCATCAAGGCTGCCGATCTGCCGCGCGGGCGTGGGTTCGGGCAGCCGTTCCGGACCATGGTGGATGTGCCGCAGGAAGACCGGGTTGTGACGCTGTTTCCGGTTTCGGACGAAGGACGTCGCCTGATTGCTTCCGCATCGGGGCGCGGGATGATCGTGTCCGAAGCCGGGCTTGTGGCGGAAAAGCGGACGGGCAAGCAGGTCTTCAACGTCAAGGACGGTGACGAGGTCTTTGCCTGCATTCCTGTTGGCGGCACGCATGTTCTGACCCTGGGGCAGAACAAGCGCGCGCTGATCTTCCCGCTGGAGCAGGTGCCGGAAATGACGCGCGGCGGCGGTGTCGCGTTCCAGAAGCTGGGCGATAGCACGCTGCGCGATATCCGGACGCTCACCCTGTCTGAAGGTCTGTTGTGGCAGGAAGGCCAGCGTGTCCGCGCGACGGCGGATCTGCTCCCGCTTGAGGGGCGCCGCGGTGCCGTGGGGCGTGCGGCACCGCAGTGGATGCTCCGCAAGAACTGAAGCGGGATTATCTCCCCATTCAGGCGGGGGATAATGCCGCCAACAGATTCCAGTGACCATCACGAAAAACTTCCGCAGGTCCGAAGGCGGCTTTATAGGCCATCTTTGGGCTTCCGGGGACATAATAGCCCAGATACAGGTGTTCCAGCCCCATGCGGGCGGTCTCTTCGATCAGCCACAGGATCGAGAACGTGCCCCATGAGGCCGTCAGGTCGTTGACATCATAGAACGTGTAGACGGCGGACAGGCCGTCCGAAAGACGATCGATCAGGCTGACGCAGACAAGCGTGCCATCGGGGCGGCGAAACTCGGCCAGGAACGTCTCGACCGGCGTATTGGCGATCAGCTCCGCATAGTCGCGCCAGCACATATGGGCCATGTCGCCATCGGGATGGCGGACGGTCTGATACATTTCGAACAGGCGGAACTGTTCGTCCGTGGGGACCGGGGGTGCGATGTTCACCACAAGGTCCGCGTGGCGGCCGCGGATTTTCTTCTGGGTGCGGGTTGGCGTGAAGGTCGCGGCCGGGATACGCATGGGCGTGCAGGCGCGGCAGCCGACGCAGACGGGGGCGTAGGCGATCGCATGGCTGCGGCGGAAGCCGGCCTGGGACAGGCGGTTGTGCAGGGCTACGGCGTCAGGGCCCGCGAGTTCGGTCAGGACCTTGCGTTCGGTCCGGTCGGGCAGGTAGGGGCACGGGGCCGGAGCCGTCGTGTAGAAGAGCTGTGGGCGATGTTGCATGGAACGCTCTCCTTTTTCGAAAGACGGGGCCGGAAGATGATCCTATCGCAAGGACGGGGGCTGGCGCATCCTCCATCTTTGCGAAAGGATGAAGGGAGAAGATCCGGGGGCTGATGTGCTGTTTGCGGCACAGGATGGCCGCCGCAGGGAGACTTATGACGCACTGGACCGTTTTCCACATTCTCATGCAGACCCTGCGCTGGACGCTGCCCCTGCTCGTTACGGTCCATGCGCTGGTGCACAAGCGCGATACGGCGTCCTGCACGGGCTGGATCGGCATCTGCTGGATTGCGCCCCTCCTGGGGACGGTGCTGTATCTGATGTTCGGGATCAATCGTGTCCGACGCCGGGCGCAGAAAATGGTCAACCGGCATCTGTGGGAAGGACGCGACCCGCTGGCGCAGTATCGCCAGACCGTGGATGGCGATCTGGCGCCGCTTTCAAAGATGCTGGGGCGTCTGACGGAACGGCCCCTGATGCGGGGCAATTCAATCACCTGCCTTCATGACGGGGACAATGCCTATCCGGTGATGCTGGAGGCGATCGGGCAGGCCAGAACGTCAGTTATCCTGTGTTCGTATATCTTTCGTGATGATGAAGTCGGGCAGCGTTTTGCCGAGGCACTGGTGGCGGCGAAGCGGCGCGGGGTCGAGGTCCGTGTGCTGGTGGACGGGATCGGAAGCGGATATTTCCGCTGCGGAATCGAGCGCCGGCTGCGGCGTGAGGGTGTGGCCTGCGCACGCTTCATGCACTCGGTCTGGCCCTGGCGCATGCCGTTCATCAATCTGCGCAATCACCGCAAGATCCTCGTGGTGGATGGGACCATCGGTTTCATGGGTGGCCTGAACATCGGTGAGGAGAACATGCTCCGGCTGCGGACGAAGCTCCCTGTGGCGGATACGCATTTCCGCCTTCAGGGACCGGTCGTGCATCAGCTTGCCGTGGCGTTTGCCTGGGACTGGTCGTTCACGACGGGTGAGGAACTCGAAGGCGAGCGTTATCTGCCCGAGCCATCCCCGGTGGGTGATGTACCGATGCGGATCGTGACGTCCGGGCCGGATATGGATCTGGAGAAGATCGAATACGGGATGTTGCAGGCTTTCGCGCTGGCCCGGAGGCATATCTGGGTCATGACACCATATTTTCTGCCGGATGACCGTATCTCGACGGAGCTTGTTCTTGCCGCGCTTCGGGGCGTGGTGATCGATATCGTCGTACCGAAGAGCAGCAATCACGCCCTGATCGACCATGCGCGGGATGCCAATCTGCGGCCGTTTCTGGATGCGGGCTGCCGGGTGTGGATGGCCGATCCGCCGTTCAATCACTCCAAGCTGATGGTGGTGGATGATGAATGGAGCTTCGTGGGGAGTGCGAATATCGACATGCGCTCCCTGCGGCTGAATTTCGAGATCAATCTGGAAATCTATGACGCCGGTGTGGCGAAGGACCTGTCCACTTTCATGCAGACGCATCGCCGCAACCGGATGACGCATCATGATCTGGACAGCCTGCCGTTCCTGATCCGGATGCGCAATTCGGCGATCAGGCTGCTGCTGCCCTATCTGTAAGGGTTTACGCGCCCAGTCGCAGCGTGACGGAGATGGGGCGGTGATCGGAGCCGAAGCGTGGCAGGGCGCGCGCTTCCAGACGGGACAGGCCCCGTACGAGGCAGCGGTCCAGCCTCAGTGGAACATGGTTCAGCATCCGGTGTGTCTTTTCCTTTGGGCCGACGTCCAGAAAGCCCGGGAGCAGGACGGGGCCGACAAGGTTGAAATCGCCCATGATGACGGCGCGGTGGCGCATGTTGGCGCTGATGCTGCGAAGCTGGCGTCGATTGAGGATCTGCCCGTGAGACAGATGCACGTTGGCGAGGGAGAAACTTCCAAAATCAATCAGTTGCGCCGTGCGCCTGACCAGAAGACCACGCGGCAGGCGGCAGAATGAGGGTGGCCGTGTAAACGGCAGACGGCTCCAGCAGGCGGTCCCGTGCGGTCTGCCGGGAAGCGGGATGCGATCGTAGTAACCGCCAAGGATTTCGGGGAGTTCGTCCACCGCTGTCTGCGCCTCCTGCATGACGACGATGTCGGGATCTTCCGTGCGGATGACGGTTAGCACGTCTTCGAGCGAGGCACCGTCCCAGCGGTAGAGATTCCAGCTCAGGATCTTGAAAGAGGCTCCGGACAGAAGGGACATCGTCATTTCGGAGACTCCGGCAGATAGAGGGGATTGCGTTCGCGGTGATGGGGACCAGCGGCGAACTCGCTGGTCAGGGTATAGCCGACAGCCAGCAGAACGGGGCCGAGGAAAATGCCTACGCCGCCAAAGGTCACGATGCCGCCGAGAACGCCGAGGACAGTCAGGAGATAGGGCAGTTGGGCGCCGCGGGCGATGAAGGCCGGGCGGATGACGTGATCGGCGCCAGAGATGATGAGAATGCCGTAAATGGCCAGGAACAGCCCGTGTCCGAAATGGTGTGTCATGCCCAGCCAGATGGCGGCCGGGACCCAGACCAGCGGGGCGCCGATAGGGAAGACCGCGACGAACGCGGTAATGCCCGCCAGAAGAACCGGCGAAGGAACACCCGCCAGCATCAGGCCGATGCCGGTCAGTACACCCTGGATCAGGGCGGTGCCGAGGATGCCGTAGACCGTGCCTCGGACCGTGCGGCCGATGATGTTGATGAGGCGCGGCGTGGTGTGGGGGCCGGCGATGCGGTCGATCAGGGCCGTGATGGTGTTGCCGAGCGTATCGCCGTTGAGCCACAGAAAGAAGGCCACGAACAGCGCCATGATGAGTTCGGCGAGTCCCCCTGCGAGACGAAGCAGGACCGTCAGCGTGAGATGGGCGATCTGCCCGGCATAGGGACGCAGCACTTCGGTCGCGAAGGCGCCAATGTCATGGCTGAAATGATGCCAGGCCTCCACGAGATGGGGACCTGCCATCGGGATGCGGTTCAGCCAGCCGGGAGGCGGGTTTGCGCTGGTGACATGCAGGATCAGGGCGTCGATTTCCGAAATCGTGCCAGGGATGTCACTGATCCCCGCGCTGGTCAGAACGGCCAGGGGGACGACGATGAACAAGGCGCTCAGGGCCATCATGGCGAGGGCGGCGAGCACGGGGCGGACGTGCCTGCGCATACGCCGGTAGATCGGCCAGGTCGTGAAGGCGAGGATCGCGGCCCACAGGATGGCCGAGAGGAAGGGCCACAGGATGATCCCGCATCCATAGGCGATTCCGGCCAGGATGAGGCCAAGGAGAATCCGCTCGGTCGTCATGCGGTGCCGTTCTCCTGGCTGGAGCCGGACGGGTGCCCGGACCGGCATGACTCTGTGGGCTGCGTGTTCATGGAGTGACACATTGGCACGCTCTGGCGTCGGACGCATCCCTCGACCTATGGTGCGGGTATGACGATCTCGCCACTTGTTGATGCCGCGACCCTGATCTCCGAGGTTGGCCGCTTCATTCCCCTTGATGCCAGCGTGCTTTTGCCGGGGCAGAAAGGCGACCCCGATGCTGCGTTTACACAGCGTCATCTGCTCGATGCACGACGATTTGATATCGATGTCTTTGCAGACCCGGACAGCCCGCTTCCGCACACGGTTCCCGGAGCCGCGCGCTTCGCCCGACTGATGGGGGCGCTCGGAGTGAGCGAGGATGTGCCGGTCGTGTTTTATGACGGACGCGGAAGTGTCGGTGCCTGCCGGGGCTGGTGGCTGGCGCGGCTGTTCGGGCACCGGAATGCGCGGATACTCGATGGGGGGCTGGAAGCCTGGCTGAAGGCCGGCGGCCCGGTGGAAGAGGGCGCAGCGTCCACAAAGGAGCCAGCCCTTTTTCGGACCCGTCCCCGCTACGGGCTTCTGGCGGGTTCGGGGGATGTGCGGCTTGCGCTGGAGCGGGAGGATAGTCTCGTTCTCGATGCCCGGAGTGCAGGACGCTTCGCTGCGACAGTTCCGGAGCCGCGTCCCGGTGTGCGGAGTGGCCACATGCCCGGTGCAATGAGCATGGACTGGACGCGTCTTGTGGATGAAAGCGGCTGTTTTCTGCCTGCATCAGAACTGAAGCAGATTCTGGCCGCTGCAAAAGGGCAATCGGTGATCGCGACCTGTGGCTCCGGGCTGACAGCCGCGACAATTGTAGCGGCTTTGGCGATCGCGGGATATGGCGATGCGGCCTTGTATGATGGGTCCTGGACGGAATGGGGCAGTGATCCCGATGCCCCGGTTGTAACGGGAGAGGCGTGAGCATGAGCGATCTGGAAAAGCAGGTGAGCGCGGGGTGGAGCCGGATGGGCTCCATGCTGGTGCGTGAGGGACGGCCACACGAGATTCCGGAATCGGGAACATTCGTGAATGCGCCGGTCAGCCGGGGATCGACGGTCCTGTTCCCGTCGCTGGAAGCCATGAACCGGACGGACGGTCGCAGCCATGCCCATAAGGTGGTTTACGGGGCCATGGGTTCGCCGATCCAGCACCAGCTTGAAGAAATGCTCAGCCGGATCGAGGGTGGGACCCATACACAGGTCGTCGGCTCAGGGCTCGCCGCCTGCGCATTGCCGCTTCTGGCGTTTCTGGGCTGCGGAGACCATCTTCTGCTTCCCGACTCGGTCTATGGACCGACGCGGCGTTTCGCCGGCACGATGCTTCAGCGCATGGGCGTGACGACGACCTATTATCCTCCCACGGCATCCCATGACGAAGTTCTGGCGCTCATGCGACCGGAGACGAAGGTGCTGTTCGCGGAAAGTCCCGGCAGTCACACTTTCGAGGTGCAGGACGTGCCCATGCTGGCCGAAATCGCGCATGAGGCCGGAGCGCTCCTGATGCTGGACAACACCTGGGGGATCGGCGTGTTCCAGCCCTTTACCCATGGTGTGGACGTGTCGATCCAGGCGCTGTCGAAATATCCCGCCGGACATTCCGATGTCATCATGGGATCGGTCACGGTCAATGATGACGCGTGCTGGAAGACAGTGCGGGATGCCGCAATCCAGCTTGGACTGTGCGCCGGGCCGGATGACTGCTGGCTGACGCTGCGGGGGCTGCGGACGATGGGTGTGCGGCTGGCACATCAGTCGCGCTCGGCACTGGAAATCGCGCAGTGGCTTAAGACACGCCCCGAAGTGGCGCGGGTTCTGCATCCCGCGCTGGAAGACTGTCCGGGGCATGAGTTCTGGAAGCGCGACTTTACCGGAGCGTGCGGTCTGTTCGGGGTGGAGCTTCAGCCGGGAATTTCCGTTGAGACGACCGAACGCATGATCGACGGACTGAGCCTGTTCGGGATCGGAGCCTCCTGGGGCGGCTATGAAAGTCTGGTTCTGCCGACCACGGGGCATATCCGGCGCGTGACGGGTGAGGGTGGCCCGACATCCGCGACATTCCGTCTGCATATCGGGCTGGAAGATGTGGAGGACCTGAAGACCGATCTGGCCCGCGGGCTGGACAGCCTTCAGTTCTGAACTGCTATCGCCGGCGGAAGGTCAGGGCTTCGGCGACGTGATGGCGCTGGATGCTCAGGGTGCCTTCCAGATCGGCGATGGTCCGGGAGACCCGGATCAGGCGCGTGATGCCCCGATTGGACAGGCGAAGCTTTTCAGCAGCCTGCTCAGCCAGAGAGCGGGCATCGTCGTCCATATCGAGCTGGTCCGGAGAGACCTGCGAATTGGGAACGCCCTGACGGTCGATCTGGCGTTTGCGGGCGATTTCCACACGGGAACGAACGGCGGCGCTGCATTCACCCTTGGGCGCGCGGCTGATGTCGATCGGAGAGAGGGGCTCGATCTGCACGCAAAGATCCATGCGGTCGAGCATCGGTCCGGAAATTTTGGCCGTATAGTCCTCGCCGCAGCGCGGAGCCTTGCGGCAACTCCGCTCCAGATCGCCCAGATAGCCGCAACGACACGGGTTCATGGCGGCAATGAACTGGAAGCGTGCGGGATAGGTCGTGTGATGGGCCGCGCGGGCGATGGAAATACTGCCGGTTTCGATGGGCTGGCGCAGGGATTCCAGACAGGATCGTGAAAATTCGGGTAGCTCGTCGAGGAACAGGACGCCGTTATTGGCAAGGCTGACTTCGCCGGGCCGGGCTTTTGCACCGCCTCCCACAATGGCAGGAAGGCTCGCGCTGTGATGCGGGGCGCGATAGGGCGGTCGGACGACCAGTCTGCCATTCTGCAGAATGCCGGAGACGCTGTGAATCCGGCTTGTTTCGAGAGCTTCTTCCCGTGTCAGGTTGGGCAAAATACCGGGCAGACGACTGGCGAGCATGGATTTTCCAGCACCCGGTGGCCCGCTCATGAGCATCGAATGAGCGCCTGCTGCGGCAATTTCCAGAGCGCGCCGTCCGATTGCCATCCCTTTGACGTCCGCAAGATCGGGCCCGTATTCAATGACATGTTTGGTCGGGAGCGGGGCCGGAGACAGGATCTGCTGTCCCTGAAAATGGGAAACAAGGGCTGCGAGTGTGGGGGCGCCGAGAACGTCCGTGCTGTCATTGCCCCAGCGTGCTTCAAGCGCCTGGGCTGCCGGGCAGATCAGTCCGAGCTTACCCTCGACGGCACCGATGGCAGCGGACAGAACACCTGCGACGGGATTGATGCGTCCGTCCAGTGACAGTTCACCGACAGCGGCATAGACCGAAACGGCCTCGAAGGAGAGGATGCCCATCGCGCAAAGCAGGCCGAGCGCGATGGGAAGATCGAAATGCGCGCCTTCCTTGAGAAGATCGGCTGGCACGAGGTTGACGAGGATGCGTTTGGGTGGAAGGGCCAGCCCCATCGCTGTCAGGGCCGCGCGGACACGTTCGCGGGCTTCACCGACGGATTTGTCTGCCAGTCCTACGACCAGAAATGCCGGAAGGCCGCTGGAGACCTGGACCTCGACCGTGACCGGAACGGCTTCGATGCCCGAGAAGGCGAAGCTCTGGATGCGGGCGAGGGCAGGTGTATGCGGGCTGGGACTCGTCATGAGACAAATCCTAGCCCGAAATTATTTACCGTTGGTTAACGGAAAGAGTCTCAGGCACGCTGGTACAGCAGGCGGGCACGCAGTGTGCCATCGAGGGCCTTGAGACCGTCCAGCAGCTTCGTATCCATGTCAGGGCCCTCCGACTCGGCTTCGACAACGACGTAGCCCACTTCGCCATCCGTCTGAAGATATTGGGCGGTCACGTTGCAGTTCTGTGCCGCGAACAGATCGTTGATCTGGCGCATGATGCCGGGGCGGTTGGCATGGACGTGCATGAAGCGCGTGCCGCGTGGGCGTTCGGGGAGCTGGACGCTTGGAAAGTTGACCGACCCGATCGTGGAGCCCACGTCCGAATAATCGACCAGCTTGCGTGCGACTTCGACGCCGATGCGCTCCTGCGCTTCCATGGTGGAGCCGCCGATATGCGGCGTGAGAATGACATTCTCCAGGCCCTGAAGCGGGGATTTGAACTCTTCGCCGGCTTTCTTGGGTTCGACGGGGAACACGTCCACGCCCGCGCCCATCAGATGGCCGTCCTTCAGAGCAGCAGCGAGGGCTTCAAGATCCACGACGTTGCCGCGTGCATTGTTGAGCAGGATGGAGTTGGGCTTCATGGCCCGGATTTCCGTTTCTCCGATCAGCAGATCGGTTTCCGGCGTTTGCGGGACGTGAAGGCTGATGATGTCGGACTCGGCCAGCAGGTCATGCAGGGTCGGAACGGCGATGGCATTGCCGTGCGGCAGACGGGGCATCACGTCGAAATACAGGACACGCATGCCGAACGCCTCGGCGAGTACGGAAAGCTGCGAGCCGATGGAGCCATAGCCGACGATACCGAGCGTCTTGCCGCGGACTTCCCAGGCGTTGGTGGCGGATTTGTCCCAGCCGCCCCTGTGGCAGGCTTCCGAGCGCGACGGGATGCGGCGCAGCAGCATGACGATCTCGCCCATGACCAGTTCGGCCACGGAACGGGTATTACTGAAGGGCGCGTTGAACACGGGAATGCCGAGCATGCGGGCAGTGTTCAGATCGACCTGATTGGTGCCGATGCAAAAGCAGCCGATGGCCATGAGGCGGTCTGCGGATTCAAGGATTTCGCGTGTGAGCTGGGTCCGGCTGCGGATACCGACCATGTGCACACCCTGAAGGGCTTCCTTCAGCGCATCACCTTCGAGCGCACCCTTGACGCGCGTGACTTCGGTGTAGCCCTCTGCGGCGAAATGGGAGGCGGCGCTTTCGTGAATGCCTTCCAGAAGAAGAATGCGGATCTTGTTCTTGGGGAGAGAGAACTGCGTTTCCATAAATCCGTCCCGGTCATGAACCGGAAGGCTCCGGTTTCAATTCAAACTGCTTCCATCAGGTCTGGCCGTGACCAGACCGGTCCCGGCTCATGTCTGCCGCCACGTTCGCCGGGGCCTCCTCCCTAGCCGATCAGCGGGTTTCAGGAAAGGTGGCGGACGAGTTCGGGAAGCAGGGTTGCGTCTCCGCAGGCCAGAACGGTGCCATCGCTTTCGAGAGTCAGTCTCTGACCCTGCCAGTCCGTGATGCGGCCTCCCGCGCCTTCCACCACCGGAACGAGTGCACCCCAGTCCCAGGGTTTCATGGTGCACTCCGCAATGACGTCGATCTGACCAAGAGCGAGAAGGCCGTACGCATAGCAGTCTCCGCCCCAGGACGTGCGACGGGTGTGTTTTTGCAGGTTGGCAAAGCGCGGGGCGTGCTCCGCGGTCATGATTTCGGGGGCCGTGCAGGACAGTTCCGCTTCGGCCGCTTCCGGGCACGGGCGCGTGCCGATAATTCCGGGCAGCCGGTCGGACAGGAACTGCGTGGGTCGTCCCGAAACACCAATCCAGCGTTCCTCGGTCACGGGCTGGTCGATCAGTCCGAGTACAGGACGACCTTGGTGAAAGAGCGAAATGAGAGTGCCGAAAGTGGGGCGGCCGGTCAGGAAGGCGCGGGTGCCATCAATGGGATCGAGAACCCAGAGCCAGTCGCCATTCGCGCCGCTCATGCCGTTTTCCTCCCCGAGAATGGCATGTTCCGGCAGGTATTCCGCAAGAATGTCGCGCATGGCCTGTTCCGCCTGACGGTCCGCGATGGTGACGGGGCTGTCATCGGGTTTTGCATCGGCGCGCAGGGATGTCCGGAAATGGGGCAGGACGGTCCTGCGGGCGATATCCGCACAGGCTGTTGCGGCAACAATAGCAGTCTGCACTACGGTTTCATTCATGATTTGTGTCTATTCCCGTCCTGTGGACCCTGCATGAGATTGACGCCCGTTCCGGGGGGCGGCATCAGAGGGGCCATGCATCCGATCATCGTTATCCCCTCCAGACTTGCTTCGACCCGCCTGCCGCGCAAGCCCCTCGCTGATATTGGTGGCGTGCCCATGATCGTCCGGGTTGTCCGTCAGGCTCTGGCCGCACAGATCGGCCCGGTGGTCGTGGCAGCGGCAGATGATGAAATTCTGGAGGCCGTCAAAGGGATACCCGGCGTAAGAGGTGTGCTGACCGACTCGGAGCTGGCAAGTGGTTCCGATCGTGTCCATGCAGCTTTGACAGATGTGGATCCTGGTGGCGCTCATGATGTGGTCATCAACCTTCAGGGCGATCTGCCCCTGATTGCGCCCTCCAGCCTGACTGCCGTTCTGAAACCACTGGTTGATCCAGCGGTCGATATCGGAACACTGGCCGCTCCGGTTACGAGCGATGCCGAGCGCGATGCCTCGCAGGTCGTCAAGATTGCGTGTGATTTTGAAGGGTCGGATGTGACGCGGGCGCTGTATTTCTCGCGCCAGCCCATTCCATGGGGTGCCGGGCCGTACTGGCATCATGTGGGTGTATATGCCTGGCGTCGGACCGCGCTGGAGCATTTTGTGGCTCTTGCCCCCTCAGTTCTGGAGCGGCGGGAAAGCCTTGAACAGTTGCGGGCTCTGGAAGCCGGCATGACGATTGGCTGTGCGAGGATTGACCATGCGCCTCAGGGCGTGGATACGCCTGCTGATCTTGAGCATGTGAGAGGGTTGGTCTGATGCCGGTCATTGCATTTCAGGGCCGCCCGGGCGCCTATTCCGATCTGGCCTGCCGTCAGGCGCGGCCGGGCTGGACCACGCTGCCCTGTCCGACATTTGCCGATGCGATCGACGCCGTGCATGACGGCCGGGCGGATGAGGCGCTTCTGGCGTGCGAGAATACGCTGGCCGGCCGTGTGCCGGACATTCATTCGCTTCTGCCGGATGCCGGGCTTCACATCGTCGGGGAATATTTCCAGCGCGTCGAGCACTGCCTTCTGGGGGTGCCAGGTGCGAAGATCGAAGATATCCGCCGGATTCACACGCATCCCGTTGCGTTGGGACAGGTTCGTAAACTGACCAGCCAACTGGGTGTGGAGCCAGTAACGCAGTTCGATACCGCCGGTGCGGCCGAGATGGTGGCGCAGTGGGGACGCAGGGAAGATGCGGCGATTGCGTCTTCCCTGGCGGCCGAGCTGAACGGGCTGACGGTGCTGCGGAGCAATGTCGAGGACGCCTCGCACAACACGACGCGCTTTTATCGCGTGGCCCGCAAGCCTTGCATTCCCTCGCCCGAGCGCACAGATGTGCTGACGACGCTGCTGATGCGGGTCGGGAACTGTCCGGGTGCGCTCTATGCGGCATTGGGTGGATTTTCCCGGCATGGTATCAACATGACGCGGATCGAAAGCTATATGCTGGACGGCTCGTTTACGGCGACGCAGTTCCTGATGGATGTCGAGGGACATCCGGAACAGGCCGCTCTGGCGGCGGCGCTCGCGGAACTGGAGCAGGTCAGCGACGATCTGAGAATTCTGGGTGTTTACCCAAGCAGTCTCTCACGCCGGGCGTGAGGGCAGGACAGGCAGAGCCCATGACAGAAGGCGGAACAATGGCTGACACGAGCATGTATCAGGGGTCGCTGACGGCTCTGGTCACTCCGATGCATACGGACGGACGGATCGATTTCGACGTTTCGGCAAAGCTGATCGAGCGTCAGATCGAAGCGGGCACTACGGCACTGATCCCGGCCGGCACAACAGGCGAAAGCCCGACGCTGTCGCATGAAGAACATGGTCGCGTTGTGGCGCATTGTGTCGAGACGGCGAATGGTCGCGTGCGCGTCATGGCGGGTGCGGGTTCCAACAGCACGTCTGAAGCCGTTCTTATGGCAAAGCATGCCCATTCCGTCGGGGCAGACAGTTTGCTCGTGGTTGTGCCGTATTACAACAAGCCGTCGCAGGAAGGGCTGTACCGCCATTTCATGACGATTGCGGATGCGACACCTCTGCCGATGTTCCTGTACTGCATCCCCGGCCGCTCAGTCGTGGACATCTCGATAGCGACCATGGCGCGTCTGTGCGAACACCCCAATATCGTCGGTACCAAGGATGCTACTGCCAATATGGCCCGCCCGATCGCGGTGCGTCGTGCCGTGGACAAGCCGTTCAACCAGCTTTCCGGTGACGATAACAGTGTCCTGTCCTTTCTTGCCGCAGGTGGCGACGGATGTATCGGCGTGACGTCCAATGTTGTGCCGCATCTGTGCGCGGACATGCATCTGGCCTGGCAGGAAGGGCGGGTCGAGGATGCAATCGCCATTCAGGATCACCTGACACCGCTGCATGACGCCATGTTCCTGGAAAGCAACCCTGGTCCGGTAAAATACGCTCTGTCCAGACTTGGGCTATGCAATCCGACGTTGCGACTGCCCCTCGTAGAGCCGCAGGAAGAGACGCGTCGGGCCATCGATGCGGCCCTGCGCTCGCTTGAACTTCTGGACTGATCACAGCTATGGCCGGAAAGAAAACCAAGAGCGGCATGATTTCCCATGGCATGGCCGCACAGAACCGCAAGGGCCGGTTTGACTATACGATTCTGGAAACGACCGAAGCCGGAATCGTCCTGAAAGGGCCGGAAGTGAAAAGCCTGCGCCTCGGTCGGGCGACGATTACGGAAGCCTATGCTGCCGAGCGGGACGGCGAGATCTGGCTCTTCAACTCCTATATTCCGGAATATCAGGGAGGCGTTCTCTCCCGGTTTGAGCCACGTGCTCCGCGCAAGCTGCTGATGCATCGCAAGCAGATCGCGCATTTTCTGGGTGCTGTCAGCCGTGCGGGCGCCAGTCTGGTGCCGCTTGATATTCATTTCAACGCCCGTGGCATGGCGAAAGTGACGCTGGGCCTCGGCCAGGGACGCCGCAAGGAAGACAAGCGGCATGCCATTGCCGAGCGTGACTGGAAGCGGGACAAGGCGCGACTGGTCCGGAGCAGTGGCAAGGACTACTGAGCCGGTGTGCTCTGGGAATGAGGATTGAAAAGGTCGGATTCTTCCGGCCTTTTTTATTGTCCGGGGCCGAAATGCCGGCATGAAAAAAGCCGCTGCAGCAGAAGCTGGCAGCGGCTTTTTCTACTCAGACCGAAGTCCGGGTCATTCAGTCAGCGCTGATTTCAGCAGCTTCCGGACCCTTCTGGCCCTGAACAACCTTGACGTTGATCGTCTGGCCTTCGTCAAGCGTCGGCAGGCCCGAACGCTCGAGAGCGGAGGCGTGAACGAAGATGTCCTTGCCACCGGATTCCGGCGTGATGAAGCCGAAGCCCTTCGTGGCGTTGTACCACTTGACCGTGCCACGCATGTCTTCAGCGCGGGACAGGTCCGGAGCCGGACGGCCCGGACGTGCACCACCGAAGCGGGGCTGGTCACCGAAAGCAGCGCGGGGACGCGGTGCTTCTGCCGTGCTCTCGTCAACGGAGAGGACTTCAGCGACCTGACGGCCCTTCGGACCCTGGCCGATGCGGA
The DNA here is from genome assembly GCF_009547075.1 of Gluconobacter aidae. Lineage (GTDB taxonomy): Bacteria > Pseudomonadota > Alphaproteobacteria > Acetobacterales > Acetobacteraceae > Gluconobacter > Gluconobacter aidae. The sequence continues at coordinate 168,874 of NZ_WIPH01000001.1, forward strand.
CCACAACGGTCGCGCCCGGGTTCACGTTGCTGACACCAGCATTGGTGAGGGCGTTGGCGTGCAGGAAGATGTCGCCCGAGCCATCGGACAGTTCAACGAAACCGAAACCCTTCTCGGTGTTGAACCACTTCACGCGGGAGCTGATTTCCGGGCCTGAAGCTGCGACGAAGCTGTTACGACGGGGCGCGCCGTAGCCGCCACCACCATTTCCACCACCAAAGCCTCCACGGTCGCCATAGGACGGCTGGGACGAGTATGTGTCGTCAAACCCGCCGCGGCGAGGTGAGTTGAAGCTGCTGCGGTCGGTTCTGTTGTTTCTCAACGGTCTAATCCCGAGACTGGGGTGTCATGATAGGGCGGGCCCTGCCGTGACGTAATTTCAAAAATTTGGAAAAAAACGACGCTGTTTCTCTCCTGTGGTAATTCCTAGCACGCTTTTTTCCTTCTCTGCCACAGGGAATATGGGGCTGAAACATAACTCGCGCTAATTTTAAGATTGGGATGAGACCCGTCGACACTTTGATTCCGGTCGTGAAAATGACATACACACGTTACCCAGTATTTGGACCCAGTATTTGGTGGTTCCCGACCCAGCGCGTAACAGAGGTGCCCATGCGAAGCCGACTGACTTTTTCCATTGGAGCCACTGCCGTGCTGGCGCTGTCTTCCACCGCCATGGCCACGCCGTTGCAGGATCCGTACGGAACCTGGACCGTCCAGGGTGAGAATGACGCGATCTCCACGCTGAAAGGGACGTCGGATCAGTATTATACGTCTGGTCTGCGCATCAACTGGACATCGGGAACGGACAATCTTCCGCGGCCTATCGCGAAGCTGAACCACATCCTGATGGGTGATGGCGTACAGCGTATCAGCATTGGCCTGCAGCAGATCATCGATACGCCACGTGACACCCAGGCTGATAATCCGCCGCAGGGTGACCGCCCTTATGCCGGACTGCTGCTGGGAACCGTGAACCTCATCAACGATACGGATCTTTCCCGGACCGTAATGGGAATCCAGTTCGGCATGCTTGGTCCGTCGGGACTCGGGCGGCAGGTCCAGAACGGCTTTCACAAGGCCATCAGCGATACGCCGAGCACGGGCTGGTCACACCAGCTCGCGAATCAGCCGATCTTTCAGGTTCAGGCCGGCCGGATCTGGCGCGTGCCTGTCCTGAATGTCTATGGCATTCATGCCGACGTGCTGCCGGCGATCTCGGGTGCGGCGGGTGATTACCGAACCTACGCGGATGTGGCGACGACGTTCCGCATCGGTCAGGGTCTGGACAGTGACTTCGGCAATGCAACCATCGGACCGGGACTCGACGGCACGGATGCGTTCCGCGCGACCCGTCCTTTTGCCTGGTATTTCTATGGCGGTGTTGAAGGCCAGGCGGTGGGTTATGACGTGACGCTTCAGGGCAGTACGGTCCGCCCCAATGCGCCCCATGTCGGGAAGGTCTGGGATGTGGGTGAGATCCATGCCGGTGTTGCCGTGATGTGGCACGGCGTACGTCTGTCCTACAGCCAGAACTGGCAGACGGCGCAGTTCGAGACGCAGAAAGCGGGTCTCTTCAACTACGGATCGCTCAAGCTCTCGGTCAAGTTCTGACGTTTCCGGAGCAAGGACTGATAAAGACCGCTTTCCTTACGGGAAGCGGTCTTTTTTCATGCCCGGGCGAGATGCGGGACGTGGCTGTCCCGGACGGGAGCCCCCAGCAGGTAACCCTGGACTTCCTCGCAGCCATTGGCATCGAGGAGCGCCATCTGGTGCTCTGTTTCAACGCCTTTTGCACAGCAGGTGATGTTCAGGGAGCGGGCAAGGGAGAGAATGGCGTACATGATCTCGTCGGCGCGCATGTTTTCGCCCAGATACTGGACGAAGGCGCGGTCGAGTTTGATCTGGTCCAGCGGATAGATGCGAAGTCTTTCCAGGGAGGAATAGCCGGCCCCGAAATCGTCGATGGCAAGGCGCACACCCAGCGCGCGGACGCGGGAGAGTTCGCGAAAGGCGATATCGGAAGGACCGAAGGGTCTGCATTCGGACAGTTCGATCTGCAGGCGTCCGGGCGGAAGCCCGGTTTCGGTCAGGACGGTATCGACGAGCGGGGCAAGTCGCTCATTAACCAGCCAGACCGGCGAGACATTCACGCAAACCCGCAGCGGAATCGACCAGCGCAGGGCGGCCAGACAGGCGTTGCGCAGGCTCCAGCTGTCGAGTGCCTCGATCATGCCGACTTCCTCGGCATAGCGGATGAAGAGATGGGGAGCGACTTCGCCATGACCGGGTCGGCTCCAGCGCAGAAGTGCCTCATGCCCGATGATCTTCTGGGATGCCGTATCCACAATGGGCATCCATTTCAGAAAAAGGGCATTGTCTTCGACGGCTTTGAGCAGGTCCTTCTCGAGGTTCGAGGTGATGGCATAGGTCTTGGTGAGTTCCGCACTGGCGCGGCGCTCATGGCCGCCGCCGGTACGATTGGCTTCGGTCAGGGCGGCGCGGGCGGCGAGGATGAGCTGGTTCGCATTCTCCGCATCCTGCGGATACATGCTCCATCCTGCCGAGACTGAGAACGGAATGGCACCCATATCCAGCAACACGGGGGTTCTGGAGATCTGCAGGATCGTCTGGACCAGGGATCGTGTCGTGACAGCCGTGGTGCCGGGCGGTGTCAGGACCATGAAATGGCCGCCACCGATCGCACTCAGGAAGCAGCCTTCCGGTAGAACGGATCTGAGACGGCGGATCATTTCCGCAAGGATCAGGTCGGCCGTGTCCCATCCATAGCGGTCGTTGATCAGCGAGAGATGATCCAGAGTGAGATGGATCAGGCTGAAGACGGCGCGGCGTGAGAGGCTTCCCGTACGTTCCATGAACTGATGCAGGACGCGGAGGCTTTCCTCCCGGTCGGGCAGGGCGGATTTTCCCGCATGTCCCGCGGATCCGTTGGCTAGCTCGGCTGCCACGTCCTGCAGGACGCGGCCAGCCGTGGCAGAGAAACTCCCGCCCGAGGGACAGAAGGCGACGAGAAACCGTCCGCGCTTCCCCTCATCCGAACTGATGGGGAGGGGGCATCCGATCAGGGAGAACTTATCGGGCAGGGAACAGAAAAAAGGCTCTTCCCCAGTCCGTGCCTGTTCCGATGAAAGAATGATCTCTCCCGTAGAGGCTTTCTGCAGTCCGGATGGAAGAGGACCGACGGATTGCAGGATACTCGGGATGCCGCTGGCCGAGAGATCCAGCAACGCGACTGCCGACCCGCCTGTCGCGGGAAGAAGAAGACGAAAGAGAAAGGATCGGCGGTCCGAGGAGTTGCCAGAATATTCGTGTGAAATCTCTTTCTGAGCGTCTCTGGCAGGACTGCTCATCACGTGTGTACTCCATGAAATTCAGTTGAATGCATTATTGATAAAGTGGCGACATTATATCCGCGCGAGCTTGTCTGTCTAACCGGAAATCAGAAGTCTGTCCGTATCATTCCGGTCAAATATTTCCAGTAGAAGTCTGAGTGCGTGGCCCCGGGGGGCATTCAGGCGTGGATTGCGAGCGATTTCACGCTCGCTGTCCTGCTGCATGGCGGTCAGCAGCAGACTGAGGCGCGCGCCCTGCGCCAGTCGGAAGCCGGGGAGGCCGGACTGCCGGTCTCCTGCGATGTCGCCGCCGCCGCGGATCCTGTAATCCTCGTCGGCGATCAGAAAGCCGTCATTGGTGTCGCGCAGCAGGCTGAGACGCCGGACAGCGGTGGGTGTGGCAGCACGGTCATGAAGCAGCAAACAGAAGGACTGTTTCGAGCCCCGCCCGACGCGCCCGCGAAGCTGGTGAAGCTGTGCCAGACCAAAGCGCTCGGCCTGTTCGATGACCATGACGGAAGCCGCGGGGATGTCCACGCCCACTTCGATGACGGTGGTAGCGACGAGAAGGCGCGTTTTGCCCAGGCGGAACGTGTCCAATGCCTCCTGACGGACGGTGATGTCCTGCTTGCCGTGGGCGAGGCCGACGATTCCTTCAAAGCGCTGTTCCAGCGAAGCCCAGCGCTCTTCCGCTGCGGCCGCGGCCTGTGTCTCGCTGTTTTCGATGAGGGGGCAGACCCAGAAGACCTGCACACCATCGCGCAGGGCACGGCTGATACCGGCGAGTACGCTGTCGAGCGAATCCATGCTGTGCAGGGTCGTGCGGATCGGCTGGCGTCCCGGCGGTTTCGAGTCCAGACGGCTGACGCTCATCTCGCCCCATTCCATGAGTTGGAGCGTGCGGGGAATGGGCGTGGCCGTCATGACGAGAATGTCGGTCGCCTCGCCCTTGGCGCTCAGGGTCATGCGCTGGCGGACGCCGAATCGGTGCTGCTCATCGATGACGGCGAGGCCGAGATCATGGAACGTCACGCCATCCTGAAACAGGGCATGGGTACCGACGACGATCTTTGCAGTCCCGTCCGCGATGGCCGCAAGTACCTTGCGCCGGGCTGCTCCTTTGATGGTTCCGCTCAGATAGACGCATTCCGTCGGGCAAAGGCGGGAGAGAGTCTCGAAATGCTGTCGGGCGAGGATTTCGGTGGGCGCCATGAGGGCAGCCTGCGCGCCGGATTCGACAGTCTGGAGCATGGCGTTCATGGCGACAAAGGTCTTACCCGCGCCGACATCGCCCTGAAGCAGACGCATCATGGGTGTTGACGCCGAAAGATCGGCAGCAATTTCCGCAATGGCGATGGTCTGCGCGTGGGTGGGTTTGTGGCCGAAGCGGCGCAGCATTTCGGCCTGGAGTTCGCCGGTGCCGGGGAAACTGCGTCCGTGTCTCTCACGGGCCTTGAGGCGGGCGAGACCGAAGCAGAGCTGATCGGCCAGCAGTTCATCGGCTGCAAGACGGGACAGGGCGCGGTTGCGGACAGGTTCCCAGGCGATTTCCGGTGGAATGATCTCGGGGGACTGCATCAGCCGCAGGGCCTGCGTGAAGGACGGCCATCTGCGCTGGGTGACGAGGGCGGGGTCCAGCCATTCCGGGAGATCGGGCAGAAGCGCCAGCGCGGCACGCATGGCCTTGCGGACCGTATAGGGAAACAGTCCGGCCGTCAGGGGCCAGACGGGTTCGAGCGAGGGAAAGCTGTCACGTTTGGCCCAGCTCACGACATGATCGGGCTGTGGCATCGTCAGTTCTCCCTGAAAGCTGCCGGTCTTGCCGGAGACGAGAAGTTCGGCACCCACGCTCGGGTTGGGCATGTTGCGCGTCTGGAAAAAGACCAGATCGAGCTTTCCGGTGTCATCTTCGGTACGGATGATGGAGGGTTGTCCGGGGCGCCCGGCCTTGCGCAGGGCCACGACCCGGACATGGGCCGTCAGGATTTCGCCGGGGGCGAGATTGTGTCCGTCCGCAACTGTGCGCAGAATGCGCCGGTCAACCACCCGTTCGGGCAGGGTGAACAGCAGGTCCAGCACGCGTCGCCCTCCCGCGATCTTTTCCAGCAGGCTGGCGTGCCGTGGACCGATTCCGGGCAGGCTCGTCAGCGGCGCGAAAAGCGGCGCGAGCACATGCTCTGATTCGGAACGGGCGGCGGCAGGGGGCGGGGACGGTTCGGACGGCATCGTGACAACGGGCGCTTCCCGTGCTCCTCGGGCTGACAGGCGATGGAACGGCAGGTATAGGGCATGAGCAGGATGGAACAAAACGAAACCATGACCCGTGAAATGTCCACAACGTCCTTCGGCAGGTCTTTCGGACCGACCGTCTGGGGCGTGCCGGATGGCAGTGTGGCCTTTCTTCTCCGTCAGCGCCTCGCCGAGCATGACGGACCTCTGCTGCATGTTGCGCGCGATGACGCCGCCGTGGCCGCGCTGGCCGACATGCTGGCCTGGCTCATGCCGGAAGTGGAGGTTCTGCGTCTGCCAGCCTGGGACTGCCTGCCTTACGACCGCGTTTCACCCAATCCGGTTCTGATTGCCGAACGGGCCGGGACGCTTTGCCGGCTGCTGGAGACCACAAAGGCACGCCGCATTGTTCTGACGACCGTGCACAGTCTGGTGCAGCGCGTGCCTCCGCGCTCGGCGTTCCGCGGGCAGTCCATCAGCGTGCAGACGGGGGAGAGCCTCGATCAGGCCATGCTGATCGAACTGCTGGTCGCCAATGGCTATACGCGCACCGATACGGTCATGGAAGCGGGCGAGTTCGCGACACGGGGCGGGATTTTCGACCTGTTCCCGGCTGGCGAAAGCGATCCGATCCGGCTGGATCTGTTCGGGGACGAGGTCGAGAACATCCGTGCGTTCGATGTCGGTACGCAGCGTTCCACCGAGACCTTGAAGTGCTTCGAGCTGCGCCCGGTGTCCGAGTTCTCTCTGGGGCCCGACAGTATCAGCCGCTTCCGCACCGGCTGGCGCGATTCGTTCGGTCCTGCCGCAACATCCGATACGATTTACGAGAATGTCTCTGACGGTCGACGGTATCCTGGGCTGGAGCATTATCTGCCGCTGTTCCATGACGGGGACGGGCACCAGATGGAGACGCTGCTGGATTATCTGCCGGGTGGTGCGGTCAGTTTTGACCAGCACGCACCGGAGATCCTGAAAGCGCGGCTGGATATGATCGCCGATCATTATCAGGCCCGCCGTGTCCCGACGCGCGAGGGCGAGATTCCATACCGTCCGCTGCCGCCGCACCGGCTGTATCTGGATGCTCACGGCTGGGAGTCGATGCTGGCGGATGTCCCGTCCGTCATTCTGAACGCATTCGCCATGCCGGATACAGCTCAGGGCGTGGACGCAGGCTATCGCCCCGGACCGCTGTTCGCGCGCGCCAAGGATGGCAGTCGGGCCGGGATGTTCGAAGCCTTCGGACAGCAGGTGAAAACCTGGGCCGAGGCAGGACGCAGGACCTATGTCACGGCCTGGAGCCGTGGCTCGCGGGAGCGGATTTCGCACCTTCTGGCCGAGCATGGTGTCACGGCGACGTCCTATGAGGACTGGCCGGCTGCGGCGGGAATGCCGAAGGGCACGACCGGTCTGCTGACGCTGGGTCTGGAGCGCGGGTTCGTTTCGGACCGTCTGTGTTTCGTCTCCGAGCAGGATCTTCTGGGTGAGCGGATCTCCCGACCGCCGCGCCGCCGCAAGCGTGGAGAGCAGTTCATCTCGCAGGTCGGCGAGATCGCGGAAGGGGATCTGGTCGTTCATTCCGATTACGGGATCGGGCGCTATGTCGGGCTTGAGACGGTCGTCGAAGGCCGGGTCGCGCATGACTATCTGTCGATCCTCTATGACGGAGAACAGCGACTTCTCCTGCCGGTCGAGAATATCGAACTTCTGAGCCGTTTCGGTTCCGAGCAGGCGGGTGTTCAGCTCGACAAGCTGGGCGGGACGGCGTGGCAGGCGCGCAAGGCCAAAATGAAGTCCCGCATCCGCGTGATGGCGGGTGAGCTGATCAAGACGGCCGCGGCCCGGGCCATGAAGGATGCGCCAATGCTCGCACCGGCCGAGGGGCTGTGGGACGAGTTTTGCGCACGCTTCCCGTTCGTGGAGACCGAAGACCAGTCCCGCGCGATTGCCGACGTTCTGGAAGACATGAGCGCCGGGCGCCCGATGGATCGACTGGTCTGCGGCGATGTTGGTTTCGGCAAGACGGAAGTCGCCCTGCGGGCGGCGTTCGTGGCAGCGCTTTCGGGCATGCAGGTCGCGGTCGTGGTGCCGACGACGCTGCTCGCCCGCCAGCATTTCCGAAGCTTCACGGCACGTTTCGAAGGCTTTCCGGTCAATGTGGTGCAGCTTTCGCGCCTTGTAACGCCCAAGGAGGCCACGAAGGTCCGCGAAGGCATGGCGAACGGTACGGTCGATATTGTTGTCGGCACTCATGCGCTGCTGGCCAAGAGTGTCGCGTTTGATCGCCTGGGTCTGCTGATTATCGACGAAGAACAGCATTTCGGCGTGGCGCACAAGGAGCGTCTGAAGGCACTGCGGGAGGATGTGCATGTCCTGACTTTGTCGGCCACACCGCTGCCCAGAACGCTTCAGCTTTCGCTGTCCGGCGTGCGGGAAATGAGCCTGATCGCAACCCCGCCGACAGACCGTCTGGCGGTGCGCACATTCATCACGCCGTTCGACAGCGTTATGATCCGTGAGGCGATCCAGCGTGAGCGGTTCCGTGGCGGTCAGGTCTTCTGTGTCGTACCACGTCTGGCGGATATGGACAGAATGGCCGAGCGTCTGGCGGAAATCGTGCCGGACGCCAGGACCGTACAGGCGCATGGCCGTCTGACGCCGACCGAACTCGAACGGGTCATGACGGAGTTCGCGGACGGGAAATACGACATCCTGCTCTCCACCAATATCGTGGAAAGCGGGCTGGACATGCCCAGCGTGAATACGATCATCATCCACCGCGCGGATATGTTCGGTCTGGGGCAGCTTTATCAGCTTCGCGGGCGCGTGGGGCGTGGCAAGCAGCGCGGTTATGCCTATCTGACCTGGCCGCAGACGCGCCCGCTCTCGGCATCATCGGAAAAGCGGCTTGAGGTCATGCAGACGCTGGACTCGCTCGGGGCCGGGTTCACGCTGGCGTCCCACGATCTGGATCTGCGTGGCGCGGGTAACCTGTTGGGGGATGAGCAGTCCGGGCATATCAAGGAAGTCGGGATCGAACTCTATCAGCAGATGCTGGAAGACGCCGTAATCGACATGCGTCGCGAGCGCGGCAAACGCCTGGAGGAAGAAGACAGCTGGACTCCGACCATCATTCTGGGCCTGCCGGTGCTGATCCCCGAAACCTATGTGCCGGATCTGCCGGTTCGTCTGGGGCTGTACCGGCGCATTGCATCGCTGACGAACGAGGCCGAAGTCGAAGCGATGCGGGCGGAACTGGTGGACCGTTTCGGGTCGCTCCCGCCTGAAGTGGGCAATCTGCTAGATGTGGTTCTGATCAAGCGTCTGTGCCGTGAGGCCGGGGTGGAGCGTCTGGAGACCGGGCCGAAGGGCATGGTGATCCAGTTCCGCCGCAACCGTTTCGGCAATCCGGCCGCATTGATCGACTGGGTCACGCGCAAGAAGGAATCGGGCGTGAAAATCCGCCCCGATCACAAGCTTGCGGTCATCCGCGAAATGACGAACGCGACCCGCATCGGTTATGCCAAGAAGGTCACGACGGTCCTGTGCAAGATGATCCGCAAGCTTGAGGCGTCGAAATCAGGGGACTGAGAACGGCAGCGGGATACGGTTGACGGTCACGACACCGCCGCTCAGTCCGACGTCCCACAGGGTCGCGTCCCCGCTCTGACGGCCCATCAGCCGGGCAATCGTGAGCGCGGCCACGACTTTCTTGGGGGCTGTGTCACGGATCTGGCCGATCAGGGTATCAACATTGGTCACGCCGATATGCAGGTCCGCAGCCGACGTGGATGCCGTGGCGCCGGGCTCGATGGTGCCCCTGCCGTCGACGGCGCTGCTGCCCGTAACGGCATGCAGGGCATTGATCGTGATCTGCTGGCGGGCAGTGTCGAGGCCCTGAACCGTCAGGTCTGCCGAAAGCTGCGTGGGCATGAGCGGCTGCTTGGTGTCGTGGATGCCGCTACCCTCAACCTTAAGACGCAGGTCCGGCGTTGTCTGGACCGCCTGGATCGACGCCTTGCGGATCGTCATGTCGTGACCGGGGCGGGCCAGCGTGACGTCTGTCCATGTGGCCTGCGGGGTGCCGCCGCGGATGTCGCTGCTGTTGATTGTCAGACCCTGGTCCTTGCAGGCGGGACTGATGCCGCCGCGAAAGGCGCTGAGCGCGGCATAGGCGGCGACGGCGTTAAAACGCTCCAGGGTGGCGTTTTCAACGTGACCGGACGGATCGGACAGGCTCACGCCGCGGATGTCGAGCGTGATGTCGGTGCCGGTCAGGGTCGCGTGCATGATTTTTGCCTTCAGACCATGCGGGGCGGTTTTCGTACCGGAAACTTCATACGTGAAGCAGGATTCCGGCAGACCGGACAGGGTGGAGGCGCTGGCCATGACCGGCATCAGAAGCGCGGCAGTGGCGGCGAGCAGGGACAGGCGAGTGGACATGAGGGGGTTCCGGACTGTGGAGAAGGACAAGAGACGTTAAGACTGTATTAGGGAATGGGGAGATAGAGTGACGGACCTACTCCTTTTTCGGAGAAACGTGCGTGTCTTCCTCCATTTCCGCCATGCCCGCCATTCCGCAGTATGTCTCCATCATCAAGGATGAAGAGTCTTCGGCGAACAGGTGGGAAAAAACAAGCGTCTCTGCCCAGCAGGCCGTCACGGCCTTCCAGAAGGATGCCGCGTCGATCAAGACGCCGGAGCAGCTTCTGAAAAACTACAAGGCCCTCACGGTGGTGCTCGGGGCCTATGGAATGTCTTCTGTCATCGGTCAGACGGCGGTCATCAAGGATCTCATGACGCAGGATCCGACCTCGTCCAAATCCCTGGCCCAGACCAGCGGAAATTCGGCCTGGAAGGCGTTTGCAAATGCCTTTTCCAACTGGTCGACCTCGCCTCTGGCATCTTCCGCTACCGTGCAGAGCATCACGCAGAGTTACCTGACCAACAGTTACGAAGACAGCCTGCAGACAGAGACGCCGGGTCTGGGGGATGCGCTGTATTTCACCCGGACGGCCACGACAGACATGACGCTCGCCAATGTGATGTCAGACCCGAAGCTTCTGAAGGTGGCTGAGGTTGTCTCCGGTTTTGATACGACGCAGTTTGGCGCGCTGGATTATGACCAGCAGGTCCGTCTGCTTGGATCGAAGCTGGATTTGTCCAAACTCAGCACGAAGCAGGGAATCCAGCAGTTCGCGCAGCAATATCTTGCCCTGCTGCAGATCCATCCCGTTACGAGCACGACGCCGGCAAGCATGCTGACCCTCTATGGCGGGAGCGGCTCCGGTACGAGCATTCTGTCCCTCTTTACCGGCAATTCGAGCAGCGACAGTAGTGCGTCACTGTATTCCGCCCTGTTCTGAGCCTCTTTCCTGACGTGACATCAACCGGGAGGGCCTGTATCGCAGACACCTGACGGATTTCAGGTGAAGGGATAATTCATGGCCGGACTGGACCCCACCGACTGGCGCAATATTCGCGACATCGGACACCGGATGCTGGACGAGGTCTTTGACCGCATGGAGCATGTGGGAGAGGGGCCCGTCTGGAGACCCATGCCCTCTTCTGCCCGGCAGGCCCTGAAGGAGGGACTCCCGGAAAAGGGACATTCCCTCGACGATCTGTACGGGCGTTATCTTGATCTGGTCGTGCCTTATGGTGTGGGGAATACCCATCCCGGTTTTATGGGATGGGTGCATGGCGCGGGAACGCCGGTCGGGATGCTGGCGGAAATGCTGGCTGGTGGCCTGAATGCCAATTGTGGCGGGCGCGATCATGCGCCGGTTGAGGTCGAGCGTGAGGTTATTCGCTGGGCCCTGCAGATGGTCGGCCTGCCGCAGGATGGCTCGGGCTGTCTGGTAACGGGCTCGTCCATGGCCAACTTCATCAGCGTGATTACGGCAAGCCGGGCGCAGGATCCGTCCATCCGGAAGGAAGGCATCGGTGGTCGCAGGCTTGTGGGTTATGCCGCGACGACCGCTCATGGTTGTCTGCCGCGGGCGTTTGATCTGGCGGGGCTGGGAAGCGAGGCGCTGCGTCGTGTTCCCGTGCTGGCGGATCATCGCATGGATGTCAGCGCCTTGCGGAACATGATCGTAAAGGACAGGAAGGCCGGTTTCGTGCCGTTCATGGTTGCGAGCACGGCCGGAACCGTCGACTGCGGGGCGATTGACGATCTGGTGGCGATCGAGGCGGTCACCCGTGAGGCCGGGCTCTGGTTCCATGTGGATGCGGCATTCGGGGCGCTGGCCTGTCTTTCAGCGCGGTTTCAGCCGCAGCTTGCGGGGATCGGGAAAGCAGACAGTCTGGCTTTTGATTTCCATAAATGGGCGCAGGTTCCCTATGACGCGGGCTGCGTGCTGGTGCGCGACAGTCGCAAACATGCGGCGGCTTTTGCGCAGTCCCTGGATTACCTCGTGCGTGAAGAGCGCGGGCTTGCGGCCGGGGCACCCTGGTTCTGTGACTTCGGGCCGGATCTGTCACGCGGTTTCCGGGCGCTCAAGGTCTGGATGACGCTGGGCCATTACGGGGCCGGGCGCATGGGAGAAATGGTCGAGACATGCTGTGACGTGGCCGCAGATCTGGCCAGGCGTGTGGAGCGGACGGACGGGCTGGTCCTGCTGGCGCCGGTGACGCTGAATATCGTCTGCTTCGGGATCGACGGACTTGAAGATGCCGAAGTCTCGGAACTGGTGCAGGACCTGCATGAAAGCGGGATCGCCGCGCCGTCCACAACCAGAATCAATGGCCGGCTGGCGGTGCGGGCGGCGATCGTCAATCACCGGACCACGACCGTTCATACCGACCGGATGCTGGACGCTGTTATTGCGCTGCGCGACGAGCGCCTGAAGGCGCGAACAGGGCGCTGAGTTGGGCCATCATGGTTCCGCCGAGGTCTTCGGCGGAACTGATGGTGACGCTGTTGCGGTAATAGCGCGTGACGTCATGGCCGATACCGATAGCCAGAAGTTCCGTCCCGCGATCCGCCTCGATCCGGGCGATCACCTTGCGCAGATGGTCTTCCAGATAGTTGTGCGGATTGGCGGAGAACGTGCTGTCATCGACCGGCGCGCCATCGGAAATCACCATCAGGATATGGCGGTGTTCCGGGCGGCGGCGCAGCCGTTTCCAGGCCCAGAGCAGGGCTTCGCCGTCGATGTTTTCCTTTAATAATCCGTCACGCAGCATCAGGCCCAGATTGCGCCGGGCGCGCCGCAGGGGTGTGTCCGCATCCTTGTAGATGATGTGGCGCAGATCGTTCAGGCGTCCCGGCTGGGGCGTGCGCCCGTTTTTGAGCCAGCGCTCACGGCTCTGGCCACCTTTCCACTGGCGGGTCGTGAATCCGAGAACTTCGACCTTCACGCCGCAGCGTTCGAGCGTGCGGGCCAGAATGTCGCCGCAGATGGCGGCCGTGCCGATCGGTCGACCCCGCATGGAACCTGAATTGTCGATCAGAAGGGTGACGACCGTGTCGCGGAACTTCGTCTCGCATTCATGCTTGCACGATAGCGGAAGGGTCGGATTGGTCACGACCCGCGACAGGCGCCCGGCGTCGAGAATGCCTTCCTCCTGCTCGAACTCCCAGCGGCGCTGCTGCTGCGCCATGAGGCGGCGTTGCAGCCGGTGCGCAAGGCGTGAGACCAGGCCATGGAGCTGGGACATCTGCTGGTCGAGTTTCTGGCGCAGGCGGTCCAGTTCGTCAGGGTCGCACAGATCGGACGCGTTCACTTCCTCATCGAAATCGGTGGTGTACGCCTTGTAGGTATTGGGGGCTTCGGAAGGTCCGGTGTCGGCCTGCTGGTCTGACGGTCCGGCAGCTTCTTCGGTGCCGTCTTCCGACATCTCGGCGGATTCCGTGGCCTCGCTTTCGCCGGAAAGGCCGGTCTCTCCGCTCTCGGGCTGGTAGCCGTTTTCTTCCTCTTCGGTGGCGGCAGGAGCCTGCTGGTCCTGACCTTCTGTCTCAGGCGCGTCGCTGTCCGTTGTTTCCTCTTCGTCGGATGGCAGATCAGACGGTGCCATCTGCTCTTCGTCCTCATCGGGGACAGTGGTGAGCTTGCAGGCGCCGAGGAAGCGGGTTGTGGCGCGGGCGAAGGCCGTCTGGTCGCTCTGGGTGCGGGCCATGTCGGCAAGCGCGGCTTTTGCGGCGGGCGTCAGGGACGCGCGCCATTCGTCCAGAGCCGCGCCGGCCTGAACAGGCATGGGTTGGCCGCTCATGGCTTCTCGGGCAAGGAGATCCAGCGCGACGGGAGCCGGCATGTCCTCGCGCGTTTTCATCCGGTTGCAGCCCAGTTCGGCGCAATGCTGGGCGACGCGCTGTTCCAGATTGGCGCGTACGCCTGCCATGTGGCGTGAGCCGTAGACTTCGCAACGGGCCTGTTCCAGCGCATCGAACGCCTGGCGGGCTACGGGTTCAGCCGGTGCGCCTGTCTCTTTCTGGGCATGATGCCGCATTCGCAGGGCAGCGGAATCGGCGGCCCCCCGGATCTTGCGGATTTCCCAGTCGTGCATATGGCGCGACAGATAGGGCAGTTCCACATTGCCGGCAGCGGTGGCGTTCTGACGGCTTTCGTTGACGGCACCCTGAAAATCCACGCCCTGTTCCGGCGCTCCGCCCATGGCGCGCAGGGTGGCGATGGTGGCCTGACGGAAGCGTTCCTGCCGCTCTTCGTCGGTGAGGGAAGTCTTGGGAGCAGACAAGGGATCAGGCCAGCGGTGAGGCGTTGAAGCAGCGCTGGTAGTATTCAGCCACGATTCCGCGCTCGGCCTCATCGCATTTGTTGAGGAAGGTGAGGCGGAAGGAGAATGCCACGTCGTTGAAGATGCGGTTGTTCTCAGCCCAGGCGATGACGGCGCGCGGGGACATGACCGTGGAGATGTCTCCGGCCATGAAGCCGGAGCGCGTGAGGTTCGCCAGGGCGACCATGCGCTCGACCAGCGTCGTGGCGTCCTTGTCCTTTGCGGGGATTTTCAGCTTGGACGTGACGATGCCGACTTCCTGCTCCAGCGGCAGATAGTTCAGGGTTGCGACAATGTTCCAGCGGTCCATCTGACCCTGATTGATCTGCTGGGTGCCGTGATACAGACCGGTCGTGTCACCCAGACCCACCGTGTTGGCGGTGGCGAACAGGCGGAAAGCGGGGTTCGGACGGATGACGCGGTTCTGGTCCAGAAGGGTCAGGTGTCCTTCGGCTTCCAGCACGCGCTGGATGACGAACATCACATCCGGGCGGCCGGCGTCATATTCGTCGAAGATCAGGGCGCAGGGATGCTGGAGGCACCAGGGCAGCAGGCCTTCACGGAATTCCGTGATCTGCTTGCCGTCCTTGAGCACGATCGCGTCCTTGCCGATCAGGTCGATCCGCGACACATGGCTGTCGAGATTGATCCGGACGCAGGGCCAGTTCAGGCGCGCGGCGATCTGCTCGATATGGGAGGACTTTCCGGTACCGTGGAAGCCCTGGACCATGACGCGCCTGTTGAAGGCAAACCCTGCCAGAATGGCGCGTGTGGTGTCCTCGTCGAATTTGTAGGACGGGTCGATGTCGGGGACATGTTCCGTGCGCACGGAATAGGCCGGGACCTGCATGTCCGTGCGGATGCCGAAGACTTCTGCCGAGGAGACCATGAGATCGGGCGCGCCGAGAACGCTGGTCGGGACCGCAGCATTTTCAGCGGTGGTCACGGCTTCCGGGGTATCGATCGTCGCGAAATCACTCATGGGACTTTTGGGCTTTCTCTGGCTCTTGGATCAGGACGTTCTGGAGAAGATGGAGCCTCGGCGTCCTGTGTTCCAGTCTAAAAATTCAGGAAACGAAATCACCCTGCCGCGTGAAATGGCCTTTCAGCACGGCATAGGCGGAACCGATGGCCTTGAAACGCTCTTCGGATTTCGCATCGCCGATATTCGCGTCAGGGTGATGCTGGCGGGCGAGGGTGCGATAACGGGTTTTCACGTCATCGAAAGAGACGGGCCAGGTCAGATCCAGTGTCGCAAGCGGCTGGCGCAGGGGCTCGGGGATTCCGCTGGCCTGGGCGGACGCGCGCTGTCGGGCCGCATCTTTCGCCCGCTCGGCCCGGCTGTGACGGGTCGTGCCGAGAATGTCGAGCGGGTCGAGGATGTCGTCCTCGTTGAACTCGGCCTTGTTGGCCGTGCCGGTGCCGAGCTTCCAGGATGGGCGCTGCCATGAGACGTCTGCCCGCAGATGCGCTTCGATCTGGCCCGGCGTCATACCGCGATAGAAGTCCCAGCGGGAATTGTACTCGCGGACATGCTCAAGGCAGAACCAGAAATACGAGCGCAGGGCATCACGTCCACGCGGCGCACGGTAGCCCGCAGGTTCGTTGCAGCCCGGATGGTCGCAGACCTGTTCCGGCGCGTCAGGATCGGGATCGAAGGCCCGGTGTCTGGTGGATTTGCGCTGCATGGTGTCTGATATGGGCAATCACAGCCGCACGATGCAAGCGGCCATTCCTCCAGCCGGACGATTTTCATCATGTCTGAAACAGCTTCACGCTCTTCCGCGCCACACTCCACCCGACGGGAACGGATCGAGGCGATCCTTCGACGGGAACTGTCGCCCACGACACTCGAGATCCAGGATGACAGCGCCCGTCATGCCCATCATGCCGGGGCGAAGGCTCTTGGGGGTGGAGGGGAGACGCATTTCAATGTGGCCATCACGAGCGCGCGGTTTGATGGGCTGAACCGGGTGGCGCGCCATCGGCTGGTCAATGCTCTGCTGGCCGAGGAGTTCAGTTCCGGGCTGCATGCGCTGTCTTTGGTCGTGCATGGAGAGAAAAACCCATGAAACGTGCTCTGCTGGCCCTCCTTCTGCTGTCAGGCTGCGCGACGGGTGGCTATGGCCACCTGCCTGTGGCCGAGCAGAACGACGTGCATCGTATCGAGGCCTATCTGAACGGTCTTCAGGGATTGCAGGCCGCCTTCCTGCAACATGGACCGGATGCCGGGGAGAGTGCGGGACGTTTTTCCTATATTCCGGGGCATCTGAGGCTGGATTATGTGGCGCCGCATCCGATGGAACTCGTCGCGGGTGACGGGCACCTCGTGCTCGACGACCGGGCAACGGGCGCAGTGACGCATCTGTCGCTTCGGCACAATCCGCTCGGTCTGCTGCTGAAATATCCGATCCGGTTTGATGGTGACGTTCAGGTTACGGATGTGCGGCATGGGGACGGATCGCTGCAGATTTCGGTCGCGCAGGCGGATAATCCGTCGCAGGGGTTGCTGACGATCCAGTTTTCGGATGTGAACGGTCAGCTCGGTTTGATCGGGTTGCAGGGTGTGGACGCCCGACAGCATCATTTCGGTGTGGAGCTTTCCGCTGTGCGGCAGGGCGTGGCAATCACTCCGTCCGTCTTCACGCCGCCCGCGGGATAGAACCGAACCGTCCCGGCCATGCGGCGGCAAGAGCGTTATCAAGATCCGCCATCGTCAGGCTGCTGTCGAATCGCTGGAGACTGGTGACGCCGAACTCGCGGATGCCGCAGGGCACGATTCCATCGAAATCGGTCAGATCGGGACTGACATTGATCGAAACGCCATGCCAGCTGACCCAGCGGCTGACGCGGATGCCCAGAGCCCCGATCTTGGCTTCCAGACCTGTGAGAGGATCGATCGTCCAGACGCCGATCCGGCCTTCGCGGGTAAAGGCCGTGACGCCGAGCCGGGCGAGGGCGTCGGTCATCCAGCCTTCCAGTCCCGCGACAAAAGCGCGCAGGTCGCGGGGCGGGACGGTGCCGTTGGGCTTCGTCAGATCCATCATGACATAACCGAGCCTCTGTCCCGGCCCGTGATAGGTCCACTGGCCGCCGCGTCCGGCGGAATAGGTCGGATAACCGTGAGGATTATAGAGGTCCGCGTCTTTGGCGGAGGTGCCTGCCGTAAAGACGGGAGGATGCTCCACAAGCCAGACCAGCGGTTCTGCTATGCCCTGATGAATGGCCCGCGCACGCTCCTCCATGAAGGTCAGGGCTTCGGGGTAGGGGATCAGTCCCGGAGAAGATTTCCACAAAATTTCTTCACAAATCTCATTTCGGGTCATTGCCCTCGTTTTCGGCATCAGCTATAGCCCCTCCCACACCGGACGGTCATGCACGAAGCAGGATCGTTTGTCACGGGGCGGCCGTGGCGGAATGGTAGACGCGCAAGCTTGAGGTGCTTGTGGGGGCAACCCCGTGGAAGTTCGAGTCTTCTCGGCCGCACCACTGACATTCAGATGTCGGTGTATTCAGTAAAAATCAGACATCACAAATAAACCCCACTGGGGAATGAAGCGTTTCCTGTCAGTTCTCTGGTCTGCGCCATTTTGTTGCCAGACTACTGAGACAGGGGTATTGCTCTTGCGTCCTTGAGAGCGTCCGGACTTTCGGTTCGACGATCGGGCGTCATTTTCGGCTGATGTGTGAGGTTTCGTGATCAAGCCACTGAAAAAAGCTGTCCTTCCGGTTGCCGGTCTCGGTACGCGCTTCCTGCCCGCGACCAAGGCCATGCCGAAGGAAATGCTTCCTGTCGTCGATAAGCCGCTGATTCAGTACGCGATCGATGAAGCCCGCGAGGCCGGGATCGAAGAGTTCTGTCTGGTGACCGGCCGCGGCAAAGACAGTCTGATCGATTATTTCGACATTGCCTATGAACTCGAAGCAACGCTCAGGGAACGTGGCAAGAAGAGTGCGCTTGAAGCACTTGCGCCCAGTGGGATGCAGGCGGGCTCTCTCGTCGCCGTGCGCCAGCAGGAGCCGTTGGGCCTGGGGCACGCGATCTGGTGTGCGCGTTCGTTTATCGGGGACGATCCGTTTGCCATCCTGCTCCCGGACGATATCGTCAAGGGACGCAGTTGCATCGGCCAGCTGGTTGAGGCTTACAATCAGACCGGCGGCAATGTCGTGGCAGTCACGGAAGTTCCGCGCGAGCATACGAACCGTTACGGCATCCTGGATGTCGGCAGTGACGATGGCAAGCTGGTCGAGGTCAAGGGACTGGTCGAGAAGCCGGCCCCGGAAGACGCGCCTTCGAACCTGTCCATCATCGGTCGCTATGTGCTGACACAGGATGTCATGAAATATCTGGCGAAGCTGGAACGCGGTGCGGGCAATGAAGTCCAACTGACGGATGCAATGGCCAAGACGATCGGTGAAGTCCCGTTCCATGGTCTCCGCTATGAAGGTACGCGTTATGACTGCGGTGACAAGGCGGGCTTCCTCGAAGCGCAGATCGCGTTCTCGATCGATCGCGAGGATCTTGGCGCGTCCGTGAAGGCGTTCCTCAAAAAGTACAAGCAGTATGTTGATGCGCCCTGATGCTCTTGCGGCATGAAGTCGATCCGACGGGCCTGAGGGAATACGATATCCGCGGGATCGTCGGAAAGAGGCTGCATTCCGCCGGCACGGATCGGGTATGGGTCGACGTCCATGCTCTATTTCGCTGCCGTGTTGGATGACGCTGATGGTGCTGTCATGGTCACGGGAATCCATAATCCGCCCGACCACAACGGCTTCAAGCTGATGATGGGCGGCAAGCCGTTTTACGGCGACCAGATTCGCGAACTGGGTCGTCTGCCCGCATCCGGCGACGTTCTTCCTGCGACGAACGGGACTGAGGTCAGGGCCGAGATATTGACCGGCTTATGCAGGATTACGATGGAAACCGGCCGCTGCGGGGCGTCCGGGACAACGGTAATTCCGCAGCCGGTGCCGTGCTCAGCCGTCTGGTCGCACGTCTTCGAAAAGCGGATGCGAATGTGTCTGGAATCGACGGTGTCCGCGTCAGTACGCCTGGTGGGTGGTGGCTGCTTTGGGTCTCCAGCACGCAGGTCGTCCAGCTTGCGGCTTTCGGTCTTGAAGCATCGCTGTCCGTGACCGGGCCCTTTCAGTCGTTTCTTGAGCCAGGACAGATCGTCCAGCATCCCGATCACCCCGAATGGGGCTGGGGCCAGGTCCAGTCGGCCGTGGGAGAGCGGGTGACCGTCAATTTTCAGCATCAGGGCAAGGTCCTGATCGACGCATCCCAAATCACGCTCAAACTGCTACCGCGCACAGGGTGAAACGGCTTCTGACCCGCAGCGCGCGCGTTGTTCTGGATACGCTTCTGCCTCCCACCTGTGCCGCCTGCGGAACAGAAGTCATGACGGAGGGCGCGTTCTGCGGCACCTGTTTTCAGGCCGCTCACCGGATTGTTTCTCCCTGTTGTCACCGATGCGGTGTTCAGCTGGAAAACGAGGGCCTTGGCGGCAGTCAGAGTTGCTGTGCGGCCTGTCAGGCCCATCCGCCGGTCTGGCGTTCGGCGCGGGCGGCTTTCGTTTACGATGCCTGGTCGCGGCGCCTGATCCTGCCGTTGAAATATGCCGATCATACTGAAAATGCCGCCGTTCTGGCCCGTCAGATGACATCGGCTGCCGAGGACATGTTGCAGAACGTCACGCTTGTCGTCCCCGTTCCGCTGTATCGCACCCGTCTGTGGAAACGGCGTTACAATCAGGCGGCTCTGATGGCTCAGGGCGTTTCACGGCTTGCGGGCCTGCCCTGTGTGGTGGATGCTCTTCAGCGTGTCCGCTCCACGCGCGCGCTGGCCCGTCTGTCTGCCGGGGAACGCGCACGTGAAATGGAATACGCGGTCCGGGTGAGAAAAGGACGCGGGAGACGGATAGAGGGGCAGGCCGTCCTGCTGGTGGATGACGTGCTGACGACAGGCTCCACGGCATCGGCCTGTACGATGGCCCTGATGAAGGCTGGCGCGGCGAGCGTGGATATTTTGGTTGCAGCCCGGACCGGGAGAGTGGATGAACAGAACCCGCGCTTTGTCCAGGAATGAGGATCCTATGTCGAAAATCGAGATTTATACCCAGCCTGGATGTCCTTACTGCGTGCATGCCATCAGCCTGCTTCGCTCCAAGGGGGTAGAGTTTCAGGAAATCAACGCCCCCCGCGGATCGGCAGAGCGCGAGGAGTCCATCCGTCGATCCGGCAGTCGGACCGTGCCGCAGACATTTGTGGACGGCAAGAGGTTGGGAGGCTGTGATGATCTGATGGCGCTTGATCGTGCGGGGCGTCTTGATGCCCTGCTGGGTAAGGCCTGAATGCGGGGAGCAGGCTTTTTCGCGGCTGTCCTGCTGGCGCTGTCATCACTTTGCTGTGTCCCGGCACGGGCCCAGACCTCTGGTCCAACAGGCGCGGCTCCCCCGGATATTCCCGAAGAGGGGTTATGGCTGTCCGAGGCGCATGACGGCCTGTTTTCCATCGAGCCCTGCGGCCATATGCTCTGCGGACAGCTGATTGGCATGGTTTATGACGGGGTTGTTCCAAAGGATGTCTGGGGGCGGTCGCAGTGCGGAATCCGTATGCTGACAGATTTTGCCCCAATCGAGGATCGCAAGTGGCAGGGTCATATTCTTGATCCGCGGACCGGACGGGTCTATCAGGCGCGGATATGGGTGTCCGAGCCCAATGTCCTGAAACTGCGCGGATTCGTTCTGGGAATGCCTCTTCTGGGGGAAACCCAGACCTGGACCCGTTATGCCGGCCCCCCCGTAGGGCCGCAATGCAAACTGCCGAAGGACGCCCACTGAACTGCTGGCCGGGAAACCGGTGCCGGGGTCGGGAATGCGTCTTTTTCTGGTCGCAGGCGTTACCCTGTCATATTGAAAGGAATGCAGATCCATCATGTCCCACCCTGTTTCCCGCCGTAGTTTTGCGGTCGGATTGGTTGCCGGCGTTGCTGCGGCCGGTACCGGTGTTGCTGGTGCCGCTGACCCTGAAAAGACGGGTCCTACGCCGCCTCCGCCGCCCAAGCCCGTTTCCAGAACGATCTGCTTTGTCGGCGGATATACGAAACATGGGCCGCCGGGAGGTGGAAGTGGGAACGGGCAGGGGATTTCCGTTTTCGATATGGATCGCGATACGGGTGTTCTGACGCCGATCACGACCTTCACGGACATTGCCAGCCCGTCTTTCCTTGCGATTTCGAAGAACCAGCGCTTCCTGTACGCGCTGAGCGAGATCGACGATTTCAACAAGGAGGGTGACGGCTCCGTCACGGCTTTTGCCATCGATCCAAAAACGGGGTCGCTGAGCAAACTGAACGTTGTCAGTTCGAAAGGTGCCGTTCCGGCCCATCTGAGCATCCACCATTCGGGACGCTACGTGCTGGTCGCCAACTATATGGGGGGCTGCGTTGCCGTTCTGCCGATCCGCTCGGATGGATCGCTGGGGGAGGCATCGGACGTTGTTCACAACACGGGACCGCGCCAGCCGGAGCGGGCGTCGGACAATCCGCAGGGCAATTTCGCCGTATCCGACCATTCGGGCTCGCACCCGCACATGATCCACTCCGATCCGAGCGGCAAGTTCGTGCTGGTGGATGATGCGGGCCTGGACCGCGTCTATGTCTGGACGCTGAACATCGACACCGGCAAGCTGATCCCTGCCAAGACGCCCTATTACGATATGGAACCGGGCTCGGCGCCGCGTCACTTCCAGTTCAATCATTCCGGCCGCATCCTGTACAATCTGTGCGAGCAGGATTCGAAGGTTGTCGTTTCCAATTTCGACCCGGCAACGGGCGCGATCAGCGACATCCAGACCGTCAGCACCGTCACGTCGCATTTCCGGGGCTCGACGTTGGCTGCGGAAATCCTGATCTCGGCCAGCGGCAAGTTCGTTTATGTCTCCAACCGTCTGGGTGATTCTCTGGCCGTATTCGCGATTGGCGCGGACGGGACCCTGACGCTTCAGGATGAGGTCTGGATGCATGCGGATTACGGCCGTGCGCTGATGTTCGATCCGTCCGGCGCGTTCCTGTTCTGCGCCAACCAGCGTTCGGATGCCGTGACCTCTTTCAAAGTGGATAAGAAGACGGGCGAAATTGCGTTTACGAACAATTTCACTCCCGTTGGCAGCCCGACGACCTTTGCGTTCATGAACACGCAGGTCTGATCGGGCGCTAATCCGAAAAGGGCGGTTGCAGCGAAGTAATGTGCTGCAACCGCCCTTTTTTGTTCAGTCCTTGCGGAAAATCGCGATGTAATTGATGCCGGTATCGCGGCTTTCGCGCCACTGGAACGGGACATAGCTCATCCCTGCGATGTCCAGAATGCGCAGTCCTGCACGGCGGGCCATGGCGGCGAGTTCGTCGGGCTTGATGAACTTCTTCCAGTCGTGCGTGCCTACGGGCAACATCCGCAGCAGATATTCCGCGCCCAGCTTGGCGACGGCAAAGGAACGCGGAGTCCGGTTGAGGGTGGATACTGCGACCATGCCCCCCGGTTTCGTCAGCGTGGCCAGCATGATCAGGAAATCCTGCGGGTCATTGACGTGCTCGATGACTTCCAGGGCGTTGACGACATCAAAGCGCGCGCCTTCCGCAACGAGATCTTCCGCGCTGCCATTGCGATAGGACAGGGACGCTGCCTCTGGTGGCAGGGGGTGGGCGGCCAGATGGGCTTCTGCCGCGCGGATGCCCGCCGCACTGGCATCGATTCCGAGTGTGTTGAAGCCGAGTTTGGCATAGGCCTCGCTGGCCAGGCCGGCGCCGCAGCCGATATCGAGCAGGCTCAGAGGACCGGTGGCTGCCTTGCGCAGGGGGACGACATGACGGCTGACCCATTCGGTGCGGAGCGGGTTCATGGCGTGCAGCGGGGCCATGGGGCCACGCGGATTCCACCAGTCTTCCGCCAGCGCGCTGAAATGGGCGATCTCGGATTCCGATACGGACGAGCGTCTGGAATCCTGTCCCGGGGATGTTTCTGTGGGCATCAGAATTCTCCTTCTGTGTGCCTGTCTGCCGCGCGTCATCTGGACGTGGCGGAGCGAGACGAGTATGTGGACCGGCAGAGTCTGTCCAGGTGCCGGGTGGTTTGCATGTCTTTGCCCTACCCGATGCCAGACCCGAGCGCGCAACGCCAGACACGTACTGGAGCCTTATCCGCGATGTCCATGCCCGATACGCCCGTCCACGACCAGGTTTCCGGTCGTGCCGATCCCCATGCTGCCATCAAGGGCGAAAGCGGGAAACGGAAGACGGTTGTCATGAAATTCGGCGGCACGTCCGTCGGGAATATCGAGCGCATCCGGAACGTTGCAAAACGCGTGAAAGCGGAACATGACCGTGGCCGCCGTGTGGCCGTCGTGGTCTCCGCCATGGCCGGTGTCACGAACCGGATGGTCGGCTACTGTGCCGAACTGGACCCGCTGGCCGATCCGAAGGAATATGATGCTGTTGTCGCAGCGGGTGAGCAGGTGACGAGCGGGCTTGTGTCCATCGCGCTTCAGGCGCTTGGTGTGAAGGCGCGGTCGTTTCAGGGCTGGCAGATCCCGCTTGTGACGGACGACGCACATGGCAAGGCCGCCATTGAAAGCGTGGACGGCACGGCGCTGCTGGCCTGTCTGGACGACGGGTTCATTCCCGTGGTCGCCGGTTTTCAGGGCGTGGGGCCGGACGGGCGGATCGCGACGCTGGGACGTGGCGGATCGGATACGTCCGCCGTGGCCGTCGCTGCTGCCATCAATGCCGACCAGTGTGATATTTATACCGATGTGGACGGGATCTACACGACCGATCCGCGCATCGTGAAACGCGCCAAGAAGCTGGATCGCATCACATATGAAGAGATGCTTGAACTGGCTTCGGTAGGCGCCAAGGTACTTCAGACCCGCAGTGTCGGTCTTGCCATGCGCGAGGGCGTCCGGGTGCGGGTGCTCTCATCATTCGCCGAGACGGATGATGAGAGCGGTTCGATTGTGGTTGATGAGGACGAGATCATGGAGAAGGAACTGGTTGCGGGGATTGCCAACTCGCATGACGAAGCGAAAATCTCCGTACGGAACATTCCGGACCGTCCGGGCATTGCCGCCGCGATTTTCGATCCGCTGGCCGCCGCGAACATCAATGTCGACATGATCGTCCAGAGCGTCGGTGTGGACAACATGACGAACATGACCTTCACGGTCAGCAAGGCTGACGAGGCCGCCGCCCGCGCCGTGCTGGAGAAGGCCCGGGAATACGTCCAGTATGGCGAACTGATCACGTCCCATAACGTGGTGAAGATCAGCGTCGTGGGCATCGGCATGCGCTCGAATGCCGGTCTGGCCGCGCGGATGTTCCGCACGCTGGCCGATCGCGGGATCAACGTGCAGGTTATTTCCACGAGCGAGATCAAGATCTCGGTCCTGATCGATTCCGAATATACCGAACTGGCCATGCGCGCTCTGCACACGGCATATGGCCTTGATGCCAGAGAGGGAGCCGACGCGTGAGCGAAACCCTGAGCGAGATTCCGAGCGAGACCCTGGACGCCCGTGCGACGCTGGACCGGCTGTGGAAGCCGGGCTGTGACTTTCTGGGAAGCGAAGTCGCGATCCTGGGCGGGGCCATGTCCTGGGTCAGCGAGCGGCATCTGGTTTCCGCGATTTCCAATGCCGGAGGCTTCGGTGTCATCGCCTGCGGTGCGATGTCGCCCGAGCGGCTGGAAGAGGAAATCGTCGCGACACAGGCGCTGACGAAGCGCCCGTTCGGCGTGAACCTGATTACCATGCATCCCGAACTGGATCGGCTGGTGGATGTCTGTCTGGCGCATGATGTTTCGCATATCGTGCTGGCAGGCGGTGTGCCGAACAGCGCCACGATCCGCAAGGTGCGCGATGGCGGGGCGAGGGCGATCGGTTTTGCACCGGCACTGGCTCTGGGCAAGCGTCTGGTGCGTATGGGCATTGAGGCTCTCGTGATTGAGGGTTCGGAAGCCGGCGGCCATGTCGGCCCGGTTTCGCTGACGGTGCTGGCGCAGGAAATCCTGCCGCATATCCGTGATGTCCCCGTGTTCGTTGCCGGCGGGCTTGGGCGTGGCGATGCGATCCTGTCCTATCTGGAACAGGGGGCGGCGGGTGCGCAGCTTGGAACGCTGTTTGCGGCGTCCGAAGAGAGTATCGCGCATGAGAACTTCAAGAAGGCCTTTCTTCGCGCCAATGCCCGTGACGCGGTGACGACCGTGCAGCTCGATGAGCTTTTCCCGGTCATCCCGGTACGTGGTCTTTCGAACGAAGGGGGCCGGAACTTCGCGCGGCTTCAGGGCGAGGCGCTCCGGAAGTTCCAGAGCGGCGAACTGACCAAGGAAGAAGCCCAGCTTTCGATCGAGCATTACTGGGCCGGTGCGCTGCGCCGCGCCGTCATCGAAGGCGACGTGGAGACCGGTTCGGTCATGGCAGGTCAGTCTGTCGGCATGGTCAAGGAAGTCCGTCCTGTCGCCGAAATCATCGCGATGCTGGTTGAGCAGGCCGTGGATGCCATCAGGCAGCGCGAAACCCGCATCCACGCACCAAGCTAACGGATTGTCCGATCATGTCCCCAGCGTCCTCGAACCGCCCGTTTTCGCAACCGTCCGACCAGCCAAGTGTCGGAACGGTGCTGCGTGCGCGTCGCGAGGAGCTGGGCTGGCGGCTTGAAGATGTCGCGGAGTGGCTGCGAATCCGCCCGAAACTGCTGGAAGCGCTTGAGACAGACGATCTGTCGAAGCTGCCTGGCGTGGCTTACGCGGTAGGATTTCTCCGCACCTATGCCCACGCCATGCAGCTTGATGCGGATGCGCTGGTCGAGCGATTCCGTCGTGACACGCGCGGGGCCGTAACCCGCAAACCGGAACTGGTCTTTCCGCAGCCTGAGGGGGACCGAGGTCTGCCGATCGGCGTGCTCGTCGGGGCGGGGCTTGTGGTCGTGGTCGCGGCTTACGTGGGCTGGTACCGCTTTACGGAACATGACAACCTGGCCCAGAGGCAGGTCCCGGCTGTGGCGGAACTGATGCCGGGTGCGGCCACCCCTGCCATGACCTCTCCGCAGGTCGCATCCGTGATGCCCGGACGCGCTCCGACGCCGGAGCCTCATACTCCTGTCACAGTGTCTTCTGCTCCCACGACGCCTGCACCGGCAGCCGCACCGATGCAAAATGCTGCTCCGGATGTCCCCGAAGCGTCTTCAGTTGCACAATCCACGCCCCCGACTGCCGCGCCATCTGTGGCTTCGTCGGCTTCGGATGACGATTCAGAGACGCCTCCGGTAGCCGAAGCCCCGCCTTCGCAGCAGACTGGAGCGATCGGCCAGCCTGCCACGGATCTGCCGCCGGCTGTGCCCGAGGGAGCTGTTGTGCTCCGGGCGCTGGCTCCCGTCTGGACGCAGGTCAGGGACCGGGACGGGCATGTTCTCATGTCGCGTGTGATGCAGCCGGGTGAAAGCTGGCAGGGCGATCCCGCCGGCGCTCCGTTCCGGATGTCGTTCGGCAATGCCGGTGGTATCGTCCTGACCACGGCCGGAGCAACCAGTGCGCCGCTGGGGAAGGAAGGACAGGTCAGGCGCAATGTCGAGGTGACGGCCGATGCCATCCGCTCGGGAGCGTTCGGATCGGGGATCGCGTTGCCGGTGCAGCCCAGAGCGCCGGTTCCCGTACCGGAAGCAGCCGCTGCGCAGCCGGCCGTCGCGCCTGTGCCCGCGCCCCCCGGAGCACCGCCTGTTTCCGTTCCCCGGAAGGCACCGGCAGCACCTGAAGTCTCGGCCGATGACCTCAATGCCCGGCAGCTTGAACATCAGCCGCTGGAACAATCGTCGCCATCGCATTAAACCCTTATATCCATCAGGGGGACTCAGTGTCCCCTGAATACAGCCCCTTGGGTCAGAGCTCCCGGTCCTTTCCGGGCACGAAGAGGTAAATCATGAGCAGCTACCGTCCCTATCAGCACATCGAGCGTCGCAAGTCGCGCCAGATCCATGTCGGCAAGGTTGCGGTCGGTGGTGATGCCCCGATCTCCGTGCAGACCATGACCAACACTCTGACATCCGATGCGCAGGCCACGATCGACCAGATCCGCCTGGCCGAGCTGGCGGGTGTGGACATCGTGCGCGTGTCCTGCCCGGATGAGGCCAGCACGGCTGCGCTGGCGGAGATCGTGCATGAAGTGAACGTCCCCATCGTCGCGGACATCCACTTCCACTACAAGCGCGCCATCGAAGCCGCCAAGGCCGGTGCGGCCTGCCTGCGAATCAATCCGGGCAATATCGGCAGCGCCGAGCGCGTGCGTGAAGTCGTCAACGCCGCCAAGGATTATGGCTGCTCCATCCGTATCGGCGTGAATGCCGGTTCGCTCGAAAAGCATCTGCTTGAGAAGTACGGTGAGCCTAACCCGGAAGCCCTGGTCGAGAGCGCTCTGGAACACGCGAAGATCCTTGAGGATCACGACTTCCACGAGTTCAAGATCAGCGTGAAGGCGTCTGACGTGTTTATGGCGGTCGCGGCCTATCAGCAGCTCGCGGACTGCTGTGACCATCCGCTGCATATCGGTATCACCGAGGCAGGCTCCAAGCGCGCGGGCACCGTGAAGTCCTCCATCGGTCTGGGCAATCTGCTCTGGGCCGGTGTGGGTGATACGATGCGCGTGTCGCTTTCCGCCGCTCCGGAAGAGGAAGTTCTGGTCGGCTGGGATATCCTGAAGTCCCTCGGCCTGCGTCATCGCGGCGTGAAGATCATTTCCTGCCCGTCCTGCGCCCGTCAGGGCTTCAATGTCGTCGAAACGGTGCAGACGCTGGAAGACCGCCTCCAGCACATCAAGACGCCACTGACGCTGTCCATCATCGGCTGCGTGGTGAATGGCCCGGGTGAGGCTCTGATGACCGATATCGGCGTGACCGGCGGTGGCAATGGCCGTCACATGGTTTATGCCGCAGGCCGTCAGGATCACACGATGCCGGCTGGCGACATGATCGAGCATATCGTGGAACTGGTGGAGAAAAAGGTCTCTGACATCGAAGCCAGCAAGGAAGAAGGCACGACAGCCAAGCAGATGGACCCGGCGGCGCACTGATGTCCGGACTTCAACCGCCTCGCGGGACCCACGACCTCATCGGCGAGACCATGCGCCGTCATCAGCATGTCGTGGAGACGGCGCGCCGGGTTCTGCGGACCTATGGTTTCGAGGAGTGGAGCACGCCCATCTTCGAGGACACGCGCGTCTTTTCGCGCACGCTCGGCGAGACGTCCGATGTCGTGTCCAAGGAGATGTACACGTTCGAGGATCGCGGCGGTGAGAGCATCACCCTGCGTCCCGAGGGCACGGCGGCGATCTGCCGCGCGCTCGTCACGAACGGCCTGACGCAGTCCCTGCCGCAGAAGGTATTCTATCACGGGCCGATGTTCCGTTATGAGCGTCCGCAGAAAGGACGCTACCGCCAGTTCCACCAGATCGGCGCGGAACTGATCGGCGCGGAAAGTCCGTTGCGGGATGCCGAGACGATCGCCATGGCGCAGGACATCCTGCGCGAACTGGGTCTGGGCGATCATGTCACGCTGGAACTCAATACACTTGGCGATCTGGCCAGCCGTCAGGCCTGGCGGGAGGCGCTGGTGGCGTATTTCCGCGATCATGCGGATGCGCTGTCCGAAGAGAGCCGTATCCGGCTCGAAGCCAATCCGCTGCGAATTCTGGACAGCAAGTCCGAGCAGGACCGCAAACTGCTCGACGATGCTCCGGCATTTGCGGATTATCTGAACGACGACTCCCGGCAGTTCTGGGACGGATTGCGATCCAGCCTTCAGGCGTTTGGCGTGGATTTCGTGGAAAATCCGCGCATCGTTCGTGGCCTTGATTACTACAGCCACACGGCGTTCGAGTTCGTGACCTCGAAGCTTGGCGCGCAGGGCACGGTGCTGGCCGGTGGTCGGTACGAAGGGCTTGTGGAGCAGATGGGCGGTCCGGCCATCCCGGCGATCGGCTGGGCTGGCGGGATCGAGCGTCTGGCGATGCTGCTGGATAGTGTTCCTGAGCTTCCGGCCGGAATTGCGCTGGTGCCGATGGGAGATGAAGCCGTTCTCAAGGCCGCATCCATTGCGCGCGCTCTACGCTCTGCGGGTCTGCGGGCCGAGATCGAGACCCGTGGCAACATGAAGAAGCGGATGGAGCGCGTGGTGAAGTCCGGCGCATCCCATGCAATCGTTCTGGGCGATGAGGAAATCGCCAAAGACGTCGTGCAGCTTCGGGACCTCTCCAGCCGCGAGCAGCAGGAAGTGCCGGTTGTGGATCTGGCGCGGGTTCTGAGCGCAGGACGCGCCTGAACAGATGGCGTTTGACGACAGGCTTGAGCGGATTGTCGCGCGTTCGGAGGAAGTTCAGGCTCTGATGTCGTCCGGCGAGCTGACGGGTGAGGATTTCACCCGTCTGTCGCAGGAATATGCCGAACTGGAACCGGTGGTCGCGTCCATTCAGGCCTGGAAAAGCGCCGAAGAGCAGAAAGCCGGAGCGCAGGCCTTGCTTGATGATCCGGAAATGCGTGAGTTGGCCCAGATGGAGCTTGCGGAGATCGAGGCGACCCTGCCCGATCTTCGGCATGCCCTGCGTCTTGCGCTTCTGCCGAAGGATGCGGCGGATGAACGCAGTGCCATCCTTGAAATCCGACCGGCAGCGGGCGGTGATGAGGCGGGACTGTTTGCGGCGGAACTGTTTGATGCCTATCGCCGCTTTTCCGAACAGAATGGCTGGCGTTTCGAGGTCATGGAATATGCCGAGAACGAGGTGGCCGGCCTCAAGGAAGGCATGGCGACCATTTCCGGCCGGTCGGTTTTCGCGCGTCTGAAATACGAATCCGGTGTGCACCGGGTGCAGCGTGTTCCGGCGACGGAAAGTCAGGGACGGATTCATACGTCTACCGTGACCGTGGCCGTACTGCCTGAAGCCGAAGAAGTCGATGTGACAGTCAATGACGATGATCTGCGGATTGACGTCTATCGCGCTTCGGGGGCCGGTGGCCAGCACGTCAACAAGACCGAGAGTGCGGTTCGTATTACACACATGCCCAGCGGCATTGTCGTGGCGATGCAGGAAGAGAAAAGCCAGCACAAGAACAAGGCCAAAGCCATGAAGATCCTGCGTGCCCGGCTTTATGAGCGGGAGCGCGCGCAGCTTCATGCCACCCGGGCCGCGGACCGGAAATCACAGGTCGGGACGGGCGATCGCTCCGAGCGCATCCGCACGTACAATTTCCCGCAAGGCCGCGTGACGGATCATAGGATCAATCTGACACTCTATAAAATTGACCGGATCATGGGGGGGGAGTTCGATGAGATTATCGACGCCCTGACCCGCGAGGAGCAGACGGAACTGCTCGCCGCTGAAGGGTTCTGAGCGTCAGGTATTGGGCGTTGCGCAGACGGCGGCGCGGCCATGCCGGTGTGTCGCAACAGCGGAATCGTCGTAATCGACCAGAAAGAAGTCGGTGAAGTTGTTGCTCCCCACGGCATCGAGCGAATGGCCTTCGGGGTGGTGGAGCTGGCCTTCGCTGCTGACCTGATGGGTTTCCTGATGGCCGTTACGGACGATGGTGATTTCGCCACACAGGGCATAATCGACATCGAAGCGGCCAACCGGAAGCGGGATCGTCCGTGTCTCATGGGCTTTGGACAGACCCAGTCTGAAGGTCGCAACCAGATTGCCGTCCAGATAAAGGCGCGAGACTTCCGAAATTTCTTCGGGCGCGCGCTCGTCCGTCACGGTAAAGGACGGGGGCAGCTCCGTGGACAGTTCCGACTGCGCGTGAAGGGGATTGAGCGTGCAGCCAAGCAGCAGGGCGGAATAGAGGACGGCGCGTTTGGACTTCATGACACCAACTATAACAGGTTCGCTTGAATGATGATGGCCAAAGATGATCTTTTGCGCGAGGCCTCGCAGGCGCTGGAGCAGGCCGGGATCGAGGATGCGCGCCGTGAAGCCCGGCTTCTGCTGTGCTGGGCGACAGGGCGGGACCTGGGCGGTCTGCTCTCTCTGGACGGTGTGGAGCCTGCGCAGGAGCTACGATTCGCAGAGGCTCTGAAACGGCGGCTGGAGCGGGAGCCTCTGGCATTCATCACCGGAGAGACGGGTTTCTGGACGCTGGATCTGGAGACGGGGCGTGACACGCTGATCCCCCGGGCCGACAGTGAAGCCCTGATCGAAGCCCTGCTGGATGTCTGTCCGGACCGCAACGCGCCGCTCTCCATTCTCGATCTCGGAACCGGAACAGGCTGTCTGTTGCTGGCGGCCCTGTCCGAATATCCCCAGGCTACGGGTGTGGGCGTGGATCTGTCTCCGCAGGCGGCAGCGCTGGCACGACGCAATTCCATTCGTAGCGGACTGGAGAAACGCAGTGCCTTTCTGGCCGGTAGCTGGGTGGATGCGCTGAACGCCCGCTTTGACGTCGTTCTGTCCAATCCGCCGTATATCGAGAGCGGAGATCTGGCGGGGCTGATGCCGGAAGTCGTGCGGTATGAGCCCGCCCGGGCTCTGGATGGCGGGGCGGATGGGCTAGACGCCTATCGTATCCTGTGCAGGGCTTTGCCGGGTCTTCTGGTGTCTGGTGGTCTTGCGATCCTGGAGATGGGAATTGGCCAGATTGATGCGGTGTCTACGCTTGGGGCGGAAAATGGATTGCGGGAAGTCGGTCGCAGGGCCGACCTGGGTGGCGTGGACAGGGCCCTGGTCCTGCAATCGGACGGGGGAGGGCGGATTGTGACGAAAAACCTTTGGCTTGACTGACGGAACTTGGTATTGCTAATGCCAACGCATGCGAACTGAGAGTGTTTTATCAACGCTGTCAGGCGCATCTTTGCCCATCGCTCATGTCATCATGCATTGGTCATCATGAACTGACGATGGAAGACTGGCTGGGCCGGGTTCAGCCATAGCGGAACAGACAGACGTCTTTTTCGACAGCGGCGGTTGGATTTTCTGTGCTTGCAGAACGGTCCACGTCATCATGAAAGTGCATCACGGGTCGATGAATATGAAGCGCATAAGAGGCCGGCATCATCGTGCGGGTAGTGGGCCATCACGCAGCAGCAATGCCCAGACACCTCTGAACCGCAACCATGTGTTTGACAGTACCGGACCCGATCTGCGGGTCCGTGGTACGGCGCAGCAGCTGTTCGAGAAGTATCTCCAGCTTGGCCGCGACGCGACCGGAACTGGCGATCGCATTCTTGCAGAGGCCTATTTCCAGCACGCGGAGCATTATTTCCGTATTCTCAATGCCATGAACCAGGCTGCCGAGAAGAGCCAGCAGGAACGCACGGAGCGTCAGCAGCAGCGCCAGCGCGCTTATGAAGACCGGCGTGAGGCGCGTGGCGAACGCTCTGAAGAGGAGCAGCCGTCGCAGGAGCAGGAGGTCGAATATAACGCCGAGCGCTCCTCGGACGAGGAACAGGATCATCGCGCGACCGAGGTCGAAGCGGACTGAAGGCTCGTTTCGGACGGATAAAAAAGCTGCCCCCAAAGGGGCGGCTTTTTTTGTGTCTCAGACCCGTCCTGCGAACCGCTCGGGAAGGCTCCACAGTTCGGTGCCGCTCAGATGGAGATCGAGGCGGTAACGGTCGTGCAGACGTGTCTGCGTGCTATCCTCGACCTGCTGGCGCCACTGAGCCAGACGCGCGTCACGGTTATCGAGCGTACTGTCCGTCCGGGGCAGTCCCGCCATGCTGCGCAGCATATTCTCCCAATCCGTGTTTTCCAGACGCTGGTGACGTCCGACGTCTTCGGAGATCCAGGGCTGCCTGCGGGTGCGGTCCAGCCGCTCCAGTCCCGACGCCAGATCCGCGTAGCGGAGATGGAACAGGAAAAGTGGGGAGGCAAGACTGGGGACGGCTTCTTCGCAGCAGTGAAAGCCGGGAGCCCATGTAATGGGAATGCGGGTCAGGACCGGTTTGCACATCGCACTGGAAAAGCGGAGATGTCGGCGTTGAAAGGATAAGGGGCGGCTGTAGTCGAACGGCGCTTCCTCGTCCGGGATATGGATGACGTCAAAGCCGGTGGCGGTGACGACCGGGGAGCGGTTGAGAAGCGCGAATTCCGTCAGGGAAGGGACAAACGCCGGGTCCGCGAGCAGGATTTCGTCCACGTCCGTATAGATGACGCTGTCATACCATTCGAGCAGGCTGTCGCAGAATTTTCCGATGGCTCGGGCGCGGCGCTCATCGTCCTGCGGGGAGCGGGGGATCCGCACGACGTTCACCTGCCGCAGATGCTCTGTCGAGCCATCATCCGATCCGTGATCGACCACATAGCAGGCGGTTTCTCCGACCTGAGCACCATAATGACGGCACCAGAACTGAAGATGTTCCGGCTCATTATAGACCATCGTCACGACGGCGAGGGGTTTCTTGATCATGCGTTGCAGAATACAGGAAAGTGGTCCCGTACAGCAGGCATTGCCGCAATAAATTTTCTGTTTTTGGAAAAGGGATGGTAGCGGTGGACGGATTTGAACCGCCGACCAAGGGATTATGATTCCCCTGCTCTACCACTGAGCTACACCGCCATCCGGCCGGGGTTAACCGGCGTTGTCGCGGGGTTTTAAGGGGGATCTTTCAGGGTGTCAACACGTTAGTCCCAGGAAAATACGATGTAAAATAAGATGTTTTTACGGGTCGCGTTGGCCGTGCTGCCCGTGGCATTCGAGATATAATGGTTTTCAAATCAATTCGGCCTCTTCAGGCCCGCAATTCCTTTTGATGCAAGGAGCCCTTCATCTGGTGACGCAACATTTCGTCAGCACACTGTTTGCCATACGGTCCTATTTCACCTGGCTTCCCGCTTCCGTCGTTTCGGTACTGATGCTGGTGGTCGTAGGGGTGCTGGCGTTCTATTGTGGTAATCTGGTTACGACACAGCTTCTGCGGATACCCGGTTCGCGCAAGGCGGCGCTGATCCGACGGATCGTCTCGTCTCTGCGCAGGCCGACACGGCTGATGGTGGCCCTTCTGGCCATGCTGTCCGCACTGCCGGCCGCAACAGGATTCACGGCGGCGCAGGAAGACGATCTTCAGCTTTTCTTTCTGTTCCTGCTGATCCTGACTTTCGGTTTCTCGACCATCATGGTCTTCCGGATCATGACGGAGGTTTATCTCAACCGTCTCGCGGCGCGCGAGGAGACGGACGACATCATGATCCGTTCGCATCAGACGCAGATCCGCGTTCTGCGACGGCTGACGGAAATCCTGGTGGGGATTGTGACCGTGGCCTCGGCGCTGATGCTGTTTCCCTCCGTCAAGCAGTACGGGCTATCCCTGTTTGCGTCGGCAGGGGCGGCGTCCCTGATCGTCGGTCTGTCGGCGCGCGGGCTGCTGACGAATCTGATCGCGGGTGTGCAGATTGCGCTGACCCAGCCGATCCGGATGGAAGACCTGATCATCATCAATGGCGACTGGTGCTGGGTCGAGGAAATCAACGCGACCTATGTGGTGCTGCGGGTCTGGGACTGGCGGCGGCATATCGTGCCGATCTCGTATTTCCTGGAGAACCAGTTCGAGAACTGGACGCATAATTCCGCGGCCATCATCGGCGTCGTGTTCCTGTGGGTCGATTATCAGGCGCCGATGGACAAGATCCGCGAGATGCTGAACGAGATTGTGCGCGGCTGTCCGCTCTGGGACGGGCGCGTGTTTGACGTGCAGGTGGCGGATTGCGACGCGCATGTCATGTCCATCCGCATTATCGCCAGTGCCCGCACGGCGCTTCAGAGCTGGGATCTGCGGTGCGATATCCGCGAGAAAATCATTGCCCGCATTCGCGATGAATGCCCCGAGGCGCTGCCCCGTTCGCGTTTCTCCATGATGCCGCCAGCAGTCGGTGCGCAGGACCCGTGGGAACGGATGGCGCCTCCGATCAGCCGGCCGCCACCGGGAAGCTATATGGGCCCGGATATGGGGCCCGGCAGTTCGTCGATGTCGTCAGATTGAGGGGTGCTAGGCTGAGGGGGGCGCGGGGCGCATTTTTGAATGGCGCTGTCCATAGAAGGCGTAAGTTGCAATGCCCAGCGCCAGATAGGTTACCAGAAGGATCAGCGGCACAGGGTTGCCGCTGGTAACGGCATGGACCATGTCCGAAACCAGCGGAATGGTCATGACCAGGCAGAACAGGATGCCGAGCGCGGGTGTCGTGCCGATCCAGATCCCGCGGATGCGGATACCGCCCAGCGGGACGCTGAAGGGACGCACGATGTCAGGCCGCGTGTTGCGCTGCCAGATCACGGTGAAGCAGACAATCCCGAACGCCGCAGCCGTCCCGATGGAAACGAGATCGCTGATGATGTCGATTGGCAGGGTTGCGGTGATGAGTGCGACCACGAGGCCGAGAACGATGGTCCCGATCCAGGGCGTGCGGAATTTCGGATGGATGACGCTGAAGATCTGCGGGATCAGACCATCGCGGCTGATGGTCAGCAGGACGCGGGACTGCGCGTACATCAGGCCCATCAGGACCGAGCACAGGCCGATCGTGGCGCCGATATTGACCAGCAGGGAGAGCCAGGGCGTGTGCATGATCTTTACGGCAATGGCGAGCGGATCGGGCACATCCAGTTCACGATAGGGCACGATGCCGAGCAGGACGGTCGCGACGATCATGTAGACGATGGTGCAGATCAGCAGGCTGCCGATGATGCCGATCGGCACGTCGCGGGTGGGGTTGCGGGCCTCGGCCGAGGCGGTGGAAACGGCCTCGAAGCCGACATAGGCAAAGAAAATGACTGAAGCCGCGCGGAAAATGCCGCGCACCCCGTAGTGGAAACCGCCTTCACTGGCGGGAATGAAGGGGTGCCAGTTCGCCGGATTGACGGCCCCGATGCCCAGCGCGACGAACACGAACAGCACCCCGACCTTGAGCGCCACGATCATGGTGTTGATGCGGGCGGATTCCTCGACCCCCCGCACCAGCAGGACGGTCACCAGCAGCGTCGCGGTAAAGCCGATCAGATCGATCCGCCAGTCGGCGCTGATCTGTGCCCCGGCTGTGCCGGGCATGGGCTGGAGCGTTGCGTGGGTCAGTGCCGACGGCATGTGAAAGCCGGTGACGCCCAGCAGGGAGCTTGCATAACCCGACAGGCCAGCCGCGACGGCGGAGCATGAGATGCCGTATTCCAGAAGCAGGAGCCAGCCGACCATCCAGGCCACTTTCTCGCCCATCGAGATATAGGCGTAGGAATAGGCCGAGCCCGATACGGGAAGGGTCGAGGAAAGTTCGCCGTATGAAAAGGCCGTGAACAGGCAGGCAAGGGCCGCGATGACGAACGAAATCAGGACCGAGGGGCCGGCATATTCGGCAGCAGCCGTGCCCGTCATGACATAGATGCCAGCGCCGATCGTGGACCCGACCCCGAGGATGATCAACTGCGTCGCCGTCAGGCTGCGCTTGAGGCCGTTCGTGTCGTTCTCGAAAAGGACCTGTTCAAGGGTCTTTCGGCGGTCTGGCCCGGGGAGATCGGGAGGAGATTGTATCGAAGCTGGCATGATCCGCAATGTGCCGCGAAAAACGGCGGCTGGAAAGGTCAGAGAAGAATGACGGCACCGGCGAAAAGGCCGGCCAGAACGCAGTAGACACCAAACGGTGTCAGGGCCCAGCCATCATGGTTACGAAAGAAGCGCAGCATCAGCAGCGAGCAGATCAGCGCGGTCAGTCCCGCGATGACGGCACCGGCGACACATTGCACCATGACGTCGTGCGAAATCGTCATGTGTCGCATCTGCCAGGCTTCGCGCACTGTTGCGGCCAGAACGATGGGCTGGGCCATCAGGAGCGAAAACCGCGCGGCTGTTTCATGGTCCAGTCCGCGCAGAAGGCCACCATTCATGGTTGCTCCCGAACGCGACAAACCCGGCAGCAGGGCCAGGCACTGCCAGATGCCGATGATCACGGCATCCTGCGGAGCAAGGGTTGCAATGGGCTTGTGGTCGCGGTGGCCCTTCTGGCGCCGGAGCCATTCGGTGACCATCAGCAGGAAGCCATTGAGGATCAGGAACCCCGCAACGGCGAGGGGTGTGCCGAATACGGCGCGCAGACGATGTTCCAGCAGCCAGCCGACCAGCACGGCGGGAATGGTCGCGATCACGAGCAGCCCGAAGATCCGAATCGCCTCCATCTGCGCATAACGCCCGTAACGGCCGAACATGCCGCCCAGAATAGCCATCCAGTCCCGCCAGAACACACCGGCCAGTGCGACCAGCGTTCCGACATGCAGCATGGTCAGGAATGGCAGGAACATCGGGGCGTGTTCGTCCAGATCCCAATGCAGGAGCGCGGGGAGCAGAACGGCATGACCGAGGCTGCTGACCGGGAAGGGTTCGGTAATTCCCTGGATGATGGCGAGAATGAGGGCCTGGAGAAGTGTCATGGAGCCTGTTTCGGGTCTAAGCCTTCATCACAAAGGCGGAAAAGCAGATCACTTGCCTGATGGTGCCAGCGGACGCAACCTTCGACGCAGCCCCGGTCTCCATCTTGACCGGGCGGTCATGGCGGGACTAACTCCCGTTCTGTTCAAGATTTTCCGGCAAGAGCGAGGCTGGCATGCAGTCAACATTGAGCGGTCGTGGGGGCGCCATCCTGGCCAGTGGTCTTGTCCTGGTGATTGCCGGGACATTCCTTGTCTACGGCAATGCCTTGCGCAGAGGGCCCGATTTTCAGGGCGAGATCCTGCACGCGGCCTTCAATTCCGCGAATGGTCTTCATGCGGGCGCGAATGTCGATCTCGCGGGTGTGCCAGTGGGACGTGTCGTGTCCATCACGCTCGATCCGCGCACGCAGATGGCCGATGTCGCCTTTACGGTGGACCAGCGCCTGCACCTTCCCGTTGATACGGCCGTGGGCATCGGCGCGCCGACCATGACCGCGGATAACGCCTTGCAGATTCAGCCGGGTCATTCCCGCACGACACTGTCCGGTGGGGGCAGGATCACCGATACGCGGGATCAGCTTTCGCTCGAACAGCAGGTCAGCAATTACATTTTCGGTGGCGGCAAACTGGGCCAGTAGGGCCTGCTTGCCGCGCCGGCTTCAGTCGTTCAGCGGATAGGACGCCAGCAGCCGGCGCTGCTTGCGCCAGGAATGCAGCATCGAAAACGCGCCCGACGTCTTCCAGCCGCGCGCCCTGTTGGCGGCCCCGATCAGAAAAGTCTGACGGTAATGGGAGAACTGGGCGCGATAGGCTTCCCACAGCGTCGTGCGGCGATCCCAGATATGGGTCGCTTCGGAACCAACGCCATTGATCTCGATGATCCGGAAGTTCTCGCCCCGGCGCAGATCCTCGATGGAAGCGGCTTTCACGTCCACGCGCCCGAAATGGAAATCCGGGATGTCCTTCATGATGGCGTCGAGGCGTGTGGTCAGCGCGTCCGTGGTGTCGGCGCGGCCGTCGCGGAAAACGGAACCCTTGCAGTGGTTTCCCGCGAAGACCAGCGGCATTTCCTCACCCTTGGCGAGGACGTTCTTCTCCCGTCCGGCCAGACGCGGCAGATAGATCTGCGGGACGAGACCCATGCGGGGATCGCGCAGGATCAGTTCCTCGATCGTGGACACGCCATCACCCGTCAGGACCGGCGCCTCCTTGTAGGTGATCGAGGTGATGCGGCCATGCGGCTCGTCGGGATGGCGGATGTAGAACAGTCCAGCCTCGACGGGGTAGGTGATGAGGTCCTGTGCCAGCATGTCCACGTCATCAGGGAACTGCGGCAGGACGGTTTCGAGCTGTTCGCGGTTATGGACGAGCTTCACACCTGTGCCATTGCAGCCGATATCGGGCTTGATGACGACGGGAAAGGACAGGCCCTTGCGCTCCATGGCGTCCAGCGCCCGGCGAACGGAACCCCTGCCGCTGCGGAAGACCACGTAAGGTGCGATATAGGACTGTGCCGTGGAACCGCCCATGTCGAGGATGGATGATTTGCTCTCGCCGCACAGGCCGCCGGTTTCAATACGCGGATTGGCGGCGGTCGAGATGCTGAGATCGCGGTATTTGATCCCCATGGCGATCCAGTACAGGACGATGGGGGTGTAGAAGATGGATCCAGGCCAGAATTCGAAAAGGGAGAGGGGGTTCTGGTCGGCTTCTGACTTGGACATTGCTGTTACTGGCTCACGGTCTGGAGACGGGCGATCAGGCGCCCGACGACAACGATACACAGGACGAACCCCGCCAGCCCGGCCCAGCGCCAGCCCCCCTGATGGGCGAGCAGCCAGCCCCCGATTTTCATGGCAAGCAGGAAAAGACACGTCGTCCAGACCAGCGTAGCCAGAACCGCGGTCATGGCAAAGGGAAGGAACGGCGCGCGGAAGAAACCGCATGCGGTATAGAGGGGCAGTCTGGCACCGGGCACGAAGCGGGAGATAGCCACGATGCGGACGACGTTCGTGCTGAACCAGTCCTGTGTCCGTTCGCGTTTGGGAAGGGTCAGGAAGCGCCTGAGATAGGGCCAGCGGGCACCGGCGGCGCCAAGCCCGTACAGACCCATATCCCCGACTGCCACCCCGAAATAGAGGGCCCCGAGCGCCAGCGGAATGCTGACTTCTCCGGCGCGGGCGGCGACGGCGGACAGCACCGTTGCCACGTCTTCGAGAATGAAGGTGCTGACGATGATGGTGGCTGCCTTCAGCCAGGCTGGCTGCGAGGCCATGGCGGGGCCGATGGCGATCACGAGTGGGGAGGTTCCATGAACATTGAGGCGTCGGTTTCGCACGCCAGCGCGTCAACGACAATCTTGCCGTGCCATATTTCGGCGCGAATGAGCTGCGACACTCCCGCCGAGACTGGCGGTCCGTGCTGCGGATTGCTAGCGTATGTCCTATCATTTCTCCCCGTAAGGGACTGGTCCTGACCGTGCTTCAAAGACGCCATCTGCTCGCCGCCCTGACTTCCGTTGCCGGTTCGGCGGCAGTCGGGCTTTCGTCAGCCCGCGCTGAGGATTACGCCGCCTTTCTCGGGAGTATCCGTAATCAGGCACTCGCGCAGGGTCTTTCGCCGTCGATCGTCTCCCAGGCGCTCAGCCTGACGACGCGGCCCAATGCCTCCGTGCTCAAACTCGACCGTCACCAGCCGGAATTCACCCTGACCTGGGCGCAGTACCGGGATCGGGTCCTGCCGGAGTCGCGGTTTGCAAAAGGACGGAGCGTCTATGCCGCGCAGCAGGCGGTGATGTCTCCCGTCAGCGCGCGCTTTGGGTGCGACGACCGTGCCGTCATGGGAATCTGGGGGCTCGAGTCGGGATTTGGCGCACATGACGGGACGTACTCCGTTATCGACGCTCTCGCGACGCTGGCCTTTGACGGGCGACGTTCTGCCTTCTTTCGCAACGAACTCATGAAGGCTCTTCAGATCCTCAATGACGGCGATATCGCACCGGCCGCCATGATCGGCAGCTATGCGGGCGCCATGGGGCAGGCGCAGTTCATGCCCAGCGCCTATCTGCGCTACGCGGCGGATGGAGACGGGGATGGCAAACGCAATATCTGGACGTCCGAAGCGGATGTGTTCGCCTCCATCGCCAATTATCTCGGTAAATGCGGCTGGCAGGTCAACGAGCCCTGGGGACAGGAGATCACGCTGACCAGAGTGCTCGACAAGGCCGAGATCGGTCGGACCCGGCAGCGGACGCTCGGCGAGTGGATGGCGCTGGGCGCAAGACGTGCGGACGGCACGGCGTTCTCCCGCACGGACGTTAAAGGCGCTGTCGTGCAGCCGGATGGTCCGGGGACGCAGGCTTTCATGGTCTATCACAACTTCAACGTGATCCGCCGCTATAACCCTTCGGACTATTATGCGCTCGGCGTCGGACTTCTGGGGACGGGCATTGTCTCTGCGTAATTACGGGGTCGCTCTGGCCCTTCTGCCGCTTCTTGCGGCCTGTCACCGTGAGGAACCCACGCCTGCCGCGCACCCGCATTACGAACTGGGAAGCGCATGGCGCGGAACGCACGGGTGGTTCTATCCCGCCGAACAGTTCGACTATCACGTGACAGGTCTGGCAACGCGGCAGCACGCACCGGTTGGCGGACTGATGGCGGATGGCGAGGTCTGGTCCGCGAACGGCATGACCGGCGCGCATCAGACGCTCCAGCTTCCGGCGATCGTCAGTGTCCGCAATCTGCTGAACGGGCGGATCGTGCGTATCCGGCTGACCGATCGTGGACCTGCCGATCCGGGGCGGATTATCGCGCTTTCTCCCAAGGCAGCCGATCTGCTGGGCATGACCGCGGATACGCCCGTTGAGGTCACGGAAGACGAAGCGGCCAGCCGCTCTCTGGCGGAAGGGCTGGGCAGGCCGCTGGCCCAGAACATCTCCGCGGCTCCCGTCGGGGAGGTCCGCGAGACATCCCTGAGTGACGGGTCTTCGCGGGTTTATGGCAACGACTCGTCCGCGGCGGCGTCCTCCGTTGCCGTGGGGCCGCTGCCCGCGACATGGATGCAGGGCAGTCCGGGGCCATTGGGTCTGTATGTCCTGATGGGAATATTTTCCGGCCATGCGACGGCGGCGAGTGTCGCCATGCGTTGTGGCGGTACGGTTCAGCACGCCTCCGAAGGCGCGGGACTGGAATGGCGTGCCCTTGGTGGTCCTTATGCCGATACCGCACAGGCGGACGCGGCACTGGACCGCACCCGCCTGTGCGGGGTAGAGGGCGCGCGGATCATTGTGGAATGACGGCCCATTGTCTGAAGGCCGTGGAACTGGGGACGAACGTGCGGACTAGACGCTCTCTTTTCGGTGGGGTGGCAGGCATTGCGGCCTGTGCTTCTTTTGCGGGGCCCCTGAAGGCGTTTGCGCGCCCGCACCGTCATGCAGGCCATGCTGCGAAAGCCGCTGCGGCTCCTGCGGCGGACGCTCCTGTCGGCACGCCGGCGAATACGCCGATCGGCCCGTTCGATACGGTGGCGCGCTGGGCCTATGTCGTGGATTACGACACGGGCGCAGTCCTGCTCGACAAGGCGTCGGACGAGCGCATGGCTCCGTCTTCGCTGACGAAGATGATGACGGCCTATATCGTGTTCGGCATGCTGGCCACGGGGCGTATCCGTCTGGAGCAGAGCCTGCCGGTCAGCGAGAAAGCCTGGCGCACGCAGGGCTCCAAGATGTTCGTGCCGCTGGGCCAGAGCGTTCTGGTGTCCGATCTGATCCAGGGCATGCTGATCCAGTCCGGCAACGATGCCTGCATCGTTCTGGCGGAAGGTATCGCCGGTTCGGAAGAGCGCTTCGTTGCGATGATGAACGAGGAAGCGCCGAAGCTCGGCATGATGAACTCGCATTTCGTCAACGTCACGGGTCTGCCGGCAGACGGCCACTACATGACGGCGCGTGATGTCGCGACAATCGCGTCGCATCTGATCCGCGATTTCCCGCAGTATTATCATTATTTCGGTGAGCTTGAGTTCACCTATAACCACATCCGTCAGGGCAACCGGAACGTGCTGGTGGACAAGGGCCTCGCTGACGGTCTGAAGACCGGTCATACGGATGCGGGTGGTTTCGGACTCTGTGCAAGCTCTCAGCGCAACGGCAACCGCGTCATCGTCGTCATCAACGGCACGGCGTCGAGCAATGAACGTGCCCATGAGGGCGAGCGCCTGATGTCCTGGGCGTTTGCGAATTTCGAGAACGCCACGCTGTTCCGTCGCGGACAGGTTGTGGATTCCGCGCCGGTCTGGATGGGCGAACACCGTCAGGTCCCGCTGGTCGCAGGGGCCGATATCGTCATGACGCTCCCGGTGGGCTGGCAGCAGCGCTCCCATATCGGGGTGGACTATGCCTCTCCGGTGATCGCGCCGGTGACGAAGGGCCAGGTCTGCGGTGCGCTGGTGATTTCCGCGCCGAACATGGCTGACATCCGCGTACCGCTTGAGGCGGGCGAATCGGTTGCAAAGCTTGGACTGGTCGCCCGCGCCATGACGCGTCTGGGCCATGGTCCCGCGCAGTAAGGGCATGGCTGGAAAAGGACTGTTCATTACGCTGGAAGGCGGCGAGGGGGCCGGGAAATCCACCCAGGCCCG
The DNA here is from genome assembly GCF_009547075.1 of Gluconobacter aidae. GTDB lineage: Bacteria > Pseudomonadota > Alphaproteobacteria > Acetobacterales > Acetobacteraceae > Gluconobacter > Gluconobacter aidae. The sequence continues at coordinate 212,275 of NZ_WIPH01000001.1, forward strand.
CCTTCTGGCTGAGGCCCTGCGCGCGGAAGGGCACGACGTCCTTCTGACGCGGGAGCCCGGTGGTACGCCGGGCGCGGAGGAAATCCGCAACCTGCTGCTGTTCGGGAAGGTCGATCTGTCCTGGCGGGCGGAAATCCTGATGCACATGGCCGCCCGGTCGGACCATCTCGACAACGCCATTCTGCCTGCACTTTCGCGTGGCGAAATCGTGGTCTGTGACCGCTTCCATGACTCGACGCTGGCCTATCAGGGCTATGGCATCGGGCAGGGGGCGTCCGAAGTTCTGGCGTTCCTGAATGGTGCCCGCAAACTCGTGGATTTCGAGCCGGATCTGACGCTGATGCTGGAACTCCCCCGGACGCAGGCGCTCGCGCGTCTGAAAGCGCGGGGCGGCCAGACGGACCGTTACGAGGCTCAGGCGGAAGCATTCCACGAGCGCGTTCTGGCCGGGTTCGATGCGATTGCGTCGGCTGATCCGGCGCGCGTGAAACGGGTCGATGCTGGCCAGACGCCGGAGGCCGTTAGTGCGGCACTCCTGCAAGCCGTGCATAATATCCTGACGGTTCAGGGCGTGTGAGTGATCCACGGCACACTCTGAACCTGTATGGCCATGCCGAGGCGGAAGCGACGTTCCGGCAGGCTCTGGCCAGTGGCAGGCTGCATCATGCCTGGCTGATCTGCGGTCCGGCAGGAATCGGCAAGGCGACGCTGGCGTTCCGTCTGGCCCGGCTGCTGCTGAATGCGGAAAATCCGGACTCGTCGCAGGCACGGCGTATCGTGGCCGGAACGCATGGCGACCTGCTGGAAATCTCGCGGACCGTGGACGAGAAAAAAGGCCGTCTGCGCGGTGAAATTACCGCAGCAGATGTGCGCCCGGTCCAGACGTTTCTGCATCACACGGCGACCGAAGGCGGATGGCGCGTGGTGATCGTGGACGGGGCGGAATATCTGAACCGGTTCGCGGCCAACGCGCTGCTCAAGATCCTCGAAGAGCCGCCCCCGCGCTGTGCCCTGCTGCTGACCACTTCCTCTCCGGGCGCGCTCCTGCCCACGATCCGCAGCCGCTGCCGGATGCTCACATTGTCCGCGCTGTCGGATGCGGATATGCGGGTCGCACTGCCGGGCATCTCTGCGGATGTGCTGGCGCGGGCGCATGGATCGCCGGGCCGCGCACTCTTTCTGGCGCAGGACCGGGACGGCGCGATTGCCTCATTTGTGGCGGAAATCCTTGCCGGACAGGTGCGCGGGTCGGAAACCATGGCCCTGAGCGAGCGTATTGCGAAGGAGGCTGAAGGTTTCGCATTGCTCTGCGATTTGCTAGGCGAGGGACTGGCAGACCGTGCGCGCTCGGCAGCGCGGCGCGGGGATCTGGCAAAGGCCGATCTGGCGGCGCGGCAGTGTTCCGAACTGGACACGCTGAGGCGTCAGACCGAAGGCTTCAATCTGGACAAGGCCCAGGCCATCCGTCAGGCAGCGGAACTCGCTTCCGGCAACTGAGATGGTCCGGGCGTTATGAAACGAGTGGACATGACGCGGCGCTTCACCATCACGACCCCGATCTTCTATGTGAACGGCGCTCCGCATATCGGGCATGCCTACACCTCCATCGCGGCCGACGTTCTGGCCCGTTTCCATCGCCTGAACGGCGAAGAGGTGCTGTTCGTCAGCGGCACTGACGAGCATGGCCAGAAGGTCGAGCAGACGGCCGTCGCCAAGGGGATGGACCCGCAGGCCTATGCCGATGAGGTTTCAGCCTCCTTCCGCCAGATGCAGAAGGACATGGCGATCTCGACCGATGAGTTCATCCGCACGACCGAGGAGCGCCACAAGGGCGCGGCCAGGGCGCTGTGGGAAAAGGTCGCGGCGAACGGACATATCTATCTGGGCGCCTATGAAGGCTGGTATTCCACCCGCGATGAAGCCTTCATCGGCGAAGACGAACTCGTCAAAAAGCCGGATGGAACATTCGTGGCACCGTCTGGTGCACCGGTCGAGCGCGTCAAGGAACCGTCCTATTTCTTCCGCTTGTCCGATTTTCAGGACCGGCTTCTGAAGCTGTATGAAGACAATCCCGACTTCATCGGCCCCGTCGGCCCGCGTCGTGAGATCGAGAGCTTCGTGCGTCAGGGGCTGCGTGACCTGTCCGTCAGCCGCACGAGCTTCAAATGGGGTGTTCCGGTCCCGAACGATCCGGACCATGTCATGTATGTCTGGTTCGATGCGCTGGCGAACTACCTGACGGCTGTAGGCTATCCAGACCTCAACGATCCACGCGCGAAGTTCTGGCCGGCGGATGTGCATGTCGTTGGCAAGGAAATCGCGCGTTTCCACTGCGTGTACTGGCCCGCCTTCCTGATGGCGGCTGGCATTGATCTGCCGAAGAGCGTCTTCGCCCATGGCTGGTGGACGGTCGAGGGCGAGAAGATGAGCAAGTCTCTCGGTAACGTCCTTGATCCGAAGGCGCTGGCCGACGAATTCGGGCTGGATGCGCTGCGCTTCTTCCTGATGCGCGAAGTGCCGTTTGGCGGCGATTCCAATTTCAGCCGCCGCTCCATGATTACGCGCACGAATGTCGAGCTGGCGAACGATCTCGGCAATCTGTGCCAGCGCACATTGAGCCAGGTGGCCCGCAATCTGGGCGGCGTTCTGCCCGAGCGCGGCACGCTCACCGAAGACGATCAGGCCATGCTGGCGATGGTGACGCTGCTGCCGACGATCATGTCCGAGCAGATCGAGCGCAAGGCGATCACCGATGCGCTGGAAGAAGTCTGGAAGGTCATCCGCGCCGCCAATTCCTATATCGACCGTCAGGCGCCGTGGGCTCTGAAAAAGACCGATCCGGAGCGGATGGCGGATGTGCTGCGTGTCCTCGTGGACATGATCCGCGGTATCGCAACCATGCTTCAGCCCTACATGCCGAACACGATGGACCGGATGCTGACCCAACTCGGTGTGCAGGACGACGAGCGGACGTTCGCGGCTCTTGAAACGCTGCTTCCACCGGGTCGCACGCTTCCGAAACCCGAAGGTCTGTTCCCGCGCTTTGTCGAGGAAGAGGCATGACGGGACTGATCGACACGCATTGTCATCTGGACAAGCTCGATGATCTCGCGCCCGCTTTCGAACTGGCGCGGGAGTCCGGCCTGTCTGGCATGATTACGATTGGCACGCGCTTTTCACAGGCGGATACCCAGATCGCCCTGACGCAGCATGATACGCCGGATCTGCGCATCTGGTGTGCAATCGGCACTCATCCGGATTATGCGGGCGAGGAGCGTCTGCCGTCCGTCGAGGAACTCGTCGCCAGGACCGAAGCTCCAGCCGTCGTGGCAATTGGAGAGACGGGGCTGGATTATTTCCATAGCGGAGATGAAGCCAAACCAGCGCAGCACGCAGCTTTCCGTACCCATATCGCGGCCGCACGCCAGACGGGACTGCCCGTCGTCATCCACACCCGCAACGCCGATGACGACATGATCGCCATCCTGCGTGAGGAACACGCCAGGGGAGCGTTTCCGTTCCTGATCCACTGCTTTGCGTCAGGTCCGAAACTGGCGGAAGCGGCGCTGGAACTGGGGGGCTATATCAGCTTCTCCGGCCTTCTGACCTTCCCTAAATGCGAGGAAATCCGCGAAGTGGCGCGGATGGTGCCGGAAGACCGTATTCTGGTCGAGACGGATAGTCCGTTCCTGGCACCTGTCCCGAAACGCGGAAAACCCAACACGCCGGGTTACGTCGCGCACACGGCGGCTCGGCTGGCTGAAGAGCGGGGAGTGTCGCTGGATGAAATCACGCGGATCACATCTGAAAACGCTCGCCGTCTGTTCCCGAGGATCGCTGCGTGAAAGTGACGATCCTTGGATGTGGTGGCTCTGCCGGCGTTCCCATGATCGGGGGCGAGGAGGGTCCACGGACGGGGATCTGGGGCGCCTGCGATCCAGCGGAGCCACGTAACCGGCGCTCGCGTTCCTCAGTCGTGATCGAAGGTGAGGGCGGTTTCCGGCTTCTGGTGGATTCCGGGCCGGATTTTCGCAATCAGATGCTGAGCTGTGGCCTGAGCCATGTGCATGCGGTTCTCTACACGCATCCGCATAGCGACCATATCGGTGGTCTGGACGAATTGCGGGCCATCAACCGCGTGATCGAAACGCCTCTGCCGCTGCTGGCCACGCCGGATGTTCTGGAAGAACTGCGCCTGCGTTACGCCTATGCGTTCGCGCCGTGGAAAGGACCAGAGTTCTATCGGCCGGTTTTTGACGAGCATGTCGTGCAGCCCGGAGAAACAGTCACGTTCCCCGGTCTGACCGCTCGGATTTTCGAGCAGCGTCACGGTCGGATTACCTCTCTGGGCGTGCGATGCGGAAACTTCGCCTACAGCACGGATGTCGAGACGCTTTCAGAGCAGTCCCTGATGCTGCTTGAAGGCGTGCGGACCTGGATCGTGGACTGCTTCCAGTACGAGCCTCATCCGGCTCATGCCTGGCTCGAACGCGTGCTGGAGTGGCGCGAGCGCCTCGGTGTGGGGCACGTCATCCTGACCCATATGGGGCCAGAAATGGATTATCAGACATTGCGCCAGACATTGCCCGCGGGCGTCGAACCCGCCTATGACGGAATGGTTCTCGAACTGGAGGCTTAGTGTGGCGGACTGTTCTGTACCGGAGTGTCCGGTGAGAGAGCAGTCCGCCCTGTCGGCTGTCCGACCAGCACGGCGGGTGGAACGGACGGATTGAGCGGATACCGCGTTCCGTCAAACCGCATGCGACTGACGAGAAGGGCAGGGCCCCACGTCCGGCACCTGTCCGGAATAGGAAATTTCGAGATCGTGCCAGCCATGGGCTAGATGGGGCAGGACGCGAACAGGCAGATGAACCAGCGTCATACGTGACAGAAGCCGCTATTTGCCTCCTTGGCTGGTAAGAATGAAGAGCATGCATCCACCGGTTACGCCGCACCATTCGTCACTCCGCGCATAAACCAGGTACTGCCGTGTCTTTCCTGTCGCGTCCAGTGCGACGTCCGCTCCCTGAAAGCAGTGTAGGCCGAGCTTTCCTCTTATGAAGTCCATCATTGCGGTGGACGGCGCTGCGCCGCCCTGTCCATGAAACATGAACAGGGCGTACAGGAGGAGGGCGAGCGACCGTCGCATGGCAGTCCGCTTCGGGTCAGAACGTCATCATCGCACCAGCCGACATGGTGTGATCGCTTTCGTGGGCGCTGCTGTGGGAATCCGATTCCGTATGGGCATACTCGCCGACGATCGTGAACCAGTCCGTCAGGTTGTAATAGATCGCTCCGACTTCCGACTGGTTGCGCCGGACCATGTCCGGATTGTCCTCACCAGGCGCCTGATAGAGGTTGCTGACGCCGTAGCTTCCAACAAGCTTGAGCTTGGGCAGGATCTTGTAGGCTGCCTGGACGTAGTAGCCTTCGGAATCACGCTTGCGTCCATTGGCAGATACGCCATCGAAGAAGATGCCGGTCGTACCAAGGCCACTGCCATAGTAGTAATAGGCCACGCCTTCGAACGGGCCGCGCGTGACTTTCACGCCAACGTCGCCGGCCTCGACCGTCGTGCCTTTCCGGCTGCTGCTGCCCAGTGTTGAGCTGGTCAGGTTCTGCTGATGCTGGACGAGGAAGCTGCTCCAAAAGCGGGTCGTGAAGCCGAGAATATTGCCATCATAGGTGACTTTGCCCTGAAGCATGGGCGAACTGTGCTGGGTCGTGGTCGCGGACAGGCCGCCACCGGCAAAATTGTATTCATCCAGCGGCGTCATGACACCGACGGACGCCTGAAAACCCTTCCATTTCGGCGAGATATAGGTGATTTGCGGCAACCAGTCGGTATAGACATAGCCCACGCCGATACGACCGAGTGACGTGTTGGCGGGATTGGCGTTGCTGCCGGTACTGCCGACGCTGAGGAGTGTGGCATCGTTCAGGATGGCGTCAGACGCAAACAGCGCAATGTCGCGACCCAGCTTGACCGTACCGAACTTGTCCGTGCCAGCGGTCATGTAAACCTGACGGAAATCGAGGCCGGCCGTTCCGAGGCCCACCGGACTGCCGCCCGAATTGGCGTTGAAGGTACTGGGATTGTTGTTGTTGATGCCGGGATACATGCCGAAGACGGCGCCGAGCTTGATCCCGTCCTGAACCGTATTCAGCTTGAGGATCAGGCCGCCCGGCAGCAGGCCGTTACGAACGGATGAGGAATCAAAGCCGCTGCTGCCGGTCGAGACGCCACCAGCAACAGCGCGACCACCGGCTGGGCTGTTATAGGTGTAGTAGGCGTTGACGAAGCCCGAGATGTTGATGTCGATCTGGCCAGCCTGGATCGTAACGCCTTTGCCCGCGACATAGGGCTTCACGCGCACGATGCTGTCCGGATTGTAGGTGCGTCGCGCTTCCAGAAGCGAATTGCGGGCATCCTGGGCACTGGCCGACGCCTCCATGGCGGCACGGCGCGCTGCGGAAACGGCAGCAACGGTCGTGACATCGGGGGGGGCCTCGAGGCTGCTGCCTTCATTCTGGGGCCCATAGCGCATGTAGCGGTTGCGGTGACGGGACCGAGCAGCAGGGGCGCTGTCATCGTCGCGCTGTAGGGAAGGATGCGAGTGATGCTGATGATGGGCCAGCAGAACATTGTATTCCGTGCTGGTCAGGCTGCCCTTGGCCCGGAGAATGTCGAGCAGTTCCGTATAATCATCTGCCCGTGCCACATTCGGAAGGATGGAGAGTGCAGCAATGCAGAATGTGCTTCCCAGGAGACTCAGGCGGCACAGGGACATAGATGGCATAAACAGCCGCTCCCGCGGATACACCGGTGCGCGCAATGCGGGCGCTCACCGATAGAATGGACTACAATGCTTTTCCTAGCGCGAATGGAGACATCCTTCGCAACAATAGGATGTGTTCTCACGAAAACGTCAGAAATTCAAGATTTTCAGATATATTGGTTGGCATAATATATCTTATACGACATTTGTGTGAGCGCGAACCCGGCCCCTGACCTGCGTCCGGATTTCTCTCCGTCAGATTGCTCTGGAAGCAATAATATCGGCAGTTTTCAGCCATTTTCTGCTTATGGCAAAATGCCATCACCGTTTTGCCCCGGATTTTCCGGCTTCCAGCAGCTGCTTTCTGATGGATGCAAGGCTTTCCCGTAACGGCAAACCTGGCGTCTGTGGCAAAATGCCAACTTCAGGAATTAGGCCATTTTGCCATAGATCGGATGCTGGCTCACCTTGCTGTGGTACTATGGCAAAACGCCACAAATACACTCTATGGCATTTTGCCACTACCTTCTCTCCCCCTTTACCTCACCGGCTTTCTCCCTTTACGCAGGTTATCCCGCCCCTGCGCGAATGAGGCCGCATGACCGAGATCCTTCCTGCTTCCCCTGTTGTCGAACCGTTTTCCGCCGGAAAACAGCGGGAACTCTGGGGGCATCCCATCGGACTGTGGGTGCTGACGCTGACCGAAGGCTGGGTCGGGTTCTCGCTCTACGGGATGCAGGCCATTCTGGCCCTGTATCTGACGGACCATCTGCTGCAGCCGGCTCATTCAGGAACCGTTGTGGGTCTCGGGCCGCTTGAGGCGTTTGTTTCGGCCCTTTATGCGCCTGTGGGACCACGCGCCATGGGCGCAGCCATTACAGGTCTGTTTCTGGCGCTGATTTATGCCACCCCTCTCCTCGGCGGTTTTCTGGCGGACCGCGTCCTCGGCCAGACACGGACCATCCTCTTGGGCGCCATCCTGATGACAGCGGGCCATTTCCTGATGTCATTTGACTGGAGCTTTGTACTGGCTCTCGGTTTTCTGCTGGCCGGGCTTGGCATGGCGGGCGGTCTGCGCGCGCAGGTCGGCGCATTGTATGAACTGGGTGACCGGCGGCGTTCGGATGCCTATCAGATCTACATGATGGGGCTTCAGATCGCCGTCATCGTGTCCCCGCTCCTGTGCGCGAGCCTGGCGCAGATCGAATGGCACTGGGGCTTTCTGGCAGCGGGCCTGGGCATGCTGATCGGGCTTGTGGTCTATCTCGTGGGGCGGCGCTGGCTCCCCGCTCCTGCTGTTGCGGTGCGTCGGTCTGAGGCCCCGGCCGCAACCACAAAGCACGCACGTCCTGCCCTGACGTCGCAGGAAAAGAAGACGACCCTGCTGCTTCTGGCGCTTGTGCCTGTTCTGGCGGTGGGCGCTGTCCCAAACTCGGAAATCTTCGACGGCTATCTGCTCTGGGGGCGCGAGCATTTCCAGCTTCGCCTTCTGGGGTACGAAATGCCGGTGAGCGATCTTATTTCCCTGGACGGATTTATCAGCACCCTGTGCGCCGTGCTGGTACTTTGGTTCTGGAAGGCCTATGCGCGTCGCAGGCCCGATCCGTCGGAGATTTCCAAGGTCGCGCTGGGGACGTTCATTGCAGCTTTCGGGCCGCTGATGCTGGCTTTGGGATCATGGATCAGTCCGGGTCCCCATGAGGTCAGCCTGTTCTGGGGACTGGCCTTTCATATCATCAATGACATCGGGTTTTCGATGAATTACGCGATCGGAATGGCGCTTTTTTCGCGTGCCGCTCCCGTGAGCCTGAACACCATTCTGGTCGCCTGCTTCTCGCTCAATCTGTTTTTGTCCAACCTGCTGATCGGAAAGCTGGCAACGTTGCTGGGACGGATTTCCGACGTCTCGTTCTGGCTGATACATTCAGGAGCTGCGTTTGTGGCAGCGGCGATCCTGGGCTTCTGTGCCGTGCGTTTCCGGGACCTGCTGGCCCCCGGGAAGCAGACCCTACCGCCCGTGTCTTAAGAAGACCGTGCTCAAGAAGAGGGTGAGACCAGATGACGCATTTCCGGAGCTGATGCCGTTGAGATGGCCTCGCCATCCAAGGTGCGGACGGTGACGGGCGCCAGCAATCCGTCCGCCCTTTGCTGGCTGCGCTGGATAATGAGACGCTGAACGATGGGATACGCCTTCAGCAGTTTTTCGAACACCGGACGCGGAATGGCGAGCAGATGGCTGAACTGCAGGGAGCGGACGGTTCCGGGCATGGTCTCGTCGCGGATGACGGAGGCCGCGCCGATCAGGTCTCCGCTTCCGAACAGCAGGTCCCGTTCCGCCAGATTGACTTCCGCCAGCCCTGCGACCTGCGCATAGACGACGCGCACGCGCTGCCCGCGTTTGAACAGGACTTCCCCAGGCGAGACGAAATGCATGGAGACCTTGCCCGAAAGCTTCTGAAGTACGCTGTCGGGAACGCCGTTGAAAGCCGGAAAGGCCCTGAGACGCTGCTCGATGCCGCTCTTGAGATTGAAGCGCAGGGGCGCATCCAGGCGGGCGCGCTGACGTTCGATTTCCCGGTGCAGTTCGCGGTGCAGCTCCTCGGAAATCAGGTTATCCGCTTCGAGTGCGTCATATTCCTCATCCTCCAGACGCAGGGCGATCTGGCGCAGGATGCGGCTTTCCAGCGCCTCGGAATAGCCGGAATAATGCAGGCGCAGCGTCTCCAGCGCATCGTCCAGAAGCTTGCGCTGGCGACCGAGTACTTCAGACACGATTTCCGTGATACGCGGGCCAAGCGTCGGCTCCATGCGCTGGCGGATGAAGCGCTGGAGTGATAGCGAAACGAGATGCGCGATGATGAGCATCTCGAAGCGCTCCATCATGCAGTTCGTCAGCGGCTCGTCGATATGCAGGCGGCTGTGAAGCTCCTGCGCGATCCGGAAGCGCAATGAGGGCTGAAGGCGGCGCTTGAGGGCCCGGACATAGCCATAGCGTCCTTCGAGACGCGCCCCGTCTGCCATGGCCTCAGCCGTGCGCAGCAGGGTCTCCATCACGCGGCGGGAAAGACCCTGAATGCGGAACAGGTCCAGCAGCAGGGAACGCTCCTGATTGGCGATCGTAATCAGGGCGATATTGACGCGGTTGCGGTCGCTCAGGGCGGATTCGAAATTGTTGGCCGCCCTCTCCTTTTCCGCGCGCCGTTCAAGGCGGCTGATGACGCCGGCGCGGGTCTGCTCACTGAAGCCCAGTTCCTCGGAAAGCTCCCGTGTGCGTTCCGCAACCTCACCGAGGCCGATGCCGACGATCTGCTGGCGGATGGCCTGATCGATGGGCGACAGTTGATCCAGCTTGAAGAACAGGACGAGTGCCCGCAGCGTGGTGCCGTTGACCAGAAGCGTGATGAGGACGAAGCCGGTGGCGATGATGCCGACGAAATGGGCAACGGGGCTGGAAACGCTCTGGTTCTCGGTCACGGCCAGTGCCAGCGCAAGCGTGATGGCGCCACGGATGCCACCCCAGGCCATGGTGGCCTTGAAGGGGTTGGGAACGGGCGGCGAGAGCTTCGTGATGGCAAGAAGCGGCAGCATTCCGAAAATCACGGCCGAACGTGCAATCAGTCCCGCGACGCTGGCGATTAGGATCAGTACGAAATCCCATTTCGTCATGCCGATCAGCAGCCGGGGCACCAGCATGGCGGCCAGAAGAAACACGAGAGAGCCGGCCCAGAAAACGAGCTGCTCCCACATCTCGTTCAGGAAGCGCCAGACCTGCGGCCGGAAAGTCGATGGCCCGTAAGCGGAGACCGTCAGCCCCGCGGCGGCTGTTGCGACCACGCCGGAAAAGCCGAGCATCTCATCGCACAGGATGTAAACGGCGTAAGGCAGTGCCAGTGTCAGCGTGACTTCGGCAGCCGCTGATCCCCCCAGTCCTGCAATCAGCAGCAATGTGAGACGCGCCAGACAGACGCCGACCACGATGGCCCCGATGAAGGCGGTGAGGAAGTCCATCAGAGCATCGGTCAGATGGATCTGGTGATGCGAGGTCACCGCCGCCAGAAGGATCGAGAAGATCGAAATGGCGGCTGCGTCGTTCAGAAGCGCTTCCCCCTCGACAAGGCGCGTCAGACGCGAAGCCGCACCGATTTCACGGAAAATCCCGGCCACGGCGGACGGATCGGTCGTCGCCACGATCGATCCCAGAAGCAGGCAGACGACGAGGCTCTGCCGGGCAAACGGATAAAGCGCGAAGCCAATGGTGGCGGTCGAAACGATGACAGCGACGACCGCCAGCAGAAGCACGGTTGCCGTTTCATGGGCCAGACGCCGCACATCGATGGCCATGGCTCCCTGAAACACCAGAACCGGCAGAAAGATCAGCAGGAAGGCTTCGCTGTTGACCGGGAAATAGATCAGCGCCTCGGCCGCCCCGTCCAGCAGATCGGTCGCAGATGAGCGCACGATAAGGGACGCGACAAGGCCGAGCCCGATCCCGGTCAATGCCAGCAGGACAGCTTCGGAAATCTCGAGCCGTTTCGCGAGGGGCTGGATGATGCTGACAAGCGTGAGCAGGAACGCAAGCGCTAGGAGTACGGCTGCCAGTCCTGTCACCATCATCGTTGTCTCGGCTCCTTCATGTGGTCGTCTTCAGACGACTTGGCGTGTTTCAAGTTGGTGCCGTCTCCCGGGAGACGGCGTCGAGCCAGCGTCGGACCTGCTCTTCCGGGTCCTGGTGACCGATGAAGTCGCTCATGACGGCAACGGTATCGGCACCGGCCTCAAGGCATTCCGCCAGCCGGGGCACGGTAATGCCACCAATGGCAACCAGCGGAACATTGCCGCACAGCCCGCGCCATTCTGCCAGTTGTTTCAGGCCCCGCCCGGTCAGTGGCACGCCCCGGAGCTGCGTGGACCAGACCGGGCCGAAGGACACATAATCCGGCTTGCAGGCGAGTGCCGTCTGCAGCTCTTCATGCGTATGGGTCGAGACGCCAAATCTGATGCCAGCGGTCCGGGTCGCGTCGAGATCCGCCGTTTCCAGATCTTCGGGGCCAAGATGCAGCCATTCATAGCCCAGTTCGATAGCCGTCTGCCAGTAGCGGTTCAGTGCCAGAGAAACATTGAAACGTGCGGCCAGTTCCTGTGCCAGCAGGGCCTGCGCCCTGATCTCTTCTTCCGGCAGATCACGCAGATAGAGTTCGATGAAACGCAGGCCCGCTCCACCAAGCCGTTCCACCCAGCGCGGATGGTCGACGACAGCGTAAATCCTTGATGGAAGGGAAGACATCACATTCGTACTCCACAGGGCCTGCACGAGGAGCCGCGCATCATCGGACAGGTAACAGTGTTACAGTTTGGACGGGGCGCGTCCAGAGGCGCTTTACCGTTATCAACGCCCTGATTTCAGGACCGTTCCTGCAACGCGGAGATCAATGCTTCCGCCGGGTGGGAGGGGCGATGACCGGCCATGCGCTCGGTCTGGCAGCGGCAGGAAAAGCCAGTCGCCAGGACCGGCTGCTTCACTTTCCCTGCCCAGTTCTGGTCAAAGATCAGGCGGGAGAGGCTCACCTGCTCTTTCTGGTGTCCGAACAGTCCGGCCATGCCACAGCATCCGGCCTTTCCTGCCTGGACCGGCACTCCGAAATGCCGAAGGATGAAGGTCCAGTCCCCCGCGCTTTCCGGACGGACAGCCTGCTCCGTGCAGTGCGAGATGACCGTCAGGGATTCCGCCTTGCCCACAGCCTGCACCTGCGCGAACGTCCCCCGCTCTATCTGTCCACGCAGATAGTTTTCGAGCGGAAGAACGGCCGGGATAGGTGTGTCGCCTGCGACTTCCCTGTATTCCTGCGTGAACATGAGCCCGGTAGCAGCATCCAGAGAAATGACCGGAATACCAAAAGTCGCCAGACCTCGCAGCTTCCGCAAGGTCTGACGGGCCGTAACGCCAAAGCCCCTGCGGAAGCCCAGAACGTGCCGGGCCTTGCCGTTGTTCCAGACGGGCGTGACTTTCACGTCCAGCCCAAGCGACGTCAGAAGCGCATGAACCTTCTCGATGAGGCCACCGTCAAAGCTGCCGGTAAAGGAATCCTGCATCAGGATTACCGCCCGCGGGTTATGACGGTTGCGACGCAGCCAGGTGCGGCTGACCCGAGTGTCGGCTCCCAGTCGGGCAGGCTTCAGATGCGGAAGATCCACCAGCCCGATCCGCGACAGAACCGTCTGCGAGAGAGGATTATGCATCAGGAGATTGACCAGCGCCGGAGCCTCTCTTCCGACCGTCAGCAGGGGCTCCAGCCAATAGACAAGATAGTCGCGAACCGGCCTGCGGTTGTCGCGGAAGTAAGTTGCAAGGAACTTCGAGCGCATGGACGGAATATCCACACGGATCGGACATTGCGTCGCGCAGGCCTTGCAGGACAGGCAGGTGTCCAGGGATGCCTTGAGTTCTTCCGTGAGAACCGGGAGCATCCCCCGGTCAGGCGCGTTGTCCGGCAGGGAGCGCAGCCTGGCCCAGCTCCGGAGCAGCAGGGCACGCCCTTTCGGGGACTGCGACCTGTCTTTCGTGGCTTTGTAGGACGGGCACATGGCCATGTCCGGCTCACGGTTGAAACAGGCGCCATTACCGTTGCAGCTTATCGACAGTGCGTAAGGCTCACGGAATGCGGGAGTAATATCTTCGTCGAAACTGCCCTTGAACGGGATGCCGTCAATGCGGTCCACGGGATAGCCCGCGCCACCTGGTGCTAGTTTGCCACGGTTGAAAATATCTTTGGGATCAAAGACATCCTTGATCCGGCAGAGTTCCGCAAACAGCGTTTCACCGAAAAACAGCGGTGAGAACTCGCCGCGAAAGCCCCGCCCATGCTCGCCCCAGAGCAGACCGCCATGACGTTTCGTCAGAGCAACCACCGCGTCTGAAATCGGACGGATCAGGGCACGGTCCTGCGGTGTGAGCATGTCCAGAAACGGGCGGACATGCAGGCAGCCGACATCGGCATGTCCAAACATGCCGTAGGACAGTCCGTAACCATCCAGAATATCACGGAATTCGCTGACATATTCAGGGAGAACTTCCGGAGGAACGGCAGTATCCTCGACGAACGGAACACCCTGTTTGTGACCGTCCGGCTGTCCGAGAAGACCAACCGATTTTTCCCGCAGCGTCCAGAGGTTCGCGATGATTTCCGGATCAGAAATTACTTTATTATCAATTGGTTTGTGCGGAGAGTTCGCAAGTAGGGTGACCGCATGGGCCATCTGTTCCTGCAGGACGTCCAGATCATCCCCGACAAACTCGACGAAGCTCATACCCTTGACCGGGAGCGCGGATCTGGTGCCAAGAACGCGTTCCAGTGCGTGCCATGTCACGTCCTGCTGGGCCTTGGCGAGAACGCGGTCATCCAGCACTTCTACCGCAGACGGATTGGCTGGCAGAAGCGTCTGAACATCACGTAGGGTATCGTTGAAGCTGGCATAGCGAACGACGATAAGCTGCCGGTATTTGGGCAGACGTCTGACCCGCAGGACGACCTTCTTGGTCAGGGCAAGTGTGCCTTCCGAGCCGGACAGGAGCCGTGCGATATGGAAGCTTCCGTCCTCAAGCAGGACGTTCTGAAGATTGTATCCTGTCAGACCACGGTTCATGTCCGGAAAGACGCGTCGGATCTCGTCCGCCTGTTCCGTGACAACCCGATGGACTTCGCGATAGACGCGGGCGGCAAGCCCTTTCCCGCTCATTGCCTCTTCTAATTGTGGGGCAGTCAGTCGGCCGACCTGCAGGTCGGTTCCGTCCGAGAGCACGACGTCCATCGTTTCTATGTAGTTGGAAGTTCGGCCATAGATGCGCGACCCCTTGCCGGACGCATCCGTCGCAATCATCCCGCCGATCGTGGCTCTCGTGGCGGTCGAGACCGTAGGGGGGAAGAAAAATCCGTGAGGCTTCAGGAAGGCATTAAGGCGCGCAAGAATAACGCCGGGTTCAACCGTGACCGTTCCCGCCTCGGCATCGAAATCCAGGATCCGGTCCAGATGGCGGGAGACATCAACGACGATGCCATCCGTCAGCGACTGCCCGTTGGTGCCTGTCCCGCCACCACGGATCGCAAGGGTCAGTTCACCACCTGCGGCAGCGCGGACGGCCCGGTTGAGATCTTCCTGCGTGCGTGGATGAATAACGGCGGCCGGAAGGCGCTGATAGATGCTGTTATCGGTGGAAGAAACCAGCCGCGACGAGACCTGAAGGTTGATATCGCCTTCAAATCCCTGCTCGTCCAGTCGCCTGACAAAAGCTTCGCGCACAGTGATTTCGGAGGCGCTGGGAGAGAGCCCTGAATTCCCGATCGGTTTTCCGGATACTGCGTCCCCACCCATCTTAGCCTCTCCTTCAGCCCGCCATGCATGATGCCATTGTGATGTCCGCGTGATGTCCGCCAAAAAACTTCCCTGACAGGGCAAGCCTTCACTCG
The DNA here is from genome assembly GCF_009547075.1 of Gluconobacter aidae. Taxonomy (GTDB): domain Bacteria; phylum Pseudomonadota; class Alphaproteobacteria; order Acetobacterales; family Acetobacteraceae; genus Gluconobacter; species Gluconobacter aidae. The sequence continues at coordinate 227,516 of NZ_WIPH01000001.1, forward strand.
ACCGTAACGGATTTGGCGAGATTACGTGGCTGGTCCACGTCCGTCCCTTTGAGAAGGGCCACTTCATAAGCCAGCATCTGAACAGGAATGGCATACAGGATCGGAGCCACGAAAGCGTCCACATCCGGCATGATGACAACCTGTTCCGCCACGCCCTCAAGACGTTTCGCACCTTCTGCATCGGTGAAGGCAAGAATGCGTCCGCCACGCGCCTTTGCTTCCTGAAGATTGGACAGCGTCTTGTCGAACAGGATCGTGGACGGTGCGATGGCAACGACAGGAACGGTCTGGTCGATCAGGCTGATGGGACCGTGTTTCAATTCACCTGCCGCATAAGCTTCAGCGTGAATGTAACTGATTTCCTTTAATTTTAATGCACCTTCAAAGGCGATCGGCGTGCAGATCCCGCGTCCCAGATACAGGACGTCGCGGGCCTGCGCGACAACGGCCGCCATCGCCTGAATATCCTTTGTGCGGGTAAAGACTTCGGCCGCGCGGGACGGCAGATCCAGCAGGCTGGCTGTCAGACGTTCTTCACGGGCCTGATCCATGGTGCCACGGGCCCGCGCGAAGTCGATCGCCAGAGCCGCCAGAACGGAAAGCTGGGCCGTGAAAGCCTTGGTAGAGGCTACGGAGATTTCCGGCCCGGCATCCATACCCAGAACAAGATCGCTTTCACGTCCCATGGTTGAATGTTCGACATTCAGCACGGAGACAATGCTCTGCCCGGACTTTTTGAGACTCCGAAGCACCCCGAGCGTATCAGCGGTTTCGCCAGACTGGGAAATCAGCAGCGCCACGCCCTTGTCCGGCTGCGGCGGCTCGCGATAGCGCATTTCGGACGCAACATCGATTTCCACCGGAATGCGCGCCAGGGATTCCAGCCAGTACCGCCCCACCATGCCGGCATAATAGGCCGAGCCGCAGGCCGTGATGGTGATCCGCGGTACCTGTGCCGGATCGAACGGCATTTCCGGAAGGGCGATGCGCTTTGAAGCCGGGTCGGTAATGCGCTTCAGCGTCTGTCCGATGGCGACGGGGTGTTCATGGAGTTCCTTTTCCATGTAATGCCGGTAGCCATCCTTGCCGACCTGTCCCGCCATGAAGGTCAGGTCCTGAACCGGACGGCTGACTTCAGCCCCGGTCATGTCAAAAATCGTGACATGACCGGGGGTCAGTTCGCACCAGTCGCCATCTTCCAGATAGGTCATCTTCCGGGCCATCGGGGCCAAGGCAATGCTGTCGGACCCGAGGAACATCTCGCCATTGCCATAGCCCACCGCCAACGGAGCACCATGGCGCGCGCCAATCAGCAGACCTTCATGATCCTTGAAGATCATGGCAATGGCATAGGCGCCTTCCAGCCGCTTGATCGCAGCAAAGGCTGCTTCCCGAGGCTCCAGCCCCTGCCCCAGATAGTCATCGACCAGATGGGCGACCGTCTCTGAATCCGTTTCCGTCCGGAATACGCGCCCCTTCGCCTCAAGTTCTTTCTTGAGTTCGGCGAAGTTCTCGATGATGCCGTTATGGACGATCGCTACCCGACCGGCCTCATGAGGATGAGCATTGTTTTCCGTGGGTGCGCCATGCGTGGCCCACCGCGTATGCCCAATGCCGGTCGTTCCAGGCAGCGGGTGTTCTTTCAGCACATGCTCCAGATTGTCGAGCTTGCCAGCCGCGCGACGGCGCTCAATGTCTCCGGACGCGGTCAGCGTGGCGATGCCTGCGGAATCATATCCGCGATATTCAAGGCGACGGAGCGCCTCGAACGCGATCGGACTGGCAGGCTGATGTCCAACAATTCCGCAGATACCGCACATCAGCCCTGTTCCTTCCGAGCTTTGAGAGACTGTTTGATCTGAAGGCCCTGCCCGCTTTTCAGCGTCTGCCGTGCCCGGCCCAGAGCCAGATCGCCAGGAGGAACGTCATTGGTGATGACGCTTCCGGCCGCGATGAGAGCATCGTTCCCGACAGTTACAGGAGCCACGAGGATGGAGTCCGAACCGACAAACACGCGCTCGCCGATCGTGGTCCGGTGTTTGAACACGCCATCGTAATTGCAGGTGATGGTCCCTGCTCCGACATTCGTGCCACTCCCGATCGAGGCATCGCCCAGATAGGTCAGATGATTGGCCTTTGCGCCCTCACCCAGTTCCACATTCTTGAGTTCGACGAAATTGCCGACATGCGTCTGCGCGGCGCAGAGCGTGCCGGGGCGCAGTCGCGCATAGGGACCGATCATTGCGCTTTCCCCGACCTCGCAGCCTTCCAGATGGGAAAAGGCACGAATGAGGGCTCCGGAACGGACCCTGACGCCGGGGCCGAAGAAAACGTTCGGCTCAACCGTTACATCTGCTTCGATGATGGTGTCGGTGCTGAGGAAAACAGTTTCAGGAGCAACAAGCGTAACACCCGCATCCATGGCTGCATTTCGCAACCGGGTCTGAAGCGTCGCTTCGGCGCGGGCCAGTTCAGAACGGGAATTGACGCCCGCCAGTTCGGCTTCCGGCGCTTCCACGCAAACGACCGGTCCGGCTTTTGCGGCCATTTCAACCACATCTGTCAGGTAATACTCGCCTTGGGCATTGTCGTTGCCGACATCCGCAAGCCAGGTTCGGAAATCGTCGGCTCCGGCACACATGACGCCCGCATTGCACAGCGTGAGGCGACGCTCTTCTTCCGTGGCATCCTTGAATTCGACGATCTTCACAACCCTGCCGTGATCCTCGACAATCCGGCCATAACGCCCCGGTTCCGCAGGCCGCATTCCAAGAAGAGCCAGACTGGCGCCTTCCCTGCGTGCTGCCAGCAGGCGTTGCATCGTTTCTGCCGTAATCAGCGGATTATCGGCATAGAGAATGGCCACATCGCCATTGCCGAACAGGTTTCGCGCCGTGTTGGCCGCATGGGCCGTACCAAGCCGCTCGATCTGCGTGACGGTTTTGAAAGGACGGACGGCCTTTTCAAGTTCCGGCATATCCGGGCCGGTGACGACGACCACGTCATCAAAGACCTTTCGGGCGGTTGTAATGAGATGGTTGATCATCGGCTGATTGCCCAGACGATGGAGCGCCTTTGGCAGACGGGATTTCATGCGCGTGCCGAGGCCCGCGGCAAGGATGATGGCAGTGGTGCGATGGGTGCTGTCGGTCATGTCCCGCCCGGGGTATCCAAACCGCGGGTCCGCGTCAAACGGAGCCCGCAGACTGTGTCATCACTTCGAATTGCCGATTATTGCAAGACGTTCGAGTGCTCCGTTCAGGGAGCTACGGCGTGTTGCATGACGACCATGACACGCCCGAGTTTGGGGTGGTTGAACTCGATCCGGACCGGGACAAGTCCCAGACCGTCAATCTTTCTGAACCAGACGGATCCTGGCTGGGGAGAGGCCAGTTTTGCCCTGTTCGGAGAGTCCTTCACAAAGCCTGCAAGCTGGCGCCCTATGAAATCACAGCGCAGGGCCTGTCCGGAATAGGCCTCGTCCTGTCCCTGCGGGATATCTGCCATGACAGGGCCATGGACGATCATTTCACTCAGCCGGAGCCCGTCAAAAATGATCTGCGTTCCGTCGCATTTCCCTGTCGTCGAAAGGGCGTGCAGCAGATGCGCCATGCCGCTCAGGGTATCGACCGAATGAGGCAGGGCGCTCTCGGGAATCGGTTCGCGGTCGGTTTCCGGAGGCTGGAGATCCATTACTTTTGGAATGTCGTTCGAGAACTCCAGCCGGACATGGCGGTGCTTGCCACGGGAAATGCCGCCACTGTCAAACAGGATCGGCTGGGCGTTGCCGTCAGGCGCGAACTTTCCCTGAACGCGGGATGTCACATCCATGGTCACGAACCAACTGATCAGGCCCGCTGGCTTGATCTGCGTTCTGCCCCCATAGCCCCAGGGCTGGAGCTGATAGGATGCCTGAGCATTCAGGACGTGAAAACCCTTGAGGTAAACCGCGTAGGTGGCATTGACAAGCCCCTCAGCCCGGGCTGGCGGCCAGCCCAGCCCGGCCATCAGGACAAGTGCAGTCCCTGCGACAAGCCTCTTAAACGTCAAGATTGGCGACTTTCAGGGCGTTGCCGACAATGAAGTCTCTGCGGGGTTCCACAACGTCCCCCATCAGCGTGGAGAACACCTGTCCGGCATCTTCCACGTCCCCAACCCGGACCTGCAACAGGGTACGGGTCGCAGGATCAAGCGTGGTGTGCCACAGCTGTTCGTCGTTCATTTCGCCCAGGCCCTTGAAACGATTGATGGTCAGGCCGCGACGGCCCTGAAGCAGAATGCGCTCCATGACGGCTGCGGGACCGAACAGTTCATAAGCCGTGGGGTCAAGCGTGAGCGTCACGGGTTTTGCGAAATCGCGGGCCAGATGCTCCCATTCCGACACCAGCCAGCGGGCTTCCGCCGAGCGCAGGAGCGAAGGTTCGATCCGATAGACTTCGCCTACGCCACGGACGGAACGGGCACATTCCAGACCGGTTTCCGAAATGGAGACCTTCCAGCCCCGCTCGTTGGGCAGCGAAGCCCCATCCAGACGCTGCTGGAACTCAGGCATCCGCGATGTCGCAACAGCGATATCGCTGTCCAGAACACCCGAAATGGCTGCCTGCTCCATGACCCAGACGGGAACCTTGGAAGCAATGCTCTGAAGGCGACGGGCGGCAGCCGAAAGGAACGCGACTTCCTCCGTCAGAGGTTCTCCTGTCAGTTCCCGGCCATCCGCAAAGCGCAGGGAAGCATTCGCCAGGGCCTTGTCCAGCAGATACTGCTCAAGAGCGGCATCGTCCTTGAGATAGCGCTCTTCCTGACCGCGCTTGGCACGATAGAGTGGCGGCTGGGCGATATAGAGATAGCCCTGCTCGATCAGTTCCGGCATCTGACGGAAGAAGAAGGTCAGCAGCAGCGTGCGAATATGCGAACCGTCGACATCAGCATCAGTCATGATGACGATCTTGTGGTAGCGCAGTTTTTCGGCCGAGAAACCGCCCTGATCGACCTCCCCCCGACCGATGCCGGTGCCAAGCGCCGTAATCAGCGTTCCGATTTCAGCCGAGCCCAGCATCCGGTCGAAACGGGCGCGCTCGACGTTCAGGATCTTGCCGCGCAGCGGCAGGATGGCCTGGAAGCGACGGTCCCGTCCCTGCTTGGCCGTGCCACCAGCGGAGTCACCCTCAACGATGAAGATTTCAGCCTTGGAGGCGTCACGCTCCTGACAGTCCGCGAGCTTGCCTGGAAGTGAGGACACGTCCAGCACACCCTTGCGCCGCGTCAGCTCACGCGCACGCCGCGCGGCTTCACGGGCGCTGGCGGCGTCGATGATCTTGGCGACGATGGCCTTCGCTTCCTTGGGATGCGTCTCGAACCAGTGGGAGATCGCATCGGAGGCCGCGGCGTGAACGACAGGTTGGACTTCGGACGAGACGAGCTTGTCTTTTGTCTGGGACGAGAACTTCGGATCCGGCACCTTTACGGACAGGACGGCGGTCATGCCTTCGCGCATGTCCTCGCCCGTCAGCGATCCGGCCTCACGCTTGGCCACACCTTCTGCATACTTGCCCACAACGCGCGTCAGGGCCTGACGGAAGCCGGCCAGATGCGTGCCGCCATCGCGCTGCGGGATGTTGTTGGTGAAGCACAGCATCGTCTCGTGATAGCTGTCGTTCCAGGTCAGCGCGAACTCGACGCGGATGCCGCTTTCGGGATTGTCGATCTCGCCCGTAATGGGGGGGGTGACGATGGAAGTTTTTGAAGAATCAAGCCATTCCGCGAACGCGCTCAGACCACCATCATAGTGGAAGCGCAGTTCCTTCGGCTCGGCATGACGCTCGTCGCGCAGGACGATCAGCATTCCGGAGTTCAGGAACGCGAGTTCGCGGACGCGGCGTTCAAGAATGGAGAGTTCGAAATCGACCTTCGTAAAGGTCTGCTTGCTGGGTTTGAACGTGACCAGCGTGCCCCGGTCTTCCGTTGAGGGGCCAATGACATGCAGGGCCTCGTCGCGCTCACCGTGCTGGAAGCGGATCTTGTGCTCCAGACCATTGCGCCAGATCCGTACTTCCATCCATTCGGACAGCGCGTTCACCACGGCCGCACCCACACCGTGCAGACCACCGGAAACCTTATAGGAGTTCTGGTTGAACTTGCCGCCGGCATGCAGCTTGGTCAACACGACTTCGGCGGCGCTGATGCCTTCTTCTGGGTGCAGGTCGGTCGGAATGCCGCGGCCGTCGTCGCGGACCGAGACAGAACCATCCCCGTTCAGGGTCAGAATGCAGTATGTGGCATGCCCGGCCTGAGCTTCATCGACGGCATTGTCAATGATCTCGAAAACCATGTGGTGCAGGCCCGAACCGTCGTCCGTATCGCCGATATACATGCCCGGACGCTTGCGGACCGCATCCAGCCCCTTGAGTACCGAAATGGACGAAGCGCCGTAATCTTCACCGTCTGCGCCTGGGATTTCGGGCTGGTTCTGGGTCTCTGACATGCGCGTGACGGTCTCCGTGGTACTCTGAAAAACTGTTGGATCAGTATAGCCTGCGCCGGACGGTTAGGCCAGCGGTGGGCATGCGTCAGGCGGGAGATATGCTTCCGTTTCCGACCGAAAAAAACTGGGCCCGCCCCTCAAGTGCTGCAAAGGGTGCGTAGTCCGTACCGGTGATCAGAACGGGTGCCCGCAGTTTTTCGAGGCTGTCGAGAAGTGCATGCCTGCGGGTCTCGTCCAGATGCACCAGAGGTTCATCCAGCAATATGGCCGGAGCATGGCCCCGCTCCTGCGTCATGAGCTGCGCATGGGATAGGATCGTGCCGGTCAACATGACTTTCTGCTGCCCGCTGCTGGACAGTTCGGCCGGACGTCCCGTGGCTGTATCCGAAAGCGTGAAATCGGCCCGGTGCGCGCCGATGGACGTGGTCGCGCGTTGTCGGTCTTCAGTTCGGGTCTGTTGAAGAGTGTTTCTGATCCAGTCTTCAACATCCAGTGCGGACTGACGGGCCAGACGGCTCGATACGGCGCAGTCCAGATGCAATGTACTGGTTGAAAATCCATTATTCTCAAACGGATGCGCGTTCATGCTCTCTATGAGCGCCAGGCGGGCAGCGGTGGCCGCAACCGCATGACGGGCGATGGAATCCTCAATGGAAGCGAGCCATGCCGTTTCGGTCGGACGGTCGGCCAGAACCCTGTTCCGACTGACAACCGAGCGATCATGGGCGGCAATCTGGCGGCCATGATCGGGAGACAGCGCCATGACCAGCCGATCCAGAAAACGCCGACGGCCGCTGGAGCCTTCCTGAAAAAGCCGATCCATCTGCGGGGTCAGCCAGACACAGGAAAACCTCTGGCCGATCGCGGCCTGAGAGCGGATGTTTTCCCCATCGAGCCGGAATGTCCGACGCTGCTTTTCGCTTAACTCACTTCCTGTTCCGATTCTGAATTCATCCAGACTGGACTGGAGCGTCGCCGCAACGCCCCATCGTTCGGCGCCGGTACGACACAGAGCGGGAAGTGGTGCTCCCCGTAATCCGCGCCCCGGAGCCAGCAGGGAAACGGCTTCCAGCAGATTGGTCTTTCCGGACCCGTTCTCTCCCGTCAGGACCAGAATGGAAGCATCCGGAGTCCAGACGGTGTGGGTATAATTCCGGAAATCCGTCAGCGCGAGCCGGGTCAGTTTCAATCGTGGCTCGTGCTCAGACCCGCATGGGCATCAGGACGTACAGCGCCGAAGGTGACGCCGTGTCACGCACGATGGTGGGCGCGGAACTGTCGGAAAACGCGAATTCCACTTCGACGTCGATCTGATCGGTGATGTCCGTCAGATAACGCGCCTGAAAGCCGATTTCGATCGGTGCCGCATCGTAGGAGACGGCGTTTTCATCCAGTTCCTCATGCGCCACGCCCTGATCGGGGCTGGTGGCGGAGAGGTTCAGCATATTCTGCGTGACAGAGAGTTTGACCGGGCGTGAACGCTCCTGACTGATGGCCGCGACACGACCGACAGCCGCGGCGAAATCGCGCTTGCCGACGCGCAGGATACGGTCGTTTCCTTTGGGAATGACGCGCTCATATTCCGGGAAAGTGCCGTCGATCAGCTTGGACGTCAGGAGAACCGGACCGGCCTGGAACTGGATGCGGGTGTCGGACAGCGACACTTCCAGATCGGCCGCCCCTTCATCGAGCAGCTTGCGCAGTTCGTTGATGGTCTTGCGCGGGATGATGACACCCGGCATGCCGCGTGCGCCTTCCGGAAGTTCTGTCTCGACGCGGGCGAGACGGTGGCCATCCGTGGCCACGGCCCGCAGCATCGGGAGGGACCCGTTTTCTGCAACGTGCAGGTAAATACCGTTCAGGTAATAACGGGTTTCTTCGTTGGAAATGGCGAATTTGGTACGGTCGATCAGACCACGAAGCGTTGCAGCCGGGATCGAAAAACGATGCGGCAGATCACCAGCGACCATGGCCGGAAAATCATCAACCGGCAGTACGTTCAGGCTGGTGGCATAACGACCGGCCCGCAGGGCAAGCGGAGCCTCGCTGTCCTGATGGTCGAACTCCAGTGCCACGCCGTCAGGCAGCTTGCGGACGATCTCAAAGAGCACAGCAGCCGGAACGGTCGTGGAGCCGGAGCGCTCACCGCTCGCGGGAACATCTTCCACGACGGCGATTTCCATGTCCGTCGCCGTCAGGCGCAAAACATCATCCTGATAGCTCATCAGAACGTTGGCCAGGATGGGAATGGTATTCCGCTTTTCCGCAACGCCGTGAATATGCGCCAGAGCCCGTTGCAGCAGGGTACGGTCAACCTTGAATTTCATTCCGAGCCTCGGCGAAGATCTTGAATTAATTGAGAGAACCTAGCAGACCCCCGCCCCTCGGGAAAGAGAGGGATCGGAGGTCTCGCGGGGTCAGCCTTCCAGCATCCGGCGTAGCAGTTCCACGTCCTCGGCGAAGGACGTGTCCTGATCCATCAGCTCGGTCACGCGGTTGACGGCGTGCATGACGGTCGTGTGATCGCGGTTGCCAAACTTGCGTCCGATTTCCGGAAGGGACCGGCTCGTCAGCTGCTTGGCCAGATACATGGCAACCTGACGCGGGCGTGCTACGGCACGGGCACGGCGGGCCGAGGACATGTCCGTAAGCCGGATGTTCCAGTGCTCGGAAACCTTGCGCTGGATTTCCTCGATCGTCACGCGGCGATCGTGCGCCTTCAGCATGTCCTTGAGAACATCCTGCGTCGTATCAAGCGTAACCGGACGTCCAACCAGATCAGCATGGGCAATCAGGCGGTTCAGCGCGCCTTCAAGCTCACGGACATTGGTCGTGATCTTGTGGGCGAGATATTCCAGAACCTTGGACGGAACATGCGTGCCCGATGCCTTGGCCTTGGCTTCCAGAATGGAAATGCGCAGCTCGAAGGTCGTGGCGTGGATATCGGCGACCATGCCGCAGCCCAGACGGGTCCGCAGACGGTCTTCAAGGCCGGAGAGGTCGGACGGACTCTTGTCGGCACTGACAATGATCTGGCGACCTGCATCGACGAGGGCATTGAACGTATGGAAGAATTCTTCCTGCGTGTTGTCCTTGCCTATCAGGAACTGGAGATCATCGATCATCAGCACGTCAACGGACCGGAGCTGTTCCTTGAACTCCATCGTGGACTGCGAACGGATCGCCGCGATGAAGCGGTACATGAACTTTTCCGCGGACATGTAAGCCACGGAGACCTTTCCGGTCCGGGTCAGCTCCGTTCCGATGGCGTGCATCAGATGGGTCTTGCCGAGGCCGACTCCGCCATACAGGAACAGCGGATTGAAGCCCGGGCTCGATGGTTTTTCAGCCACGCGGCGGGCGCAGGCATAGGCAAACTCGTTGGGCTTGCCGACGATGAAGGTATCGAACGTGAAACGCGGATCGAGAGGAACGGCCAGATCGCTGCGACTCTCGGGGGCAGCAGCCTGTGGCGCGAGCTCATGCCCCTCGGCCGGGTCGTCTTCTCCCTCCTCCGTGTCTCCCATGGAGACTTCCGGCAGCCCACGGTTGACCTGAAGCTCGACCCCCTTGATGTCCTCGCGCTCGGTACGCCAGAGCGTCTGAAGGCGCTCTTCATACTGGCTGCGGACCCAGTCACGCAGGAAGCGCGTGGGCAGATAGAGGGTCAGTTCATCTTCTTCGAGTGGGCCCAGAACGATCTGCCGGAGCCATGTCCGGTATTCGACCTCGCCAACCTCACTCTTCAGTTTCTCACGAACGCGGATCCAGGCGGTTTCCAGCGGTGTCGTCGAACCGGGGGCGGAGGCGCTGGCGTCCAGATACTGAGCGTTTTCCACCATTATACCCCCTTTCATATCCATATCCCGCACAGGGCAGGCAGTTGTTGTCGGTCCCTGCGCACAGGGTGATTGTGCTCTCGACGAAAAATCAGCAGCAGAAAAGCCGACGAGTTTCCGGAGAGCCAGAGCAGCCGATACTTTTTTGTCGAACGTCCAGAATAGGCATCCGTTTTGCCCGAGGCAAGCTGGAACACGCAGGGCTCAGCGGGATGTCATGAGGGTGTTCCTCATAAGCAACCCAAGGATCAGGCGCCCGGAGAAAGTTTCAGGGATGCAGTCAAAAAAGAACGCGCTCCTGGCAGGGAGCGCGTTCTTCAGTTCCGACCCGAAGGTGAGAAACTCAGGCGGTTGCCAGAGCCTTCACGCGGGCGGACAGACGGGACAGCTTGCGGCTGATCGTGTTCTTGGCAATCACGCCCTTGCCTGCCGCGCGCTGCATTTCCGGCTGTGCTACCTTGAAGGCTTCCGCCGCAGCAGACTTGTCACCGGCCTGGATGGCGAGTTCAACCTTCTTGATGAACGTACGCATACGGGACATGCGGGCGACGTTGCGCTCACGGCGACGTTCGTTCTGACGGATACGCTTGCGGGCAGAAGCTGTGTTTGCCATGGATCTTTCGGTTCAGTTTGCGTTTTGGTCGCGTAAATGGTTGGCGCCGTCTACTCTGTCCGGACGGGTCCCGTCAAGCGTTTTGCACATTTTACACAGGATGGGGGCATCTTCCTGTCGCGCCGCCTATCTCTGGGCCTATTTCTGACAGGTCGGACAGAAGAACGTTGACCGGCCTGACTGCGTCATGCGCTGGATCGGACTCTCCGCGCCGCAGTTGGGGCACGGAGCGCCTTCACGTCCATAGACGAGATGCAGGTCCTGAAACCCGCCTTTCGTGCCGTCAGCCTGCACATAGTCGCGCAGGGACGATCCTCCGGACGCGATGGCCTGCTCCAGGATCTGCGGAACGGCCTCTGCAAGGGCGCCGGTCTCTTCTTTCCTCAGGGTACAGGTCCGTCGTTCGGGATGAATGCCGCAGCGGAACAGCGCCTCGCACACATAGATATTGCCAAGACCCGCGATCAGCTTCTGATCCAGCAGCGCGGATTTGATCGGCGAGCGCCTGCCCCGGAACAGATCCGCCAGTGCCGGACCGGTCATGGCATCCGAAAGAGGTTCCATTCCCAGATGGGCCAGGAGGCGGTGACTGTTCTCTTCAGACGTCTGAATCAGATCGACCATTCCGAAGCGCCGGGGATCGACAAGCCCTGCCCGCGCGCCGCTGTCCGTCTCCAGAACCAGATGTTCATGCGCTGGCGGAGTCGCATTCGTTCCTGCTCTGCCGATCGTGAGTCGGCCCGACATGCCTAAGTGCAGCAGCATGCTCCACCCGTCCTCAAGACGCATGAGAATATACTTCGCACGCCTGCGGAACGAGAGAACGTGACGGCCTTCCAGCTTTTCCCGCAGATCAGCGGGAAACGGCCAACGAAGGTCGGGGCGATTGACGGAAACATGGCTGATTCGGTGCCCTTCGAAGGCATCACGAAATCCGCGCATGACGGTTTCGACTTCTGGAAGCTCTGGCATGGCTGGCCTCAACGATATATCGATTGCCCCATGACCGATAGCGCAGAACACAACGCCTCGCCCTTCCAGTCCTCCGCACACGCCGAGGACACCACCGATTTCGGCTACCGGAGTGTTCCGCGCGGCCAGAAGAAGACGATGGTCCGGGAGGTGTTCGAGAGTGTCGCCGGGAAATACGACATCATGAATGACGTGATGTCGCTGGGCATTCACCGCGTCTGGAAGCGCATTTTCGTGGGCATGCTCAATCCGCGCCCCAACATGAAGCTGCTGGATCTGGCGGGCGGTACGGGTGACATCACCTTTGGCTGGCTCCGTGCCGGCGGTGGCCCGGCCATCCTGTCCGACATCAATGCCGCCATGCTCTCCGTGGGACGGGACCGTGCCATCAAGGCCGGGCTGATCGGCAAGATCGAGGTCTGCGTCGTGGATGCGGAAGCCATTCCTTTACCCGACTGCTCCGTTGATCGCGTGACCATTGCCTTTGGACTGCGCAACTGCACGGACAAGTCGGCCGTGCTGCGTGAGGCGCGCCGCGTGCTCAAGCCGGGCGGCCGCTTCTTCTGTCTGGAGTTCTCGCAGGTCGAGATCGCGGCGCTCGCGCCGATCTATGACATGTGGTCCTTCCAGGTTCTGCCCAAGATGGGACAGATCATCGCCAAGGACTCCGAAAGTTACCAGTACCTCGCCGAGAGCATCCGCATGTTCCCCGATCAGGAAACGCTGGCGCAGATGATGCGTGATGCCGGGCTCGAGCAGGTCCAGTACCGTAATCTGTCGGGTGGCATCGCCGCCATCCATTCCGGCTGGCGTCTGTAAGACCATGCGCCGCGTCCTGCTGATCGTCTCGGGAGGGATCGCGGCGTTCCGGGCACTTGAGCTGATGCGGCTGCTGCGGGCTGAGGGCATTGCCATCACGCCCGTCATGACCGAGGCCGCCAAAGCCTTCGTCACGCCACTCAGCCTTGAGACGCTGGCGGGCGAGCGCGTGCATGACGCGCTGTTCGAGCCGACGCAGGAAAGCGAGATCGGCCATATCGCCCTCGCCCGGAGCGCGGATCTCGTGGTCGTCTGCCCCGCCACTGCCAACATCATGGCGCGCATGGCCCATGGTTTTGCCGATGATCTGGCGACCACGCTTCTGCTCGCGACCAAATCCCCCATCCTGCTGGCCCCGGCCATGAATGTGCGGATGTGGGAACACCCTGCGACACAGGCTAACCTGAAAGCTCTCGGGGCGCGCGGCGTCGCCGTCGTCGGGCCGGACGTGGGAAGCATGGCCTGCGGAGAAGTCGGCGCGGGCCGCCTGAGCGAGCCGTCCGTGATCCGCGATGCCATCCTGCATATCCTGACGCCGGACCGCTCCCTGGCCGGACGCCGCATTCTCGTAACGGCAGGCCCGACCGTCGAGCCGCTCGATCCCGTGCGGTTCCTGTCCAACCATTCTTCCGGCCGACAGGGCTACGCTATTGCAGCGACGCTGGCGGCACGAGGCGCGGCCGTCACACTGGTCAGTGGGCCGGTTTCGATCCCTGCACCAAAAGGCGTTCACCGCATCTCCGTTCAGACCGCCCGCGAAATGCTGGCGGCCTGTGAAACGGCCCTGCCGGTCGATGCTGCCGTCTGCACAGCGGCAGTCAGTGACTGGCGTGCAAAGGAACTGGCGCCGGGCAAGATCAAGAAGACCGGGGACGGACCGCCCAGACTCGAACTGGTGGAAAACCCCGACATTCTGGCAACGCTCTGCCGTGCCGCCCAACGCCCGCGCCTTGTCGTGGGATTTGCCGCCGAGACGGATGATGTTCTGGACAACGCCCAGGCCAAACGTCTGCGTAAGGGATGTGACTGGCTGGTTGCCAATGATGTGCGACAGGGCGTGTTCGGCACCATGCGCAATACCGTCAGCCTGATCGACGACAATGGCATTCAGAGTTGGCCGGAAATGGATAAGACAGATGTTGCGGAACAGCTCGTGCAGAGGATTGCGGCGTTCTTCGCTGATCCGACTTCATAGGCATTGCGATCCGGGATAAGACAGAGGCCATGACGACAGACCTGATTGATGTGCGCATCACGCGCCTGCCTCATTCCGAGGGCCTTCCCCTCCCCGCCTATGCCACTGCCGGTGCCGCGGGATTCGATTTTCTGGCGGCTGTGGACGCGCCTCTGACGATCGCTCCGGGTGAGCGCGTTCTGGTGCCGACCGGGCTGTGCATCGCCCTGCCGCCCGCCTATGAGCTTCAGGTGCGTCCACGCTCGGGGCTGGCTCTCAAGCACGGGATTACGCTGCCGAACTCGCCCGGCACCATCGACGAAGACTATCGCGGCGAGCTTCGCATCATCGTCATGAATGCGGGTACCGAACCCTTTACCGTCGAGCGTGGCACCCGGATCGCGCAGGGTGTGCTGGCCCCGGTCTCCCGCCTGCGCTGGACGGAAGTCGAGACGCTGGACGAGACGGTGCGTGGCGAGGGCGGCTTTGGCAGCACCGGCCACTGATCCGGCCGGTGACATGCAGAAAACACTTGAGCCTTCCAGACGTCTCTTTCTAACCTCTGGTTTCCATCAAGAGGAAGGATCGCGCGCATCATGACGGGCAGCCCGATGGCCATGCCCATGCGGATCATGCATCGCTGGCGACAGCGCATGAGCGGTATCGAGCTTTCGATCCTGTTCTGTGCGACCGCTTTCGCACTTCTGGTGCTGCCCCGCGTTTCTGTCGCACCTGTCCTTTCCGCCATGTCACCGGCTGCTCCCCTGCCGTTGTGGGAGATGGCGGGGCTGACCTTCCTGCATGTGCTCCTGTCCCTGCTGATTGTGGTGGCGGCATCGCTGCTTCTCTCGGGGGCGGCGTGTCAGTGGCCCCGTTTCAGGGCATTTCTCATCCCCGCCCTTTCTGTCGCCCGTGCCGTTCCGGGCCTCGGATTGATCGGGATTCTGGCCGCCGTTTTCCCCCCGGCCCTGACCATCATGCTGGTTGCCGCGTCCAGCATGATCTGGCGGATCGTGACGGCCGTGCTTGACGCGGAAGACACGCTTCCTCCCGCGTTTGATGAAGTCGCGACCGGCCTGCGCATGACGGGCTGGCAGCGTTTCTGGCGCCTCCAGATGCCAATCGCCGTCCCGCTGACGACGTTCAGGGCCATGCAGGCCATGCCGGCTTTCTGGGTCCGGCTGCTGTCCGCCGAAGGTCTGATGATGCTGATGGGCCATCAGGCAACGGGCGGATGTGGTGCGGCCGCCCTGCAGGCCATGCTGGATCATCATCCGTTCCGGATCGTCGAAGTCTCCGGGATCATTCTTCTGCTGATCCTCGTGATCGATCAGGCTCTCATGCGTCCCATGGTGGGCTGGGCGCAGCGATATCGGCCCGAAGGCACGTTCGAGGAACGCTCCCGTCCGCAGTCCTGGCTGCTGAAGGTGTGGCGGCGCACAAAGCTCATGCTCTGGCTCAGCGGAGGCGTGAGTGATGCTCTGATCTGGATCGGGAACTGGCGCCTGGGCCGTCCGCGCAGCATCCTTCCAGAGTGCCACAGGACAGTCCGGGAGCTTCCAGAGGCGCTCCTGCCTGTCGTGTCCCTGTTTCTTCTGGTTTATGCGGTCTATCACGTCGGCCTTCTGCGGCAGCTCCCCGCGGATCTGGTCGAGAGTGTGCTGACGCTTTCGCATGTCTGCGGGACGCTGCTCCTGTGTGTGCTGGTCTGGGTTCCGCTGGGTCTTCTCATCAGCGAGCACGGATCTTCCCTGCGCAATGTCTGTCGGATGGCCGTGATGGCCTGCGGTCTTTTTCCGGCCGTGCTCCTCTATCCGCTCTGTCGCGAACTGGGGCTCGATTCCCCGGTCATTCTGCTCTTTCTGGGCGCGCACTGGCTGGTCGGGATTGTCGTGCTCGACGCGGCGAAAGCCATTCCCTCGGGTCTCAGACAGGTCGCGGCGGGCCTGCGGTTGCGGGGTGTCCTGCTGTGGCGGCGCCTTCTGCTGCCAGCCATCGCGCCGGAGCTTTGCGGCGGGCTGCTGACGGCGGTGGTGCCGGTCTGGAATGAAGTGATGGTGGCTGAGGCTTTCGTGCCGTCCGATAGCGGTCTTGGGGCTGCTCTGCTCTCAGAGGCCCTGAGCGGAGCCGTGGCGGCGCAGATCCTCGCGTTGATGCTGCTGACGCTTCTATCCATGCTGCTGGATCGACTGGTCCTGCAACCTCTCGCCGTGAATGCGGCCCAGAAATATACAATCTGAACTCCAGGCTGAAATCCACAGACCCATGAAATCTCTCCTGTCCCTTCGCGAATGTCGCCAGACCTATCTCAAGGAGAGCAGCACGGATCTGGTCGTGCTCGATCATGTCAGCTTTGATGTGCGGACAGGTGAAATCCTGGGGCTTCTCGGGCGCTCCGGCTCCGGGAAATCCTCTTTGCTGCGGATCATGGCCGGGCTGACGCAGCCGATGTCAGGACAGGTGTTCTGGCAGGGTGCGCCCGTCACCGGGCCACTGGACGGTGTGGCGACGGTCTTTCAGTCCGGAGCGCTTTTCCCCTGGCTGACCCTGCGACAGAATGTGGCGCTGGGTCTGGAAATGCGCCGCCTGCCCCGTGCCGAGCGCGAAGCCATGACCGATGCCGCCATCGAGGTCATGGGGCTCGAAGGCTACGAGAACGCCTATCCGAAAGAGCTTTCCGAGGCGCTCAGCCAGCGTGTCTCCTTTGCCCGGGCGCTTGCGCTTCAGCCATCCCTGCTCCTGCTGGACGAGCCCTTCTCGGCACTGGATGTCCTGAGTGCCGAAAACCTGCGGACCGATCTGATCGAATTGTGGGACGAGAAGCGCCTGCCCCTCAAGGCCATGCTTCTGGCGACGCACGGGATCGAGGAAGCGGTTCTGATGTGTGATCGCATCCTCATTTTCTCGTCCAGCCCCGGCCGTGTCACGCATGAGATCGCGGTTCCCTTCCCCCATCCGCGTAACCGCGACGACGAGGATTTCCGCCGCTTCGTGGACCAGATCTATGCGCTCATGACGCGCCGCGCGCCCATCGTCTCCGAGGCGGATCCGATCCAGCCATCTGTCGCCTCGGCCACCGCGCTTCCGCCCTTCTCCATCGTGCTGCCGGATCTGGCGGTCGAGGTTCTGGTCGGACTGATGGAAGTGCTGGAAAGTGAGCCGCTCTCAGGACGGGCCGATCTGCCCGAACTGGCACAGCGCCTCCAGATGACGCTGGATGACCTTTTGCCGCTGGGTGAGTCGCTTCAGCTTCTGGACCTGGCGGAGCTTGAGGATGGCGACATTCTGCTGACGCCCGATGGTCAGGCTTTTGTCGAAGGCGATTCAGATACCCGCAAGGACCTGATGCGCAAAGCGCTCCTGCATCACCTGCCCCTTCTCCGCTCCATCCGCAGTACGCTGGACGAGCGTTCGAGCCACACCGTGGATGCGGCCCGGTTCCGCAAGGCCATGGAAGAGAGCATGTCACCCGATTATGCGCGGCAGACCCTCACCACGGCCATCGGCTGGGCCCGCTATGCCGAACTGTTCGACTACGATGAGGAGTCCGACCGCTTCCATCTGGAAAACGAGGAATAAGCCTCTGCCTTCAGACGCAGCAGACGCGCTTGTCCGCGATAGCCTGCGTGAAGGCTTTCCAGTCCTTTTCGCTCTGATCGGCATAGAGAACCGCAAAATCCGCGATGGCTCGGGTAAAGGAATGTCCCTTTCCCAGATAGCCGGCCAGCAGGGGCAGGTCGGCGGAACGGCCATGTGAGCGGCCCAGAGTCCGGCCACAGAGTGCGGCGTATTCCGGCAGAAGCGCGTCCTCGATCTTCTCGCCGATCATGGCCAGACGGACATCCTTGGTCTGGCGCACATAGAAATCCCGTCCCCCACCGGCCTTGCGTCCGGTCTGGTCGGTCGTGCGTTTGCCGGTGGTGTGCGTCCAGCCCAGGAATGTATCCGAACTGGCCTGCATGATGCGCTGTCCGGTCACAACCCGTTCCCCATGATTGGGTAGCTCCACAGCGCCCTGGAAAGGTTCGAGAACGGAGGTCTGGGCCTCCTTGATCTGAAGAATCAGAGGCTCGTTATCGGCGGTCGTGAACAGTCCGAGCGCACAGAATGTCCCGACACTGCCAATGCCGACGACCTTGAACAGCACGTCCTGCAGGGCATAGCGCTCCAGGACGATCCTGCGCTCGGGCGGCAGGTCACTGACGTAACGCGCGAAGGCGCCACGAACGATGTCATTGTGCTGCGGCAGGCGTGTGACGAAAGGCGGATGTTCCTTAAGGCGTCCCGCGGATTTAGGATCGATCATGCCGAAATGGCCGGAAATGGCCCCAAGTTCGGACTGGATCTTCTCCATCATGCCCGTGCGGATCCTGTCGTCCACGATCCCGTCAATGACTGCCCGCAGATCGATCCGTTCGTTCCAGGCCTGAAGCGGCGGAAGCTTTGACAGGTGGGCAATTTCATCGACGTAATGCTGAACGGCCGAGACAGCCAGACGACGGCAGTGCTTTTCGGACAGCGAGGCTTCGCGTCCCGCCAGCACAAGGCTCGTCGCCAGGCGCTTGAGGTCCCACTCGAACGTCGCGGGGGCGGTTTCATCGAAATCGTTGATATCAAAGACCGGAAGCCCTTCCGGAGACGGATAGCATCCGAAATTGTCCAGATGGCAGTCCCCGCAGGATTGCACCCGCAGGCCGGTTTTCGGCGTAAAAGACAGGTCAGACGCCATGACAGCCGCCGCCCCGCGCAGGAAAGCGAAGGGTGAGGCCTTCATGCGCTGATGGCGGATCGGCAGCAGATCCGCGATCCGGCTCTTCCCCTGCTCCAGCAGGATACCGATCGGATCAGGGCGTTTTGCGGGCGGAACCCACAGGGCGTGGCTGCTGCGCCTGACGGTCTTGCGCAGGGCCACGCCGGCGTCATAGCGGGCCTGGCGGGTACGGAGCGGCGGGAAAGAAGGTGTCTTTGTCATGGTTTGTCACGGTATCCGAAAAACGCTCCGCGACAAAGCACCCATACTCCGCCTCAGTCAGGCTGCTTGAGGCGATCGCGGTAAAGCTTGCGGGCCTTGGAGACCTTGGGAGCCACCACGGCCGCACAATACGCCGTCTGCGGGTTGCGGGCGAAATAATCGTGATGCTTCTCTTCGGCGGGCCAGAAACGGGTGGCCCCTTCGATGGAGGTCACGATCGGGTCAGGCCAGATGCCTTCGGCCGCGATTTCATCCCGCACCCTGCGGGCTGTTTCCTGCTGGGCGGCATCCCCGAAAATGACGGAGCGGTACTGTGTGCCGACATCGTTGCCCTGACGGTTGAGCTGTGTGGGATCATGCGTCGTGAAAAACACGCGCAGAACGTCTTCCAGGCCGATTTCGGTCGGATCGAAGACGACCTTCACGACTTCGGCATGGCCCGTCCGTCCGGTGCAGACGTCTTCATAGCTCGGGTTGTCGACGGAGCCGCCGGCATAGCCCGGTTCGGCCGAAATGATGCCGCGCAGACCGGTAAAGACGGCCTCGACGCACCAGAAGCAGCCTGCGCCAAGAAGGATGGAAGACTGTTGGGTCGTCATGATGATGCTCCGCTAAAAGGATCAGCCCTCCTATATGGGAAGGCTGATCCTGTCTGACGAGTTACCGGATGGAGTGAAGCGCGCGGGATTACTGCGCCGGTGTGACGGTCGGGAGCCAGATGGCACTGGCATGATCGCCACCGCGATGGATGGTCTGGGTCGCGACGTGATAGTCCGCAGCCTTTGCGTCGAAAATGTTCGGCACAAAAGTCTGCGGGTTGCGGTCATAGAGCGGGAACCAGCTCGACTGGATCTGTACCATGATCCGGTGCCCCTTGAGGAACACATGGTTCATGGCCGGAAGCGTGAAGCGGTATTCCTGCACCTGCCCCGCCGGAATGGCGGATGGATGCGTAAAGCTCTGCCGGTAACGTCCGCGGAAAATATCCATCGACATCGGCAGCTCATAACCACCCATCTGCGGATTATCCGGCGTCAGACCCGGCTGGACATCGATGATCTTCACCACAAAATCCGCATCCGTTCCCGTGGTGCTGGCGAAAATATCGGCTGTCGGCACACCCGATACCGTGACCGGAGCGTCAAGCACGGGCGTTTCGTAGGTCAGGACGTCCGGGCGGCTTTCGGCGAAGCGCTGGTCGGTCACGAGCCAGGCCTTCCAGCGCGGGTCCTCGCCCATCATGAATGGACGCTGGACGAAAGGCACCGGATGGGCCGGATCGGAGACATAACTGTCCGTGCCGGGCAGCGTGCGCTTGAAGGCCAGACCATGATCCGGCTGCAGATACAGGCGCTCGCCCTTCTGCATGCAGGTCGTGCCGCAGTCACTCAGCCAGTTGCGGAAGTGATCCCAGTGGTTCTCGCCCGTATTGTAGATGATGGCTTCATCCAGATGCGGATCAGGCGCGTTCTTCAGATAGTGATCGAAGAACGGCCGCATGACATTGGCGCGATACCACAGGGCGGTGTCACCGTTGAAATGCAGCGGGCCAAGCGTGGAGCCATCATAGTTCACGCCGCTATGACGCCACGGCCCCATGACGAGGATGTTCGGAACCTGCGTGTGATGTGCTTTGAGGTTCATCCACGAATGGATCGCGCCCCACATGTCTTCCTGATCCCACAGCCCCTGCTCCCAGATCGTGGGAACCTTGAGCGGCTTCTTTACGATCAGTTGGTCCAGCGCCTGGTCCTGCCAGAAGGCGTCATAGGCCGGATGGGCCTTGATCCGGCGCCACCAGGGGAACTGGTCCAGCCCGGCCTTCGTCGCAAAATTGCCGGTGGAGACATCGGCGAGGAACGTCGTATAGTCGTCCGCATCCGGGCGGGGGATGGAATCGCCGGATCCCGCCCGCGTCATCTGCGATGTGAAATAGTCCAGCCCGGCCTGGCGGAAGGCACCGTAGTGGAACCAGTCATCTCCCATCCACCCATCAACCATCGGGCTCTCCGGTGCGGCGACTTTCAGGGCCGGATGAGGATCTAGCAGCGCCATGACGACGGTCCAGCCCTCATAGGACGACCCCGTCATGCCGACCTTGCCGTTGCTCTCGGGCAAGTTCTTCACCAGCCAGTCGATTGTATCCCAGGCATCCGTCGTGTCGTCCGTTTTGCTCGGGTTCAGGGGGCCGATCGGCGGGCGGGTCATGACATAATCACCCTCGGAGCCATATTTGCCCCGGACATCCTGAAAGACGCGGATATATCCCTCATCCACGAACACCCCGTCGCCCTGCGGCAGGATGGCGCGCATGGTCGGCGCATCATTGATGCGATTGACCCGCGCGCTCGCATGATAGGGCGTCCGCGTCAGCAGGATCGGCGCGCCTTTCGCTCCCTTGGGAATGACGATCACCGTATGCAGCTTGATGCCATCGCGCATGGGAATCATGACGTCGCGCTTGATGTAGTCGCGCTGATCGACCGGCATGTTGACATGAACGGGAATATCGCTGCCCGTCTGGATCATGTCGGGCGTGACCGGAAGGCCGGTGGCGGGTTCGGCTGCCTGCGCTGCACACAGGCAGGTTACGGCCAGAGCTGTGCCGAGGCTCATAAAATGACGTCTCACGAAATGCTCCTGATTTTTGTTGCGAGTTTGGACCGGACGGAGTCTTTCGGGCAAGAGGAGCCGCTCCGGGTTTTCAAATCTTTCCCGCACTGGCTTCTCCGCGCCTGATTCGCTATGGATCAGGGCCTTCTCCTGTCATGAAAGTATCTTCCATGCCCGCCTATCGCTCCCGCACCACCACACATGGCCGCAATATGGCTGGCGCGCGTGCCCTCTGGCGGGCGACGGGCATGAAGGACGGCGACTTCGGCAAACCCATCATCGCCATTGCCAACTCTTTTACACAGTTCGTGCCTGGCCACGTCCATCTGAAGGACATGGGCAGTCTGGTGGCGTCCGCGATCGAGGAAGTCGGTGGAATTGCCAAGGAATTCAACACGATCGCGGTCGATGACGGCATCGCGATGGGCCATGGCGGAATGTTGTATTCCCTGCCCTCGCGCGAGCTGATCGCGGATTCCGTGGAATACATGGTCAATGCCCATTGCGCGGATGCCATCGTCTGCATCAGCAACTGCGACAAGATCACGCCGGGTATGCTGATGGCGTCGATGCGCCTGAACATCCCCGTCGTGTTCGTCTCCGGTGGCCCGATGGAAGCAGGCAAGATCAACGGCCCCGGTGTGACGCGCAAGCTGGACCTGATTGATTCCATGGTCGCGGCCGCCAATCCGGACGTGTCCGACAGCGAATCCGACCAGATCGAACGCTCCGCATGTCCAACCTGCGGGTCGTGCTCGGGCATGTTCACCGCCAATTCCATGAACTGTCTGACCGAGGCGCTGGGCCTGTCCCTGCCCGGCAATGGCTCCCTGCTCGCCACCCACAGCGACCGCCGCGAACTCTTCCTGAGCGCAGGCCGTCGGATCGTGGAACTGGCGCGTCGCTGGTACGAACAGGACGATGCGTCCGTTCTGCCCCGCAGCATTGCGACGCGCGCGGCATTCGAGAACGCCATGACGCTCGATATCGCCATGGGCGGCTCCACCAACACGGTCCTGCATCTTCTGGCGGCAGCCCGCGAAGGCGACGTCGATTTCCACATGCACGACATCGACCGCCTGTCGCGCCGTGTGCCCAATCTGTGCAAGGTCGCGCCCGCCAAGAATGATGTTCATATGGAAGACGTCCATCGTGCCGGCGGCATCCCGGCCATTCTGGGCGAGCTGGACCGCGCTGGCCTGATCGATACGAGCGTCCCGACCGTCCATGCATCCACACTCGGCGATGCGCTGAAGAAATGGGACATCCTGAACGGTGATGAGGAAGCCGCCCATCTGTTCAGGGCCGCCCCCGGCAATGTCCGGACCGTTCATGCCTTCTCGCAGTCCAGCCGCTACCACGAACTGGATCAGGACCGCGAAGGCGGCGTGCTGCGCGACAAGGCGCATGCGTTCTCGCAGGATGGCGGTCTGGCCGTGTTGTACGGCAACCTTGCCGAAGACGGCGCCATCGTCAAAACGGCCGGTGTCGAAGCCAGCATCCTGACCTTCACGGGAACAGCGCGGGTGTTCGAAAGCCAGGACGATGCCGTAGCGGCGATCCTTGGTAACCGCATCGTGGCCGGAGACGTCGTGGTCATCCGCTATGAAGGCCCCAAGGGCGGTCCGGGCATGCAGGAAATGCTGTATCCGACGAGTTATCTGAAGTCGAAGGGTCTGGGCAAGGTCTGCGCGCTTATCACGGATGGCCGCTTCTCAGGCGGAAGCTCGGGTCTGTCTATTGGACACATGTCCCCCGAAGCCGCGGAAGGTGGACTGATCGGACTGGTCGAGGACGGCGATCGCATCGAAATCGATATCCCCAAGCGCAGCCTGCATCTCGCCGTTTCGGATGCCGACATTGTCGATCGGCGGGAGCAGATGAAGGCGCGTGGAGCGAGCGCGTGGACGCCGGACCGCGAGCGCGTCGTTTCAAAAGCTCTTCAGGCCTACGCCGCCATGACCACGAGTGCGGCCCATGGCGCCGTCCGTGATCTGTCTCAGATCATCGTGAAGACGCGGACCTGATCGCACTCTCGACGGCGTCCTGCAATTCGGCGGACGCCAGCATTCTGGACGCAACATGCCCCGTCGCCGGAACGAGTGTAATCGTCCAGCCAAAGGGCACATTGAGTTTCTCAGCCTGCTCCCGGGCCTGGGCATAGGCCCACTGCCCGCGTTCAAGGTGGTTTCGACCCTGCTCTACGGCATCGGGAACGAGCTCTGAAGGTAATGAAGGCGCGGTATCGTCCGCGCCCAGAATGATTGCGATATTCCGCGAAAGATAACGCTTGAGATCCGGCAGGCTGGCCGGTTCGGGCCAGTTGCGAAATCCGTACGGCACAGGGGTCTCCGTCTCCGGCTCGACATAGGTCGCGGGATTCATGATGACCGTCATGGTCTCTTCGCCGGGAACATAGGCTGCGACCCGTTCCAGGTATTGCGCGCCCGCGGAGTGCCCTATCAGAATGATCGGAATATGCGGCTCCCCGGAAACATTGCGTGCCCATTGCTCCAGCGGTCTCATATACAGGGAAGCCGGAATTGCCGTTGGTGAAGACGCCGGAAAACCCCCGCGCTGATATTGCTGCACGGGGAAGCGTGAAATGGGAAAATCGGGTGCGAACACCAGACTGCATTCATGTCTGGCCAGCGGAATAGAATCGTCGCGATACGTCGCGCTATCGCGCTCTTTGCCTGCCAGCACAATCAGGATTGCCCTGATATTGCAGGATGCGGGCCTGAAGACCGAAACCGCAAGATGCTCGCCGGCTATGGCGGCATGCTCAAGGCTTCTCCCCTCCGGCAGCGGGCTTGCTGTGGCTAGCTCTGCCATAATGGCAAGAAGGACCGCAGCAAGACTGGCGGATGTTCTGAAGTCAGGCAAGACGCCCCAGAGCCGCCTTCAGGCGAGCCAGATCACTTTGGAATGACACCAGACGCTCCCGGTTTTCCTCCACCACTTCCGGCTTTGCACGAGCCACGAAATCCGCATTGTCCAGTTTGCGCGTTACCTTCAGGATCTCGCCTTCGATCCGGGTGATTTCCTTGGCAAGTCGCGCCCGTTCCGCCTCAAGGTCGATCAGACCTTCCAGCGGAATGAAGACGGTCGCCTCATCCAGAACAAGCTGGGCGGCATTGCGCGGCGCATCCTCGCCGACAACCCCGATTTCGGAAACACGGGCCATACGACCAATGGCCTCAGCCCAGGTCTTGGCGCGCTCCAGATTTTCCGGGGCGGCATCACGCAGCAGCAGCGGTGCCTTCTGCGATGGCGGGATGTTCATTTCCGAACGCACCGTCCGGACATCCCCGATCAGCCGGATCACCCAGTCCAGCTCGGCGCGGGCTTCGTCGGCCCGGGTCACCGTCATGATCTCCGGCCAGCGGATCTCTTCGAATTTGCCCGGATAGCCAAGCTCCTGCCACAGCGTCGCCGTCACGAACGGAATGACCGGCTGCATCAGACGCAGGATCAGCCCCAGAACATGCGCGCTGACAGCCCGCAACTCGGCGGTTTCCTCGTTTTCCGCCGCAAAGACGGGCTTCGAGAACTCCACGAACCAGTCACAGAAACGGCTCCAGACAAAACGGTAGCAGCAGCTGGCATATTCATCGAAACGATAGACCGAAAGGGCCCGCCCCGCTTCGGTGATGGCATCGTTCGCTTCGGTCAGGATCCACCGCCCAAGCGCGCTCTTGACGCTTGCCGGATCGAAGCCTTCCATCGGCTTGGCACCGTTCATTTCAAGGAAACGCGCGGCATTCCAGAGTTTTGTAATGAATGCGCGATGTTCCTCGACACGCTTGCGCCCAAGCTTGATATCCCGCCCCGGCCCCGTGCCCGCACAGATAGCCAGACGCGTCGCATCTGCCCCGAACTCGGCCACAAGATCCAGCGGATCAAGACCGTTGCCCTTGGACTTGGACATCTTCTGGCCCTTCTCGTCCCGGACCAGCCCATGAATCAGGACAGTCCGGAACGGAACATCATCCATGAAGTGCAGACCCATCATCATCATCCGGGCGACCCAGAAGAAAATGATGTCAAAGCCCGTAACCAGCACGCTGGTCGGATAGTAACGGGCCAGCTCTTCCGTTTTGTCAGGCCAGCCAAGTGTCGTAAAGGGCCACAGGGCCGAACTGAACCATGTGTCCAGAACATCCTCATCCTGCGTGAGGCTTACGCCCTCGCCGGCCTGGGCCTGCGCATCCTGTTCATTTTCAGCGACATAGACCTTGCCGTCCGCGCCATACCAGGCCGGGATCCGGTGTCCCCACCAGAGCTGCCGGCTGATGCACCAGGGCTGGATATCGCGCATCCAGGCGTGGAACGTATTTTCCCACTGTCGCGGTTCAAAAGCGATCTTTCCGCTTTCGACCGCTTCTACGGCGGGGCCGGACAGGGTCTTGGCATCGCAGTACCACTGAAGCGTCAGGCGCGGCTCAACGATCGCACCGCCACGTTCCGCATGTGGCACCTGAAGCTTGTGCGGCTCGATCTTCTCCAGCCATTCCAGACGCTCAAGTTCGGCAACAACCTGCTTGCGGCCTTCTTCGCGGTTCAGCCCATTCAGGGATTCGACGAACGCAACCGAAGCCAGTCCTTCGACGTCGCGGAGTTCAGGACGGATTTCCTCGATCCACAGGCAGGCTGTTTCATCAAGAACAGTCGGAGCCGGCAGATTGTGACGCTTGCCGACTTCAAAGTCATTGAAGTCATGTGCCGGCGTGATCTTGACTGCGCCTGTGCCCTTTTCCGGATCGGAATGCAGATCGGCAACGACGGGAATGCGACGCCCCGTAAGCGGGAGGATTACGGTCTTGCCGATCATATCGGCATAGCGCTCATCCTCTGGATGAACGGCCACGGCGACATCGCCCAGCATGGTTTCCGGACGTGTTGTGGCCACCGTGATGGTCCGGCCGTCCTCCAGCGGATAGCGGATATACCACATGGACCCCTTGGTCTCGTGGTTTTCAACCTCCAGGTCCGAGATGGCCGAACGAAATTTCGGGTCCCAGTTCACCAGACGCCGGTCGCGATAGATCAGACCTTCATTATAAAGGGTGACGAAAACCTTCCGGACAGCACGGGACAATCCGTCGTCCATCGTAAACCGCTCACGTTCCCAGTCCGCCGAGGCGCCGAGTTTGCGGAGCTGTTTGACGATCGTGCCGCCGTATTCCTGCTTCCAGTCCCAGACACGTTCGAGAAAACCTTCGCGCCCCAGAGCGGTTCTGCTGGTGCCTTCCTTGTCGAGGGCACGCTCGACGACCATCTGCGTGGCGATGCCCGCGTGGTCCGTTCCTGGCTGCCAGAGGACATTGAATCCTTCCTGACGTTTCCAGCGAATCAGCATGTCCTGAAGGACGAAGTTCAGTGAGTGCCCGAGGTGGAGCGTTCCCGTGACGTTTGGTGGAGGAAACATGATCGAGAAAGGCTCACCCGGTCTGTCGGGGTGGGCCCGGAAAGCGCCGCTTTTCTCCCACGCATCGTAGAGGGCATTTTCATGGTCGGCGGGGACGAAGCTTTTTTCGAGCATGGTTATCCAGGACAGTCAGTACAGCAGGTGGAAGAACGCGCTTCCACCTCTTTTCTTACTCTCGTGGACGCAGACGGGCAATTTCCGCACGGACAAGAATTTCAACCAGAGACGGAAGATGGGCATCCAGCCATGTACGCACCATGCTCCGGACTTCGCCTCGTACCATATCCTCGATCGTCAGGCCGCTGGCCCGGCTGATGACTGTGTCGGACGCAAGGGGGGGAACCCCGCTGAACGCTGCGTGCAGTTCATCCAGAGAACGCTCCGCCGCGGCCACTGTCCGGGCGTTCATGAGATCATCCTTGGCCGGTTCGCTCTGGTCCGGCTGCGCTGCCGGGATGGCTTCAGATGCGGAAGCGGCGGCAGTTTCGGCCGGAGCCGCTGTCACGGGTGGTGCGACCATCATGGAGTTATCGAGGGTCAGCTCTTCTTCCTGGGCCGGCATGCTGGGTTTTTCCTCTGTCGATTCAGGTGATGTGGAATCCTCATGAAGAGCCCGCCGGATCGAACTCAGGACGTTTGTCATCGCTTCATCGGCATGGTGGTCTTGCTGGATCGAGTCAGAAGAAGTCATGGATTGTTAATATTCCGTTTATTGAAAAGTTTTATCGTCCGGGCTGGTTGATCGCATAGTCGCTCAGACCCCACAGCCTGTTCTTGACCGCGTTGTAATAGGCTTTTTCGTCATAAAGCGGGACGCCCAGTTTGAGATCGACGGCTGTAAGCCGTCCGATCGCGGCCGCGACGGCGTAGGAAGAGGTCACGAGGTTTGAAAGATGCTGCACCAGGGTCCGCTGGGACTGCAGCAGGGTCTGCTGCTGCTGAAGGACCGCGAGCGTCGTGCTCGTTCCCACGAGAGCTTGCCGTTCGACACCGTCCAGAGCGATCACATTCGCCGAAATGGCCATGCGGTCGCTGGAAATCGACTGCTTGAAGGAAACCATCTGCTGCCAGCTTGAAGCGGCCTTCTGAAGGGCCGTCCTGCGCTGGACATCGACTTCACGGTGTGCCGCCTGGGCATCCTGACGGGCGCCCCGGATCGAGGCATATTCTGAGCCGCCCTGATAAAGGGGAACACTGAACTCGATCTCGCCGAACTTGTTGTCCTGTAGGGAGTCCCCATAAGCCTGATTGACCTGATGCTGATAATTCAGGCTTGCAGAAACCTTGGGCATGATCTGGGAAATCTGGACGGAAATATTATCTTTGCGCTGGGCCTCGGTGAAAAGCGCGTTGACGACCTGAGGATTGTTCTGAACAGCAGAGGCCACGGCTTCCTGTTCGCTGTGAACGGGAAGGTTGAGGGGTTGCGGGGGCACCAGATTGGGGGCCGCGGCAATACCGACTATCTGGAGATAGGTCGCCTGGGCGCTCTGAAGCGTGCCTTCGGCCTGCTGCCGCTCGGCGGTTGCGCTGGCAAGGGCTGCCTGTGCCTGTGCAACGTCAGTCCGGGTAATTTCACCAACATGGAAGCGTTCCTGAGTCGCCTCAACCTGCTGCTGCAGAACGTGTTCGTTGTTTATGGCGATCTGGAGGAGCTGCTCGTCTTCGATGATGCCCACATAGGCACTGACGACATTGGTGAAGACATCCTGTTCCGTCTGGATCAGGTGGGCGCGTTCAGCCATGATCTGATTCGTGGCGGCATGAACGCTGGCGACCGTCTTGCCACCCTGATAGAGCGGTTGGGTGATGCCGACGGTGCCTGAGTAGCCGGGCGTCTGATAGCGGCGTGAACTGCCAAGATAGCCGCCTTTCGAGGCGTAATTGGTGCTGCCATCATAGTACGTGAGGTTCAGGCTGGTCTGGACCGTGGGGCGCCAGCCTGCGAGCGCCGTGGGGAGCTGTTCATCCGTGGCGCGCAGGTGAGCGCGCTCTTCCCGCAGTGTCGGATTGGTCAGATAGGCTGTCGAAAGCGCTTCCTGAAGAGTATGCGGGATGAAATTGGGTGAACTGCTGCCGTCATATTTCTGGGCAAGAGCAGTTCCGCTCAGGAGAAGCGACAGAAGACCAAGCCCGAGGGGGGCTTTCAGTTTCATCGCGCCGTTGCATCCTGAAGTCATGAGATTTCCTGCTCTTTAAGTATGCATCATATCACAGCATTATGTGAATCAGTCCTTAATAGCCTGTTGGAAGGCAGAAGAAAAATCCTTCCGCAGATCAATTATCGGTCTTGACCCTTCGGGCGCTAAGAGAGATATAGCGCCTGTCTCCGCCGAGGTCCGGTGGCAGAATGGTGATGTAGCGGACTGCAAATCCGCGTATGTGGGTTCGATTCCCGCCCGGACCTCCAGAGACAATTTTAACCCGCAGAAAACAGCCGTTTTCTAGCCGGTTTTACAATCTCCCGGATTTTGTTTTACAGCCTCAAGAAGCGCGATAGCCTGCTTTGCCAGCCGTTTCTGATCAACCGAGCGCGTGTATCTCTCGACCTCCGCCAGTGTTTTATGGCCAGTGATGGCCGCGATCTGGTGCGTGGTGCATCCCGCCTCGGCCAGCCTTCGGGCTGCCGTTTTCCGCAGGCCATGGGCTGATAGGTCTGATGGCAACCCCGCCGCCAGCGTCCAATCCTTCATCAGATTTCCAAGCGAATCGGAAGATGGCTTTCGACCGGGCGTGACCTCCAGATAGTAGGCCTTCACATCCGACGTTGCCGCCAGCGCCAAAGCCAGATCCTTTAGGATCGGCACCATCAGGCTTGTACCGGTCTTCTGCTGCGTGACAGCAATCATGCCATCCCTGACAGAGGCCGGACCAATTTTCACGACATCAGACCGCCGCTGGCCAGTGTAGAGCAGAAGCGCGAAAGCTGTTCTGGCTCGTGACCCCAAGGGCCAGTGCGCCTGGAACTGTGCAACCTCCACTTCCGTCCATGGCCTGGCGCCTTCTGCCTTCTCTTTCAGGCGTCGGACATCTCGGGCAGGATCTACCTGGATCAGGTCCTGCTCTATGGCGAGACGGAACAGGATGCCGAAGATCCGCAACCACCGGTTCCCAGATGCCGGTCGGTCTGAGAATCGGTTGATGATTGCCCGGATATGTTTCGGCTCGAAGTCTGCGACATGGAACGTGGCGAAATCCTCCCGCATCATGCGCAGGACGATATTGCGGTGCCCCACCTGTGTTGAGGGCTTGAGCGACAGGAAGGCATTGCTCTTGAGCCAGTCTTCACACAGCCGCGCGAATGTTCCTGTTCCACGGATGGGTCTTGGTTCGTCTTTCGGGATCTGGGCAATGGCTGCATGATAGGCTGACCAGAAAGCGGGATCATCTACGGGCGGAAGGGCCTGACGTGGAAGGCGCGGATGTCTGAAATACACGCGCACCTTCCCGTCCCTGCCCCGGTGCCGTTGCAGGTATTTCACTCGGACAGAGACCATCAGGTGTTCAGCAATTCATCCAATGCACTGCGCGGCCTGGTCTGCGCCGTCGCGCTCTCGATGCCAGACTGACGATCCAGCCACCGATCCAGCATTTTGCGGTCCCAGAGGCGGCGCGTGCCAATGGTGAACGAGGCAATTTCTGGGGCAACCCGTTCACGGAACAGGCTCTCTTTGATCCCGAGATATTCTGCTGCCGCCCGAATTGGCAGGCAGCGGGGCGCAATCGTCTCACTCATACCCACCCCTCCCCGCGCTTTCCGCGAAAGAACCGCATCACCGCGACGATGGGTTTGGCAATTCGCTCTGCGAGCCTGCTCAC
>NZ_WIPH01000010.1 GCF_009547075.1 Gluconobacter aidae
GTTAAAAACTGATCGACAAGCTGATGAGGGACGCTGTCCGGTTCCTGCGTGATCGTAAACGACCCAACGACTCGCGTTTCAGTGGCACGGATCTGGCACGGATTGAGGCGTTCCGACTCGGAGAAATGCGGTTTAAGCCGTACCGAACTGAACCAATGGCATGATAGTATATTGGGGATAAAATTGCAGTTTATCGCCGTTTCAGATGGTGGGCGCGACAGGGATTGAACCTGTGACCCCTGCCGTGTGAAGGCAGTGCTCTACCGCTGAGCTACGCGCCCATCCGTGGGACGGGCTTCTAGCAAGGTGCTGTTTTTCTGACAAGATCTTTTTCGTAGGGAACCGCATTATCCGTTGCGGTTCCCCTTTCTCGGTGGCTCAGAAGCCGAACATATGGTCCAGCGAGAATGCGCCATTTCCGTTTTCCAGGCCATGATAGCCGAAGAGGCGGCAGGTCAGGTCCCGGATCAGGACGTAGCCGCCTTCCCCTGCACGATCGAGGTGCGAGTCTTCAAACAGTTCGTGCGGGCGGACCATGAATGATCCGTTGGGCGCGATCCTGATGGTCGTCCGGGCAATCAGGGTCCCATTTGCGCCATGGAGCAAAAGAACGGTTTCCGAAATGTCGGTCCCCTCGACGGAAGCCGGATGGATCAGGCAGCAGAAGCTTCGCAGCGTCTCCTGTCCTGCCTTCTGTCCCAGTTTCAGAAAAAGCCGCGTTGTCAGGCCCGGCGGTGGGCCTGAATACGATTGCGGCTCCGAGCGCCAGGTCATGAGCGTATTGAAGATATGGGCACCAAAACTGGTTTCGGCAGCGTGATCGCTCTCGCGGTTCCGATAGCGCATCAGGGCGTGGAGCCAGCCATCGGCTTCGCCGCCATCGCGGAAATCGTAGACCAGATCGGCATGACCCGGGCGATCCATCAGGGTGTGTAGTGCAACGGCCGTATCATGGTTTCGGGGCAGATTGCCCAGGAAATGCGATCCGACCTTCCCCCCCGCCTCATCAAACAGATCGAGCCTTACGGGAAGAGACTGGAGCGCCTCGGACATGGGGTTGGGCTGCAGGAAAGTTTCGAACTGCTTCGGATCCAGGATCGGAAATGGCAGCAGGAACCCACGGCCCAGCGACGGTGCAAACTGACGGATGGCGGGCTCGGGGCGCAGATCATCCCGCTCCACGTTCAGATGGGCGATGCGGGTCCGGCCGCGCTGCGTGATTTCATAGCGTGGGCGCACGAGATGCCGGCCCGAACGCAGTTCAAGCTGTGCGGGCCAGTGCAGGCCGGGAAAGAGCGCGCCAACATCCACGGCCACCGTCTCGAATGGTCCGACAGCCCGGTCGAGCGCATGCGATATGTCTTCTCCCATCCGGTTGAAGGTAATGCCTCCTGCCGGAATGGTGGTCGCGTGGCTGTTCTGTACCCAGACGATCAGCGTCTCGTCGGGCTCAGGGGCCGGAAGCGTCGCGTAACGCACGGAAGGCCAAGCATTGGCATCATGTGTGACGGAGAGGCTCGGGTCGCCGTTTTTACCCCAGCTGTCGAGGGCATATTTGACGACGTCATGTCCGCGCGCGCCCAGAACATGGATGAAAAGCTGTCCCGTAAATTCCGGCAGATCAAAGCGACGCCGGATATCGGCGCTGTCGATCGTGATCCCTGCCCCGGCTTCAGTAACCGGCTGTTCCCACTGGGCCAGGACCTTGCCCGCTCCGTCATAAAGCCGCATCCAGTAACGCAGATTCTCCGCGGCATAACTGGACCAGTAGTTGGCGGTCACGATCCGGCAGGAAAACTGTTCCGTCTCGCGGAAGAAGGCGAAGTTGGTCGCGAAGTTCAGCTTGTCCAGATAGGGACGACCGGCAACCAGCATCTCGTCCGGCAGGCGTGCCGGGGCGAGCGTGTAAAGATCCCGGCCGTTCTGAAGCCCCTTCAGTCGGGTCCGCATCTTGGCGTCTTCAAAGGACAGGGCAAGGATGGCATCCGCTTCGGTCGCGGGCAGGTCCACGAGCGCACGAAGTGTTCCGCCAAAACCGTCCGGCTGTTCCACCCGCTCCGTATCATGAACATAGACGCAGGCCGGTTTCAGGCCCGGATAGAGCGCGGCCAGTGTGCGGACAGCGTCATCCGGATCGTAGACAGCCAGCGTCCGCCCTGCGAATTCGGCTTCCATCCGGACGAGTGCTTCCGCGGCCAGCGGATGCGCCAGCGCCTTGTACAGAACATTGCCACCCTGCGGACCAAAGGTGCGGATATCGAGCATACAGGGGCCCTTTCAGAGCTTCAGACGTCGGCGCATTTCTCTCGCCACGAGGGGGGTATCGTCAAGCGGCATGACATCCCACGGACCCTGTGCCGGATCGAACCACTTAACCCGCCCGGCGTCCTCAAGCGTTTTTACAAAGCGTGAAATCCGGCTGGAGCGGCCTGGAAGCGGGAAAACCAGGACCGGGGCAGAGGTCGCAACGGCTTCGGAAATCATCGAGACACTGTCTGTCGTGACAGCAATCATGTCCGCACAGGCCAGCATGCCCATATAAGGATTGTCGTCACCACTACCTGTCAGAACGGCAATGCCATGAGGCTCCAGCCGTTCGCGAAAAACGGCCACGGCAGCGGGATCGGTCCGGCGCGATGGGGTAAGGACGGCCTGCATGGCGTTGCGCTTCGTGAAAGTGATGATCCCGTCCGCCATCCGCTCCGCTTCAACCGGTCCCAGCGAGAAGCGACCATTGGCGCCGCCGACCAGAATGGACAGCAGCGGCCGTGCGTTCTGTTTCAGCCGCTCTTCCCATTCGGTCCGTGCCACAGCGAGCTTCTGTGGTGTGACGGGATGCAGTGCATTGCGCGAAATCAGGACGTTCGGTCCGCTGATCCCGTCATGCGTGTTGGCGATCACGAGGTCGAACGTGCTGACCGGCATGCGCGGGTTCTGGATCTGCACGACCGGCAGACCCTCGCGCCGGGCCACTGCCCTGCCGATGACGCCCCCTGTCCCGCCGATGCAGATGATGAGGCGCGTGTCTTCGGGAATCCTGATCGGATCGACCCGGCGCAGCGGAGAGGGCCAGTAACGCGACGGAAAACGCGACCAGAAAGGCTGGATGCGTACCGGCCGGAAATCCCATTCCAGACCGGCCTTTTCGGCCAGCCCCGCCCCCTGCGCCCGCATGCCGGCGAAGTCCTCTGCGATGATGATGGCCTTCATGAGGGAACTCCGCAAAAAAGAAGGTATTTCCCGAACTGCGGGAAATTTGGCAAGAAGCGCATATGACAACGTCCCAGCCGCGCCCTGCCTCGCCGACCGCAACGCCAGATACTTCTAATTCCGGGCCTGCTCCCGGCTTCGAGGAGCTTGGGCTGATTGCGCCCCTGCTGGCAACTCTTGCCCAGGCCGGACACAAACGTCCGAGCCTGATCCAGGTACAGGCCATCCCTCCTCTGCTGGAGGGCAAGGACGTTCTGGTCGGCTCCCAGACGGGCAGCGGCAAGACCGCCGCTTTCGTGCTGCCCATGCTCCAGAAGCTTACGGAAGCCGGTCCGGCTCCCGGCCCCCGTGCGCTCATTCTGGAGCCTACCCGCGAGCTTGCTGCCCAGACCGCGGCCGTCTGCCGTCAGCTCGGGCGTCGGCTCTCCCTGAAAACGCGCGTTATCTGTGGCGGGACCTCCCGCGAGCAGCAGGTCCAGTCCGTCAGAGATGGCGTGGATATCATCGTTGCGACCCATGGCCGTCTTCTGGATCTGGTCATGCAGGCCGATCTCGTTCTGGAACATCTGACCTATCTGGTTCTGGATGAGGCAGACCGGCTGCTGGATGAGGATTTTTCCGCCAGCATGACAGCGCTGACCCCCTATTTTCCGGACCAGCCGCCCCAGACTGTTTTCTGCTCGGCCACACTGCCCGAGCCGGTCATGGATCTGGCCAGGCGTGTGACCCGCAATCCCGTTCGCGTGGAAATCGCGGCGGAATCCTTTACGCCCAAGAATATCCGTCAGCGGGCGATTTTTGTGGAGAAGGACGACAAACCCGAGACCGTTGCCCGTCTTCTGAAGCATTTCGAAGGCCGCAGCATCGTTTTCGCCCGGACGAAAAACACGGTGGACGCGCTCGCCAAAACCCTGCGCCGGCATAATCTGCGAGTCGAAACCCTGCATGGCGACCGGACGCAGGGTGCCCGCAACAAGGCGCTTGATCTGTTCCGTCAGGGGCGTGTTCCCGTACTGGTCACGACCGATATCGCCTCGCGTGGTCTCGATATCCCGGATGTGGATCTCGTCATCAACATGGACATGCCCGAAACGCCGGAAGCCTATGTGCATCGTATCGGTCGGACGGCTCGCGCTGGCCGCAAGGGCGTGGCGTTCTCGCTGATCAATATCGACGAGCGCACGTTTCTGCGCGATGTCGAAAAGCATATCGGCTACCGCGTCCGGATCGCGACGGAAGACTCGCTGGACCGCTAGGACATCTTACGGCTGGCGCGAATATCCCTCGCCAGATTTTCCCATTCCTGCCCGCTATCGACCTGCGGGCGAACGGGTGGAGGCGCCTCAAGGATAGTCTCCAGCGCTGTCGCAATCGCCATCGGTTCCGGCACGCACAGAACGGCCTGCGCATCGCCCGAAAACTGCTCCACCAGCCCTCCGACCCTGGTCGCCACGACATGGCGCCCGCTGGCAATCGCCATGGCCCCGACGCCACTCTGGGAGGCTTCACGATAGGGCAGCACCACGATGTCGGCCCATGCGATGAGTCGGGGAAGTTCATCTTCCGCGACCCAGCGGTTCTCGACCCTGACCTGCGCCAGTGCCGCAAGTCGCCCCAGTTCCGGGCTTTCAGGCCCCTGTCCCACAACCCGACATTCGAAATCACGCCCGACATGCGGCAAAGCTTCCGCCAGCAGGTCCAGCCCCTTGTAGGGCAACAGGCGGCCAAACATCAGGATGCGCGGGGCTCCCTCATGGGTGAATGGTGGCGCGGCTGCTCCCCCAATAAACGGTGGGTGAGCCAAGGCGACGACGGGACAGCCTACGGCATCCGGCCCGGATTTCAGCTCGTCGGCGACATGACGGCTGAATGTGACGATCTGGTCGGCCTGACAGATCAGCCTGCGTTGCAGAAATGCCTGAAAAGGATAACCGTCTCCAGGATGAGGCTGCGCGTCGTGGACAATCACTACGATCCGCACGCCAGCCCGACGCAGCACATGCGTCATCAGCAGATCCAGAGGTCCCGGCATCGCACAGATCGCTACGTCTGGACGGAAGTCCCTCACAATCCGTCCCAGCTGGTGCAGAAATCCAGGCGCCGTCAGCAGGCGCCCCACCAGCCCCTGGATGGAGCTGTAGGTCGCAACTTTCACGATCGTGTCCGGAGCATTCCGGCTCTGAAGGATTTCCGCCCGATCCGACAGACAGAGCAGGACATCCGTATCGGGCAGCCGTCTCAGCCCATCCGCCAGATCCACGGCAATCCGTGGCCCGGCTCCCCGCCGCCCCCATTGCCACACAAGAATGCGTTCGGCAGGTTTCGTCACGACCTGATCCCAACCGCCAAAGCCGCTTCCCGTAGTGTCGCACCGTTCAGGCGGGTGGCGATCCTGTGCCTTGCGTTCGCTCCAAGGCAGGACCGCAACTCCGGATCCGCCGCCGCACTCCGCAGGGCCTGCACAGCGGCATCCCTGTCGGGAAGTGCCCATTTTGTATCCGGCATGTCCCAGATTCCGCGTGGATCCCGTGCCGGAACCAGCGCGTAGGGGACCGGCAGACCGCACGTCCCGTCCAGAAACTCCGTCGTTGCCGACCAGTCCGTTGCAATCACGCACCGTCCCAGCGCCATGGCTTCCGCCACGACCAGCCCGAACCCTTCACTACGATGGAGGGACAGTACGATATCTGCACAGACCGTCAGGGCAAGCCGGTCCGCGCCGCTGAGCTGCCCGGTCTCGATCCGGATATTGGGCGCTCCGTCGGTAGCCGCCCGGATCTCCGCCAGATCGTCAGGATAATGTTCGGTATGGCCGATCTTCATGAGCAGCAGCCGGTCTGAACGCTCGCCGAAGGCAGCGCGAAACGCCTCGATCGTCTCGATCGGACTTTTGCGCACCATGCTGGAAGACAGGCTGAACGAAACCAGGACAATCACGCAGTCTTCCGGCAGCCCGAAGGATGCCCGATCGCGGTCTGAGGGTTTCTGCTCCGCAAGGCCCACAGGATGCTCGACGACCCGGACGGGGCGCCCCAGTTCGCGAAAAGCCTGAGCGGTAAAATGCGACGGAGCCCAGATTTCATGGACATGGCGGCGTGCGTGCCGCCAGGTCTGTGGCACGACAGGAAGTTCCCACGCCCAGTATCCGATGATCCGCCGTCCGGTTCTCAGCCATCGGGGCATAAAAAGCTGCACATAAGGCAGCATCGGTGCATTGACGTGCATTACCAGCGGCGCTCCCGGCCCCGTCGCGTCGCCTTCAAGAACGCGCCGGTCGATGTCCCACGTCGCGCAGGGGATGCCCATGTCCCGCAGTGCCCGGACCATCAGGCGCGCTCCCTCGCCCAGTCCCGAACTGCGGCTGAACTCTCCCGCCACGATCATCCCATATGCCGGAACAATTCTGTGCGGCCTGAGCGCAGGAGATGCGAGCGCCGTGGCCCACGCGAAAAACCGCCTGCGGGATCCGGCAGGAAGCCGCTGCCACAATTTGTGAAAAAGGGAGAGAGACTGTTTCATCGTCCGTTCATGTGCCGTCTGTACCTGGAGCGTGACCGTGGACACGGGCCGTAATCCGCGAAAAACCGGGCAGAGTACGAAAAAGGGACGCGCCAGACCAACCTCGGCGAAATGTGACTCTCTTCAGGCCCGGACGAAGAAAAAGGCAGCATTCCCTCTCTGGCGAGCCGTCCCCAACGTGCTTACACTACAACCCATGACCGATCCATGTCCTATGCTCCCCGGTGCAGGTATGGCTCCGCCGGACGACCGGGCGGGGAGCTGCTGGTTCTGTCCTGTTCCGTCGGGTTTCCGGGGATCATGAGCTGCAAGGCGGGACAGCGGCACCATCCGCTCCGGATCCGTCAGCCCCGCCTGTCGGAAACATTGCCGGGATTCGGTCGTCCGCCCCTGGCCTTCAAGGTGGCCCTCCTCCCTCCCGATCTTTCACCATGGCGCGCGCCGCCTTCGGGTGTGCCCGGCGTCTGGATTTTCGATTCGGGACGTTCCGGGCCCGAGATCGTCATTACGGCGATTGTACACGGGAACGAATATGCAGGCGGCTGGGCGCTGGAAAATCTGCGGAAACAGGGACCAGACCTCATATCGGGTCGTTTGACGCTGATTGTCGCCAATCTGGAGGCGTTTGATCGATTCGATGCGGCCAATCCGGTCATGTCCCGTCATGTCGATGAGGATCTCAACCGCCTGTGGCACAACACGCGCCTGAACAGCCGTGAACATTCCAGAGAACTTGAGCGCGCCCGCAGACTTCAGCCCTATATCGCACGGGCTGACCTGCTTCTGGATCTTCACTCAACACTCTGGCCCTCCGCTCCCCTGTTCATCGCTCCGCCCCGGCAACGTTCCGCCGAATTCGCCTGTGCTCTGGCCGGCGGCCAGAAACTTCCCCAGACTGTTCTGACGGATCTCGGGCATCACGGCGGATCACGGCTGATCGAGCATGCGCATTTCATGTCGCCGGGCGGCACCGGACGCAGTTGTCTGCTGGAAGCAGGCCCTCACTGGGACCCGGTCACCGTTACAGTCATGGAAAATGCGATTTCCCGCCTGCTGGCAGAGGCTGAAACCATCCATCTCAGCGGACAGGCGACCCATGAGTCCTGTCCCCCCGAAATGGCGGTGGTGACGGACAACATCATTGCCCGCAATGCGGATTTCAGTTTCATCAGGCCATGGGAGGGCGGGATCACCATTCCCAAGGCGGGAACCCCCCTCGCCCATGACGGGCATGACCTGATCTACACACCCTATGACGAGTGCCTGCTGATCATGCCCAATCTGCGTCCCCGTCGGGGACAGCTCGCGGTCCGTCTCGCCAAGCGAACCGCGGCACCGCTCAGATCTTAGGCTGACGCGCGATCATAAATAGGGAAGCGGCGGCACAGGGCCTTCACTTCCTCATGCACGCGGGCCGTCACGGCCTCGGCGTTGTGCTCTTCAAGAGCCGCCGTCAGCACTTCGTCGATCATGCGACCGATGTCGCGGAACTCGGCTTCTCCGAAACCACGCGCCGTCGCAGCCGGGCTGCCCAGACGGATGCCTGAAGTTACGAAGGGCTTTTCCGGATCGAACGGAATGGCGTTCTTGTTCGCCGTGATGCCGGCGAGCTCGAGGATGGCTTCGGCCAGCTTGCCCGTCACCTTCTTCGGACGCAGATCCACGAGGATCAGATGGCTGTCCGTGCCGCCCGTGACGATGTCGAAGCCGCGATTCTGAAGCTCGTCCGCCAGTGCGCGGGCATTGGCCAGAACGCGCTTCTGATAGGCCTTGAACTCATCCGAAAGGGCTTCACCGAACGCAACGGCCTTGCCTGCGATGACATGCATGAGCGGACCGCCCTGCAGCCCCGGGAACACGGCGGAGTTCACCTTCTTCGCCAGATCAGGGTTGTTCGTCAGGATGATGCCACCACGCGGGCCACGCAGCGTCTTGTGCGTCGTGGACGTGGTGATGTCGGCAACCGGAACCGGGTTCGGATACAGGCCAGCGGCAACCAGACCGGCGAAATGCGCCATGTCCACCATCAGATACGCACCGACTTCATCGGCGATCTTCCGGAAACGGGCGAAGTCGATGACGCGCGGATAGGCGGAGCTGCCAGCCACGATGATCTTCGGCTTGTGCTCGCGGGCCAGCGCTTCCATCTGGTCGTAGTCGATCAGACCGTCTTCGGCGCGCACGCCATACTGCACGGAGTTGAACCACTTGCCCGAATAGTTCGGGGCCGCGCCATGTGTCAGATGTCCACCCGCGGCAAGGCTCAGGCCCAGAATCGTATCGCCCGGAGTGGCCAGCGCCATGAAAGCGGCCTGGTTGGCGTTGGCGCCGGAATGCGGCTGCACGTTGGCGAATTCCGCACCGAAGATCTTCTTCAGACGATCGATGGCAAGGTTCTCGACGCGATCCACATCCACGCAGCCGCCATAATAGCGCTTGCCCGGAAGCCCTTCCGCATATTTGTTCGTCAGCACTGAACCCTGCGCTTCCATGACGGCAAAGGAGGCCATGTTCTCCGAAGCGATGAGCTCGATGCCATCCTGCTGGCGCGTCAGCTCCTCGTTCAGGATGGTGGCAACTTCGGCATCAACCTCCTTGAGGGGGGCATGAAAGAAACGATTCAGCGTGGACTGGCTGGCGTGTTCCGACATCGTGGTCCATTCTCCAGGGTGAGTTCGGCATGTGACTAGCCCAGATTGCCTGCCTCGGCAAAAATAATCCGCCTATCAAACGAGGATCCTTCATGACCACTCCGCTCTGGCGGACCAAACCCGTATCTTCCGCAGCTGACAGCCAGACTGGCCTCAAGCGTGTCCTCGGCCCGTGGCAGCTCGTTGCCCTGGGCGTCGGTGTGACGATCGGTGCTGGCCTTTTTTCCCTTACGGGCGTTGCCGCCGGCCAGAATGCCGGCCCGGCCGTAACCCT
This sequence comes from Gluconobacter aidae, assembly GCF_009547075.1. Taxonomy (GTDB): domain Bacteria; phylum Pseudomonadota; class Alphaproteobacteria; order Acetobacterales; family Acetobacteraceae; genus Gluconobacter; species Gluconobacter aidae. The sequence goes on from NZ_WIPH01000010.1 coordinate 9,655, forward strand.
CTCTTTCGTCATCGCAGCGGTGGCCTGCGGCTTTGCGGGGCTGTGTTACGGCGAGCTCGCCAGCATGATCCCTTCGGGCGGCTCGGCCTATTCCTACGCCTATGCCGCGATGGGTGAACTGATCGCCTGGATCATCGGCTGGGACCTCGTGCTGGAATATACCGTGGGCGCCGCCGCTGTCGCATCAAGCTGGTCAGGCTATCTTGCGTCGCTGCTTGGGGGCTGGGGCATCCATATTGACCCGCGCCTGCTCGCCACCCCGCTTACTGCCGTCACGATGCCAGATGGGAGCACCGCCTCTGCCTGGTTCAATCTTCCGGCCGTCTGCGCGCTCTGGGGTGTTACGGCCCTGCTCATGCGTGGGGTGAGTGAATCGACAACCATGAATACGATCGTTGTCTGCATCAAACTCGCCGTCATCGTCGTCGTGATTGCCGCCTGCGCGCCTCATATCAGTTTCGCGCACTATCATCCGTTCATTCCGCAGAACACCGGCACATTCGGACAGTTCGGCATGTCCGGCGTCATGCGTGCAGCGGGCATGGCGTTCTTCGCGTATCTGGGTTTCGACATCGTCTCCACCACGGCACAGGACAGCCGCAATCCTGCGCGCGATATTCCGATTGGCATCCTGGGAAGCCTGCTCGTCTGTTCAGTGGTCTATGCCGTGTTTTCGATGGTCCTGACGGGCGTGGTCGATTATCGTACCATGGCCAACGATCCAAGTCCCGTTGCTACAGCCATTGATGTCGCCGGCATGCCGTGGCTGGCCAGTCTCGTGAAATTCGGCATCACGGCCGGCTATGTTTCGGTCCTGTTCGGGCTGCTGATGGGACAGGCGCGCGTCTTCCTCATCATGTCCCATGACGGTCTGCTGCCGCCGGTCTTCTCGAAGCTCAATGCCCGGACTCACACGCCTTGGACGTCCCATCTGATGTTCGCGGCACTGACCAGCCTGCTTGCCGCGGTGCTTCCGATCGGACAGCTTGGCAACATGACGTCCATCGGCACATTGCTGGCCTTCATCATCGTCTGCATCGGCGTTCCGGTCCTGCGGCACAAAAACCCCGATTCTCCGCGAAAATTCCGGGTACCGGGGGGGCTGCTCATCCCCATGCTGGGTGTCTTGTCCTGCGGTGCGGTCATGGTATCGCTCGACAGTCTGACCTGGATCAGACTTGTTGTCTGGCTTGTCATTGGACTTGTCGTCTATTTTGCATACGGCATCCGCAACAGTCGTCTTTGCAGACGCGAAAGTTAGGCGCATGATCGGGGGTATGAGCAATGCAGCATATCCCCTCTCCCGCCCGCGGCGTAATCGCCACGATGCTTTCACCCGCCGTCTGGTGCAGGAACATCGCCTGCATGTCGACAACCTGATCTGGCCGATTTTCGTCTGCGAAGGCGAAAACCAGCGCCAGAAGGTCGCCTCCATGCCGGGCGCCGAACGTGTCAGCGTGGACAATGTCGTGGAGCATGTCCGACAGGCCGTCGAACTTGGGGTTCCGGCCGTGGCCATCTTCCCGGTCACACCCATGAGCGTCCGCGACGCCACCGGGACCGAGGCCCTCAATCCGGACAACCTGATGTGCCGGGCGTCCCGCACCATCAAGGAAGCCTTTCCCGATCTGGGCATCATTGGCGACGTGGCGCTCGACCCGTACACCGATCACGGCCATGACGGCGTGATCGAGAACGGTCGCATCCTTAATGATGCTTCCGTCGAGATCCTCCGCCAGCAGGCGCTGAATCAGGCGCGTGCGGGTAACGACATCATCGCTCCGTCCGACATGATGGACGGCCGCGTCAAGGCCATCCGCGAAACGCTCGATGGCAACGGCTACGACACGACGCGCATCATGGCCTACACGGCCAAGTATGCCTCCGCCTTCTACGGCCCGTTCCGTGATGCCCTGGGTTCCGGGAGCCTGCTGCACGGGGACAAGAAGACCTATCAGATGGATCCGGCCAATTCCGACGAAGCGATGCGCGAAGTCGAGCAGGATCTGCGCGAAGGGGCGGACATGATCATGGTCAAGCCGGGTATGCCCTATCTCGACATCATCCGCCGTGTTCGCGAGCGCTTTGAAGTGCCGACTTTCGCCTATCAGGTGTCTGGCGAGTACGCGATGCTGATCGGGGCCATTCAGAACGGCTGGCTCGATCGGGACCGCACGATCATGGAAAGCCTGATCGCCTTCAAGCGCGCCGGCTGTAACGGTATCCTGACCTATTTTGCGCTGGACGCGGCCCGTCTCCTGCGGGAAGGGCACTGAAAAGCCGGCAGACACGTGGCATTCAGTCCTATTACACGGGACTGAATGCCGAGAACATTGCAGTTCGCCTCCTGAAGGAGCGCGGGCTGACAATTCTGGCACAAAGATTGCGGACGCCCTATGGCGAGCTTGATCTTCTGGCAACAGATTCGGAGTGGCTCATTGCTGTCGAGGTCAAGCAGAGACGGACCTTGCGGGAAAGTGCATCCTGCCTGACTGCCAGACAGTCTCAAAGACTGATGGAAGCCTTTGAATATATTTTGCTGACAAACCCGGAATGGACCAGGCCCAATATCCGGTTTGATCTGATCGTCGTAGATCCGTCAGGTCAGGCGCGACGCATTCAGGATGCGCTGCGCCAGTTCTGAGAGATCAGGTGCGGCGAGCGTGGGTATGATGATGAGCGGAGGCAACGGCTACGCGGGAATGCGCAGCGTGGGGGCGATAGGCAACGTTACGGACGACAGCGTGTGATCTGGTCCATGCAACGGCGGTACGCGAACTGCGATGCGCAAGGGCATGATGAAAGACAACATGGTGATAGACCGGCGCCGCCGTCAGCGCGTCGAAGGTCAGCTTGCTGGCTTCGTAATCGGTGATCGCCGGACGGGCATGGGCCTTTCCGGCCCCCATGCAGATACCAACGCCCATGATACCCAGAGCAATTCTGCCGACCCAGTTCCGCGCCATTGACGTTTATCCCATCCCGTTCTGATGGAAGCAGCCTATGCGCTGAACTCGGGGTTCGACAACCCCTCTTGGGAAAGTTTCCGAAAAAATCAAGGTCCTGCCACTTTTCGCCGTTTCATGGCTGAATTGTGGCAGGAGCAATGCTTAAAAAGTGCTGAATTCAGCACTTTTCGCCGCAGTCGGGACCGAATCAGGCCGCGGCTGATCAGGCGTTGGCGGTCGTGATGCCTTTTTCAGTCAGCAGAGTCTCAAGCTCGCCGCTCTGGTACATGTCGGTCACGATATCGCAGCCGCCCACGAACTCGCCCTTGACGTAAAGCTGCGGCACGGTCGGCCACTGCGAGAAGTCCTTGATGCCCTGACGCAGTTCGGCGCTCTCAAGAATGTTGCAGGTCGCAAACGGAACGCCGAGATGGTTGAGAATCTGGACCACACGGGCGGAAAAGCCGCATTGCGGGAAGAGCTTGTCACCCTTCATGAACAGCATGACCGGATTGGCGTCGATCAGATTCTGGATATGCTGGAACACGGTTTCGGACATTGGATTTTCCTTGGTTCGGCAGGGCGGACAGACCATCCGCTCCTGCTGTCAGTGCTCGTCTGGAAAAAAGGACGTCAGCCCCGGCTCTTAAGGGGTGAGCGTCTTGAGGGCCATCGCATGCAGTTCAGTGCCCATGCGGGTTCCGAAGGCATCATAAACCAGTTTGTGCTGTCGTACACGCGAAAGACCCCGGAAGGCCTCACTTGTGACCGTGCAGGCATAATGATCCCCATCCCCGGCGAGATCCTCGATCTCAATCCGGGCGTCAGGGATGACGGCAAGGATCGCGCGTTCGATTTCAGAAGCTGTCATCGGCATGACAATCAGGCTCCCTCACCCATGAACCGCGGGAAGAACGCGGCATTGATGTCACTGAGACGTTCTGCGCTGACGCTGACTGTTTCCCGCACAACCAGATCGTTCCCACCCGAACGTCCCAGACGGATTGCCGGAACATTGGCCTTTCCGGCCGCTGTGACAAGAGCTGCGCCGTCGGAAGTTGCAACAACGTAGCAGCCCTGATCCTCGCCGAACCAGAATGCATGCGCGGCGATGTTCGTTGGAGCGGCTTCAAGCGTACAGCCAATGCTGCTCGCCATGACCATTTCCGCCACCGTCACCAGCAGTCCGCCATCGGCAATGTCATGACACGCTGCAATCGCACCCGCCGCAATCTGGCTGCGCACGAAGTCACCGTTGCGACGCTCGACCGTAAGATCGACCACCGGCGGTGCACCATCTTCACGCTGGCAGATCTCGCGCAGCCACAGGGACTGTCCAAGCTCGCCACGGATGGAACCGACCAGCACCAGATCATGATCGTCGGGCATGGCCAGCCCAACGGATTTCGACGCATCCGCCAGCACGCCAAGCGCACCGATCGCCGGTGTCGGCAGGATGGCCTGAGCTTCACCGGACGGAGAGCGCGTCTCGTTGTAAAGCGAGACGTTGCCGCTCACGACCGGGAAGTCGAGCGCACGGCAGGCATCGCCCATGCCTTTGATGGCATCGGCAAACTGCGCCATGATTTCCGGCCGCTCCGGGTTGCCGAAGTTCAGGTTGTCCGTCACGGCCAGCGGTGTGGCGCCGGTCGCCGTGATGTTGCGCCAGGCTTCGGCCACAGCCTGCGCGCCACCCGTTTTCGGATCGGCCTGACAGTAGCGCGGCGTGCAGTCCGTCGTCAGGGCAAGACCTAGGCGTGTGCCTTCAACACGCACAACAGCCGCGTCAGCAGCGCCCGGACGACGCGCGGTGTTGCCGCCGACCGAACCGTCATACTGGTTCCAGACCCAGGCGCGGGACGCCAGATCCGGACAGCCGATCAGCGTCAGCAGCGCCTTTTCGATCCCTTCCGGATCGGCTGGCGTCTCGATCCGTGCCGGAGCTGTCAGCGGTACGGTCGGGCGGTTATAGACCGGAGCTTCATCCGCCAGTGGAGCCAGCGGAATATCGGCTTCGATTTCACCATTATGGCGGATCGTGATTCGGCCTGTATCGGTCAGTTCACCGATGACAGCGAAATCCAGCTCCCACTTTGCGAAGATCGCACGCGCCACTTCGGTCCGCTCGGGCTTGAGGACCATGAGCATGCGCTCCTGGCTCTCGGACAGCATCATCTCGTAAGCCGACATGTTCGGCTCGCGCTGCGGAACGGCATCAAGATTCAGCTCGATGCCAACGCCGCCCTTGCCCGCCATTTCAACGGCGGAGGACGTCAGACCGGCTGCACCCATATCCTGAATGGCCACGATCGCATCCGTCGCCATCAGTTCAAGACAGGCCTCGATCAGCAGCTTCTCGATGAACGGATCGCCAACCTGAACGGTCGGACGCTTGGACGCAGCTTCCTCGTCGAACTCCGCCGAAGACATGGTCGCGCCGTGAATGCCGTCACGCCCCGTCTTGGAGCCGACATACACGACCGGATTGCCCACACCAGCCGCGGCTGACAGGAAGATCTTGTCCTGCTTCGCCACACCCACCGTCATGGCATTGACGAGCGGATTGCCGTCATAGGCCTTGTGGAAGTTGACCTCGCCACCCACGGTCGGAACACCCACGCAGTTGCCGTATCCTCCAACGCCACGGACAACGCCATCGACGATACGACGCGTCCCCGCGTGATTCGGATCGCCGAAACGCAGGGCATTGAGGTTCGCAACCGGACGCGCGCCCATCGTGAACACGTCACGCAGGATGCCGCCAACGCCCGTCGCCGCACCCTGATAGGGCTCGATGAAAGACGGATGGTTGTGGCTTTCCATCTTGAAGACTGCTGCCAGACCCTCGCCGATATCCACGACGCCTGCGTTCTCGCCTGGTCCGTGGATGACCCACGGCGCCTTGGTCGGCAGCGTCTTGAGATGGATGCGGGATGATTTATAGGAGCAGTGCTCGGACCACATAACGGAGAAAATTCCGAGCTCCGTGAAGCTTGGCGTCCGTCCCATGATCGTGACAAGCTTGTTGTATTCCTCGCCGGTCAGTCCGAAAGACTGGGCAAGCTGGGCATCAATCGTCACACTCATCCGACAAGAGCCTCCACAAGGCCTTTGAAAAGCGGCACGCCGTCGGTTGCGCCGATTTCGGGGTCAGTCAGGTTCTCCGGGTGCGGCATCAGGCCACAGACACGGCCGTTCTCGCTCAGGATACCGGCGATGGAGCGCGTGCTCCCGTTAGGGTTGGTTGCGCGATCATCGTCCGAAACCGCACCATCCGCACCGCAATAGCGGAACGCCACGCGGCCTTCAGCCTCAAGGCGCTTCAGCGTCTCGGGCGAGGCTGTGTAGTTGCCGTCACCATGGGCAAGCGGCGCACGGAAGACATCGCCGCGCGTCCAGCCCTGTGTATAGGGTGAAGATGCGTTCTCGACCTTCAGGTGGCAGTCCTGCGACAGGAAGCGCAGACCCGCATTACGCAGAAGCGCGCCCGGCAGGAGATGGGATTCCGTCAGGATCTGGAAGCCGTTGCAGACGCCCAGAACATGCCCGCCCTTGCCGGCAAATGCCTTGACGTCGCGCATGATCGGCGAGTGGGCGGCCATGGCACCACTGCGCAGATAATCCCCGAAGCTGAACCCACCCGGCAGCACCACAAGGTCCAGATCTCCCAGAGAGGTCTCCCCGTGCCAGATCAGACGCGGCGCCTGCCCCGTAACCAGCTTCAGGGCATGGACCATGTCGCGCTCCCGGTTCGTGCCGGGAAATACGACGATACCTGCCTTCATTTCTGGCCCTCCGCCGGAGCGGACGCATGGCACGGATAGGTGTCATGCAGGGCGCGATAGACGGCCTTGCCCGCTGGCTCGTTCAGCGCATCGTTATGGGCATGCAGCCAGGCCACGACCAGACCACGGACCTGCGGCGCGGTTTGCTGGGCCGGGACGCAGAATGCCACCGGCGCGGACTCATCATGCGCAAAGCTGTCGTATTTCTTGGCCCAGGCCTCACCATCCATCAGACCGGACAGATAGGCATCGCACATGCCGATGGACGACTTGCTGGAGCACATCTGCCCCAGAGCCTTGCCCGAAACCTTGGACACGCGCTGCGCATGGGCCGGGGCTGCAACGAGAGCGGGCGCGGCTGCGAGACCAGCCAGCAGGAAGATCGCGGAAAGGCGGGTCATGCTGCCACCTCAACGCTGAAATCCTCGATGACTTCATTGGCCAGCAGAGCGCGCGCCATGGCCTCGCCCTGCGCCAGCGCATCGGCGGCATTGTCGGCCGGAACATCGAGTTCAACGACGCGGTTGATGCGGACTTCGCCCAGGCCCCTGAAGCCCAGGGTTTCGAGAGCATGGCCCACGGCCTTGCCCTGCGGATCGAGAACGCCGTCTTTCAGGGAAACAAAAACACGGATTTTCACTGCACTGCCTCCGGACCCTTGAGGTCACCATTCCCGGACTCGGGCAGGATCCCGAGACGCTTTGCCACTTCCTGATATGCTTCCTCGACGCGACCCATGTCACGGCGGAAGCGGTCCTTGTCCATTTTTTCGTTCGTCTTGGAATCCCACAGACGGCAGTTATCCGGCGAAATCTCGTCCGCCAGAAGAATACGCATCTCCTCGCCTTCCCAGATCCGCCCGAATTCCAGCTTGAAATCGACGAGCGTGATGCCAACTGCCGTGAACATCCCCATCAGGAAATCATTCGTCCGGAGCGCGAGCTGGTTCATGTCGTCCATGTCCTGCGGCGCGGCCCAGTTGAACGCCGCGATATGCTCTTCCGACACCATCGGATCGTTGAGCGCGTCGTTCTTGTAGTAGTATTCGATGATCGTGCGCGGCAGGCGTGTCCCTTCGGGGATGCCGAGCCGCTTGGCCAGCGAGCCCGCCGCCACGTTACGCACCACGACTTCAAGCGGAATGATCTCCACTTCGCGGATGAGCTGCTCGCGCATGTTCAGCCGGCGGATGAAGTGGGTCGGGATGTTGATCTCGTGCAGTTTGAGCATCAGGTATTCGCTGATGCGGTTGTTCAGTACGCCCTTCCCGGTGATGATGCCGCTCTTCGCGCCGTTTCCGGCGGTGGCGTCATCCTTGAAGTACTGAACGAGTGTGCCGGGTTCCGGGCCTTCAAAAAGAACCTTGGCTTTGCCCTCATAGAGCTGGCGGCGGCGAGCCATGAGCAATCCTTAGCGTTGCGCCGTCCTGATAGAAAATGCGGACGGCTGGAGCAGCGACGACTTGTGGTTCCATAGCATTGCGGAACCGGAACTGCGAGTGTGCGGGGTGCAGGAAATCTACGCCCCGCGGACCTCTCAGTCAAAGATACGGGCGAAGATACGGTCTACGGCGCGCAGATGCTGTGCCGGGTCGAACGCCTGATCGAGAATATCCCTGCTGACACGGCCGGACACTTCCGGATCGGCCTCAAGGTTTTCGCGGAAGGTCTTGAAGCCCGGCTTGCCCAGCTTCGTCCATGTTTCCATGGCGTTGCGCTGTACGATGCGATAGGCGTCCTCGCGCGAAATGCCCGCACGGGCCAGAGTCAGCAGCACTTCGCCGGAATGGACGACGCCGCCGAGGCTCTCCATGTTGGCGATCATCTGCTCGGGATAGACGACCAGCTTTTCCATCATCCCGGCCAGACGGATCAGTGCGAAATCCAGACCGATCGTCGCATCGGGGCAGATGTTGCGCTCGACGGCTGAGTGGCTGATGTCCCGCTCATGCCACAGCGCGACGTTTTCCAGCGCGGGAATGACATGCGAGCGGATCAGGCGTGCCAGACCCGTCAGGTTTTCCGACAGGACAGGGTTGCGCTTGTGCGGCATTGCCGAACTGCCCTTCTGTCCCTTGTGGAAGAACTCTTCCGCTTCCCGGACTTCCGAACGCTGAAGGTGACGGACTTCGATTGCCAGACGCTCGATGCCGCTGGCGATCACGCCGAGCGTGCAGAAGAACGCGGCATGGCGGTCACGCGGAATGACCTGCGTGGACACGCTTTCGACAGCCAGACCCAGTTTGTCGGCCACGTATTCCTCGATCTCCGGATCGATATGGGCATAGGTTCCGACAGCGCCGGAGATGGCACAGACTGCAATTTCCTTGCGGGCCTGAATGAGGCGCTCGCGGTTGCGGGCGAATTCAGCGTAGTGGCCTGCGATCTTCAGGCCAAAGCTGGTCGGCTCGGCATGGATGGCATGGCTGCGGCCGATCGTGACCGTGTTGCGGTGCTCGTAAGCGCGGGCCTTCAGCGCGGCGAGAACGCGATCCAGATCTTCCAGCAGCAGATCGGCGGCCTGCGTCATCTGAACGGACAGGCAGGTATCCAGCACGTCCGAAGACGTCATGCCCAGATGGACGAAACGGCTGTCGGGGCCGACCTTTTCCGCAAGCCAGGTCAGGAACGCGATGACGTCATGGCGCGTTTCGGCTTCGATCTCGTCGATGCGGGCCAGATCCGCATCGGAGAACGCAGCCATGGCGGCGTCGCCCTTCTCGCGGATGGTCTTTGCTGATTCGGCGGGAATGTCATCCCGTTTCGCCATGGCTTCGCAGGCAAGGGCTTCGATCTCGAACCAGATACGAAAACGGTTGGCGGGAGACCAGATGGCAGTCATCTGCGGACGGCTGTAACGGGGTACCATGGGAACTCCGGATGCGGGGTGGGGCTTTACGGAGGCTCCTTAGACCAAATACGAAGATATTGCACGGACCCCTTTTCGGAAGAATGACACCTTGGCCCCTGACTCTCTGCTTCATGCCCTGATCGCCCTCGGCCAGATCACCCTGATCGACATCACCCTCGCCGGCGACAATGCCGTCGTGATCGGGATGGCCGTCCGCAATCTCGAAGGGCGGCAGCGCCGTCTGGCTATCCTGTTCGGAACGGGTTTTGCGGCCATCCTGCGTGTCGGCCTGGCCCTGCTGGCGACAACGCTCCTTGCCGTGGTTGGCCTGACGCTGGCGGGGGGTTTTCTGCTTCTGTGGGTCTGCTGGAAGATGTATCGTGAGCTTCGTGGCGGCGAACATCACGAGGACGTCGAAGCTGCCCCACCGCGCCTCGGCCCGGCCGTCCTGAGGATCGTGGTGGCCGATCTGTCCATGAGTCTCGATAATGTTCTGGCGGTGGCTGGCGCTGCTGTCGGGCATCCGTGGATTCTTGTGTCGGGGCTTGTGCTCTCGGTCCTGCTGATGGGGCTTGCTGCATCGGTCGTCGCCAATCTTCTGGCCCGTTACCGCTGGATCGCCTGGATCGGTCTGCTGGTGGTGCTGGGTGTCGCAATCGAACTCGTCATCCGGGGTGGCGGAGAGGTCTGGACGCATGTTCTTCCGAAATAGCCGAACACTCCTTACAGGGCTTATGGCGCTTTGCGCCGCGTCATCGGCCCTCGCCGCGCCACCGTCTCCTCCCGTTCGGGAGCGGCTGGCGGAATGGCTTATTCTCGTCGGACCGGGCGGAACCGCTTTTCCGGCACAGCGCTACGCTGATTTCCTGGCACAGACGCCCCAGTGGCCGCAGCGGGTCCGGATCCTCTGGCGTTATCAGAACGCCCTGTCCCAGACCACCGATCCGCAGATCCTGAACGCTCTTTGCCCGCGCTATCCCCTCACACTCCCGGCGGCGTTCGAGGCCTGCGCTCCTCATCTTCCCGACGCGGCCTCAACGGCCCGTCGCCTCTGGCTGTCAGGCAATGCCCTGACCGTCGGTGAAGAACAGACGCTATTCCAAAGTTTCGGCCAGAGCTTCACAGCCGCCGATCAGTGGGCCCGTTACGAAGCCCTGGAACTGCGGGGCCAGTTCTCCGCCGCGTCTCGCCAGATCGAGCGTCTTGCTCCGGACCAACAACCCCTGGCTCGTGCCCGGCTGGCCGAACGTCTGGCCTCGCCTGACGCCGATTCCCTGTTCGCATCGCTCCCTGCTGACCTGCAATCCGATCCTACCCTGATCCGCTATCGCCTCAGAGCGCTGCGCCGTGGGGACAGGCTGGACGAAGCGCTCTCGCTGTGGAACGCGCAGGGCGTCGCGCTCCAGCAGGCCAGCCCTTCGCATGACTGGTCGTCCGAGCGCATCAGTCTTGCCCGCGCCCTGCTGCTGGCTGGCCGTCCGAAAGAAGCCGCCGATATCGCAGACGACACGACCATGGCGCTCGACACGACGGACCGTCAGGAAGCCGAGCTGCTGAGCGGGATCATCGCGCTGAGGGAGCTTCAGGCCCCTGCCCGCGCGGAAAAATTCTTCAGGCCACTTCAGAACGCCACTTCGCTCCAGATGCAGGCCCGTGGCTATTACTGGACAGGCCGTGCCCTTCAGGTCGCAGACCGGCAGCAGGATGCCGAAGCCGCCTTCCGCAAGGCCGCGTCGTATCCCACGACTTTTCCGGGTCAGCTCGCGCTCGCGGCCCTGACCCGGGACGAAAGTATTCTGGTCTCCGGAAAATCGTCAGAGGCTTTTGACGGCGCCCTGCTGCAGGCGCTCCAGACCCTTCCCGCCCCGACTGCCGGAACCCTCAGCCGTACGGACCTGCTCGAAGCCGCAACGGATCTCGTGCAGGCGGGTGATCACGATCATGCACGGGAGTTCCTCATGATGCTGGGCGTGGTCAATCCTTCGCCCGAGGGGCAGAAAGCCGTCGCGGACGCCGCGTCCCGGCTTGGCCTGGCCGCACCGGAAGTCTTCGCGTCCTATGCCCTGGCGCGTAAGGGGATTGCTCTTTATCCGCAGGGCTTCCCCGATCCCTATCCGTCAGCCTCGACTGTCCCCGACGGGCTACTACCCGCCATCATCCGGCAGGAGAGCGGCTTCGACCCCGACGCCATCAGTGGCGCTCATGCGGTCGGCCTGTTGCAGCTTCTTCCCGCTGCGGCAAAGGACGTGGTGCGTAAGGGGCATCTGGGCCCCGTTAATGTCTCACCCGCCGCCCTGACCGATCCCCAGACAAATCTTCGGATCGGCAACGCCTATGTCTCACAGCTTCTGGAGCGTTTCGGGAATGTGATTCCCTATGCTCTGGCGGCCTATAATGCCGGCCCGCACCGGGTTGATCTCTGGCTGAAGGCAGATCCCCCTTCCGAACCGCTTTCCGAAAACGGCGTGCTGGATTGGATCGAACGCCTGCCCTATCGCGAGACACGCCTCTATATCGAAAACATCGAGGCCAGCATGATGATCTACCGTGTCAGGAACACCCATGCCGGATAACGAACTTCGCACGCTGGCCGAACAGGTGCTTGAGCATCTCGGCAAGACCGGCCAGAGACTGGTCACAGTGGAAAGCTGTACGGGCGGTCTGATTGCGGCCGCGCTCAGTGATATTCCCGGATCGTCAGACGTGCTGGAAGGCGGCTTTGTTACGTATTCCAACGCCCTGAAAGTGAGCGCTGTCGGTGTTCCCGAAGCCATTCTGGCTCAATACGGCGCCGTTAGCATCCAGACAGCCGAGGCGATGGCCAATGGTGGTCTTCTCAATGCCAGGGATGCGGACATTGCCATCTCCGTGACAGGGATCGCCGGACCAGGCGGTGGCAGCACATTCAAGCCGGTCGGAACTGTCTGCTTCGGGCGCGCCGTCCGAAAGGGATCAACCACAAGCGTGCAATGTCATTTCATGGGGGATCGCGCTGCCATCCGTGCCCAGTCCGTACACCATGCCCTGCAGATGGTTCTGAGTGCCTGACATGAAAAAAGCGGCTCCCGAATGAACGGAAGCCGCCTTTGCTTGAAAGCGGAGCGGACCTGAGGTCCGCCCGGAGCCTCAGTTACCCTGCGTCGGGGCCGGAAGCGTGGAGGCTGCTGCCGGAGCCTGAAGGCTCGGAGCCGTCGGAACGGCGGTCGGAGCTGCCGGCGGGACTGCAGCGGTCGGGGCCGTCGGTGCAACCGGTGTTTGAGCCTGCTGCAGGGAACGGGCGTTCAGGGCATCCGCGGCGGACTCGCTGTCAGCCTTCTGCGTCTGCGCAGTCTTGTCGTGGTGCTTGCCGTGATGATGGTGATGCTCGGCCATTGCGGGCGAAGCCGCAGCGACCAGAGCGGTCAGGGCAAATGCGCCAAAGGAAATCTTTTTCATTACGTAATCCTTTTCGTGTCACCATTCGGTGCTTGAGACCTGTAACGGCCCATGCCCCGAATGGTTCTGGAAATACTACGAAATTTTATGTCCTTTGGGAAAGGCCCGGTGTCGGCGGGACCGCTTTCGTCGCCTGAGCGCCGTAAATGTCCCGTGCCCGCTTGATGAAGGCGGAGACCATCAGACGCACGCCCTCATTGAACACGACACCCATCGCGTTCTGCAGAAGCCGGGAACGGAACTCGAAATCCACGAAGAAATCGACCAGGCAACCTCGCGAATCCGGCGTGAATGTCCAGACATTGTTCAGGTAACGGAAAGGCCCCTTTTCGTAGCGCACCCGGATACGCGAAGGCCGCTCCAGCGTCACACGGCTGGTGAAGGTCTCACGGAACGGGCCGAACCCGATCGTCAGATCCGCCACAAGTTCCTGTTCCGTCTGGGTCCGGATGCTTGCCTTCACACACCAGGGAAGAAACTGCGGATACTTCTCCACATCTGCCACAAGATCGAAAAGCTGGTCCGGCGTGTAGGCGATCAACCGTTGCTCGGCATGTGTCGGCATCAGAGACTTTCTTTCAGACGGCTGTGCCGCGCAGCCTGAAGCTTCGCGAAATCACTGTCCGCATGGTAGGAGGACCGGGTCAGCGGACTGGCACTGACCTGAAGAAATCCTTTTGAACGGGCAGCAGCAGCATAGCCGTCAAACTCGTCGGGGGTAACAAACTTTTCCACCGCCGCATGTTTCGCGGACGGCTGGAGATACTGTCCAAGCGTCAGGAAATCGACGTCCGCGATCCGGAAATCATCCATCACCTGAGCGACTTCCATCCGCTCCTCGCCAAGCCCAAGCATCAGGCCGGACTTGGTAAAAATGGAAGGATCGAGTTTCTTTACTCCATCCAGAAGACGAACGGACTGATAGTAACGCGCACCCGGTCTGATAGTGGGATAAAGGCGGGGGACGGTCTCGATATTGTGATTGAAAACGTCTGGCCGAGCCGCCACCACGATCTCCAGCGCGCCATCCTTGCGCAGGAAATCAGGCGTCAGAATCTCGATCGTGGTCTGCGGAGATGTCTCGCGGATCGCATGGATGACCCGCGCGAAATGCGTCGCCCCTCCGTCTTCCAGATCGTCACGGTCCACCGAAGTGATGACGACATGCTTGAGCCCGAGCTTCGCCACCGCTTCCCCGACCCGCCGTGGCTCGTCCTCATCGAGATGCTTCGGCAGTCCGGTCGTGACATTGCAGAATGCGCAGGCCCGGGTGCAGATCTCGCCCATGATCATCATCGTGGCATGACGCTGCGACCAGCATTCCCCGATATTGGGACATGCCGCTTCCTCACAGACCGTTACCAGCCCAGCATCCCGCATGAGCGCACGGGTTTCGTGATAGACGGGGTGGTTGGGCGCCTTGACCCGGATCCAGGACGGCTTGCGCTGGATCGGGTTGTCAGGCCGGTGAGCCTTCTCCGGATGACGGAGAGCAGGCGCCGAACGATGATCGATGGTGATGCGCTGGGACATGGTGCTCAGATATGCAGCGGGCCGTCGAAGGCCGCCAGAGTTGCCTCATGCATGGTTTCGGAAATGGTCGGATGCGGGAAGACCGTCTCGACCAGCTCCGCTTCCGTCAGTTCGCCCGTGCGCGTGATGACATAGCCCTGGATCATTTCCGTGACTTCCGCGCCGATCATGTGGGCGCCAAGAAGCTCGCCGCTCGTGGCATCGAACACGGTCTTGACCATGCCGTCCGTCTCACCCATCGCGACGGCCTTGCCGTTGGCAATGAACGGGAAGCGCCCGACCTTGACCTTGTGGCCGGCAGCAACGGCTTTCTCTTCGCTAAGCCCGACAGAGGCGATCTGCGGACGCGAATAGGTACAGCCCGGAATATTCAGGGGATGGAGCGGCTGCGGCGAACGGCCTGCGATCTTCTCGACGCACAGGATCCCCTCATGGCTTGCCTTGTGGGCCAGCCATGGAGCCCCCGCGACGTCACCGATCGCATAGATCCCCGGCTCGCCGGTGCGGCAGAAGCCGTCAGTCACGATATGGGTCCGCTCGACCTGGACCTTGGTGCCCTCAAGCCCCAGGTCCTCGACATTGCCGACGATACCGACCGCGCAGATCACGCGATCCACCGTCAGATCGACCTTGCCGGTCGGGCTCTCGATCGTCGTGGAGACTTCGTTCTCACCCTTGTTCAGCGGCCCGACTTTCGCGCTGGTGATGATCTTCATCCCCTGCTTCTCGAAAGCTTTGCGGGCAGCGGCGCTGATTTCCGGATCTTCGGCGATCAGGATCCGGTCCGCGACTTCGGCAATCGTGACCTCGCTACCCATGTTCCGGTAGAACGATGCGAACTCGATGCCAATAGCGCCCGAACCGATGACGAGGAGCCGCTTTGGCAGTTCCTTCGGCGTCATGGCCTCGCGTGCCCCCCAGATCAGGGTGCCGTCTGTCTCAAGACCCGGAAGCTGACGGCCGCGCGCGCCCGTTGCAAGAATGACATGCGGCGCCTTGATGGTCGCAACCGCAGCGCCATCCCTGGTGATGGCGACCTGATGCGCCTCGCCCGAACGACCGGCCAGCTTTGCACGTCCGTCAAACGTCGTGACCTTGGCCTTCTTCAGCAGATGCGCAATGCCTCCACCCATCCGGCGTGCGATGCCGCGTGACCGTCCAACGATCTTGGACAGATCAAAGGAGATGTTGTCGGCGGAAAGACCGAACGTCCCCAGTTCGTGAAGCAGATGGTGGATTTCCGAAGAACGCAGGAGCGCCTTGGTCGGAATGCAGCCCCAGTTGAGACACACTCCGCCGAAATGTGTGCTTTCCACGAGCGCCACGCTCATGCCGAGCTGGCTGGCCCGCAGGGCAGCCACATAGCCGCCGGGGCCGCCGCCAACAACAATCAGATCGAACGTATCGGACATGGTTCAGACCACCAGAGTATAAGGGTTCTGCACAATATCGCGCAGTGCATTAAGCCATTCGGCACCAAGAGCGCCATCGACGGCGCGATGATCGACCGAAAGCGTCGCCGTCATCACGGTTGCAACAGCAATTTCCGATCCACGCACCACGGCCCGCTTTTCACCGGACGCAATCGCCAGGATACCAGCCTGCGGCGGATTGATGATCGCCGCGAACTCACGCACGCCGAACATGCCCATATTGGAAATGGAGAATGTCCCGCCCTGAAACTCCTCGGGCTTGAGCTTTCCGGCACGGGCGCGCTTGGCCAGATCCTTGGCTTCCACGCTGATCTGCCGCAGGGACTTGCGATCGGCGTTGCGGATGATCGGCGTGATCAGGCCGTCCGGCACCGACACGGCCATCGAGATGTCCACATTGTCGAAATGCAGCGTCTCGGCATCCGTGAACTGGACGTTCACACCTGGCACCTTCTTCAGCGCCAGTGCAACGGCCTTGATCATCATGTCGTTGACGGAAATCTTGAAGCTGCTTTCCTGCGCCGTGGCGTTCAGCTTCGAGCGCAGTTCCAGCAGCGCATCCAGCTCGATATCGACCGAGACATAGAAATGCGGAACCTGGGTCTTGGATTCCGTCAGACGCCGCGCAATGACTTTGCGCATCGTGGAGTTCGGAACACGACGGACAGTCTCTTCCGAAGCGACAAGAGGTGCCGCTGACGGAGCCGCTTTCGGCGCAGTCTTCGGAGCCGTCACACCCTTTTCCACATCGCGCTTGAGAATACGGCCGTTCGGGCCACTTCCCGTCAGCGCATCGAGGGCAATGCCCCGCTCACGCGCCATGCGGCGGGCCAGCGGAGAGACGAAAATCCGTTCGCCCTTCTCTTCTGCCGCAACTTTTGCAGGCGCTGTTCCCGTCGATACAGCCGGAGCGGCCTCGGCTTTCGGGGCCGCTGGCGTCTGCGTGGAAGAGGCTTCCGGCACAGCCTCACCCTCTTCCACAAGAATCGCGATCGGCGTGTTGACCGGAATGCCCTCGATGCCTTCCTGGATCAGGATACGACCAAGGATGCCCTCGTCCACGGCTTCTACTTCCATGGTCGCCTTGTCGGTCTCAATCTCGGCAATCACGTCGCCAGCGGAGACGGTATCGCCTTCGGCTTTGAGCCAGCGGGCCAGTTTGCCTTCGGTCATGGTCGGCGACAGCGCCGGCATCAGAATATCGGTAGCCATTGTTGTCAGTCCCGCAGCTGCTTGCGAACCGCATCCACAACCCATTCAGGTTTCGGAAGCGCCAGTTTTTCGAGATTGGCCGCATAGGGCATCGGCAGGTCGAGCCCGCAGACACGCGCCGGCGGAGCATCGAGCCAGTCAAAGGCCTGCTCGACGGCCACGGTGCATATTTCCGCACCAATACCCGCCACCGGCCAGCCTTCCTCGACGGAGACGATCCGGTTCGTCTTCTTTACGCTGCGTACGATCGTCTCGGTATCCAGCGGACGGATCGAGCGCAGGTTGATGACTTCGGCCGAGATGCCTTCATCCGCCAGGATTGCCGCGGCTTCCAGCGCCACGCCGACCATGATGGAGAACGCCACCAGCGTCACATCCGTCCCTTCCCGCTCGATCTTCGCGCGACCGATCGGCAGGATGAAATCCTCATCCACCGGGCACGGGAATTTCTGGCCGTACAGGATCTCGTTTTCCAGCACGATGACCGGGTTCGGATCGCGAATGGCGGCTCGCAGCAGCCCCTTCG
This sequence comes from Gluconobacter aidae, assembly GCF_009547075.1. GTDB lineage: Bacteria > Pseudomonadota > Alphaproteobacteria > Acetobacterales > Acetobacteraceae > Gluconobacter > Gluconobacter aidae. The sequence goes on from NZ_WIPH01000010.1 coordinate 27,377, forward strand.
CATCCGCGGCTGACCAGGGTGCGACGACTTTCAGGCCCGGAATATGTGCATACCAGCTCGCAAAACACTGCGAATGCTGAGCGCCCACACGGGCCGCCGCGCCGTTCGGACCCCGAAACACGATGGGGCAGCCCATCTGACCACCGGACATATACAGTGTTTTGGCGGCAGAATTAATAATATGATCAATAGCTTGCAGTGAAAAGTTCATGGTCATGAACTCAACGATCGGCTTCAGTCCTGTCAGCGCCGCGCCGACAGCCATGCCCGTGAAGCCATGTTCGGTGATCGGGGTGTCGATCACACGCTTCTCGCCGAACTCATCCAGCAGACCCTGACTGACCTTGTAGGCACCCTGATACTGCGCCACTTCCTCACCGATCAGGAACACGTCCTCATCACGACGAAGCTCGGCCGCCATGGCGTCACGCAGGGCCTGACGGACGGTGATTTCGCTGGTTTCGCCCCAGTCCCGGTCATTCTCGGCCTGCGCCACTTCCGGCGCTTCCACGATCCCCGGGTCAGCCGGTGTTTCGATCGCGACAGAAGCGCCAGCAGCCGGATCGGCAGAACGGGTCACGGTGTCCGCAGCCGAAGCGTCCTCGCCTTCCGCCAGAAGCACGGCGATCGGCGTGTTGACCGCGATGTTCTGCGTGCCCTCGTCCACCAGCGTCTTGCCGATCACACCTTCGTCCACGGCTTCGACTTCCATCGTCGCCTTGTCGGTTTCGATCTCGGCAATCACGTCACCGGCCGCAACGGTGTCACCGGCTTTCTTGACCCAGCGGGCCAACGTACCTTCGGTCATGGTCGGCGAGAGAGCCGGCATCAGAATCAGAGATGCCATGGATCAGGCCTCCACCAGAATATCGGTCCAGAGTTCGGACACGTCCGGCTCCGGGCTTGTCTGCGCAAATTCGGTCGCGTCCGCCACGATGGCCTTCACATCCGTCTCGATGTCCTTGAAGACACTCTCCTCGATGCCGCTGCGCAGCATTTCGGCCTTCAGTGTCTCGATCGGATCGCGCGTGCGGCGCATTTCCTCGACTTCCGCGCGCTGGCGATATTTCGCCGGATCGGACATGGAGTGCCCGCGATAGCGATAGGTTTCCATCTCAAGCAGGAACGGCCCCTTGCCCGAACGGCAGTATTCCATGGCTTCCTTCGCGGCTTCATGCACGGCAAAAATGTCCATGCCGTCCACCTTGCGGCTGGCAATGCCCCAGGGCTCGCCATTGCGGGACAGATCCTTGGAGGCCGAGGCGCGCTCGATGGACGTGCCCATGCCATAGCGGTTGTTCTCGATCACATAGATGCAGGGCAGCTTGTGCAGGGCGGCGAGATTGAAGCTCTCATAGACCTGCCCCTGTGCCGATGCGCCCTCGCCGAAATACACGATCGAGACCTCATCCGAGCCACGATACCTGTTGGCAAACGCCAGGCCCGTGCCGAGCGCGACCTGCGCCCCGACGATACCATGGCCGCCATAGAACTCCTTTTCGCGGGAGAACATGTGCATGGAACCGCCCTTGCCGTGCGAATATCCGCCGGAGCGGCCCGTCAGTTCCGCCATGACACCGCGTGGCGTCATGCCTGCGACGAGCATCTGCCCGTGGTCGCGATAGGAGGTGATGGACTTGTCGCCCTGCTTCATATTGAGGCCGATCCCGACCACAATGGCTTCTTGTCCGATATACAGATGGCAGAAGCCGCCGATCAGACCCATGCCGTAAAGCTGCCCGGCCTTTTCCTCGAAGCGTCGCACAAGAAGCATGTCCCTGTAAGCGCGCTTCATGGTCTCCGGCGAAAGGGCCGGACCGTTGCTCCGGCCTGAAGCGGACGGTGTCTCGTCCATGACGGTCTCCTGATGGAAATGCACAAAATCCTGCATGCTCTTAGCGATAGAACCCGCCAAAAGCCAGACCATGCCCCCGGCTTCGCGAAAGCCCCGACCTGCTGGATGTGGCGTGGAAAAACGGATCAGACCGCCCTGAAAGGCGGTCTGGGATCATACGAAACCGAGCAGACGGCGCGCGGCCACGCCGGGATCGGGCTCACGTAGCAGGCTCTCGCCCACCAGAACCGCGCTTGCTCCGACCGCCCCGACCTTCATCATGTCGTCCTGCGTCCGGATGCCGCTTTCGGAGACGACCAGACGATCCGGCGGCACCAGCGGCGCAAGGTCGATCGTCGTCTGGATGTCGGTCTTGAGTGTCCGCAGGTTACGGTTGTTGATCCCGATCAGGAACGTATCCAGTGCCAGCGCCCGGTTCAGTTCCGCCTCGTCATGGACTTCCAGCAGGACATCCATGTCCAGTCCGCGCGCAATCGCGATCAGCTCGGCAGCCTGGGTTTCCGTCAGGATCGCCATGATCAGCAGGATGCAGTCCGCCCCGATCAGGCGGCTCTCATGAACCTGCCAGGGGTCCAGAATGAAGTCCTTGCGCAGGATCGGCAGGCTGCATGCCTCACGCACGGCCCGGATATCGTCCGTGCTGCCATGAAAGCACGAGCCTTCCGTCAGAACCGAAAGACAGGTGGCGCCGGCAGCCTGGTATTCCTGCGCGATCTCAACCGGATTGTAGTCCGGACGCAGGATACCGGCAGACGGAGACGCCTTCTTGATTTCGGCGATCAGCCCGACCTGACGGTCTGCCGTGAGATGCTGGAGCGCCTGGCCAAAGCCCCGTGTCGGCACCGTGACTTCACGTGCGCGTGCCGTGATCTCCTTGAGGGACATGATCTGCGAACGCTGCTCAATATCCACGCGGGTTCGGGCGCAGATCCGGGCCAGAACATCACTGCGGTCGGCAGCGGTTTCCGCTTCGGGGTCCTTGATGGGCGGGGTCGTCGTTTCCGGAATTTCCGGATCCGGGAACTGTTCCGTTCCCTCAGGCGAATATGTCATCGCCGGTCGATGGTACATGAATGTCATGATCGTCCTGCGTCTTTGGGGGCAATGGAATGAGCTGACATGCGCGCAGCCTCGAGCGCGGCACGGGCAAGACCCCGGTCAATGGAGTCTGCCGCCATTCCTACATTGCGACGGAAAGCCGGAACGTCAATTGCTCCGGCCTTCACGATATCGCCGCGCCCTGCCACATGCAGGGCCGCGGCGGCGTTGAGAAGAACCGTATCCCGGTAGGCGCCACCCGCGCCATCCAGCAGGGCAAGCAATGCGGCCGCATTGGTCTGCGCATCCCCGCCCCGGATGGCTGAAATCGGTGCGGCAGCCAGTCCGGCCATGTCCGGTTCGATCCCGAATGCAAAAAGGGTGTCGTCCTGCCAGGCCGAAACCTGGGAGGGGCCAGCAAGCGTAAGCTCGTCGCTTCCCCCCTCTTCGGTCGAACCATGGACGACCCAGACCGACAGACTGCCCAGTGCGCCAAGCGCCCGCGCCACCGGCTCGCACCAGTTCCCGTCAAACACGCCGATCAGCTGATGGCGGACCCGAGCGGGGTTGCACAGCGGCCCGAGCAGATTGAACAGCGTGCGGAAGCCCAGTGCCTTGCGGACGGGAGCCGCATGCCGCATCGCAGGATGATGCTGGGGGGCTGCCAGAAAGACCAGCCCGTCTTCGCGCAGCCGACGGCCCTGAAGCTCCAGATCATCGGTCGGCGGAATGCCCAGAACTTCGAGAACATCCGTGGCACCCGTGGCAGAGGAGAGTGCGCGGTTGCCATGCTTGGCCACGGGAACGCCAAGTCCCGCCAGCACGAAGGCTACGGCCGTGGAGACATTCAGTGTCTTCAGGCCATCGCCGCCTGTTCCGCACACATCAATTGCCCCGGCTGGCACATCCGGCAGAACCGTCATGTGATGACGGACCGCCTGAACGGCTCCGGTCAGTTCGGCAAAGGTTTCGCCACGCAGTTTCAACGCGGTCAGGAAAGCGGCAAGCTGAACGGGCTCAACCTCGCCGGCCATGATGGCGTGGAAAGCCGTTTCCGCCTCATGGCTGTCGAGTTGCCGTCCCAGGGCCGCCTTGTGCAGAAGAGACGTGAAATCCGCGCTCACAGTCATGCGGCCTGTGTGGTGAGGAGCGGAATACCGGCAATTTTCAGGAAATTGGCCAGCAATTCGCGTCCTGCAACAGATGCGATGCTTTCGGGATGGAACTGGACGCCATGCACGGGATAGTCGCGGTGACGCACGCCCATGATGACGCCATCTTCCGTCCGGGCATTGACCACAAGCGTTTCGGGGATGCTGTCGGGTGCAAGGGTCAGGCTGTGATAGCGCACCACATCCACCGGCTCCGGCAGGCCGGCAAAGACGCCCGTTCCGTCATGATGTACCGCGCTGATCTTGCCATGCATCGGCACGGGCGCGCGCACGACTTCGGCCCCGAAGACCTGCCCGATCGCCTGATGGCCAAGGCATACACCAAATACCGGCACCTTCCCTGCGGCAGCGCGGATCAGATCACAGCAGATCCCGGCCTCGGTCGGGGCGCAAGGGCCTGGCGAGATCACGATCGCGGACGGATTGAGCGCCAGGGCCTCGTCGACACTCAGCGCATCATTGCGCCGCACGTCACATTCAACCCCAAGCGCACCCAGATGGTGGACGATGTTGAATGTGAAGCTGTCGTAATTGTCGATGAGAAGGATCATGGCAACAGAATGACCCCCGTGTCTGTTTTCGTCAAATACATCGTGCTTTGAGGCTCCGTCAGGCTTTCGCGGCCGTTGCGACGGCGATTTCCGCCGCCCGGAACAAGGCGCGGGCCTTCGCCTGCGTCTCGCGGAACTCGGCGTTCGGATCGCTGTCCACCACGACGCCGCAGCCGGCCTGCACATACATGTTCCCATCCTTGAGAACGGCCATGCGCAGCCCGATGCAGGTGTCCATTTCCCCGTCCGCTCCGAAATACCCGACGCAACCCGAATACGGCCCGCGCCGCGTCGGTTCCAGTTCGTCGATGATTTCCATCGCGCGGATCTTGGGGGCGCCCGTCAGGGTCCCGGCCGGGAAAGCTGCGACCAGTGCATCCATCGCCGTTTTGCCGTCCTTGATACGGCCGGTCACGGTCGAGGAAATATGCATGACGTGGCTGTAGCGCTCGACGACGAACTTCTCCGGAACCTCGACGGTCCCGAGCTGTGAGACGCGCCCGACATCGTTTCGGCCCAGATCGATCAGCATCAGATGCTCGGCCAGTTCCTTGCGGTCGGCCAGAAGCTCTTTTTCCAGAGCCAGATCCTCTTCGCGATCCGCTCCGCGCGGGCGTGTGCCCGCCAGCGGACGTACCGTGACCTCGCCATTGCGCAGTCGCACGAGGATTTCCGGCGAGGACCCGACCAGAGCGTAGTCCTCAAGCTCCATCACAAACAGGAACGGCGCCGGATTGACGCGGCGCAGGCTGCGATAGAGCGAGAGCGGTGACAGCGGGAATGGTGTCGTGAAGCGTTGGCTCGGCACGATCTGGAAGGCATCGCCCGCAGCGATATAGTCCTGCGCCTTGCGGACGTGATCCTCGAACTGCTGCTGCGTCATGTTCGACACTGGCGGCGCCAGTTCCGTGCCAGCCGGCAACGTCTCGCGCGCATCCCCCAGCGGGGAGGCCAGAGCGGCGCGTGCCTGATCGAGAAGCGCATGCGCCTCCGCATCCGTCGTCTTACCCCGCACCGGCACGGCCAGCGTAAGTTCGTCCCGCACGGAATCGAAGACCGCGAACAGGCGCGGCCGGATCATGATCCCTTCCGGCAGGCCCAGATCATTGACCGGGGCATTCGGCAGGCGCTCCATCTGGCGCACCATATCATAACCCAGCACGCCGAACACGCCGCCGATCATTGGCGGCACTCCGGCCGGAAGGTCCATCTGGCTCTCATCCACGATGGTCTTCAGTGTCTCGAGCGGCACGCCCTCAATGGGCCTGCCGTCCAGCGTCACCTTCCCGTCCCGGCATTTCCAGACCAGATCCGGCAGAAGCGCGATCACGGAATAACGCCCGCGGGCCGCACCACCTTCGACACTCTCGAACAGCAGCCGGTACGGATCGTCCGACAGTTGGGAGAGACGCAGAAAGGCCGAGACAGGCGTCAGAAGATCGGCGGCCTCGATGCTGTAGACAATGCCCATCAGTGCCCCCCGCTCTCTGCTGCCGGAGCACTCGCCGGCGTGGCGGCCGTTACGACCTGATTGTAAAGTGCCATGTTGATACGCGAGGGCGGAACCGCTTTTTCCATGGCGGCATTCAGTACCACCGGAATATCGGAACGCATGGACTGGAGGTATTCGTCCGAAAGCTGCTTGCCCAGGCTCTTCATGTCCTCTGCCGAGGCCGGCTTGTCCGCCGTCACGTTGACCAGCCAGAACGCATCGGGGGATTCGAACATGCCGCTCGTTCCCGGCTTGAGTCCGAAAACACCGCGCAGGACATTCTGCGGCAGGGTCTGGTCCGGATGAACCCGCGACACGGCAACGTCCTGACGCAGGGCCGAGGCTTCGGCCTGCCCCTGGAGGGCTTTGCGCAGCGTTCCTGCCTTGGCCGCATTGAACAGCGTGGTCGCCCGCAAGTCGGCGGCATGACGCTTCTGATCCGCCGTCCAGGCCTGCACGACCTGATCGCGCACGCTGTCGAACGGCTTGAGCGTACCGGGGTGCACTTCATCGACGAGCAGGGAGAACGCCGTGCCGTTCGGACCATTGATGACGGTCGGCTGGGCATCCTTGGACTGGGTGAAGATCTGATGGATGATCGCCTGGCGCAGGGCCGCGTCGCCCGGAATGGGTGCAGGCAGACCGTCCTGCGTCAGGCCGTTTGAATCCAGCGTGCCGGATGCGGGAACAGCCCCGAGATCGCTCGGGATCTGCTCCAGCGTCGAAGATCCGGCAACCGCATCCTGAAACTGCTTCTGGCGGGCCTGAAGCGCTTCCCCGGCTTCCTGGTTCTGGACCTGCGTCTTCAGGCCATCCTTGGCCTGTTCGAAGGTCGTTTTGTGCGGCGCGGTGATGGCCGTGATGTTGAAGACGACCCAGCCCATGCCGGTCTTTTCCGGTCCGGAGATGCGGTCGGACGGTGCCGCGAATGCCGCCTTGGCAAGTTCAGGGTTCGGAATGTCGCTCTGGCGTACGGACGGCAGGGATACCGCAGCGGCTTCGGGGAACTTCTTCTGGATATCGTCCCAGGACGTTCCGCTCTTCCAGGCCGTCGCAGCCGCATCGGCTTTCGCCTGATCGGTGAAGGTCAGGACCTGAATCGTCCGCGTCTCGGGCATGTCAAAGGTGCGGGCCTGAAAATCATAAAGACGGTGCAGGACGTCGTCGGGGACCTCGATCGTCTTCGCCACGCTGTCCGGCGTCATGACGACCATTTTCGCATGGCGATATTCCGTCGTGCGGAACATCTGCGGGTGGTTGTCATAGAAACGGTGAAGCTGGTCATCCGTCGGCGCGGCGGCAACGACACCGCTTGCAAACGGGATCTGAACCAGATCGAACACGCGCTGGCTCGCATCGAAGGACAGCATCCGGTCCGTCAGGGAAGACGGCGCGACAACGGACTGCCCCATGCCCTGCAGAAGCCCGCGCGAAGCGATGTCCTCGCGGATGGCCTGGAGCAGCTTGCCCTCGGACAGTCCGATCCGCGTCAGACGGTCATTGAAGACGCTCCGGTCGAACTGTCCGGCGGCATTGTGAAACGCCGGAATGGCAAAGACTTCCTGCCGCACCAGATCATCGGGGACCATCATGCCCGCGCGGGCGGCGGCAAGCTGGGTCTCGTTCTGGATCACAAGGTTTTGAAGCGTCTGCCGTGCGATCTGCTCGATCTCGCCCTTGGGGAGCCTGGAGGGGTCGGCAAGCCCAATCCGTCGGGCGATTTCGGGAAGCTGCGCCGAGAGCGCCCGGCTGAAATCGTCCGGCGTGATGCTGCGATCGCCGACGCGCACGACCTCGTTGGAGCTTGCCGTGCCCATGTTGGAATACACATCTCCCACACCCCAGCCGATGAAGGCCAGAAAGATCAGCAGCGCGGCGGCACGGCCGGCCCAGGAGTCAACAAAGAGGTGGCGGAGTGTGGTAATCATAGGGTCAGGGCAGATCCGGATGACGGGATGGTGCGGACACAAAAGGCCCGCTAGACTTGCCGCACCATAATGTCGTGAGAACGGCTTGACCAGAAGCAGACCGGAACGAGTGCTGCCTTGCGGCATTCAGCCGGTCGCAGCACTGAGCACATACCGGTAACGCCGCCATTCTTCGGGCGTCACCGTCAAGGAGGAAGAGTGCCCCCATCACCCAGGCTTGTCGTTGGAAACTGGAAGATGCACGGATTGCGGGAGCAGTCCGGCCGTCTGGTCCGTGCCGTCGCCGAGGGCGCGCAGTCCCTCCCCGATGACGTTCGGCTCGTCCTGTGCCCACCCTTCACCCAGCTCGCCAGCGTGCATGGCATCATCAATGCCGAGGGGCCGTCCACGCCGCTGCGTCTTGGTGCGCAGGACTGTCATACGACGTCCTCGGGGCCCCACACCGGGGACATCTCGGCTGAAATGCTGGCCGATCTTGGCGTCCGTTACGTCATCCTCGGCCATTCCGAACGCCGCCAGGCCCATGGCGAAACCGATGTCCTGATTCGCCAGAAGGTCGAAGCTGCCGAAGCTGCGGGCCTTATTCCCATCGTCTGTGTCGGCGAGACGATACAGGAGCGTCTCGAAGGTCGGACGACCACCGTTCTGGCCACGCAGGTCGAGGGATCGCTGACCGACGGCTTTACGGGTATCCTAGCTTACGAGCCCGTCTGGGCCATCGGAAGCGGCACGATCCCGCCCATCGACGAGCTTGAGAGAACCCTTTCTCTCCTGCACGGACTGTTGCAGTCCCGTCTCAAGACGGATGACATTCGCGTGCCGATCCTGTATGGCGGCTCCGTCACACCGGCTCAGGCGCCGACCATTTTTTCCATCGGGTCGCTTGGCGGGGTGCTGGTTGGCAGTGCCAGTCTGGAAGCAGAGAGCTTCCTGCGCATCGCTGAAGCGGCATCTTTCCGCCTGACGTCCCAACCATTGTCCGGACCCTATCGTTCATGACCACTCTTCTGCTTGCTCTCAACCTGCTGGTCACACTGGCGCTGATCGGGGTGATCCTGATCCAGCGCAGCGAAGGCGGCGGCCTCGGCATCGGCAGCGGCCAGGGCATGGGCTCCTTCATGAGCGGCCGCGGGACGGCAACGCTACTGACGCGTGCCACCTCCGTCCTCGCCGGCATCTTCATGCTGCTGTGCCTGGTGCTGGCCGTCATGAACCGTGGCGCGTCTTCCGGCGTCGGCTCGCATGACATCCTGGCCGAGCCGCCTGCCGCGACCCAGACGACCACCACCACAACCCCGGCTACACCTGCCGCTCCGGCTTCCACACCCGCTCACTGACCGGGCCTGAAAATCCCCGTTTGAACTTTTTGACGGGGATCTTGCTTACGGACGCGTCTCTCCGCTTCCCCTGCCCCATGTCGGCAGTGTATGAAGACCGCCCATGACGCGTTTCGTATTCATCACCGGCGGTGTGGTATCTTCTCTCGGCAAGGGCATCGCTTCCGCGGCCCTTGCTGCTCTCCTCCAGGCGCGCGGATACAAGGTCCGCATGCGCAAGCTGGACCCCTATCTCAATGTGGATCCGGGCACCATGAGTCCGTATCAGCACGGTGAGGTGTTCATTACCGATGACGGGGCCGAAACCGACCTCGATCTCGGTCACTATGAACGCTTCACGGGCGTCCATGCGTCACGTGCTGACAACACCACGACGGGACGGATCTATTCGGATGTGATCGCCCGCGAACGCCGGGGCGACTATCTGGGCGGGACCGTGCAGGTCATTCCGCACATCACGGACGCCATCAAGGATGTTGTGGTCACGGGTACCGACGACTACGATTTCGTTCTCGTGGAAATTGGTGGCACGGTCGGCGACATCGAGAGCCTGCCCTTCCTCGAAGCCATCCGTCAGCTCCGCAATGATCTCGGCCATGCCCAGACCATGTGCGTGCACCTGACCCTCCTGCCCTATATTCCGGCGGCCGGCGAACTCAAGACGAAGCCGACGCAGCATTCCGTCAAGGAACTGCAGAATGTTGGTATTCAGCCGCAGATGCTGCTGTGCCGCTCGGACCGTCCCATCCCGGACAACGAGCGTCAGAAGATCGCCAATTTCTGCAATGTTCGTTCGGAAGCCGTCATCGCGGCGCTCGATGTCGACACGATCTATGCCTGTCCCATTTCCTATCACAACGAAGGAATGGATCAGGAAGTCCTGCGCTATTTCGATCTGCCCTATGACAGCAAGCCGGACCTTTCACGCTGGGAAAAGATCGTCCATGCGATTCGCGAGCCCGAAGGCGAGGTCCGTGTAGCCATCGTCGGCAAGTACACGGCCCTCCTCGACAGCTACAAATCGCTGGCCGAGGCCCTGCTGCATGGTGGCATCGCCAACCATGTGAAAGTGAAGCTCGACTGGATCGAATCGGAAGAGTTCGAGAAGAACGGTAATATTGCCGAGCGCCTGAAAGATGCTGACGCCATCCTCGTGCCAGGCGGTTTCGGCGAGCGTGGTGCTGAAGGCAAGATTCAGGCTGTTCGCTATGCCCGTGAAAACAACATTCCGTTCCTGGGCATCTGCTTCGGCATGCAGATGGCTGTGATCGAATGTGCCCGTTCTCTGGCTGGTCTTCCCAAGGCGTCTTCCACCGAGTTCGGTCCCACGGACGAGCCTCTGGTCGGCCTGATGACCGAATGGGCTCGTGGCAGTGAGTTGCTTCGCCGTCGTGAAGGCGGCGATCTGGGCGGCACGATGCGTCTTGGTGCCTACCCGGCCAAGCTGGTTCCGGGCTCCCGCGTGGCGGAGATCTATGGCCGTACGGAAATTCGCGAGCGCCATCGTCATCGCTGGGAAGTGAACGCCCACTACAAGGACCGTCTCGAAAAGACGGGCCTGCGCTTCTCCGGTCTCTCGCCGGATGGCGTGCTGCCCGAAGTGGTCGAATACCCCGATCACGCGTGGTTCGTGGCCGTGCAGTACCATCCGGAACTGCTCTCCAAGCCTTTCGACCCGCATCCGCTGTTCGCAGGCTTCATCGCTGCGGCCGTCAAGGAGGCTCATCGCAAGTGAGCTTCCGGATTGGAGACCTCATGGTCGGTCAGAATCAGCCGTTTACACTGATTGCTGGCCCCTGCCAGATCGAATCCCGCGAGCACGCAACGGAAATGGCCGATGCCATTTCCGGCCTGTGTCATGAGCTGGGAATCGGCCTGATCTACAAAAGCAGCTTCGACAAGGCGAACCGCAGTTCGGTCAACGCCGCCCGGGGTGTGGGTATGGATGCCGGTCTGGATATTCTCGCCAGCATCCGGGAGCGATTCGGCGTCCCCGTCCTGACGGATGTGCATACCGCCGAGCAGTGCGCACCTGCTGCCCAGGCGGTGGATGTTCTTCAGATCCCGGCCTTCCTGTGTCGCCAGACGGACCTGCTGTTGGCTGCGGGTAAAACTGGTCGCGCCATCAACATCAAGAAGGGCCAGTTCCTTGCGCCCTGGGACATGGCGAATGTTGCGGCGAAGATCGCATCTACGGGTAATGAGCACATCATGCTCTGTGATCGCGGCACGAGTTTCGGTTACAACACGCTTGTGAGTGACATGCGCGGTCTGCCGATCATGGCGCAGACGGGTTACCCTGTTGTGTTCGACGCTACCCACTCGGTGCAGCAGCCGGGCGGTCTCGGGGCATCAACTGGCGGCCAGCGCGAGTTCGTCGAGCCTCTGGCCCGCGCTGCCCTGTCCATCGGCGTGGCTGCCGTCTTCATCGAGACGCATCAGGACCCGGATCATGCACCGAGCGATGGCCCGACCATGGTGCCGCTTAGTGAAATGCGCGGCCTGCTGACGCGTCTGAAAGCCTTCGACGCGCTCGCGAAGTCCTTTCTGGCCTAGCTGCCGGACGGCGCCAGAGCCGCCAGAAACAGGCTCAGCACCGCAATAGCCGTCAGCCCTGTGCGAAGCGGCAGATAGCCTGGGGGAAGAGCGCCTTTCCTCCAGGCTTCCCGTTCCACAAGGAATGTTCCGACAAAGCCGATGATTTCCAGTCCGAAACCGGCGCGGACATGCCCCAGCACACCGATGCACAGCGACAGCCATGCCCACAGCGCAGGGCAGACACCCAGAACAAGACGCTGACGGTCCCGCTGCGATGTGCCGCCAACGGTGATGATGTCCGGCCGTTCCATGGCCAGTCCCCAGTGCACGGCCCCCAGAAATGACAGAATGCAGGCCCCGTACGCCAGCAGAATGACCTTCAGATGTGGCAGCGGCGCGAACAGTCCGACGAGGAAGATCCATCCTCCAAGCGTCATGAAGGGGATCAGTCCGGCAATGCCGAGCACGAAAACGGGAAAAGGCAGGCGCATGTCGTCGTTGACCTCACGGCGTGATTTTGAGACTTGAAATAGCTGCTTCATTCCGAACGGTCACGAGCCACCCCGGTTCACGTCTATCGATTCACGCATCTCCAGGAGAGCTTCCATTGAGCGCCATCGTTGATATCACCTCCCGCGAAATCCTGGACAGCCGCGGCAATCCTACCGTCGAGGTCGAAGTCGAGCTTTCTTCGGGTGCCCGCGGCCGCGCTGCTGTCCCGTCCGGTGCCTCTACAGGCGCCCATGAAGCCGTGGAGCTGCGCGATGGTGACAAGTCCCGTTACGGCGGCAAAGGCGTCCTGAAGGCCTGTAGCCACGTTGAAAATGACATCCTCGAAGTGCTCCAGGGCGCCGAATCGGAAGATCAGATCGCCATCGACAACGCGATGATCGATCTGGACGGGACCCCTAACAAATCCCGTCTGGGTGCAAATGCCATCCTGGGCGTCTCCCTCGCCGTCGCCAAGTCCACGGCCGAGGAACTGGAACTGCCGCTGTACCGTTATGTCGGTGGCGTCTATGCCCATCTCCTGCCCGTGCCGATGATGAACATCGTCAATGGCGGTGAACATGCCGACAATCCGATCGACATCCAGGAATTCATGATCCAGCCGGTCGGTGCTCCGACGGTTGCGGATGCCATCCGTATGGGCTCGGAAATCTTTGCGCGTCTGAAGAAAGGTCTGTCCGAAGCCGGGTACAACACCAATGTCGGCGATGAGGGCGGCTTCGCACCGAACCTGAAGTCTGCTGACGAAGCTCTTGGATTTATTGCAAAATCCGTTGAGGCGGCTGGTTACAATCTCGGTGAGGATGTGACCTTCGCACTCGACTGTGCTGCCACCGAGTTCTATGCGGATGGCCGTTACAACCTGAAGGGTGAAGGTAAGGAGTTCGATGCCTCGGGCATGATTTCCTATCTTGAGGATCTGGCTAACCGCTACCCGATCGTCTCCATCGAGGATGGTCTGGCAGAGGATGACTGGGAAGGCTGGGCAGAGCTTACGACCCGCCTGGGCAAGAAGCTTCAGCTTGTTGGCGACGACCTGTTCGTGACCAACCCTGATCGCCTTCGTCGCGGCATCAAGGCTGGCACGGGCAATGCGCTGCTCGTGAAGGTCAATCAGATCGGTACGCTGACCGAGACGCTTGAAGCCGTCGAGACGGCTCACAAGGCCGGTTATGCCTGCGTCATGAGCCATCGTTCGGGTGAGACGGAAGATTCCGTTATTGCTGATCTCGCGGTTGCGACGAACTGCGGTCAGATCAAGACGGGCTCCCTCTCCCGCTCCGATCGTACGGCAAAGTACAACCAGTTGATCCGCATCGAGCAGCAGCTTGGAAGTGCCGCACGTTACGCCGGTCGCACGATCCTCAAGAACTCCTGAAACTGTCGGACGGCCTCGTTTCCTTTGAAATGAGGCCGTTTTTCAAGACATGATGTGAAAGATATCCGTATCATTCATTGTCTGGTCACGATTGACTGATATAGACTGGTAAAATCTCTCAGAACGGAGTTTTCGCGACGTGACACTGATCCGACTTATCAAACGTGGTGTCCGCGCCGTAGCTCCCCCGGCCTTCTTTCTGTCCCTGACGGCATATTTCGGATGGAACGCCCTTCACGGCGCTCACGGTATTCACGCCTATCAGGAACAGATGCAGCTTCAGAAGGATGCTCTTCAGGCCAGGCAGGATGCCAGTGATGAGCAGAATGTCTGGCGTCGCCGCGTCGTTGCGCTCAAGGAAAAGGCGCTGGACGCCGATATGCTGGACGAACGGGCCCGCGCCACGATGAACCTGACACGCAGCGGTGATCTAGTTGTCCCCTACGGCCCTCACGACAGGCTATTCTGAGCAGCGGCCAGGAATATCCGGCCCTGTAGATATAAAAAAAAGCGGCCCGAAGGCCGCTTTTTTTATAAAGACTGTCGGAACAGTCTTACTTGATCTTGGCTTCGCGGAACACGACGTGCTTGCGTGCAACCGGGTCGTACTTGCGCACTTCCATCTTTCCCGTAGCGGAACGGGCATTCTTCTTCGTGACGTAGAAGTAGCCGGTTTCGGCGGACGAAACGAGCCGGATCTGAATAACGTTGCTCTTTCCCATGATACCCTCGGGCTTTCGCCATACTGATGCCGCTCGAAGGTGTCGATGCAGCATGTTGATCTCTAGATTGGGCGCACCATGCTGATTTGTGGTCCGCAGGTCAAGGCCCTGACATATAATTTCGGGGTTTTCCTGCGCTTTCAGAGACTTTCAGCGTGAAGGAATCTTATCAGGCCATCGTATGAACCCTTCTCTTTCGCTTGTGAGGCAACAGACAGGAACCTATAAGGAACAAATGTGGGATGGTTTTTATTCTGCACCTTGTTTTCCGACCTGCCTCCGCCGAGGCGCATGGGAGCGCCTGTATGCTGACCCGCAAGCAGCACCAGCTTTTGCTATATATCGACGACCATCTTCGCCGGACGGGCTATTCCCCTTCTTTCGATGAAATGAAGGATGCTCTTGAGCTTCGCTCAAAGTCTGGCATCCATCGGTTGATTTCCGCTCTGGAAGAGCGTGGCTTTCTGCGTCGTCACCATCATCGTGCCCGTGCGCTCGAAGTGTTGCGCCTACCGCACATGGGAACCGAGGCCCCGGCTGCTGCTGCCTTGGGGGTCGCGTTCGTTCCCGCCGTTCTCGACCAGGGGCAGACGGGCCTTGAAGGCGCGTTCTCAGAAGCCAGCGTCGCCAATGACCGCCAGACTGTCAGCATCCCGCTCTATGGGCGCATTGCAGCGGGTCTTCCGATCGAGGCTATGCAGGATGATAGCGACCGGATTGACGTGCCGGTCTCGCTTCTGGGTACCGGGGAGCATTATGCCCTGACGGTTGCGGGTGATTCGATGATCGAAGCGGGGATTCTGGATGGCGATATTGCCATCATCCGACGGCGCGAAACTGCGGAAAACGGACAGATCATCGTCGCCCTGATCGACGAACAGGAAGTGACGCTCAAGAAGCTGCGTCGTCGCGGATCGATGATTGCGCTGGAAGCGGCCAACAGGGACTACGAAACCCGCATCTTCCCGGCGGAGCGTGTCCATATCCAGGGCCGTCTGGTCGCGCTTTTCCGGCAGTACTGAAATCGGGGATACGGCTGACGGCTTCAGGAGCCGTCAGAAAACCCGTTATTGCGGTGCCGCCGGTGTGCCGTGTACGACTTTCACGCTGCCATTGGGAGCAATCAGCGTACTCGTGCCGTCACCATTCGGAATGACGATGGTCTTGCTTGGATTTTTGTTCAGGAAACGGGTAGCACTATCGGGGACTGAAGATGGCAGTGTCGGAATGATATGACTGCGGTCTCGACTCACACCCTGATGGGTATCGGCGCTTTCGCCGACCGACATGCTCTGTCCCCGCATGAGCTGCTGGCCGGAAGCGCCCAGAGCGCCCTTGCTGCCAATGCCGCCCATGAAACTCTCGTCGAGTGCTGCGCCGCCGAAATAGGTTGCCGGGTCCCCAAGGGCATGACTGAACGTGCTGTCGGGGTTTTCGACGTCCTTTAGGGTCGGAAGAGGCTGTGGGGCACCAGGCCAGATATTGCCGCTTTCAGGAAGAATCGGAGTTTCAGCATATTTCTCACCACGGGCGCGATGAATATTTTCACTGTCGCCGTGTGGACCATTGGGATTATCGAGCGCCGTCCACACCATGGTGTCACGGATATACTTGCCCATGCCTGAACAGCCGCTCAGAGCGAGAGGTAGTGCCAGCAGAGCGGCCTTCCGCATTTCTTACTCCCACAAGGTCAATAAATGACCTTTAGCGGTCCTTGTAACGGAACGCCAGATGAAGACAGTCAAAGACATCCATAATTCTATCAGAGACTGATATCAGAAGCTGATCTTGGATGACTTGCGGGATTGTCCCGCCATGATGCGGGCGAGGCCGGCAGTCAGATAGCCCCAGCCGCTGATGACGGTCGGAATGACCGAGAACCAGAGAAGAATTCCGCCGATCAGGGTGGCGGGAAGGAAGGAGAGACCCAGCATCTCTGCCGCCCCGTCCCCACCGATCAGAAACCCGATCGCCACCATCTGGATTCCGGTTTTCCATTTCGCCAGCCGGGTGGAGGGCAGCGTCTCCCGCTGCGACGCCATATATTCCCGAAGGCCGCTGACCAGGATTTCTCGGATCATGATGATGATCCCGGCATAAAGCGAGAAAACCGGGAGGTGCGTCAGCCCCGCCAGAGCCAGCAGAAGCGATCCTACCAGCAGCTTGTCCGCAATCGGATCCATCATCCGGCCCAGCTCCGAAAGCTGTTGCCAGCGGCGTGCGAGCGCCCCGTCCAGATAGTCCGTGATGCACGCGGCAGTGTAAACCGCGCACGCAACCACGTTTGCAGTCGGCGAATGCACGGAGAGCAGCACGACCAGTACAGGAATGGACGCGATACGCAGCAGTGTCAGGATGTTTGGCAGATCTGTCAGCATCGCAGTCAGTCTAGAACAGTTTCCGTCTCTCCGGTATGCGTCAATATGTCCGTAAAAGATGTATTTTTCGTGTAAATCCCGACGTGTGGCTTAATGGCTGCGATTATCGGCCGATGTCTTCTGGACCCATTCCGGATGAAAATGCCCGTAGATGGCGGTTGCCGTACCCGAGCTGATCCCCGGCGCGTTCTCAAGTTCTTCAAGGCTCGCCTGCCTGACGGATTTTGCCGAGCCGAAATGGTTGAGCAGGGCTTTTTTGCGTGCCGCCCCGATTCCCGGGACATGATCCAGCTCAGAACTGCGCAGCCCCTTGGAGCGCCCTGCCCGATGGGTCGTGATGGCGAATCTGTGCGCTTCGTCCCGCAGCCGCTGTAGATAATACAGAACCGGATCCCGCGGCGGGAGCTGGAATGGAGGCTTCGTTTCCGTGAAGAACCACTCCCGCCCTGCGTCACGATCCGGCCCCTTGGCGATGGCGACGATCGGGATTCCTGTCACGCCCAGATCAGCCAGAACGGTCCGTACCGCGTTGAACTGCCCGAGCCCGCCATCGATCAGCAGCAGATCCGGCCAGTCTTCCGGTCGCTCTCCGTTTTCAGGTCGATGTCCGAACCGTCGTTCCATGACTTCCCGCATCATGCCAAAATCATCGCCGGGCGTGACAGGCCCCTTGATGGCGTATTTGCGATAGGCGCGCTTGTTGAACCCTTCCGAGCCGCCCACGACCATCACGCCATAAGGCGCCTGCCCCATGATGTGAGAGTTGTCATAGGTTTCGATCCGCTGGGGGATTTCCGGCAGACCGAACACTTCCGCTACACCCTCAAGCAGTTTGCGCTGCCCGGTATTCTCCGCCAGCTTCCGCTCCAGCGCCTCGCGCGCATTCAGCGCGGCATGCTCGACAACCTCTTTCTTCTCGCCCCGCTGGGGCCGCAGGATCTCGACCTTCTGTCCACGGCGGATGCTGAGCGCTTCCTCGACGAGCTTCAGTTCCGGCAGTTCGCAGTTCACGAGAATGGAAGGCGGCGGCGGCTTGTTGTCATAGAACTGGATCATGAACGCCGACAGCACGTCTGTCGCGGTCTCTTCCTCCGCGTGGGCCGGGTAGAATGCCCGGTTACCGTTATTGCGGCTGCCACGGATGAAGAAGACCTGGATGCAACTCTGACCGGCTTCCTGCCAGATGGTCATGATATCCGCATCGTTGATCGACGTCGGATTGATCGTGCTCGAGCCCTGAATGCTGGCAAAACCCCGGATCCTGTCCCGGATCGACGCGGCCCGCTCGTAGTTCATGTCCTGCGAGGCCTGTTCCATCTCGGCCACCAGACGCTGCTGCAATTCCGTGCTGTGTCCGGAAAGGAACTGCCGCGCCTCGCTGACCAGTTCGGCATAATCCTCTTTGGAAATCCGGTCCACACAGGGCGCCGAGCAGCGCTTGATCTGGTACAGCAGGCAGGGGCGCGTCCTGCTGTTCAGGACCGCATCCGAGCAGGAGCGAAGCAGAAAGCTGCGCTGCACCAGATTCAGCGTCTGATTGACCGCCCAGGCATTCGCGAACGGTCCCCAGTAGGTCGCGCCCTTGACCGGCTTGCCACGCTGCTTGGTGATCTGAGGAAATTCATGGCTCTCGGTCAGCATCAGCCACGGATAGCTCTTGTCGTCGCGCAGCAGGATGTTGAAGCGCGGCTTCATTCGCTTGATGTAGTTGGCTTCCAGAAGCAGGGCGTCCGCTTCCGTCCGTGTGATGACGATTTCCATCGACATCGTCATCGACACCATGCGGCGCAGTCGCTCCGGCAACTGGTTGATGCGGGTATAGGATGACACGCGCTTCTTCAGGCTCAGCGCCTTGCCAACATACAGAACCTCTCCCTTCTCGCTCAGCATGCGATACACGCCAGGGCTGTAGGGAATGGTCTTCAGGGCCTCACGGATGGCCTCCACGCCCTGCTTTTTTCCCGCAGGAACAAGGGGTTCACCCTGATCGGCAGGATGGTTGGAACTGTGCGGAGGGAGATCGGTCATTCAGCTTCTTCAGTCATCCACTGAACCTGTGGAAAAGTCTGTGGGCTGCTCCGTGACAGAATCATGAAAGCCCCGGTTTGCCGGACCTGCCATCAGATTGCCCAATTTTTAATCATGTTTTACAAGTCATTGAAAATACTTGCATCTTTCTTTCCGGTCTTTCTCTTCAGCTTCAATCTGCGGGACAGAAAAGACCGGGAAGCTCCCGAAGAACATCACTCCGAATCATGGTGGACGAACTGGCTCCCTTTTCGTCGCCCATGATCATGTTCTGTTCTATCGGACAGGTCTGAAAACGTGTGAAGACCCCGCTCTCAGACCCTCTCTGCAGCTCTTTCGGCCGTCTCCAGAAGACGCAGCATGTTACCACCCCAGATGGCCGAAATATCCGTGTCGCTGAATCCCGCCGCCTGAAGGGCCCGGGTTACGTTCGCGGTCTCGGTTGCGTCCTTCCAGCCAGGGATACCACCCCCGCCATCGAAATCGGACGAGATGCCCACGTGCTCCACTCCTATCCGCTCCGCGATATAGGAGACATGCCGCACCAGATCCTCGACCGTACCGCCTCCACCTTTTTTCAGAAACGATCCCATGGCCGTCACCTGGATCAGCCCGCCCGTCTCTTTCAGGCGGTCAAGCTGCTCGTCATCCAGATTGCGCGGATGATCGCACAGGGCGCGGGCACAGGAATGGCTGGCGAAAACCGGCGTGCTCGAGATTTCGGTGGCCTGCATCATGGTTGACTTCGCCGCATGCGACACATCGACCAGAACACCCGAGCGGTTCATGTGCGCGATCGTCTCACGTCCCAGATCCGACAATCCGCCATGAAGTGTCTCGTTATCGGCAAGATCCTTGCGCGGAATGGCCGCATCCGCGAGCGCATTGTGACCGTTATGGGTCAGTGTCATATAACGCACGCCATACCGGCGGGCGAGTTCCGCAATACGCTCCGGACGGCCTCCCAGACCATGCCCGTTCTCGATCGCCGGAATAATGGCGAGGTCGCCTGCCTTGTAGGCGGCCCGCACATCCGCGGCTGTGCGGCACACACGTGCGCCCTGATCGCCCTGCCGTCCTTCAAGTCCGGCAACCACGTCCAGCATGCCCTGAACCCGCTCCCAGCCTTCAGCATGTCCTGCTTCGTCACGGGTGCCCTGCGGAATATACGCGGCCAGGCACACGGCCCGCAGACCGCCCTTGCGAGTCTTGGGGACATTCACCTGCCTGGGCGTTTCTTCCGCCCAGGCATCCTGCCGGTCCGGCCAGGGAATATCGATATGGGAATCAAGCGTCAGGAGCGTGTCGTGCAGATCAGTCATGGTCCGTTCTAGATCGGACGGGAACGTCTTGTGTGCAAGAGGGCGCTTGTCAAAACGACCGATCCGGTTGATCCAGTTCGCATGCGTCTCATCACCTGGAACATCAATTCCCTTCGACTCAGACTGCCTCTGCTGAAGCAGATCGTCGAACAGGAAAGCCCGGACATCGTCTGTCTACAGGAAACGAAAGTCCCGGATCCCCTCTTCCCTGCTCAGGCCCTGGCTGAAATGGGACTGCCCCATCAGATCTATAAAGGCATGAAGGGCTATAACGGTGTGGCGATCCTGTCGCGACACGAACTGCACAGCGTAGACGGCACACCGGACTGGTGCACCCGCTCCGACTGCCGGCATGTCGCTGCCAGCATTGCGACGCCGGCCGGCCCGATCCTGCTGCACGATTTCTACGTGCCAGCCGGCGGGGACATCCCCGATCCCGAAGAAAATGAGAAATTCGCCCACAAGCTGGCCTTTGTGGACGAGGCAACCAACTGGTTCACCAGCACACCGCCAGCCCGTAGCATTCTGGTTGGCGATCTCAACATTGCACCGTTGGAACACGATGTCTGGAGCCATAAACAGCTCCTGAAGATTGTTAGCCATACGCCCCCCGAGATCGAACGTCTCAAGGCGTGGATGGCAACGGGATTTCAGGATGCTATGCGGACGATCACGCCGGAGCCCGAAAAGCTCTATACGTGGTGGTCATACCGCAACAGGGACTGGAAGAAGTCCAACCGTGGACGGCGGCTGGATCATGTCTGGATGACGCCAGATCTGATGCCGGGCCTGCGTAATGTCCGTGTTCTGCAGGACGTGCGGGATTGGGCCAGTCCCTCCGATCACGTTCCGGTCGTACTGGATTTCGATCCGGCCTGACCCGCTACCCGCCCTGTCAGCCTTCAGGCTGACAGGCTGTCGGAGCCGATGACGCCACGGCCTTCCGGATCGAGGCGATACCCGCCTCCTTCCGTAATCAGCAGCGAGGTACGAGCCGGATCGGGTTCGATCTTCTGGCGCAGACGGTAGATATGCGTCTCAAGCGTGTGGGTGGTGACGGCGGCGTTGTAGCCCCACACCTCGTTCAGGAGAACCTGACGGGCCACCGGGCGCTGACCTGCACGGTAAAGATATTTCAGGATCGCCGCTTCCTTCTCCGTCAGACGTATCCGGCGGTTGCGGGCGGTTTCGACCAGCAGCTTGGCGGACGGACGGAAGGCATACGGACCGATCTCGAAAACGGCGTCCTCGCTGTTCTCGAAAATCCGCAGCTGGGCGCGCAGGCGGGCGAGAAGCTCACCGATCCGGAAAGGCTTGGCAACGTAATCGTTGGCGCCCGCATCCAGACCGCGCACAACGTCGTGCTCGTCATCGGAGCCGGTCAGGATGATGATCGGCATGCGGACGCCTTCGCGTCGCAGTTCGGCGCAGAAATCGCGCCCGTCACCATCAGGGAGAGTGATATCCAGCAACATGGCGTCATAACGGGCGCCAGGCTTGGCGAGAAGTTCGCGCGCCGCGGCAACGGATGTCGCCTCAACGGCTTCCAGTTCGCCATCGTGCTGAAGCTGTTCCGCCAGAAGACGACGCAGCGTATCATCATCGTCAACAACCAGAATGGGGCGTGGACCTGCCATAATAACCTGTCTCGTTCTATCGCGACGGAAGAAAAGTCACATCCGCAGAGATCGGCGTTCGTAACTCGCGCATCCGGACTTGCCATTCCCGCTACCGGGGAAGAAAGCAGCATGCTCTCGGGGGCAGACTATGGCAAGTACAGCCGAAAAAGGAAACAGCATTATGGCTAAAGCTATTTTGAAAACCGCTGGAGACCGCGCTTTTCTTCACTTCCAGGGCAAAATCGTTCCGGCTTTGACCGGGCGGCGCGGTCTGTCTCTTGACAAGGTTGAAGGCGATCTGTGCACTCCCGTGGGGGAACTGCCGATCCGACGTGTCCTCTATCGCGCAGACCGGACATCGCGCCCGGTCTGCGGTGCGGAACTGGCTGTTGAACCGATCGCTCCCAGTGACGGCTGGTGCGATGATCCGGCCCATTCCGACTACAATCGCGCCGTCTCCCTGCCCCACCCCGCTTCCTGCGAGACACTCTGGCGCGAGGACCATGTTTACGATCTCTGTATTGTGATGGGCTGGAACGACGCGCCAGCCGAGTCGGGATGCGGCTCGGCCATTTTCCTGCACCTTCCGCCCGTCAGCGGTTATACGGAAGGCTGCATCGCCGTAGAGGAAAAGGAACTCCGCGAACTCCTGCGCGCCGGCCTGTCCCATATCACCGTGGAAAAGCCGTCCTGACGCCCTTCTAATCCGCTGAAGGCGGGAGCATGGAAACCATGGAATCCCCCGGCTGGGGCACGGCCTTGTCATTATCCTCGGCCGAGCGGATCAGGATGGCGCCGTCACGCCGCACCACAAGGATGTCGAGCCTGTTCTCGTCCGTCCCGAAAGACGGCGCGCTTTCTTCGGTGGCTTCTATGGCCATGAACCGCCATCCCTGCTCGTACAGCGTCTCGAACAGCGTGTAATTCCAGGCAGGCTCGCCGAGCACCTTGCCCCGCGCATCGCGTGACAGGCCGTGATAGAAATCCAGCCGGGCCACGCCGGGGCTGATCTGATAGACGCGCTGCCGCCCCATGGTCGGCGCCAGATGCCCGCACACCATCCCATTATAGATGCCATCACCCGTGGTGGCGATCAGATAGTCCGCGGGCCGTTCCTCAAGGGATTCCTGCCCGTGCTGGGACAGAAGTTCGGCCCGCAGGACGGGAATGTCCTGTCGCGTCGCCGGCATGAGTGCGCTGGAACGGTTGTCCACCAGCAGCACCGGCACCCCGGCCCTGCTCAGGCAGGATGCAAAATTGATGGACCACGGGCTCGCTCCCAGAATTGCGATCGCCGGATCGTTGGACAATGTAAGTTTCAGGAGGCGCGCGATCGGCCCCAGTGAAAATCCATGCAGGATCATCGTCACCGCAATCACGGAGAACACGGCGGGCATAATCAGGTCGGCGGATTGATACCCTGCTTCCTTGAGACTGATTCCCGCCTCACCGGCCACGGCTGCCGCCACGATACCGCGCGGCGCGATCCAGCCGACGAACAGCTTCTCCTTCCAGGGCATGCTCGTTCCCAGCGTGGAGAGGAAAATACCCAGAGGTCGCACGACAAACAGGACCACCACCGTCAGCGCAAAGATCGGAATGGAAAGCCGTGCGAGAATATCGCGTTGCAGATCGGCCGTCAGCATGATGAACAGTACAGAGACGACCAGAACCACGAGCGACTCCTTCATGCGTCGCAGTTCCGCCACGCCGGGGATCTGGAGGTTCGCCAGAGCCATGCCGAAGATCGTGACCGCCATCAGCCCCGCGCCCCCCATTTCCAGGCTGCACAGTGAGAAGATCACCAGCGCCATCGAGATCAGCATCGGCGTCTTGAGAATTTCCGGCATCAGATCGCGCGTGAAAAGATAGCGGACCAGATAGGCCGGCAGGATTCCCGCGGACAGCGAAACCGCAATCGCCCCCAGAAGATCCGGAAGAGTATGCGTGAAGAACACATCCGCATGAACGTCCACGTGCAACATCATGAGCTGAAGGACGACAGCCGCCAGAATCGCGCCCAGAGGATCGTTGACGATGGCTTCCCAGCGCAGGAACGCCGCCACGCGCGGCTGAAGCTTGGCGCTGCGCAGCAGCGGCAGAACGACCGTCGGACCTGTCACGACAACGATCGCCCCGAACAGCATGGACGTGCCCCATTCCAGATGGGCAACATAACGCGCCGCCAGAGAGCCAAGAACCCAGTTGATTGGCAGCGCGAGCATCGTCAGGCGCGCGACGCCTTCCCCCGCCTCGCGTAACTGGCGGAAATCCAGCGCCATACCGCCTTCAAAGACAACGAGCGCCACAAGCAGCGACACTAGCGGCCGGAACATCCACCCCATCGTCTCCGATGGATGAAGAATACCCAGTCCGGGCCCGAAAATCAGACCAAGCGAAAACAGAAGGACAATAGCCGGAAGCCGGAATCGCCAGGCGACCCACTGAGCCAGCATTCCCGCTCCGAAAGTCGAGGCAATGCCGATAAGGATGTCATATTGCATGGATGTTCGGCACGGGCTCCGCGTTATGGATACGAAGCGGTATCATATCCCGGATCAGCCGAAGCACCTAAATATGGAATAATGTTCCGTTATGACGCTCCCGCCGCCCCGTTCCGATACGGACATCCGGATCCGTCCCGCCCAGTCACTGGACCGCGAGGGAATCTGGCGCCTCCTGTCTCCCGTCCTGCGCAAGGGCGAAACCTACGCGCTGCCCCGTCACTGGGGACGACGGCAGGCGCTGGCCTACTGGATGGATGTGGAGCATCGCGTTTATGTCGCGCAGACCCAGGACCACGAGATCGTCGGGACATTCTATCTTCAGGCCAACCAGAAAGGTGGTGGCGCGCATATCGCCAATGCTGGCTTCGTCGCCCGGTCGGGCTTTGGCGCAGGCCGCCTCATGGCTGAACATGCTCTGGCGGAAGCCACGAAACTCGCCTTCCGCGCCATGCAGTTCAATTTCGTCGTCAGCACCAACCTGCGGGCCATAGCCCTGTGGAAATCATTGGGCTTTAGGGTGATCGGCACGCTCCCCGGAGCATTCGACCACCCGTCCCAAGGCTATGTGGACGCGCTGGTTATGTGGAAGGACCTTATGCCTCTGGCGTCGTAACAGCGGCTTCGGCCGTCTCCTCAGCCTTCACATCCGCCACGACCCGCTCCAGCACGCAGGCAAAGAATCCGTCCGTTCCGTCCCGCAGCGGCGTCAGAGAAAATTGTGCCTTGTTCCGTAGTTCGGCTGGCAGAAGTTCAGACATCTGCTCCTTTGGCAGGCGCACGAAATCCGTCCGACGCTTGAGGAAAGCATCGATCTGCTGCCCGTTCTCGCAGGCCAGAAGCGAACAGGTCGCATAGATCATCCGTCCACCCGGTTTCACCAAAGATGCTGCACGATCAAGGATCTGCGCCTGTTTGATGACAAGCTCCTGAATGTCTTCGGGCGTCAGGCGCAGCCGTGCATCCGGGTTCCGGCGCCAGGTTCCGGTTCCCGAGCACGGCGCATCGACCAGCACCCGGTCGAAGCTGCCGGCCCGACGCTTGGCCCATTTGTCCCCCGACACCAGCAGATGCCGCTCGACGTTATGAACACCTGCCCGACGCAGCCTCTTGACCGCACCGTCCAGACGCTTCTCGTGCACGTCACAGGCCACGATATGCCCGCGATTTTCCATGGTCATCGCCAGTGCCAGCGTCTTGCCGCCCGCACCCGCACAGTAATCCAGAACCCGGTGCTCGCCGCGCGCATCCGCGGCGGCAACCACAAGCTGACTGCCTTCGTCCTGGATCTCGACCAGGCCGTCCTTAAACGCCTGCGTCGCCGTGACCGGCTGGCGCCCGTCAAGCCGCAGTCCCCAGGGCGAAAGCTTCGTCGGTTCCGCCTGAAGCGATTCGCGTCGAAGTTCGCGGATGGCTGCCTCCCGGCTTCCCTTCAGCAGATTGACGCGCAGATCGAGCGTCGGCGTTCCGAGCATGGCTTCCATCTCGTCCGGAAGCCGGTTGCCGAACGTCTCGCGCAGCGCACTGTCCAGCCAGTCTGGATATTCAAGCCGTACGGCAATGGGCTGCTTCTGGATGGAAAGTTCTTTTCCTTCCAGCTCCTTAAGCGCCATATCTTCACGTGACGTCAGAGGCTTCTGCGCATAGCGCTCTCCACTGAACAGCTTGCGGACGTTCTCCATCGTTTCCCCACCAAGGAGAAGCGATGCCGAGCACAGCAGGCGTGGGGAAATATCGCCGGAAATATCCCTGAGATGCCAGTGCAACCGTCTCCAGCCCCGCAGGACATCCCAGACGATTGTGGAAATGGCGCGACGGTCACCACCACCGATATAACGGCGCTCGCGGAAAAAGGCGTTGGCTGTGGCGTCGGCTGGACGGCGGGGCGCGTTCTGGATCGCACAGAGCAGATCGATGGCGCCTGAAAGACGGGCTGCGGGGGTCATAGCGCCCCCGTAGCCCGTTTGGCCCCTCAATGCGAGAGACTTTGATGCGGGGGCGTTCAGTCCCGGCGGTAGTTCGGGGCTTCCCGGGTGATCGTCACATCATGAACATGGCTCTCACGCAGACCGGCATTCGTGATACGACGGAACATGGTCCGGACCTGAAGATCCGCCACCGTGGCAGAGCCCGTGTAGCCCATGCCGGCCTTCAGGCCACCAACGAGCTGATGGATGACCGGAGCCATGCCGCCCTTGTATGGAACCTGACCCTCGATGCCTTCCGGAACCAGCTTGAGCGTATCGCGGACCTCCGCCTGGAAATAACGGTCCGCGGAACCGCGCGCCATCGCTCCCAGTGAGCCCATGCCGCGATAAGCTTTATAAGAGCGCCCCTGATACAGGAACGTCTCGCCAGGGCTTTCATCCGTGCCCGCCAGCAGCGAGCCGACCATGACGACGTCCGCACCCGCGCCAATCGCCTTGACGATGTCGCCCGATGTCCGGACGCCGCCATCCGCAATGGCCGGGATGTCCAGTTCATGACAGGCCGCAGCCGTTTCCATGACGGCGGAGAACTGCGGCACGCCCACGCCAGCCACGACGCGCGTCGTGCAGATGGATCCCGGCCCGATACCGATCTTTACGCAGTCGGCACCGGCCGCAATCAGCGCCCGCGCAGCCTGTGGTGTTGCGACGTTCCCTGCGATGACCTGAAGATCGCCATGACGGCTCTTGAGCGTTTCAACCGCAGTCAGAACACCGCGGGAGTGTCCATGGGCCGTATCCACGACGATGACGTCTACCCCGGCCTCTGCAAGTGCGGCGGCGCGGCGGAAGCCGTCTTCCCCGACTCCTACGGCCGCAGCGCAGCGCAGACGGCCCTGGGAGTCCTTGATGGCCAGCGGATGCGCGATGGCCTTGTCCATGTCCTTGACGGTGATCAGACCGATGCAGCGCTTCGCCTCGTCCACCACCAGGAGCTTTTCGATCCGGTGACGATGCAGGAGTGTGCGCGCCTCATCCGGCGCGGCGCCGTTGAGGACCGTCACGAGGTTCTCATGGGTCATCAGGTCGCGAACACGCGTGTTCGGATCGGTCGTGAAGCGCATGTCACGATTGGTCAGGATGCCGACGAGAACGCCGCTGCCCTCTTCAATGACAGGAAGGCCGGAAACGCCATGCCGGGCCATGATGGCCTGAACCTCGGCCAGCGTCTGATCCGGACCGACCGTGACGGGATTGACGACCATACCTGATTCGAAGCGCTTGACGCGACGGACCTGCTCGGCCTGCTCCTCGATGGACAGGTTCTTGTGAATGACGCCCATGCCGCCCTGCTGCGCCATCGCGATGGCCATGCCGTCTTCGGTCACGGTGTCCATGGCGGACGACATCAGCGGGATGTTCAGTTCGATGGAGCGCGTCAGGCGGGTCCGTGTGGAGGTCTGTGCCGGCAGGACCGACGATTCAGCCGGCTCGACGAGGACGTCGTCAAAAGCCAGAGCATCGCGGATGCGCTCATTAAGATTGGTTGTGCCGGAAGATGATGTCATGCCCGCTTGCCCCCGTTACGTCATGCGTCGTGACGACGCGATGTGTGTGAACCGGAGACCAAGAGGCCGTCCGGCCGTTGGCGGGTCCTCATAGAGCACTTTGCCCCTTGAGGGGAAGTCTCTTTTTTGCGGTATTTTCTGAGGATTTATTGGCTGGGAGACCTGGATTCGAACCAGGGCTGACCGGGTCAGAGCCGGTAGTTCTACCGCTAAACTATCTCCCAAGCGGTGAGAGGGTGTTTATCAATCGCCCCGGGACGGCGCAAGGGGGCGATAGACATTTTTTTCAGGAAAACTGATATTTTTCTTGCGACCAGGGTCCCCCACGCCCCATGCTGCTTTTCCAAGGTCCCAGATCACGGGCAAGCGGGAGCCGAAACACATGATGAGGTATGGAACGGATCACAACCTGTCAGGCCCCGCGCCTGTGCATGCGTCTGCCAGACGCACGGGTCCGTTCTTTGGTGCCATCGATCTCGGTACCAACAACTGCCGCCTCATGATTGCAGCTGGCACGCCCAACGGTTTTCGTGTGGTGGACAGCTTCAACCGCTCAGTCCGTCTGGGTGAAGGTCTGCGCGCCAGTGGCCGTCTTGCCGAAGAGTCCATGAAGCGCGCGCTTGATGCCCTCCGTATCTGCGCGGAGCGCATGAAGCAGTGGCCCCTTGTCCATGTTCGCGCCGTCGCGACCGAAGCGTGCCGTCAGGCTGCCAATGGCCGCGAGTTTCTGGCGCGCGTGCAGCACGAGACGGGCCTTACCATCGACATCATTACGGCTCGTGAAGAAGCAGAGCTGGCGCTTGAAAGCTGCTCCCCGCTTTTTCGGCAGCCGGAGCACGAGCCTGTCCGGGCGGATCGCGGCGTCCTTTTCGATATCGGAGGTGGCTCTACCGAGGTCGCCTGGGTCCGGATCGATCCGGAGCGTCAGACCCAGACGCTGATCGGCACGA
Source organism: Gluconobacter aidae (assembly GCF_009547075.1). Classification (GTDB taxonomy): domain Bacteria; phylum Pseudomonadota; class Alphaproteobacteria; order Acetobacterales; family Acetobacteraceae; genus Gluconobacter; species Gluconobacter aidae. The sequence continues at coordinate 56,195 of NZ_WIPH01000010.1, forward strand.
CAAGTGTCCCCGTCGGAGTGATTACCCTTCAGGAAATGTTCGGTGAAGGACATGGGCCGTCTTATGAGGCGATGGTCAGTCATGTTCAGGACTATCTGAAAGGTTTCGAGACCGTGCATCGTATCCGGCGTGAGGTAACGCTCGGCAAAACACGGCTGATCGGCACCTCCGGAACCGTGACGACACTCGCCGGGGTGGCGCTCTCCCTGCCCCGCTACAACCGCGCGGCTATTGATGGACTGACCCTGCCTGGCCCAAGCATGGTGGACGCCATCGGCAGCCTGCGGCGTATGGATCGTGACGAACTGGCGGAGCATCCCTGCGTGGGGACGGAGCGCATGAAATTCGTTCTGCCGGGCTGCGCGATTTTCGAGGCGATCCATCGTCTGTGGCCGATTGAGGACGTAACGATTGCGGACCGGGGGTTGCGCGACGGGATGTTGCTGCGTATGGCCCGCGATCACGGTCAGCGTTCCGGCAAGGGACGCAGCACGACCAGTCGTCATGCCACGCCCCGGTCACGGGGCCCATTCGGGACATACGCCACGATATGAAGCCGCCAAGTTCCCGCTCCGGTTCCAGCAAGGACACGGGACCGAAGCGTATTCCGGGCAAGGCCCTGAAAAGCGCCTCCAACCCCGGTGAAAACGACGCAACACTTGATTCCGCAACTGCCCGCACGGCCCGCAACAAGACCGTATCGCTCCGCACGGCCCGTGGACGCACCACGGCCCAGCAGCGCTGGCTCAATCGCCAGCTGAACGATCCCTACGTCGCGGCCGCCCGAAAGCAGGGCTGGCGTTCGCGTGCTGCCTTCAAGCTGATCGAAATCGACGACCGATTCAAACTGATCGGAGAAGGCACACGGATCATCGATCTGGGCGCTGCTCCCGGTGGATGGACCCAGGTCGCGGTCAAGCGTGGCGCGAAGCATGTCGTCGGGCTGGACCTGCTCCCCGTCGATCCTGTCGCCGGTGCGGAAATCATCGAGGGGGACTTCACGGACCCCGAGATGCCGGATCGCCTGAAGGATATGCTGGGTGGCCCTGCCGATCTGGTCATGTCCGATATGGCACCGAACACGACAGGTCATGCCGCAACCGATCACATGCGGATCATGGGTCTCGCGGAAGGCGCGCTTGATTTTGCTTTTCAGGTTCTGGCCGAAGGGGGAAGCTTCATCGCCAAAGTGTTCCAGGGCGGCTCGGAAAAGGACATGCTGGCGCTGATGAAAACGGCGTTTTCCAGCGTCAAGCACGTCAAACCCCCGGCATCACGCAAGGAATCCAGCGAACTTTATGTCATCGCAACGGGTTTCCGCCCGGAACGTCTGCTCGAAAGCAGCAAAGGTGCCTGACGGCGGCAGATACCGCCATCCCGCATAGATTTTTCGGAAGAATAACCTGCCTCGAAGCTCGGCAGCCTGCTCGTTATTCTTCTGTTTTTTGATCGTTCTGCTTACGCTGGCCTATACGATCGCGGCTGGCCTGAAGGCCGTTGTCTGGGTCCGACGCACTGTTCCCGCATTTCATCCTGACCCTGCCGCCCGTGTTAAACGGTCTCATGATCGCAGGCATACTCGCCGCGACCATGGGGTCCCTGGTCCAGCGCCATGAACGCCATGACGGCCGCACGGGCCATTCTCGTTGAAGAGGCTGACTGCCCTGCTGTTTTGGCGCCCGAGCGGTTCGGCTGTCGTCTTCGGCCTCTCCATCGCGTCCTACAGCTATGGCGCCACGCTTGGAGTGTCATTCTGCTGGTCGTGCCGATGTTCGTCTCCCTCGTCTGAACCGAGGGCCATCCCGTTACCTTCCCCTGGCTCGTTCCGATCGGTGTCGCAGCCACGTTTGCCGGCGCCGGGACCTTCTCAGGCCTGAGGCGGATTGGCCTGCAGGAATGAGCCCATGGAACGCTGCGCTATGGCCGCTTCCCTGCCCAGCCGGATCAGTCCACCGATCTGCAGGGGGTGTCGCAGCAGGGAACCCACCAGGCCTGGCACATATACGGCTCCGTCTCTGACGCTGGTCTTGACCGCGGGCGGAAGGTCCCGCGTCGCATCGTCACAGACCACCCGCAGAACAGCAAAAGGCATGCCTGCATCGGCGACGACGCCGCTCTCCATGTCCACCGCCAGGCATTTCGTCTGCGAAAAATACCAGGCCTTTTCCAGCCCCAGTTCGACCAGCGCGTCGCTGTGCAGGATGCCACCGCGTCGGGCATAGGCCGAGCCGAATGTTTCGCTCAGACGCGGATCGCAGGAAATATCCCTGTCCTGGTAACGGACATGGTCCGCCACGATGACTGTTCCGGGCGCGACGTCCGGTGAGAGGCTTCCCGCACATCCGAAAGACAGGAGTTCCGTTGCGCCTGCCTTGAGCAGACGTTCCACCCCCCTGCGAGCGCCTTCCGGCGTGGCATTGCTCAGTGCCACGGGAGCATTCGGCAGGAAGCGCCGGATCAGACGGGCTTCCTGTTTCAGACCTGCGAGAATACCCAGCATCAGAAGCCGTACTCCACCTTGCCGCTGTTGCTCACACCGAGATTGCGGTAGCGGGCCAGGGCAGTCAGCGGGAAGAACTGCTTGTAACCATGATAGCGCAGGTAGAAGACCTTCGGGAAGCCGACCGCATTATAGGCTTCTTCCTGCCATTCGCCCTTCTCGTTCTGCTGGGAGACGAGATAGGCCACACCGCGTTTGACGGCCTCACTATCCCGGCGACCGACGGCCATGAGAGCCAGGACGGCCCAGGCAGTCTGGGACGGCAGGCTCTTCTTGTAGGTGCCGGCGGTACCGCCCTCATAAGTGGCGCAGTCCTCGCCCCAGCCACCATCCGGACGCTGGACGCTCTCAAGCCAGTTTACGGCCCGCAGGACCATCGGATCATCATGCGGCACGCCTGCGATGTTCAGGGCGCACAGAACCGACCATGTTCCGTAGATGTAATTCGTTCCCCAGCGACCGAACCAGCAGCCCTCGGATTCCTGTTCCGAGCGTAGATATTCGATCGCCTTGAGGATGACCGGCCGGTCGTCCGGGTCTCCAAGCTGCGCCAGAAACGAAATACAGCGCGCCGAGACATCCGCGGTCGGTGGGTCCAGCAGCGCCCCATGATCCGAGAAGGGAATGTGGTTGAGCAACTCATGGTCGTTGTCGATATCGAACGCCCCCCAGCCGCCATTGGTGCTCTGCATGCCGATGATCCATTCCCGGGCGCGGGAGATGGCCTCGCGGCTGTTTTCGGGATCGACACGATGCAGCAGCATGGCAACGACAGCAGTGTCATCGACGTCCGGGTAGTAATCGTTCTCGTACTGGAACGCCCAGCCACCGGGACGGAGGTCGGGCGCATTGATGGCCCAGTCGCCCTTGACGTTCAGGATCTGGTGTTCCCGCAGCCACTCGGCACTTTTTTTCAACGCTGCGAGTGTTTCCGCAGTTTTCGTGCCGGCAGGACCGGACGCGGCTTCGATCATCGCCAGACCCGATAGACCCGTATCCCAGACCGGAGAGACGCAGGGCTGGCAATAGATCTCGTCGCCATGATCCACAAGCAGATCCTGGATTGCGTCCCATGCCGTTTTGGCCCGCGGATCGCTGTCAGGCACACCTTGGGCACGATACATCATTACGACATTCGCCATGGCCGGATAGATGGCCCCCAGACCGCCACGGCTCAGACGAGGCTCGATGAAATCGCTTGCGGCCTTCAGGGCCTTCTTGTGCATACTGCGCGGAATAAGCGGCAGGACCGGACGCAGCGCGGAGTCCAGATGCTTGAAAAACCGTCCCCACACAGAGCGATATGGCCCGCGGATCCAGTCATTGACCTCGGAAGGTGGCTTGACGAACAGCTCCTGGACATGAACACCGCGCGGATTGATGGCTCTGGGACGCAGCGCGTTGAGCACCAAGAGGGGCGCAATGACAGTCCGCGACCAGTAGGACATGTTCCAGACGGAAAAAAACGCCTTGCGTGACAGCAGCATGAGTTCGACCGGCATCACGGGCGTTGCGTCCCATGGTACTTCCCCGAACAGGGCGAGCTGGATCCGCGTGAACACGTTCGTCCGCGCAGCGCCGCCGTGATCGAGAATGGCCTCACGCGCAATGCGCATGTGAGGCGCATTGATGTCGTCCCCGATCGCCTTGAGTGCGAAATATGCCTTCACGCTTGCCGAAAGATCGAAGCCGCCATCATGATAGAGCGGCCATCCGCCGTGATCGCCCTGGATACGACGCAGATAGACCCCGATCTTGGCCTGTTTTTCCGGGTCGATCCGGTCGAGATAATGTTCAAGCAGCACGTATTCGGCGGGAATTGTCGCGTCAGCTTCGAGTTCGTAGACCCAGTGTCCGTCCGATTTCTGCTTTCCGCCGAGCGCGGTCTGCGCTCCCTCGATGGCGTGATTGATCTCATCGGGTTCGACAGATTGGCGGGACAAGGTCTCGCTCACGCGGTCCTCCTTTTCCAGAATATCAGAATAGATCAGCATTGTTCGGTTCTCCCGACACAGGCGGTCCTGAAAGGCGGGGATTGTGTTACAATCATGATTGTGAGAGCGCTCATCACGATCCCGTGTTTTCAACGGCGGAGCGGAAGCCCAGCGCCGCCACGGCCTGAAGACCGGACTGGATGGAGCCTTCGATCGTGGACGGCAGGCCGGTGTCGGTCCAGTCCCCGGCCAGAGCCAGATTCACGAGATCCGTTCGGGGGCCGGGCCGCAGCCGGTTCTGCTCGGGTGTCGCGGCGAATGTCGCCCGTTTTTCCCAGATCAGACGCGCAGGCGGCATGGCCACCGGAAGCGACTGCGACAGGACGGGATCAAGCGCGCGCCGGATTTCGGACCAGATCGTGGCCAGCAGTTCGCTGTTTTCGCGATCGGCGTAACGATTGGCCGCACTGACGGTGACGGAGAGGATATCGCCCTTGAGGAAGACCCATTCCGAAATGCCGCCGACCAGCCCCACAAACCCGGCCTGAGCCACCACACCCCGCGCCTGAATCATGGCCGGGAGACGGAAATGCGCGTTCGCGATACTCTCAAAAGCGTCCGGCGCTTTCAGTCCCGGAAGCAGAGACTGCGCGACAGGTCCCGGAACGGCCATGATGACCTGGTCTTCAGGGCCGAACTCGATCCGTCCCTCTGCTGTTTCGAGCGCTGTTGCACGACCGTTCCGCCGCTCAATGGCATTGACGCGGACACCCGTGCGGACATCGCCGTGAAACCGCTTCAGATACGTCACCGCAGGATCAATCAGTGTTTCGGACAGCCCTACCTCCGGGAACCAGGGACAGCAGGCCATGCCGCCTTTGGCGAGGGATTTACGAATCACGTTTCCAAGCAGTTTCGCACTGCCGGTATGGATACCCGTATTGAGAACGGAAATCGCAAAAGGCACCAGAAGCCTGCGGCTCAGTTGTCCGGAACTCAGACAGGCATCCACGGTCGTGTTCTCGCTGGCGCGCAGAAAACGTCCCAGAGAAGCGAGTTCGGAGAGCGTCATACCCGGAACCCGTCGCCCTCCTGGTAGCGCCCAGAAAGGCAGCTTTCCTTTCGACAGACGCAGTGTCCAGGCCAGACTCTCCTCAAGGTCGTAATACGGAAAGATCGGCAAGCCCGGACCGGTAAGGGTGTGGCGTGCGCCGATGATGTCCAGATAGCGAAACGTCAGATCGTTCGCCGACAGGATCAGGTGATTGCCGTTATCGATCCGGGCATTGAGGGAGCGGTCGCGAAATGAGCGTGCCCGTCCGCCGCAGGCTGGTCCTGCCTCGTAGACCGTGACCCGGGCCTGCGCCGCCAGTTCGATTGCGGCGGAGAGGCCTGCCAGACCACCGCCGATGATGTGGACATGGCTCATGGGTCTTACTTCACATATGCTGCGAGAGTGCGCAGCTGTCTCCAGGGTTTGCAGACTTTCGGAGCAATATCCGGCGTTTTCCAGCCACGCTTTTCCAGCGCTGAGAGGATCGGCGCATAGGATGCTGCCATCATGCGGGCGGGGCGCATCGCGGTGCTGTCACACAGCCGCATGGCATTGCGTGCCTCGCGGAAATGGTCCTTTGCCCGTTCTGCGAGAATACGGGCGACCTGATCCAGACCATGGGCGTACAGCGCTTCCTGCGGATTCTTGGGAACATCGAACCGCGTCAGAAGCTCGGCGGGAAGATACAGTCTGCCCCGTCCCGCATCCTCGGCGATATCGCGCAGGATGTTGGTCAACTGAAGGGCCCGCCCCAGATGATAGGCCACGCGCCGCGCATTGTCGGACGAGTCACCGAACACGCAGACCGAAAGCCGTCCGACCGCAGAGGCCACGCGGTCACAGTACAGATCAAGCGTCGCCTCGTCGGGGGCAACGATCGGTGCGCCGCAATCCATGGCCATACCGTCGATGACGTCATGGAAATCCCTGGCCTGAAGCTGATAGCGATGGATGGCGACGATCAGGATACGATCAAGCGCATCCGCCGCCACGCCTTCATAGAGCTGGTCAATCCGGCGATGCCATTCCTGAAGAGCCGCCATCGGGTCCGCGACGCCGGCGTCGCCGTCTGCAATATCGTCCACCTGGCGGCAAAAAGCGTAGACCGCGAACATCGCCTGACGCCGGTCCGGCGGAAGAATGCTCATCCCACGGGCAAAGGACGTTCCCGAAGCGGTGACGATCCTCTCGACATGGTCCAGATCGGCCTGCGCGCAGGGAAGACCGGAAGAAGCGCGCATCCTGCTGAAAACCATGTCTGTCCCCTGTCTCGTTTCAGAAGATCAGGGTTCTAGACCCAAATCCCCCCGAGACAAAGATGACCTGAACGGAAAGGCGTGCCATGCGTTAGGGTGATGCCAAAACGCAACACCTGAAGAGAAGTCTTTGCGCCATGCGTTTCCTTTCCCCTATGAACCCGACCTTTCTTGCAGGGACAGTGGCAGCCGCGATCCTTTCGGCACCGCTTGCCATCGCGCAGACGACGCCTCCCGCGACAGCCAGCGGCCACGCCGAACATCTTCTCGCGGACGACCATTCGTGGAACGGCACTCCGTACGATCATTACCCGACGACCCGTCCGATGCTCAGCATGATCCGGCTGACAATCCCGGCGCATTCCGCCCTGCCCTGGCATACACACCCCTATCCCAATGCGGGTTATGTGCTTGAAGGCACCCTCACGATCGAGGACCGCGAGAGTGGCAAGAAACGCACCTTCCATCAGGGTGAAGCCTTCGCGGAGTCGGTCAATGACGTCCATCGCGGCGTGAGCGGCGACGGGCAGACGGTTCTGCTGCTGACCTATGCCGGCTCCCCTGGAAAGCCGACATCCATTCCCCTCCCTGGTCAGCGGAAAGAATACTGAAAATATTCTCCGGGGCGGCTTTGACAGGGAAAACGTTTCGGAACTAACATGTTCCAGCCCTAGTCTGGAGTATGCCCTACAATGACCAGTCCCCTCTCTCCCGCCGCCTGCAGCGACCTCCTTGCCCGGGGCTATTCCCGCCGCAGTTTCGGACGGATCGCCACGCTTCTGGCCGCGGGTGCAACCGTCCATGCCCTGACAAAGTCCGCGCATGCCGCCATCCTCCCGTCCGGAATCAACTTCGAAGGCATGACCCGTCTGGGCAGCAATGAATGCTGGACAGGCCCCTTCCCCGAAGCCGCTCAGGCTGGTGCCTCTGCCGTTTTCCAGAGCAACCGTTACGATCCGACCGGTCACATGCGCGATGATCTGATCAAGACGGTCTCTGAGGTAGAGAGCCTTCCCGAAAGCCATGTCATGACATGGTGCGGCTCGTCCGATCCGCTCGCCCGCGCGATCGTCACGTTCTGCTCGCCCACCCGCGGCCTTGTCACGGCGAACCCGAGCTATGAAGCCGGATGGGTAGCCGCGGACTGGCTGAAAATTCCCCTTGCCCGCGTACCGTTGTCCGCCAAAAACGGCTATCGCACTGACGTCCGGGCCATGCTGGCGGCGGACCCCAATGCTGGTGTCTACTACATCTGCTCCCCAAACAATCCGACTGGCACGCTCACACCGCTGCGTGACATCGCATGGCTCGTCGAGAACAAGCCGAAAGGCTCTATCGTCCTGGTCGATGAAGCCTATATCCACTTTGCGGGAACGCCGAGCGCTGTGGAACTGGTCGTCAAGAACAAGGACGTGGTCGTCCTGCGAACCTTCTCCAAGATGTTCGCCATGGCGGGTATGCGTCTTGGCCTGACCTTCGCCAGACCCGATCTGCATGAAGCCATGATGCGTTATGATGGCAAGAGTGCGACCACGATGCTTCCGGTTCCCGCCGTAGCCTGCGGCACGCTGAGCCTGACCATGAAATCGGCCATCGCGGCCCGTCGTCAGGAAATGATCGCTGCCCGGAGCATGACGTTCCAGCACCTGCGCAAGCGCGGCCTTCATTTTATCCCCTCGGATGCGAACATGTTCATCATCGACTGGAAAAAACCGGCTGCGCCCATCCAGGACGCTTTCCTCAAGCAGAAAGTCGTGATCGGGCGTTCCTGGCCCATCTGGCCGAACGCCTCGCGGATTACCGTCGGCTCCATGGATGAAATGAAGATCTTCTGTGCCACGCTGGATCGGATCATCGCCTGATCCAATCCGATTTCCCTGCCGCCCTGGCTCAGCCCGCGGCAGGGAAATAACGCAGCGCCCGGAACAGGGCCTTCGCCCCATCCGTCTTTGTCAGGGCTACACGTTCCAGTAACGGGTCCTGATGCCGCAAACGTGCCGTCAGAATATGGCACAGTTCCACAATGACGGCCGCTTCCAGCCGCATCCGGCGATCCCGGATCAGGAGCGGCAGGATCCGGGCGTTTCTGTTGAGCACGTCCACACCATCCAGCATCCGGTCGAACACGCGGCGAACCCCCGGCTTGCTGCGCACCAGACGCAGGTCATCCAGACAGACGCCCTCTTCTTCCAGCCACGGCAGCGGCACATAGCACCGGTCGAGGGTCTTCAGATCGTCCTCGACATCCTGAAGATGATTGACGATCTGAAGCGCGGAACACAGGGCATCGGAAGGCGCGAGCGTTTCCTCGGCCTCCCCGTGCAACAGAAGCAGGAAGCGGCCGACGGGGTTTGCTGAATATTTGCAGTAATGCAGCAGTTCGTCCCAGCTTTCATAGCGGGTCTTTTCCGCATCCATGCAGAATGCTTCAAGAAGATCCGTCGCCGTTTCCAGCGGAACGCCCGTCTGAAGAAGTACTTCGCGCAGCTTGACAGCAGTCTGGGCGTCAGCGCGAGGAGGTGCTGTGATTTCACCCCGGATGACAGCAGCCATTCCCCTGAGCCGTGCAATCTTCTCGGCAGGGGTCAGCTCGGTCGTATCCACCATATCATCCGCGACACGCGCGAAATTATAGTAGGTATGGACGTAAGGCCGGAGCCGTGGGGCGATCAGGAAGGAGCCAACGGGAAAGTTCTCGTCGGATTTGCCTTTGGCGGAGGTGACGTCTTTCGTCCCCCAGATGCTGTCTGTCACGATGTTTCATCCGTGTAGGAACGATTTTTCCAGCGCACGCCCACCCCGCGATGATGGTCAATGGCCGAGCCGATGGTTGCCGCCATGTAGAAGGTCGCAACGAGCGGGAGGGGAATGGCACGCCATAATGGCAGACCAAAGCGGCGGAGCGTCGGTACGAAAGTCAGGCAGGACAGCAGATAGGTCAAAAGCCCGATCCGTCGTTCCCGTCCCTTGCCGAACAGGGCGAGCGCCACCGGCAGAAGCCAGATCGTCGCCATCCCGATGATCGTTGCGAGCAGCAGGACGGGTGAATACCGGAGCTGCACATAAGCCGTCCGGGCGATCATGTGCCACACGTCCTTCATGCCGCGATACGGTCGCACGGACCAGGCCAGGGCACTGTGTCCAAGATAGAGCCGGCCACCCGAGCGTTTTACATGCGCGGCCAGCGTGCAATCGTCGATCAGGGCGCCGCGCAGGGCGCTGATACCCCCGATCCGCTCCAGAGCCCGCCGTCGCAGGAGGATGGTGCCGCCGGCCGCACCCGCGATCCGCGAATGCTCGCTCGCAATCCGCGAAAACGGATAGAGCATCGCAAAGAAATAGACGAACGCCGGAACCAGAAAACGCTCCGCGGTGCTCTCGCAGTTCAGCGCCACCATTTCCGAGACAAGATCCAGATCATCTTCCCGGGCCTTGGCGACCAGAGAGGAAAGATGGCCCGGGGCATGCATGATGTCCGCGTCTGTCAGCAGGATGTAGCCATACAGGCCGATCCGCTTCAGGGCTTCCTGCTCTCCCTGATGGACCGCCCACAGCTTGCCACTCCATCCGGCAGGGCGCTTCTGGCCCGAAATGACGGTCAGGCGGTGATGCGGATCAGGGAGCGTGCGTGCGATATCGCCGGTCCCGTCCGTGCTCTCGTCATCGACCAGGATGACAGACAGTTGCCCGTCATAATCCTGTTCCAGAAGGGATGTCAGGCATTCGCGAATGGAGTCCGCTTCGTCCCGCGCGGGGACAACCACCGCGACGTCCGGTGCGCAGACCGGTGTGGGTTTCTGGGCGAGAATGGGGCCTCTCTGCCAGAATTTCCCATGGAATAGCGAAAGATAGATCCATGCCCCAAGGCTCGTCAGTGCGGTTCCGAACAGCATTATTTCATCCGTCCGTGCTGACGGAACCAGGCGATGGCGTCTGTCACGGCATCGCGGGCCGGGCGTGGGGCATATCCGAGTTCTTTCTTCGCCTTGTCGGACGAGAAGAACATCAGTTTTTTGGACATGGCCAGCGTCTCACGCGTGACGCGCGGTTCGATGCCGAACCCGCGGGCCAGCCATTCGGACACAAGCGCCACCGGATAGAGCCAGGACTGCTTGAGCTTGATGGAAGGAGGCTTTACCCCGGCAATCTGGCTGACCATGCGAAACAGGTCACCCAGCATGATGTTCTCACCACCGAGAATGTATTTCTCGCCGATCTTTCCCCGCTCCAGCGCAAGGGCATGACCTTCGGCGACGTCATCGACATGAACGATGTTCAGCCCGGTTTCGACATAGGCCGGCATGTTGCCGCTGGCACAGTCGAGGATCATTTGCCCCGTGGGCGTCGGCTTGATATCCCGAGGCCCAACCGGCGTCGAGGGATTCACGATGATCGCCGGAAGGTTCTTCTCCCGGACCAGCCGAAGGACTTCCTGTTCCGCCCGGTATTTCGACAGTTTGTAGATTCCGATGACCTGGCTTTCGGAAACCGGCGTGGTCTCGTCTGCCGGCACGCCGTCGCTTCGCAGCCCCAAAGCCGCAACTGACGAACAGTAAATGATTTTTTCCACGCCAGCCTCAAGGGCGGCCAGCATCAGGTTACGGGTGCCCTCGACATTTGCCTTCATCATGGTTTCCGGATCCGGAACCCAGAGTCGGTAATCGGCGGCGATGTGGAACAGGATTTTGACGCCCTTCAGCGCCGGAGCGAGCGTGTCAGGATCGGAAAGGTCACCGACGGCGAGTTCCGCGTTCAACTCAGCAATATTTGAACGGTCGGATGTCGGCCGGACGAGAAGCCTCAGGCGGTGGCCGCGTTCTTCAAGGACGCGGGCGACGGCAGAGCCGACAAACCCCGTAGCCCCCGTAACGAGCGTGACATCGTTCATGGTGGCAGAATCTCCTTGGGGCATCAGCAGATGGTTGCAATTTATGACAGCATAATCCCCCCGGCTTTTCGGGGAAAGCGTCTGAAAGGGTGGAATATTCACCCTGTGTGCGATAGAGCGTTTCCAAACGATATGTGACGAAGACGTTGAAAAAAACTCTCCCTCTTCTGCTTTCCCTCCTCGGGATAGCCCTTTTCACCTTCATTGCGGCCAAGGCGGGTATTCATCCCGTCATGGAAGCACTTTCAAAAGTTGGTGTCGGTGGCTTTCTGCTTCTTGCGGCATGTCAGCTCCTGATCGACATGGGGCTTGGTGTTGCGTGGCACGCGGCGGTTCCCCTGCTGAGCGTGCGGCGCCTCATGGGAGCGCGTCTGGTTCGTGACAGCGCCGGGGCATGTCTTCCCTTCTCCCAACTCGGCGGCATGGTCATCGGCGTCCGTGCCACTTTGGCCGGTGTGGATCCGCGCACGGTCAAGGGAGAAGAGCTGCACTGGCCCGAAGGTGTCGCCGCCAATCTGGTGGACATTACGACCGAGGTCCTGGGGCAGATCGCCTTTGTCCTGATCGCACTTCTGTGTCTGGTCGGCCATCAGGGCGCATCACGATTTGTCTGGCCGCTCATCGGCGGCATGGTCCTGCTGAGCCTTGGAATTGCCGGCTTCATCTGGACCCAGCAGCGCGGCGGCGTAATGGTCCGCAAGGCTGCGGCGTTTCTCGGGAAGCATATTGCCGCGGAATGGCGCGATTCCCTGATCGGCAATACGGAGACCTTCCAGCTACGACTCGAAAGTCTCTGGAGCCGGCCAGACAGGATTTCCCTCGGTGCATTCTGCCATCTGCTATGCTGGATGGGCAGTGCAGCCATGACGTGGCTGGCCCTCCAGCTTCTCGGTGCCCATGTGGGATTTTTCTCCTCGGTCGCAATCGAAGGGGTGGTCTGTGGCATCATGTCAGCGGGCTTTCTCGTGCCGGGTGCTCTTGGCGTGCAGGAAGCCGCCTATGTCGCGCTGGGCATGATTTTCAGTATCGATGCCGAAATCTCGCTCAGCCTTTCCCTTCTGCGGCGCGGACGGGACATCCTGATCGGTATTCCGGTGCTGCTGGTCTGGCAGATCGTGGAAATGCGTCGTCTGCGTCATGCGCCTGCTGCGGAAGCAAACAAAAGCACGCCGACTCCACCTCCGGCTTCCGCCCGCAAGACGGTCATTCCCCCCGCAGTGACGGCCCTGGCCGGCAACATCAAGAAAGAGGCCGTATCCCGGGACGGCAAAAAATCCGAGGACACTCCCTTCGCGACGGCTCCCAGAGTTCTATGACATATCTTTTCAGGTCTCTCTCGGTCATCGGCCCGGGGCTGATCGGCTCTTCTGTTCTGCGCCGGGCCCGTGAGACGGGAGTAATTGCCGAAACCCTGATCGCTGCTGATTCAAACCCGGGCGTTCTTGAACGGATCCGGGAACTGGGCATCGCGGATATCACGACGTCCGATCCTGCTGTCGCTGCGCAGGCAGACTGCGTCATGATCTGCGTTCCTGTTGGTGCAGTGGAACAGGTCGCCCGTCAGGTACTCCCCTTTATGAAACCGGGCAGCATTCTGACGGATGTGGCCTCCGTTCGTGGGCGGCTCGGGCCGGCACTCGCCGCGATCCTGCCTGAAAACGTGGCGTATGTGCCCGGCCATCCGATGGCCGGAACGGAACATTCAGGCCCGGATGCCGGGTTTTCGACGTTGTTCGAAGACCGCTGGGCCCTCCTCGTTCCGCCTGAAGGCGCGGATACGAAGGCTGTGAACACGATCGAACAACTCTGGACCCTGTGCGGCGCGCGCACGAAAATCCTGTCTGATGAAAAGCACGACAGGATCTGCGCCATGGTCAGTCATCTGCCGCATCTCCTCGCCTTTACGATCTGCGATACCGCGGACAATCTCTCCGATGAAATCCGCGCCGCCGTTCTGGATTATGCCGCATCGGGCTTCCGGGATTTTACCCGGATCGCGGCGTCGGACCCGGTCATGTGGCGGGATATCTTCCTGGCCAACAAGGAAGCGCTGCTGGGGACACTCGACAAATTCGTGGCTGACACCCAGGTCATGGCCGATGCCATCCGCAAGGGCGACGAAGCTGCCATCACAAGCAAAATCGAACGCGGACGCTCTATCCGCCGGACCCTGATCGAAAACCGTCAGGCCTAAGTCCATAAGCTGAATCACGCCGAGACGACCTGCTGCGGGACCGAAGTCCGACAGCAGGTGACAGAGACAGGAAATATATCTTCAGGCCGTGATGACCCGCAGGGTATTCGTACTGCCGGAATGACCTGAAGGCAGTCCGGCCAGAATCAGAACCCGGTCTCCGATTTTACAGAAACCCATCTTGCGGGCGAGTTCTGCAACAGGACCGGCCAGAGGCTCAATGCCCTGAGAGCTTTGCTCGCTGTTGATCAGATATGGAAAGACACCCCATACAACGCACAGTCGGCGTGCGACCCACAATTCGGGTGTCAGGGCGATGATCGGACAATGTGGCCGCTCACGGGACAGGCGCATGGCCCCTGCTCCACTCCGGGTCCGGCATGCGATGGCACCGGCATGAAGCGTGCGGCTGACCTGCCAGGCGGCCTGAACGATCGCGCTTTGGACGGTTTCATCCGGCGCCGGGCGCAGACGGTCCATACGAAGACGCCATTCGGTGTCCTGCTCCACACGCTCGGCAATCCGCACCATCATCGAGACGGCTTCGACAGGATATTTGCCTGCCGCACTTTCCGCGGACAGCATGACGGCATCCGCGCCATCGTAAACGGCATTGGACACGTCGGACACTTCGGCGCGGGTCGGCGTCGGGCTTTCGATCATGCTTTCAAGCATCTGTGTCGCCACGATGACCGGGCGGCACTGCTTGCGGGCTTCGGCAATGGCACGCTTCTGTGCGACCGGAACTTCCTCGGGCGGCAGTTCCACGCCCAGATCCCCACGCGCCACCATAATCGCGTCCGACAGGTGCACGATGGCAGCCAGATCGTCCATCGCCTGTGGTTTTTCAAGCTTGGTCACGATGGCCGCACGACCTGCCGCGATCTCGCGGGCTTCCTGCACGTCCTCGGGGCGCTGCACGAACGAAAGCGCCACAAAATCCACGCCCAGCGATAGTGCGAAGTCGAAGTCGCGGCGGTCCTTTTCGGTCAGCGCCGGAATGGGCAGCGTCACGTCGGGAACATTGACGCCCTTGCGCTCCGAAAGCTTTCCGCCCACGACCACAACCGTCTCGAGGAATCCCTCGCCCGTCTTTACGACACGCAGCTTGAGTTTTCCGTCATCCAGCAGGAGGTGGCTACCCGGCTTGGCGGCGGAAATGATTTCCGGATGCGGCAGGCAGACGCGCGAGACCGTACCGGGTGTCCGGTCCAGATCCAGACGGAACGGCTTACCTTCCTCGAGGATCACAGGACCGTTCTCGAACACGCCGACACGAAGTTTCGGTCCCTGAAGATCCGCAAGAATGGCCAGCGGGTGCCCAACCTCTTTTTCGGCCGCCCGAATGGCGGCATGACGTTCGCCATGATCCTCATGCGCGCCGTGGGAGAAATTGAGCCGGAAGACGTTCACGCCCGCCTGTGCCAGGGAAAGGATCATCTCAGGTGAGGATGAGGCCGGCCCAAGAGTCGCGACGATCCGCGTGCGGCGGTAATGGGAACTCGATGTCATATACGGCGTCCTCGATCGAAAAAATCAGTTTGGTTGAATCGTCTCGCCTGGGAGCAGCCCCCAGAAAAGACGGCGGGGCAGCCAGCCCTCATAGCCCTTCACACTCACACGGCACCACTGGGAGTTCTGCGGACACAGCTTGATGTTGCCCACCGTTCCCTGCTCCAGCACCGCGATGACGCTGCTATCTTCTTCCGGATGGCTCATGAGGAGCACATCATTTTTATGTGCCCGCGCCTCGTCCTGAGTGGCGACACGGGCGAGAATACGGGCATCGGCCTTGCCGATATGGTCGCCGTCCTGCGCACTTGCCTCGCCGTTCTGGGCTTTCATGCCCTCAGGAGGCAGCCCCGGAATGACAAAGGTCCGGCTGCCATAGAGCGTCGCCTGATGCACCCAGCCCTTCTGGCCATCGGAATCCTCGACAAGCCGCCACACATCGAATTCGCGCTCGATTTCCACAGGCAGCCCGCGGCGGTGATAGACCCAGTCGATCGGATACCGGTCTCCCGGACCGCGACGCATATAGACCTTGTCCGCCCGGAGCGCGGCATAGCGCGGCAGCGGCAGTCCCGTGTTGCTGCCCTTGTCCGTATTCTCGGGAGCTGAAGGAACAGGCGGAGTTGCAGGCTGACCCATCGCTGCCGCACCCGCTGCTGTTGCGGCAGCGCCCGCAGCGACAGCCGGAGCGACACGCTTCAGAGCGACATGATGCGCCGTCTTGTGCTTCGTAGTGGGTGACGTGGGTTTTGCCGCATTGGCCTTGTGATGTTTTTTGGCCGATGCATGTTTGTCCGCAGCCTTCGCGGCCGTCTCCCCATGCTTCTTGTGATGATGGGCCGCCCAGGCATCGGAACTCACGAAGCCCGGAGCAGCAAGCAGGACCGTACCTGCCAGCAGCGCACGCAGAAGAGCGGAATGGCCTTTGGCGGGACGCAGAGGGAAGACTGACATTCTCATGAGCGCATCCCTGCCAAGGGCCGAAGGTTTGGGCAAGTCATCAAAACGGGAAAGACGTCCGAAAATCGTGTCTTGGGCAGAAACTTACAGCGCAAGAACGGGATTGTCTCCCGCCAGTTCGAGAAAGCTGACAATGCCCCGTACCGTGACCCCGTCCAGCAGGTCCTTTTCAGACAGACCTGCCATCCTGAGGCCGGCCTCACAGGCCATGACCGTCGCGCCGAGATCCACCACCGCCTCCCGCAGTTCCCCGAACCCCGCAATCCCACGGGTCTCGAGTTCACTGTCCGCAATGACGCCTGCAAGCCCCTTCCAGTCCGGCGTCAGCGCCAGAACGCTGCGTCCGCCGGCAAAAATCGTCACATCGCGTCCAAGCGACAGGCCGCCCGCTGCAACGACAAATGCATAATGGGCCCGCTGCCAGGAATCGTCGGCCAGCGTCAGGAACATGGGCTGTGTCATCCGGGTATCCGTTCATCATGATGGAACTGGCAGGCAGGATCACGCTTCAACACGAAACTGTCCATCGTCCCCGACAGCGCGTCCCACAGGCTCACCCGCGTCTGATCCGTGCCTTCCAGTCCGATGACTTCCCGCATGACCTCCACCGCCATCAGGCTCCCCATGACGCCCGTCGCGGCGCCAAGCACACCGGACATGCCGCAGTCCGGCGTTTCTGTCTGTGCGGCCTCGGGAAACAGGCAGCGATAGCAGGGGCCACCCTTCTGCGGTCGGAATACGGCCAGCTGTCCTGAAAATCCCTGTATCGCCCCGGATACCAGCGAACGGCCATGACGTACGCAGGCATCGGAGACGGCCAGTCGTGTGGCGACGTTGTCGGTCCCGTCGCAGACCAGATCATATTGCGGCACAAGAGCATCCAGCGTCTTGCCCGTCGCGCGAACCGGATGCGGTTGGAGCGTAATCAGAGGGTTCAGCGCCTTCAGACGCTTCGCCGCGGCTTCGACCTTGAACTCTCCGATGTCGTCAGCGCCATAGAGAACCTGCCGCTGGAGATTGCTGAGATCGACGCGATCATCGTCCATGATTCCGATACGTCCGATTCCCGACGCAGCGAGCTGCTGAAGCAGTGGTGCCCCCAGTCCTCCCCCGCCGACCACCAGGACAGCAGCACCGCGAATCCGCGCCTGCCCGATCGCTCCGACCTGAGACAGGAGAATGTGGCGGGAATAGCGCTCCAGCTCATGATCAGAAAAATTCATGTCCATGAAATGATGATAATTGCTGACTTTCACTCTTGAAAGACGTTAGCGTCAGTATCGTTCAACACTGTCCTGGTGTCTCGCAGGGCCCGAGCAGAGAAGTCATCATGAAAAACGGTTTTCGCAGAGTCATGCCGCGTGCATGGCAGGGACTTGGTGTCAGTGCGGGCGCTATTCTGGCGGCCTACGCGGTGTCGCCCTACCTCGCCCTGTGGGATATCGACCGGGCCATGAACGGTAACAATCCGTCGCGTCTGGCGCCCCATGTGGACTGGTCAGCGTTGACGCACTGCCTCAAGGAACAGTTTACTCCTGCAATTCCTGTCGATGACGATTTGCCGGGATTTGGGAGTTCCTTTGCGGGGCAGGTCGTGTCCAACGCCATCGACACGCATCTGACACCCGCGACCCTGATGACTACGGCGCATCAGGTGATGCCTCATGGTCCCGCCACGTCAGACTGGCTTGGAATGTGGCATTCCATGCATGCCCATTTCGTGAGCCCAGGAAAGTTCGAGGCCAGTCTGGATCAGCCGGGACAGACACCGTTCGTCCTTCACATGAAGTTCGAGCACTGGGGCTGGAAGATCACGCGATTCGAAATGCCTGCCCCGGCTCATTCTGCCTGAGGCTTAACGCTGCCTGGGATGTCAGGCCGCCGGCAGGTCTTCTTCCAGAACCGTGATGTGGATGGCATAGGAGACCTCGCCTTCATCCTCATCGCGGTGAACCGTCCCGATGACTTCTCCGGCAACGGCCAGTTCAACGCTCATGCCCTTGCGGCTGGGCTTGTTGACCGTGAGCTTCGGGGAGCCCAGCAGGCGCTGGAGCGTGGTCTGGAGGCGTGTCACCTCGGATGGGGTCATATCGGCCATTGGTGGCATTCCTGTGATGCAAGGGAACTGCCCTCTAACCCATCATCCAGAACAAAGGAACCCGCTTCCTCTATCCCCGTCAGGGAGGCTGTTGTAGAAACAGGACACTTCACATCTGATTGTGACCTGTTCGCCATGAATCGTTCCGGGTCTGCAGTCTGCTTCCCTTACGCGCAAAGGAGACATGATGCGCCCGGCCTACATACGGATGATCGTTGCCTTGACGACGACTGCGGCTCTTTCCGGTTGTGGTTATTTCGATTCCCGCACGGCTCACAAGGCCCAGTACGAAATGGTCGGCATGACCAGCTATGATTTGCAGGCCTGTGCCGGAATCCCGGGCAGCACGAAAAAACTGAACGACAGCACCGAAATCTGGCAGTACACGGGCAGTAAGACGCTTCCGACCGTCTCGAACTCGACGCTTATCCCCATTCAGTCCGTCGTCAGCATCTATCAGTCCGCTTTTGGGGGCGACGGGTCGAGTTGTACGATGATCGTCCGGCTTGATCACGACCGGATTTCGGAAGTCCACTATACCGGTAATGATGACCTGTATATCGGGACGGATGGTGTCTGCTCGATCATCACGCGCGGCTGCGCACGCCAGCGTGAATCCACGATGCGCCGCATCAATGGTGGCCCTTTCGGCCCTGTCTCCGGTTTCCACTCGCCGCGTACGCCGCCCCAGAGTGCGACAGCAACCTATTCTGACCAGTCCGGGAAATACATCCCCAAGTTCACTAAAGACGATACGCAGCCGGTCATTCAGCCGGTCAAGTGATCCTGAAAAAGCGGAGCGGGATGCCAGAGACCCCGCTCCTCTTCTCTTTCAGGAATTGATGAGGTCTTTCATTTTCCGGACCACAGGTCCCAGCCCGTCAAAAATGGCCTGTCCGATCAGGAAATGGCCGATATTCAGTTCGGCAAGCCCTGACAGGCCCGCAATCGCGCCTACGTTGTCATAAGTCAGTCCGTGTCCGGCATGGAGTTCCAGCCCACAGGCTGCGACCGTCTTCGCCGCTGACCGCAGACGCTCCAGTTCCTCACGGCCGCCCAGAGCGTAAGCCCCGGTATGGAGTTCCACAACGGGTGCTCCCAGAGCGGCGGCCGTCTCGATCTGTCGCGCCTCGGGATCGATGAATAATGAAACCCGGATGCCGGCATCCCGCAGCCGCGCGATTTTCGGCTTGAGTGTCTCACTCTGTCCCACGACATCCAGACCACCCTCGGTCGTGACTTCCTGCCGTTTTTCAGGAACCAGACAGCAGGCATGCGGTCGAAGATCACAGGCAATCCGGACCATCTCGTCCGTCGCGGCCATCTCGAAGTTCAGCGGCGCGGAAAGCGCTCTGAGGCGGGGCATGTCGGCATCGCGGATATGGCGCCGGTCTTCCCGCAGATGCGCCGTAATCCCGTCCGCGCCCGAGGCAATGGCCAGCTCGGCCGCCGCCACCGGGTCGGGGAACGTGCCCCCTCTGGCATTGCGCAGCGTGGCGACGTGATCAATGTTCACTCCAAGACGGATCATGCCAAGAGGGGTCATGCTTCTCTTCCTTCCCGATAAACGCTCATTTCGCCAGCCAGCCGGATCGCCGCCAGAAGACTGGACACATCCGCCCGGCATGCCCCGGTTACCGGGCCTGCGATATCAAAAGCCGTGCCATGATCGGGCGAGGTCCGGATGATCGGCAGTCCGAGCGTTACGTTCACGCCTTCTTCCATATCAAGCGTCTTCAGCGGAATGAGCGCCTGGTCATGATACATGCAGATCGCCACATCGTAATGCGGCCGGGCCTTGGCGCTGAACATCGTGTCCGGCGGCATTGGTCCCCGACAGTCGATCCCCTGCGCCCGGAGCGTGTCGATCGCGGGCTGGACGATTGTGAGTTCTTCATCGCCCATCATGCCGTGTTCACCAGCGTGAGGGTTCAGCCCCGCGATCGCCAGACGCGGAGACAGAATCCCGAAATCACGTCTGAGTGCGGCACTGGCGATCTGCGCCACCTGTACGATGCGCTCGGTCGTCAGTGTCTCCAGAGCCCTGCGGAGCGAGACATGAACCGTCACCGGCACAACCCTGAGCTGGGGCGAGGCCAGCATCATGATCTCTTCCCCCGGCATGTCACACAGGGCCGCCAGAAATTCGGTGTGTCCCGGATAGGGGAATCCGGCCGCAGCCAGAACATGCTTGGCAATCGGGTTCGTCACGACCCCGCCCGCCCGCCCTGCAAGAGCATACTCAACGGCCTGACGGATACTGCTGGTCGTCGCTGCTGCATTCCTGGAATCAGGCTGGCCCGGAATGACCTCCACCTCGTATGGCACTGGCAGAACGGGCAGGCTGTCAGCAAAGACAGCCGTCGCCTCTTCCGGCGTTGCGATGCAGGTTACGGGCACGGCGCGTTCAACCAGACGCGGATCACCCAGCCAGAAGAACGTCCCTTCCCCCGAATGTCGCAGCTTCCGCCAGGCTTCCGCCGCGAGCTGAGGCCCGATCCCCGCCGGATCCCCGAGCGTCAGTGCAAGCGGTGGCGGGTGTTTCATCGTCAGCCCGCGTCCGCCAGTGCCGCAAGGACACGCACCCAGGAACGGATACCCTTGTGAAAGGAATCCAGCCCGTACTGCTCGTTCGGAGAGTGGATCCGGTCGTCATTCTGGGCAAAGCCGATCATGAGAGCGTCCAGTCCCAGCGCGTCACGGACTTCACCCGCCACGGGAATGGAACCGCCCGAGCCGACCGTTGCGGCAGGAACACCCCATTCATCACTCAGGGCCTTCAGGGCCGGTCCCAGAAAACGGCTGTCACGGGAAACTTCAAAGCCCGGAGAACCGCCATGGGCCGTAAACGTGACATGGGCGTCCGAAGGCAGGGCGGCACGGATATGGGTGCGGAAGGCCTCGCGGATGCGGTCAGGGTCCTGACCGGGAACCAGCCGGAACGAGACCTTGGCCATGGCTTTGGCGGGAAGAACGGTCTTGAACCCCTCGCCCTCATAGCCGCCGGAAATGCCGTTGATTTCACAACTCGGGCGGCACCATGTCTGCTCGATCGCGCTATAGGCCTTCTCGCCTGCCGCGACCGACAGTCCTGCCTCTTCCAGCAGGGAGCGGTCATCGGGGAAAAGCCTGCTCCACTGCGCCCGTGTGGCCGGAGACGGATCCTGAATACCGTCATAGAAACCCGGCAGTGTAACGCCACCCTCGGCGTTTCGAAGGGTCGCCAGAGCCTGACAGAGAACGGCAATCGGGTTGGCGGCAGCATTGCCATACAGACCGGAATGCAGATCATGACTGGCACACTGGATGACCACTTCTTCGGCCATCATGCCGCGCAGGGATGTCGTAATGCCCGGTGTCCTGCGATCCGCCATGCCCGTATCACAGACAAGCGCCACATCCGCCTTGAGTTCGGCCGCATTTTCCTTGAGGAACGGGAACAGGTTCGCCCCGCCACATTCCTCCTCGCCTTCCAGAAGAACGCTCACCTTGACCGGAAGCGAGCCCGTGACCTCTTTCCAGGCGCGGCAGGCTTCAAGGAAAGTCATCACCTGCCCCTTGTCGTCGCTCGCGCCGCGGGCAACGATGACCTTGCGCCCTGAGGCGTCCTCGATCAGCCGCGGATCGAAGGGCGGTGCGTTCCAGAGCGCTTCCGGGTCTGTCGGCTGCACATCGTAATGACCATAGAACAGGACATGTGGTCGACCATCGCTGCTGCCGACAGCCTGGTCATGACCCACGACCATCGGGTGCCCCGGAGCCGCCCAGTGCACGTCGCGGATCTCTGCCTTCATCCCCAGATGTTCAAGTTCCTTCCGCATCCAGTCCGCAGCTTTCCGGCAATCGGCGGCGTGGGCGGGCTGCGTGGAAATGCTCGGAATGCGGAGAAGCTCGAACAGGCGTGAGACCGAAGCGTCCAGATGGATATCGACGGTCTGGAGAACGGTATCAAGTGTCTCGGAATTGGCAGTCATCTTGTGTTCCATGTTCGGGGTGTCAGTCACCCAAAATCAGACCGGAGAGCCGGTCTTTCAATCGCTGTCGGTCGTCAGTCGGCGCGGCTGGAGACGGATCGGCGCGGGAGCAAAACCGGAAGCAGTCTCGGACAGTCTGTGCGCACGCGGCGTTACGGTCGAAGCCGCAAGAGGTGTGGTGCCTGCCGCGATGGAAAGGATCTCGCGGAGGCCATCATGAAAATTCGAACGGGACGCCTCCTCTTCCATTCGGGCCTGTGCTCCACGGCTTATCGTATTCCACAGATCCATGTCCGTATACAGTCCGATCACGGCCTGGGCGAACTGCTCCGGATCACAGAAGCCTCCGGACAGGCAGTCTTTTCCGTTTTCCCATCCCAGTGTCTTGCAGACCGTTTCGGAAAGGACGGCAGGCAGCCCCGCCGCAGCCGCATCCAGAACTTCCCGGGGGATGGCGGTCAGAACACGTGCGGGCTCCACGAGAATACGACGTGACCTGTAGAGAGCGGCAAGATCAGCATCCTCCGGAAAGGCTTCCAGTCGCCGATATCGCGCGAAAGCGGAGAGATCGACCCCGGCGGCCTTATGGCCCGCAAGGAGAACGGTTGCCTCCGGTGGCAGACCGCGATCCAGCTTTGAAAGGACGTCATGGATAAACCAGTGCAGACCGTCATGAACCGCATCGCCACTGGCAAAAACCGGAAGAACAAGCAGGATGCCCGAGCGTTCTTCAAAGCCGGGCGAGAGCGTCGTCGGCACAGGCGGCGCGCCAAGGACCCGCACATTGGTGAGGCCAAGGACTTCCAGATCGGCCTTCTCGGCTTCCGTGCCGGCAACCACCGCCTGGGTCATCCAGACCTGGTCAATATCCAGTTCCAGATCATCGAAAAGCAGCTCCCGGTCATTGACCGCTCCGACAAGCCGGCGGTTATGGGTCTCTCTGGCATGGCTTGCGTGAATATCCGCGACCATTCCCAGTCTGGGCAGCGACTGCGGATGCTGCTGCAGGATCGGTGCGGCGCGCTGGAGGGTTTTCATGCCACCGATCCAGATATAATCGAAGCATCCCGCCCGCTCCCGCAGGAAATCCGCAAGCTCGGACAGGTCACAATCGTCCATCAGTTCGATGTCTGGCGGAAAATCCAGCGCCGTTGAAACACAGTCATGAAGGCTGCCATCAAGCGGAAAGACAGTCACCTGATATCCCAGCCGGCTCAGCCCGATCATCATGTCACGGTGGCGCAGAAAAGGTGTTCCCAGAACGACATGGGGCAGCCGTTCACACAGGAACAGAATGGCTGGCGCTCCGGATGCGGAGCGGGCCCGCATGAGGCTGGTTCCCGGAAACGGCTGTCGCGAGAGCAGTCCTGCGAAGCGGCGTTTCAGCCAGTCCTCATTCCGGGCGCGCAGTTCTGGTGCGATTTCCGGCTCCGGAGCCGATCGGTCAAGCACATCCGGATCATAGAGGATCTTGCCTCCCGCCTGTCGCAGGGACAGGCAGATCGCCAGCATTTCGGCTTCGGGACCGATGCATTCGGGATTAAGCCGGTTGTGATCGTGAAGCGGAAGTCGACGGCAGAACAGAAGCCCCCCGGTAAAGGCGTCCACCCATCTCCGGAAGGCGATTTCAGGTTCGTTCGCCCGCAATCCCTGTCCAAAGGGTGTAAAAGCCGCATTGCGCCAGACGATGCTGCCGGCTTCCCGGACACGTCCATCAAGTCCGAGCGACTGTCCGCCTGCGGCATAGACTTCGGGGTTTGCGAAGGCTTCAAGAGCGATATTCAGGCTTCCGGGGAAAGGCTGAACGCCAGCGGACAGCAGCAGGATGATCTCTGCCCTTGCAAGCTCAAGCCCTAGCGCGACCTGTTCGGTATGCGTGGTTCGGTAAGGGGGACGGATGATGTGAATTCCGCGAACAAACCGCTCGATCTGGGCCGTCTCATCCGTGGAGCCGGCATCCACCAGAATGATCTGAAGGTTGCGCTCGCTGTTCGCATGAAGGGCGGCCAGCGTCGCAAGGGTTTCCAGAAACTGGTTCGAAACCGGCAGAATGACCGTCACATCCGGCATGGTGACCGGGCGGAAATCCAGGGGGCCACGGATCAGTGAGGGAATGAGGGTCTGCGCCCGCTGAAGATCCAGAAGCTGGCACTGCTCTGCGGGAATGTCGGCGACGACTTCGTTCACCGGGTTGCCTTGGGACTGAACCCAGAGCGTGAAGATATCGGGGATATCCGGCCTGCGCAGCTGACGCTGTGTCCCGCTCTGGTTCAGGAAAGCGGACAGGTCGACACCGGTCTGTGGCTGGCGTTTTTCGGCAATGCCGAAACGGATGAAATGCTCATAGCCGTTCCGGAAGCCCCCATTGGCCACGATATTGCCGACATCGGGATACCGTGCAGCATAAAAGGCTTCGCTGAACCACGGATTGGGATCGTACGCTGTCGGATTTCCATTGGTCAGGTAATGATGAAGCGGGCTTTGGAATCTGCCGCTCTCCAGTGCGTCCACAACATCCGCATAGCGCTCAAGATACCATTGCGGATCGAAATACCAGGAGCTGCGCCGACGACCGGCCATAGAAAACCTGATGAACTGGGCGAAATCACCAATCGCGAAATCATAGTGCTGTCGTTCCGCCATGCTGGCGGCACGGAAGACTTCGGGATCGAAAAACACATGCGACTTGCGATGTTCCTGATCGCCGGTCGCAAGATAGTGGTCATATCCGTTGCAGAATCCCTGTGAGGCCAGTACGTGGGGGCTCAGGTCGGGATTGCAGCTGAAATAGTTTTCTTCGGAGAAAAGCCAGTGCGGCGAACGGCTCCGGAAGCCACTTTCGCAGTAATGAAGGAAACCGCTGTCGAAAATCCCCAGGCTGATGCCTTCGCGGACATCCGGATTCTGGCGCAGATACCATTCTTCATCAAAAAAACGGTTGGGAGAGAGCCCCGCCCTGGCGCCTCTGTGTTTCCAGTGTTGCTCCAGCCCTTCGTCACTCAGATCAAGTTTGCCAGTCTCTCCGCTCTCCTTGGCTTCCTCCCGCAGACGCAGCCCATAGCGTGTACGGTACCATTCAGCGTCAAACGCGGCCCACAAGGGCGGCCGATCGCCTGCGAAGGCCGGAGATGCAAGGATGTGATCTTTCATTGACGCTGGTTCCTCTGGGCGCGCGCATGGAACGGTAAAGCTGTCGGACCGGGTTAACGCTGCTGTGCGCGCCGACTCCGCCAGAGTTCATGGAAGTCAATGGGCTGGATGTTGGGAGACGGGAATCCAGCTTCACGAACCGTATTCAGCATGACACTGCGCGCAGGCGGGAACAGGAAGCGCGGTGCCTCAACCAGCAACAGGGGCTCGACTGCCTCCTGCGCGATCCGTCCGGTCAGACCGAACAGGCCTGCATACGCCACGCTAAGCTCATACAGCACCTTCGGATTGGGAGCATCCTGTGTGGGGGCGCGTTCGAAACCCTGCGCGCGGATGACCAGACTGACCTCGAATGTCGGCTGATCGCCAAGCTGGCGGCCCGTGACGTCGACCGTCATGCCGATATGAGGCTGCGACGGCAGTTCCCTATAGACGTCTGGGGTATTCTGTACGTCAATCGACAATGTCCGGAGATACTGGGAACCAATGATGAGAGATGAGGAAGACGGCAGGGAATCCGAGACATCCAGACTGGCCGGATTGCCCGTCACGGTGTCGGCGTAGGTTTGGCTCATTATGTTTGCATCCTCATGCGGTCATCATCATTCCGTACATTTCGTATTGCACTGAAATGCAAGGAAATGTGTCACCTCACACTCTGTCATGATGTTTATGTTTTGACCAGCGGGACGAAATCCGGTGATCTTTCAGACACACGCTCCGGACGCTGACAATCGGATCCGGTTCTGTGAAAGGTCGGCGTATTTTCTTCCGCAGGCTGGCAGAAGAGATTTTTCCGAAGTCCGGATACTGCAAAACAGTCCGGAAAGCAGTAATTTCCTGAAGCGATAACCGTAACGGGATGATTTCAGATACCGTAAATCCCTTTCGGTGATACGTTGAGGGTGATATCGCCATCTGGCGCAATGTCAGCACTGGCGCATGATACCACTCGCACAGGACATCATGACTGCTGACAGGGATCAATCTTCCTGCCCGCACGTTTTGTTGCGCTGCAGGTCGCACGATAGGACCATGTTCATGCTCAGACTGCTCATTCTTGTCATTCTTCTTGCGGTCCTGATCGTTTTTGCCCTGAGCAATACAGATCTGGAACCCATCTGGCTGGTTTCCTTCGGCTGGCATCTGTCCATCGGCACTCTCGTCCTGGGAGTCGGCGTTATCGCTCTTCTGTTCGGATTCCTGATAGGTCTGATCGGTGACATGCAGCAGCGGTCGCGCGCGCGCCGCGCCGAGCAGCATGTCCGCACCCTGGAAAGTCAGCTGGTTGAACTCCATCAGCGTCTCGACCGTCTTCAGAACCCAGCAGGTTCCCCCCTTCCCGGCACCGCTCCCGTCCAGCCTGAACAAAAGGTCTGATCTCCACCATGTCCAGGCGCACACGACTGATCGCAGCCCTCGATACCGCATCCCTCTCCACGGCTCGGCACTGGGCCGACAGTCTGAAAAATGACGTCGACGCCATCAAGCTGGGTCTCGAGTTTACCTATGCCTGCGGACTGGATGCGGTAAAAACCGTATCGGCCGGGCACGAACTGTTTCTGGATCTGAAACTGCACGACATTCCCCATACCGTTGCGTCAGGTCTGTCTGCCCTCGCCCCGCTCAGACCAGCACTGACAACAATTCATGCCAGTGGCGATTCCGAAATGATCGCCCGTTCCCGGGAAGCTCTTGAGAGTGCTTTTCCTGTCGGCACAAAGCGCCCGAAGCTGCTTGCCGTCACGGTTCTGACGAGCATGAACGCTGAGGGTCTGCTGGACATCGGCGTCAACGCCACACCCCAGGAACAGGTGCTCCGACTTGGAAAACTGGCCATCAGCGCTGGCGCGGACGGTCTGGTCTGTTCGGCGCATGAGATTGCGCCTCTGCGCGATGCCCTGGGTGACGAGCCCATTCTGGTGGTGCCGGGCATCCGACCTGCTGGCAGTGCTTCCGATGACCAGAAGCGCATCATGACGCCCGCACAGGCCGCCCGGGCCGGAGCAGACTGGATCGTCGTGGGGCGGCCCATCACGAAAGCCTCCGATCCGGTTCTGACTGCCAGAGCCATCATGGAGGAACTGGCCAGCGCATGACCGGCGTCAAGATCTGCGGAATTCGTGACACCCAGACGATGGCGCTTTGTGCACGCCTGAAGGTCGACTGGGTCGGGTTCGTATTCTGCGAAGCTTCACCACGGTTTGTAACCGCTGACGATGCCCTGCGTCTGCACGAGAGCGCTCCGTCCGGCCATGAAGGTGGACCTCTGCGGGTTGGCCTGTTCGTGAAATCCGCTGACGATTTTATCGAACAGGTTCTGCAGACCGTCCCACTGGATATTCTCCAGATC
Organism: Gluconobacter aidae; assembly: GCF_009547075.1. Classification (GTDB taxonomy): domain Bacteria; phylum Pseudomonadota; class Alphaproteobacteria; order Acetobacterales; family Acetobacteraceae; genus Gluconobacter; species Gluconobacter aidae. The sequence continues at coordinate 84,068 of NZ_WIPH01000010.1, forward strand.
TATGACACGCCGGAACGGGCAACCGAAATCCAGTCCCGCTTCGGACGCCCCGTCTGGCAAGCCCGTGGCATTGCGCGTCACTCAGACCTGCCGACAGACCCAGGCATGGCCGGGTATGTCATCGAAGCCCCCAAACAGGAACAGGATCATCGTCCAGGTGGTCTTGGCCGGACTTTTGACTGGTCCCTGACCCGGAACTGGACATCTCCCTCATTCTGGATGCTCGCAGGCGGCCTGAACCCGCTGAATGTCCTGCGCGCAATCCAGGAAAGCCAGACGCCGGCAGTCGATGTCTCTTCGGGGGTCGAGTCCACTTCTGGTTGCAAATCCGCTGAACTTATTGAAAAATTTGTTCAGAACAGCCGAAAGGCACTTGATCTCAAGTCGAAGCTCTCGTAAACAGCGCCTCGCTCGACAGGAGAGATGGCCGAGCGGCTTAAGGCGCACGCTTGGAAAGCGTGTGTACGTTAATAGCGTACCGTGGGTTCGAATCCCACTCTCTCCGCCAGTATACTCAAAAAACATCACATAAATCAGTGGGTTGTGAGTGGGTTGCTTTGCGCTCCCATCATCAATCCCACCTTATGATTTGCGGTTTCCTGCGGCGTCGGGCGGCTTCAAACCGCGTAGAAACGATTTGTGTTGGCAGAACGCCGCGCATTCTGATAGAACGAAACAAGAATGCGCTGAGGAGCCTTTTCGTTTAATATCCCCCCCCCATCCCGACAGAACATCGCATACCCCCTCGTAAACGAGGGCAAACGTCCTCCCCAAGACAGCCCCAGATTCAATCACCCCAGCTCCTCGGCAAGGTGGTTCGACAAGACGGTCGATGATCGACCGTCAGGCTTGAGGAGTGCGTCAATGCACGACATACAGATCCCCAACCCTCTGGGGCGCTTTATCACCCGGCTCGAGGCAGCGAAGATCCATCTGCGCTGCCATGAAAAGACCGTCGACCGATACGTCGCCAAGGGGCTCCTGCCGAAATACAAGTTTGGCCGGAAGACATGG
>NZ_WIPH01000100.1 GCF_009547075.1 Gluconobacter aidae
TTTGGGGCTCTCTGTGTGATTCCATCTCTCCTGCGTTGATTGGGGATGGTGGAAGATGAAGCAGCCGGGTTTCTTTGATGTTGAAGAGCGCTTTGCTCGATTGAGCGGGTTAGGTGACCAACTCGAAGCATTTTCCCGGACTGTGGATTTTGAGGTGTTCCGTCCTGATCTGGAGAAGTCTCTGGCCTATTCAGATGGAAGCAAAGGCGGACGACCGCCGTTCGATCCGGTGTTGATGTTCAAGATCCTGGTGATCCAGACGCTGAACAATTTGTCCGATGAACGGACGGAATATCTGATCAACGACCGCCTCTCCTTTATGCGCTTTCTTGGTCTGGGACTTTCAGATCGGGTGCCTGATGCCAAAACAGTCTGGCTGTTCCGTGAACGCCTGACACAGGCGAGAGCCATTGAAAGACTGTTTGACCGGTTTGATGCAACTCTGCGAAACGCCGGTTATCTGCCGATGTCAGGCCAGATCCTGGATGCCACGCTCGTAGCGGCTCCGAAGCAGCGCAATACCAACGCTGAGAAAGCGGATCTCCGGGCAGGACGTATTCCTGAAGACTGGCAGGACAAGCCATCCAAATTGTCCCACAAGGATCGCCATGCGCGCTGGACGCTGAAGTTCACGAAAGCGAAGCGGCAGGATGATGGAACCATGCCGTCGAGTGATCTCGCCATCCCGTTCTTTGGATACAAATCCCACATTTCCATCGATCGGAAGTTTCGGTTCATCCGGAAATGGAAGACGACGGATGCCGCCGCCAATGATGGCGCGCGATTGAGAGAAGGGCTGCTGGATAAAACCAATACGGCCTCAGGCGTCTGGGCGGATACCGCCTATCGCTCCAAAGCCAATGAAGACTTCATGGAAAAGCAGGGTTTTGTCTCAAAGGTTCACAGGAAGAAGCCGCATCT
>NZ_WIPH01000101.1 GCF_009547075.1 Gluconobacter aidae
TAGACAGGGAAGTATCAGCAGCCGCGCGCGCACTGGCTTCAGACGCAATATCGGAATACCACGCCAGATCACCCGAGCCGCTGGCATAGATGAACGAGGCGCGTGATGTGGATCCGTTCAGGTGCAGGCCCGTGCCGTTCTGATCATTGTTTGTGGAGACGACGCCAAGCGTGCCAGACACTGATCCCGCGAACAGAGATTGCCACGAGGCTCCGGAAGCCCCTGGCGTTGTGGTATTATTGTCTGCCGTCGAAACCCAGAATGTCCCGATGGCACTTCCGGGAATCATGGCCCCCATGGGATAGCCGCCAATGCCAGAAGCAAAGTTGCTGTCAAATTGCCCTGGGAACCCGGCCTGCAATACTTGAATAGCCTTGGAAATGCGGTTGAGGAACCCGTTCATGTCCTGACCGCGAGGCGGGGAGCCTCCAGCGTCACGGGAGATGAACGTTTCAGGCGGGAAGCCGGCCGCAATAGATGCCGTGCCATCGCCTGCCGTCGCCTGTGTCTGAGGAACTGTCGCAATATCAGATGAGGATGCCGATGCGCCGATAAGCGTATCGAACCGGCCCAGATCGTCAGAGTTTTTCATGAGCTCGCCTTGATGGAATAGGAGACGGAAACCCCGGTCGGGCGCGGCAGAACGCCACTCGTCTGTATGATGCTGACCTGCACATCAGTCGGCACAAAGTCGAAAACATACGTCATTGTCATGTCGCCATTATCTTTGACGTAGGCATCCCCTTGTGCGCCAAAGAGCGTCATAAGCACCGCATTAATGGACAGGATCGATCCATCCGAAATGTTGCTCAGAGCTTTTGCGTAGATCAGTTGACGATAGGCACTGTCGGACAGACGATAATTCGTCGTGGCCGATGATCCGGAATACCAAGGGGCCTGATTCCAGCCCACTTCAGTG
>NZ_WIPH01000102.1 GCF_009547075.1 Gluconobacter aidae
CTAGGCCAAGCCAGCTCATCAGTTGCTTGGGCGTATCAAAGCGACTGAGATCGCCAATTTCGGCAACCAAGGTCGCGGCCACCACGAGCCCGACACCACGGAGGGCCTGCAACGCCTGAACCAGAGGAGCCAGCGACCATTGCGGCAGTGCTTCCACCAGCATGGAGTCCAGCCTGTCGCAGCGATGCTGTGCCTCCTCAATCCGTCGGATACCTTCACCGAACACGAATTGCTGATGCGGTGCGTCGAAGGCCTGCTCACTGAGCCAGCGCCAATGCGCCTTGGTCCAATTCGATCGCCCGGTGAATTTGCGCCCATGGCGAAGCAGGAAGCTCAATATTGTTTGCCGGCTGGCAACCAGATCCTGTTTCGCCTGCCGACGTCCCCGGATCAGATCCCGGATGGCTTCGTGCGCCTCGTCCGGCACCCAGATTGCTGTCAGTTCGCCCGAGCGCAGCAGGCGCGCCAGCATCTGGGCGTCGCGTCGATCAGTCTTCACCCGATCCGCCGACTTGCGCGGGATGACCGACGGCGCGATGACGCTGCATTCCACGCCCAGGTCGGTCAACTGACGATAGATACCATATCCACAGCCGCCTGCTTCATAGCAGAAGTGGAGCGTGACATCGGGCGCTGCCAGGCGTGCCACCAGGCGCCGTATGGCATCGGGCGTGTTGGGAATAGTCCCGTGGAACCGGATCTCTCCCGATCGCCCGTCATTGGCGACCGCCACGGCAATTGTCTCCTTGTGAACGTCCAGGCCAATAAATTTCGCAGTCGACATTGTCATTCTCCTCTCCTGACAAAGTGAGCTTACGCTCCCCCTGACCTCGGAAAACGAGGCGAATGACGGTCATTGGGTCTATAATCCGG
>NZ_WIPH01000103.1 GCF_009547075.1 Gluconobacter aidae
CTAATAAAATTCGGTCTGACAGAGGAAGGTCTTTTTTAGAGGCTGTACTAAGACGCATTTGAAGCGCATCAGCCATAGCAAAATTGATTTGCAGGCACTGTGATACTGCGGACAGATGTTCATGCCCAGCCGCACCAGAATCAAGTCGGACTTTTAGAACATTCCTAGCTGCACTTAACGCCGTAAGTTCGATCCATATATCTTGGTCAGAACGTGCGTTTTGGTTCATATTTTGATCGCGTGCCTCACGGCACGCCTTTGCGGATTGTTCGATAGCATCTTGTGCAGAAGAATTTGCACCACGTTGTGTCCACCAACGATTTGTCCAGAGAACACCATATGGCCCCAGCAAAGCGAAAAATGATAAAAGGCTTCCAATTCTTGTCCAAAAAATCTGTTTTTTTGCAACATTTGATGAAATTTGAGAATATTCAGCTGATTGTTCGGCTGCCCTGCGTGATCCTTCTGCAGCCTCAACCTGCCGTTTCGTTAATGATAATTTTTCGGCAGCCAGGGGATCGGTGTTTATAACCTGTATGGGTAAAGGGTTGGGGATCGTAATTTGTGAAGATACTTCTTTTACGGTTATTTTAGAAGCCGAATGATGTAAGGGATGCTTTTCTTCTGCAGCTTGCGCAGTAAATATTGTAAAACAAACGAAGAAAATCGCCCCATATCTAAATATATATTCCATTATTCTGCCAATATATTAGTGGGTTTGTGAAAATATTATTACCAAAAATCTAACCAATTGTCCATTTCCAACAATGCATATCATGTGCAGAAAGTCTGGTCTAACTATGCGGCTCTCCAATAGCCGACATTCCACTCCCCCCTCTTAAGAGCCCTTCCCCACTGAATATTTTCAGGAA
>NZ_WIPH01000104.1 GCF_009547075.1 Gluconobacter aidae
TTTTGGAGTGATTGACATGGAGCTTCTGAGTGTGATCCGCCGGTGGCATCGCCGGGATCATCTTCCGATCCGCGAGATCGAACGCCGGACAGGACTGTCACGCAATACGATCCGGAAATATCTCCGGGCAGAGAGCATTGAACCGCGGTTCCAGGTTCCCGAACGTCCCAGCCGACTGGACCCGTTTGCTGACAGATTGAGGGGATGGCTGGTTTTGGAAGCCGCCCGATCCCGCAAGAACCGGCGCACGGCGCGACGGTTGTATGAAGACCTTGTGGCACTGGGTTATGATGGATCCTACGGACGGGTGACTGCTTTCATCCGGCAGTGGAAACACGAACAGCACCAGACGCGCCAGACAACGGGCCGGGGTGTTTTCGTGCCCCTGTGCTTCCAGCCCGGGGAAGCCTTCCAGTTTGACTGGGGCGAGGACTGGGCGGTGATTGCCGGCCGTCGCGTCAAACTGCAGGTTGCCCACACCAAACTGTCCTTCAGCCGGGCCTTCATACTCAGGGCCTATCCCCTGCAGACCCACGAGATGCTTTTTGATGCGCTTACCGAGGCCTTCCGCGTGCTCGGCGGCGTGCCGCGGCGGGGTATTTTTGATAACATGAAGACGGCCGTGGACCGGATTGGCTCTGGCAAGGCGCGTCAGGTCAACCTGCGCTTCATGGCCCTGGCCAGCCATTACCTGTTCGAGGCGACCTTCTGCAATCCGGCAGCCGGATGGGAGAAGGGGCAGATCGAGAAGACCGTGTAGGATGCCCGGCGCCAGATCTGGCAGGATCTGCCCGCCT
>NZ_WIPH01000105.1 GCF_009547075.1 Gluconobacter aidae
CAACCACCTCAAGCCGCACTACCTCCGGCTAAAGAAAACCGTAAGAACGCCAAGTCCCGAACTATCAGCGCGATAGCTCAACGATTTGTTCTAAATGATGCCAGTAAGAGCGCAGACACGATAAAGGGAACGAAAACTACGCTCGACCTGTTCATTGAGGCTTTCGGAGACCTGCCCGTTAATCAGGTGACAGGAACGACCGCAGGCGACTTTCACGACTTACTCCTTGGGTTGCCTGCAACACATGGGAAATCTAAAAACCGCCTGCCCATTCGAAAAGCTGTAGAGGTCGCGAAAGAGCAAGGACTTGAGACTGTGAGTGGCAAAACGGTGAAGAATCACTTCTCCCGCTTGTCGTCTCTCTGGTCCGTACTCGTACAGCGCGAAATCGTCGCCAAAAACCCTTGGTCACAGTGGTCTTTCAACACAACGAAGAAGACGGAACGCCGGTGCTGGACCGATGAAGAATTGGCTCTTCTGACACAGGCACAATGGGAGCATCGCGGCATTTCCCGTCGGACCTATGCGGGGATAGTCAATGTGGCCCTTTATACTGGCCTCAGATTGGGCGAAATCTGCAATCTGCGCTGCCAAGATATCGAGAACGTACAGGGAATA
>NZ_WIPH01000106.1 GCF_009547075.1 Gluconobacter aidae
GAACTGCCTCAAGCCTTGCTGCCTCCAGTCACAACGAAGCGCAAGAACACCAAGGTCCAAACTATTAGCGCGATGGCTCAACGCTTTGTTCTCACTGACGCCACCAAGAGCGCGGACACCATCAAGGGTACGAAAACAACCCTCGACCTATTTATCGAAGCTTTTGGGGACCTACCCGTTAATCAGGTAACGGGAACAACAGCAGGCGACTTTCACGATTTGCTCCTCGGCCTTCCCGCAACGCACGGAAAATCCAAGAACCGTCTTCCCATTCGAGACGCGGTAAAATCAGCGAAAGAGCAAGGGCTTGAGACCGTGAGCGGTAAGACTGTGAAAAACCACTTCTCCCGTCTATCCTCACTATGGTCCGTACTCGTGCAACGCGAAATTGTCGCCAAGAACCCCTGGGCGCAGTGGTCCTTCAATACGGCCAAGAAGACAGAAAGACGCTGCTGGACCGACGAAGAGCTGGCCCTACTCACACCGGACCAATGGGAGCATCGCGGCATCTCATGCAGGACCTATGCGGGGATGGTCAACGTCGCTCTCTATACAGGCTTACGATTAGGAGAAATCTGCAATCTGCGCAGCCAAGATATTGAGAATATCCAAGGTGTG
>NZ_WIPH01000107.1 GCF_009547075.1 Gluconobacter aidae
CGGGCTTGGCGATCAGCTTGAGGCATTTTCCCGGACTGTGGATTTTGAGGTGTTCCGCCCTGATCTGGAGAAGGCTCTGGCCTATTCAGATGGGAGCAAAGGTGGACGACCGCCGTTTGATCCCGTGTTGATGTTCAAGATTCTGGTGATCCAGACGCTGAACAATCTGTCCGACGAGCGAACGGAATATTTGATCAACGACCGCCTGTCCTTCATGCGTTTCCTCGGTTTGGGACTGTCGGACCGGGTACCTGATGCCAAAACGGTCTGGCTGTTCCGTGAGCGTCTGGCCCAGGCGGGAGCTATTGAAAGACTGTTTGACCGGTTTGATGCCACTCTGCGGACCGCCGGTTATCTGCCAATGTCCGGCCAGATCCTGGATGCGACATTGGTAGCCGCCCCAAAGCAGCGCAATACGAACGCTGAGAAAGCTGACCTCCGGGCAGGGCGTATTCCTGAAGATTGGCAGGACAAACCCGCAAAGCTGTCGCATAAGGACCGTCATGCGCGCTGGACACTGAAGTTTACCAAAGCGAAGCGGCAGGATGACGGGACGATCCCAGCCACGG
>NZ_WIPH01000108.1 GCF_009547075.1 Gluconobacter aidae
GTCCCGGCCTGACCTCACCGCTTACCGCAATCTCGAAGCCGCTTATCGGATCAGCCTCAAATCCCTCGCACGCCGCTACCTTGAACTGCACGACGAGATCGCCGAGTTGGACCTGATGATCAAGGCGATTGTCGAAGAACTGGCGCCGGAACTTGTCGCCCGCAATTCCATTGGTCACAACGGAGCCGCCCAGCTTCTCCTGACGGCTGGCGACAATCCCGACAGGTTGAAATCCGAAGCAAGCTTCGCTGCCCTTTGCGGTGTCACCCCTGTACCCGCCTCGTCGGGGAAAACGATTCGCCATCGACTGAACCGAGGCGGTGACCGGGCAGCCAACAGCGCCCTGCATCTCATCGCCATCGGCCGCCTGCGAACGGACGAAAAGACACGTGCTTATGTCGCCAGGCGTGTCGCGGAAGGTCACTCCAAACTCGAAGTCATCCGCATCCTGAAACGCTACATCGCCCGCGAGGTCTATGGCGTCATCATACGCCGCCATCGCGAGGTCAATGCATCGTGTTTCGCCGCTTGACAAACAGAAGGGCAT
>NZ_WIPH01000109.1 GCF_009547075.1 Gluconobacter aidae
GAGCGTTTTCCTCTCAATCTGGTTCATATCCGGCGGCGGTAAAGAAGTTTGCGCATTCTGTAGGAGTGATCTGATCGATCAATGTGCCGATCCTGTCCCACAAGGCGTCGCGTGTGCGTTCTGCGGCTTTACGGAGATGGGCCTTGAGTTTGGAGAAGGCCTTCTCGATGGGATTGAAGTCCGGGCTGTAGGGCGGGAGATAGCGCACAGTCGCACCTGCTGCTTCGATGGCGGCCTGAACGCCGGGACCTTTGTGAGAGCCGAGATTGTCCATGATAACAATGTCGCCTGGCCGCAGATCGGGTACCAGCACGCGATCGACATAGGTCTGGAAGCTGCGGCCATTGATCGGACCATCCAGGACCATGGGCGCCACGATGCCGGTCAGTCGCAACCCAGCGATGAACGTCGTGGTTTTCCAGTGACCATGTGGCACGGCGGAACGCAACCTCTGGCCACGTCGACACCGCCCGTAGCGTCTTGCCATATTCGTC
>NZ_WIPH01000011.1 GCF_009547075.1 Gluconobacter aidae
GAATATACAAGTTTGGCAGAGTGCACTTTTGGGTCGTGGCTATCCCAAATACATGGAATTTCTGCGCCAAATAACGACCAAAATAACCGGAAAATTCGCGCGGAACCCCTATGAATTGTGTGCAAACCTTGCTGTTCCAGCGCGGAATCTGCCGGCCATATTGAAAATGGAAAATCTCTTCGACCGTATTTTTGATTTGAGTAGTATTGTAACCTCGAACAACCAGTCCATCGTCAGCCTGCGCGCAGAAAATAGAAGAAAGCATAAATAAAATTGCTACGATACGTCCAAGCATTCTATCCATGCTATCCCCGAACAATACCTACCAGTCCTACAGGAACAATCTGCGAATACTTTATCATCATGAAGCGTCCTCAGATAGGCCTGTCACGACCAATAGGCGGCGTAATATTGCAAGATCAGAACGCTCTTTATCTTGATAAGAATCAAAAATATCGTGCTTCGCGCTTACTTTCGGCTAGAGCGGTTCACTGAACTCCGGATCGAGAGGTGACACTGAAGGCGTCTTGTGATTCACCGTTTTCCTTGATGGAGACGGTGATGGCATGGGCATTGAGTGATGATCTTCGGGAGCGGGTTCTGGAAGCCGGAACTGGGGGAGCGTCAGCCCGTTCGATTGCGGCGCGGTTCGGTGTTGGGATTTCGACGGCGATCCGCTGGCTGCGTCGGGAACGCGAGAGCGGCGAGCGGACGCCCCGTCGGCAGGGCAAGCCTCGCGGGTCACGGCTGGACGCCCATGAAATCTTAAGTCTCTGAAAAACAGGGAAATTTGGTGGACCTGACGCGATTCGAACGCGTGACCTTTGCCTTCGGAGGGCAACGCTCTATCCAGCTGAGCTACAGGTCCATGTGGGTTCAGATAACTGCTTCGGCGAAAGATTGCCAGCCCTCTTTTTGAAAGTTCCGCTGCTCGGGTGGATGATCGGGAGAAGGTCATGGAAAAATTCCGGTCTGGACGGTGGCCTGCCATGCGGCGGCAGCGATATCGCCTCCCGATGGCAGGAGTCGGCCTGATTCTGTCAGCCATGCAATGACATCCTGTGCGGCTCCCCGGTGATCCCGGCTAAGAAGATGATGCGCGCCGGGCAGTTCGTCGATCCGGGTATCGTGCGGGAGTTTCCGGAGCAGGCGCGCCGTGAAAGGCGGCAGGACAAACTGGTCATGGCCACCAAAGACAATGAGCAGTGGCGTTCGGACGCTGGGAGCGGCGTCATAGGCGGCCCGCATCAGCAGGGTCAGGCCATAGAGCGGGTGGATTGTTGAACTGTGCAGGGTGAGAGGATCAAAATACATCCGGCGCAGGGCCTTGATGTTGTCGCTTGCAACCCGGTGACCGGGCACGGCCGATCCGTCGAGTTTCCAGTGCGGGGCCAGTATATCCATGCCCCTCAGAATGCTCTCCCAGGGCTGACCGATATCGAGCGCCGCAGGGGCAAGCAGGATCGTGCTGCTGATATGGGGCGTGTCTGTTGTGGCCAGCAGCAAGGCTATGGCGCCCCCCATGCTTTCCCCCATGACGTGAATGGAGGTGTCGGGATAACGGGCGTGCAGCCAGAGCACCTGTTCGCGGGCGTCCCGCACCAGCCTTGCCGTGCTGCTCCATCCGCCCCGGTCCGCTGTCTGTCCGAAACCGCGAATGTCAGGGGCGGCGAGTGTGAACCCTGCGGAGGTGAAGGTCGGGGCAGCGAGCTCCCACGCGTCCCGGCTGTCGCCGTATCCATGCAGGGCAAGAATGATGCCGCGCGGTTTTGGTGTGGTGGCCGGATAGAGGCGTAGCGGAATATGGGCGCCGTCCGACATGTCGAGTGTCAGCGTCGGCGGGATCAGGGCCGTTTCCTGCGGCGTTGGATGCAGGTCCGCCCTATGTGGCGCCGTGCAGCCCTGGAGTGCCAGCAGGCAGAGCACTGTGCAGGAAAGACGCGCGAGGCGGTTTGAAACGGAAGGGAATGAGCCTATCATCGCGCGGATTTTAGAACGTCCGCTCCTTCGGGGCGAGAAGGGAGACATTCGTGCAGCCAGAAAAGCCTGATTCGGGAAAGCCCCATCTGGTCCTGATCGACGGATCTGGTTTCATCTTCCGCGCGTTCCATGCCCTGCCGCCGATGAGCAGCCCGCAGGGCGTGCCGGTCAATGCGGTTTATGGCTTTACGAACATGCTGTCGCGTCTGCTGCGGGACCATGTGGGCACGCATCTGGCCGTGATTTTCGATGCTGGCCGCGTGACGTTCCGCAACGAGATCTACCCTCAGTACAAGGCGCACCGTCCGGAAGCCCCGGAAGACCTGCGCCCGCAGTTCGGTCTGATCCGCGAGGCCACGGCTGCCTTCAATGTGCCCTCGATCGAGCTTGAGGGCTGGGAGGCGGATGACCTGCTCGCCGCCTATGCCAAAGCGGCCGTGGAAGCGGGCGGATGCTGCACCATTATTTCGTCCGACAAAGATCTGATGCAGCTTGTGCGCCCCGGCGTCGAACTGATGGACCCGATGAAGCAGAAGCCGATCCGCGAGGCCGAGGTCGAGGCCAAGTTCGGCGTGCGGCCCGATCAGGTCGTGGATGTGCAGGCGCTGATGGGAGATTCGACGGACAATGTTCCCGGCGTTCCCGGTATCGGTCCGAAGGGCGCGGCGCAACTCGTCAACGAATACGGCACGCTGGAGCAGATCCTCGCCGCAGCCCCCGGCATGAAAGCCTCCAAGCGGCGCGACAATCTGATCGAACATGCCGATGCTGCGCGCATGTCCCGCAGGCTGGTGCTGCTGGACGATAACGCGCCGATGCCGCAGCCGATCAGCGAACTGGGATGTCGCGAGCCCGTGCGCGAGACGCTGCGGGACTGGCTGGAAGAAATGGGCTTCCATTCCACTATCCAGCGCATGGGCCTTGGTCTGGCCGCCAAACCGCGTCCGTTCACGCGCCAGATCGTCCGGCCCGAGGACAAGGCAACAGAACGGGATGAGGCTGCGGCCGTCACGATCCCCGACGCTTCTTATGGTCCGTATGAGACTGTGACGGACATGGACGCGCTGGATCGCTGGATCGCGGAGGCCCGGGCCGCGGGTGTGGTGGCCGTCGATACCGAGACGGACAGTCTCAATGCGCGTCAGGCCAATATGGTGGGGCTGTCGTTGTCGGTTGCGCCGGGGAAAGCCTGCTATGTGCCGTTCCTGCACGAGACCGTTCGCGACCTTTTAGAAGAAGATTCGATCGGAGAAGCCGCCGTCCGCCAGATGGATCGTACCGAGGCGCTGGAGCGTCTGAAGCCGCTGTTGCAGGATGCCTCCGTCCTGAAGGTGTTTCAGAACGCGAAATATGACCTGACCGTCTTTCGCGGTGCGGGCGTTCCCGAGATCACACCCATCGACGATACGATGCTGATGTCCTACGCCCAGTCCGCCGGTGAGCACGGGCAGGGCATGGATGAACTGTCGGAACTGCATCTGGGGCATACACCCGTCACCTATGATTCCGTGACGGGGACGGGGCGTAAGCGCATTCCGTTCGCGCAGGTGGCGATTGATACCGCGACCGCTTATGCCGCCGAGGACGCGGATGTGACGTTCCGTCTGTGGCAGGTGCTTCGTCCGCAGTTGCGCACCCGTCAGGCACTGGCGCTGTATGAGGAAATCGAGCGTCCGCTGAGCCGGATCCTGACGGATATGGAAGATGTCGGCATCAAGGTGGATGCGACCGAACTGCGCCGCATGTCCGTTGATTTTGCCGAGCGTATGGCGACGATCGAGCAGGACATCCATGAACAGGTGGGGCGGAGCTTCAATGTTGGTTCGCCCAAGCAGCTTGGCGAAATCCTGTTCGATGAAATGGGCCTGCCCGGCGGCAAGCGGACGAAAAGCGGAAGCTGGGGCACGGATTCCGGGGTTCTGGAAACGCTGGCCGAGCAGGGGCACGAGCTGCCCCAGAAGATCCTGGCCTGGCGTCAGTTGGCCAAGCTGAAATCCACCTATGCCGATGCGCTGGTCCAGCAGATGGATCAGGACACGCAGCGGGTTCATACGTCTTTCCAGATGGCCATCACCACGACGGGCCGCCTGTCTTCCAACGAGCCGAATCTTCAGAACATTCCCATTCGCACCGAAGAAGGCGCGCGCATCCGCAAGGCGTTCATCGCGGCCCCCGGCTGCGTTCTGCTCTCGGCGGATTACAGTCAGATCGAACTGCGTCTTCTGGCGCATGTCGCGAAGATCGAACCGCTGCTTGAGGCATTCCGTCTGGGGCAGGACATTCATGCCCGCACGGCGTCCGAAGTGTTCGGTATTCCGCTTGAAGGCATGGACCCGCTGACACGTCGCCGGGCCAAGGCTATCAATTTCGGCATCATTTACGGCATTTCAGCCTTTGGTCTGGCACAGCAGCTTCAGATTTCGGCAGGTGAGGCGCGGTCCTATATCGACGCCTATTTCGCCCGCTATCCCGGCATCCGTGCCTATATGGAACGGACCAAGGAAGAGGCGAAGAAATACGGTTATGTCACGACGCCGTTCGGGCGCCGCTGCTATGTGCCGGGTATTACCGAGAAGAACGGTGCCCGTCGTGCCTATGCCGAGCGGCAGGCCATCAACGCACCGCTTCAGGGCGGGGCGGCGGATATCATCAAGCGTGCCATGGTCCATCTGGCGCGGCGTCTGCCAGCCACGGGGCTGAAGGCGAAAATGGTTCTTCAGGTGCATGATGAACTGCTCTTCGAAGTCGAGGAGCAGGATGCAAAGGCGCTGGCGGATTTCGTTCGCACGGAAATGGAAGGAGCCGCCAAACTTGACGTGGCCCTTGAAGTAGAAACCGGTATCGGCCCAAGCTGGGCTGACGCACATTAAAGACAGGAAGGTCATGCAGACCAATCACGAACGCCGCAAGCGGGTCGGCAATCGCATCATCTGGGGCGTTCTCGCCGTGGCGGCCGTTCTGGGATATGTCGGCTTTCATCTGGCGTCCAATGGTGGTCCGGGCCTTCTGGTCCAGTCCAACGGCAATGAGGTCGGCGGCAGCTTTCGTCTGGACTCGCTGGGTGAGAGCACCGTCACTGAAGGCGATTTCCACAACACCTGGATGCTCGTCTGGTTCTTCGATGCCAACTGCCCCGAGGAAAAGTGCAAGCCCGTGCTGAAGAGCATGGAGCAGGCGCTGGTCACGCTGCGACCCGAAGGCATCCGCGTTTCGCCGCTGGCCGTGTCGCTCAATCCGTTCGACGAGGCTGATTCGCTCAAGGAATATGTCCTTCCCGTTGCGCCGCATGTCATGCCGTTCACGGGCACGCCGAACATGATCAAGGCCATGACGGCCGAATATCATGCGCCGCTCCAGAAGGAGGGGGACCATTTCGTTCCCGCGCCGCAGATCGTCATCATGGACCCGAATGCGCGGTATGCCGGCACCATTCCGGCTGACGGCAACGCCGAGGCGCTGATCGCGCGTCTGCGTGAACTGGCGAAGCGGCGCTGAATGACGCGGAGGGCGGTGCGTCTTGCGGCGGGGCTGTTTCTGGGGCTTGGCGCTTCTCAGGCACTTGCCGGAGAGCAGACCCCGCCTGACTGGAACGGCATCACGCTCGGCAGCCCCCATCGCGGAGGCACGCTGCATCTGACGGCGGATGGTCCGGGCGGGACGCTGGACCCGCAGATCAATTACGGCACCCAGTACATGCAGGTGTTCGTCAACATGTACGACCCGCTGCTGACCTTCCGTCTGGCACGGGGCACAGCGGGTCTGGAGGTCGTGCCGGACCTTGCCGATGCCCTGCCGCAGATCAGCGCGGACGGGCTGACATGGCGCCTGCATCTGCGGTCCGGGCTGCATTTTTCAAACGGGGCTCCGGTGCGTGTCGAAGACGTGGTGGCTTCTTTCCGCCGGATCTATCGTGCCGGGAGCCCGACTGCCGCCTCGTTCTATGGCGGCATCGAAGGGGCCGGGGACTGTCTGGCCAAGCCAGACCGCTGCACGCTGCCCGGCGTTGAAGGGAATCCGGAAACCGGCGAGATCGTCTTTCATCTGACGAAGCCGGATGGCGAATTCCTCTACAAGCTCGCATTCCCGCACGCCGTGATTCTGCCGGCTTCAACCCCGGTTCATGATATGGGCGGCACAACGGTTCCCGGGACCGGGCCGTATCGCATCACGCAGTATGACCCGGGACACGGGATGGTTCTGGAGCGCAATCCGTACTTCCACGTCTGGAACCCCCAGGCCCAGACCGACGGCTTCGTGGATCGCATCGAATACGATTTCGGCCTGTCGGACGAAGCGCAGATCACGGCGGTCGAGCAGGGGCGTTATGACTGGATGCTGGACGCCAAGCCTTCCGACCGGCTGGGAGAACTGGGCGCGAGTTACACGTCCCAGGTCCATATCGAGCCGTTGCTGGGCCTGTACTATCTGTCGATGAACACGCATGAAAAACCGTTTACGGATGTGCGTGTGCGTCGCGCCGTCAGTATGGCTGTCAGCAGGCATGCCATGACGATCCTGTTTGGAGGCAGCGCGATCGCGGAACCGCTGTGCCAGATGGTGCCGCACGGTATTCCCGGTGCCGATCTGGGGCTGGACTGCCCCCAGGATGTGGAGCGCGCGCGCCGCCTGATCCGGGAGGCAGGGGCCGAAGGCGCGTCCGTGACGCTGGTGGTGCCGAACCGGGCCATGGAACTCGGGATGGGAACCTATCTGCGCAATGCCCTGCAATCTGCCGGGCTGAACGCGCAGCTTCGGCCGATTACAGCCGGTCTTGCGGCGTCCTACGAACAGAACACCGCAAACCACGTCCAGATCGCCCTGTCGTACTGGTTCGCGGACTATCCCTCTGCTTCGACTTTCCTCGACGATCTGTTCGGTTGTGATAACTACCACCCGAACTCGGCGGTCTCGCCAAACTACACAGGGTTCTGCGACCAGCACGTCCAGGCCCTGTTCGAACAGGCGAAGGCCCAGACGGACCCGGCAAAAGCCGCCCCGATCTGGCAGGATGCGGGACGTGCCATCATGGACCAGATGCCGGGCGCGCCCATGATCCAGATGCGCACCGTGGATTTCGTCTCAAAACGGCTTGGAAACTATTACTCGACGCTTCTGAGCCACATGCTCTTTTCACATGTCTGGGTGCAGTGACACAGGGTTTGCTTGAAAACCGGTTTTGTCCCGAAGAAAAGCGGCCAGCCTGTCGGCATCATGACGGTTGATGCGGCTGCCTGTGAGATGTGCCACGCCAATGGCCGGAAAGCCCCAGATCTGCCCTTCCCGAGCGAGCACATCCGGCCGG
This sequence comes from Gluconobacter aidae, assembly GCF_009547075.1. Taxonomy (GTDB): domain Bacteria; phylum Pseudomonadota; class Alphaproteobacteria; order Acetobacterales; family Acetobacteraceae; genus Gluconobacter; species Gluconobacter aidae. Next base: position 7,283 of record NZ_WIPH01000011.1, read on the forward strand.
CGCGAATGCTTTTTTCGCAAAACCGGCAGCCCTTGGGCCAAAACCTCAAAAGTCCCAAGACCAATGACGAGGATTATGCGGGGGCACAGGGCCTTCGCAATTGCTTCGCATTTCTCCAGTGAGAAGCGTTCAAGCTCTTTGCGGACTGGACGTGTAATCTGTTGCCAAGTAGCCATTGAAGACGCACGAAAGAAAACAAGATTTATCCCGGTGCATCGGTCCAGATCTTCGACGCTGAAGATTTTGCGGATTGCGCGCGCCAGCGGCCACGGCGCTGCTGCAAATTCAAACCGGGATGGTCATGAGGTATGCTGACCTTCGGCAAAACCGTCCAGCGCATCCTGAGTGCGCCCACCCGGCTGGAAGCCGATGAAAAGAATATCGGGACAGGGGCGCGGGGGACCGTAGAGAATACGGTAGCCCAGCGCAGCCTGTCCCATTTCGGGAGCAAGCCTTGCATACAAGGCTTCGGTGTCCCGGTAGATCTTCTGGGCCAGCAGTGCCGGTCCATGCGTCACAGTCCGATATCGCTGCGGAAGATCTTGTCGTCCCACTGGATTGCGGACGCGCCTTCATAGGCCAGCTTCCGGGCCTCTTCGGGCGTGGCGGCCTTCGCGCAGACCGTCAGGACACGACCGCCATCCGCGACCAGAACGCCATCCACCAGTTTCGTGCCCGCATGGAACACCGAAACACCCGGGACTGCTTCGGCCCGTTCAATCCCGCTGATGCGGCCACCTTTTTTCGGGGAATCCGGATAGCCGTTGGCGGCCAGTACCAGCGAGATCGAGTGTTCATCGGAGAATTCTGCGGCCGCATGTTCGAGACTGCCCTGCGCCAGTGCGGCGAGGATCGGCAGCAGGTCTGATTTCAGGCGGATCAGCAGGGCCTGCGCTTCCGGGTCACCGAAACGGACATTGTATTCGATCAGCTTCGGCCCTTCGCTCGTCAGCATCAGTCCGGCAAAGATCACGCCCCGGAATGGCGTGCCACGACGGAGCATTTCGGTCAGCATCGGGCGGACCATGATGTCGAGCGCCTTTTCCTGCATCTCGCGCCCGAAAGCCGGGGGGGGCGAGATCGCGCCCATGCCGCCGGTGTTCGGGCCGGTATCGCCGTCTCCGAGACGCTTGTGATCGCGCGCCGCACCGATCAGAACAGCCTTGTCATCCGAGCAGAACGCGAAGAGTGAGACTTCCTCGCCCACCAGACACTCCTCGATCACGAGCGGCATGCCGAGCCTGCGAATGGCGTCTTCGGCTTCTTCCACGCTCTGGGCTACGACGACGCCCTTGCCCCCGGCCAGACCATCTGCCTTGATGACGATGGGCGCGCCGCGACGACGCACGAACTCGATGGCCGGAGCTTCGTCTTCAAAGCGTTCCCAGCGTGCCGTCGGAATGTCGGCCGCGTCCGCCACGTCCTTCGTAAACGCCTTGCTGCCTTCCAGCAGGGCCGCAGCCCTTGTCGGGCCGGCGCACGGAATACCGGCTTCGGCGCAGGCATCCGCCAGACCGGCCACCAGCGGCGCTTCCGGACCGGGCACGATCAGGTCGATCTTCTGCTCCTGCGCGAACCGGACCAGACCTGGAACGTCATCGGCTTTCAGCGGAACGAGCGTCGCAACGGACGCCATGCCGGGATTGCCCGGAGCCGCATAAAGGGCAGTCAGGCTCGGCGAGCGCGCAAGACATGTAGCCAGGGCATGTTCACGCCCTCCGGACCCGACCAGCAAAACGCGCATTCCGCTTATCCTTTATTCTGCACTCATGGGCTTCGTTTGACGGCGTGCGTAGCATAGACTGGCGGCATGATGGAGAGTGATGGCGCGTCGATCCGCGGGAATGTTCCGCAATATTCGGTTTCCGAGATTTCCGGGGCGATCAAACGCACGCTGGAGAGCGGATTCGGCCGCGTGCGTGTGCGCGGTGAGGTCACGGAACTCAAGCGTTATCCGTCCGGGCATGTCTATCTGTCGCTCAAAGATGAAGGCGGAAAAATTGCCGGTGTGATCTGGCGGGGCAGTGTCTCACGCCTCGGTATGGCGCCCGAGAACGGCAACGAGGTCATCGCGACCGGACGTGTCTCGGCCTACGGTGAGCGCTCCAGCTACCAGCTTGTCATCGACCGCATGGAGTTCGCGGGCGAGGGGGCTCTGCTCGCCAATATCGAGCGACTGCGTCGCAAGCTTCTGGAAGAGGGTCTGTTCGAGCCCGAGCGCAAAAAAGTTATCCCGTTTCTGCCGTCTCTCGTGGGTGTCATCACGTCGCGCTCCGGTGCGGTGCTGCACGACATCATCACGACGATCAGCCGACGCTTCCCGCGGGATGTGCTGCTCTGGCCAGTTCCGGTGCAGGGTGAAGGCGCGGCCGCGCAGATCGCTGCGGCCATCGAAGGCATGTCCGTCCGTCGTCCGCGCGCGCCGGATGTACTGATCGTCGCGCGTGGCGGTGGCTCTCTTGAAGACCTGATGGCGTTCAATGACGAGCGCGTCCTGCGTGCCGTGGCGAATTGCCCGGTGCCGATTATTTCCGCTGTCGGACATGAAACCGACACGACGCTGATCGACCTCGTCTCGGACCGCCGCGCCCCCACACCGACCGCTGCCGCTGAAATGGCTGTGCCCCTGCGCTCGGAAATGATCGCGGATATGGCGCACCGCAATGCGCGGCTGACGGGTGCGCTTACCCGTATCATCCAGACGGCCCGCGCCCGGCTGGATCAGGCCACCGCCCGTCTGCCGGATCTGCCCGGGCTGCTGGATTCCGCCCGGATGCGTCTGGACGATCGTGGCCAGCGGCTCGATCTGGCGCTTCCGTCCTTCGTCATGCGCGCCCGCAACAGGCTCGATGCGCCGGGAATGCACCTGCCATCGCCGGAGCTTCTGATCGGGCGCAGTCGCGCGCGGTTGCAGGTTCTGCGTCTGCCCGCGCCAGAGCTTCTCGTCAGCCGCGCCCGTGCCCGCCTGACGGCGCCGACGACCCATCTTCCCAGTCCGGAACTGCTGATCGAGCGTCGCCGGGCTGCCCTGCGTCTGCTTTCGGGCGAACTGGATACGGCCTGGCAGCGCGCGCTTCAGATTTTCCAGCTCCGGACTGAACGCCAGCGCCTGTCGCCCGATATCCTCAGAAGTGCCATCCGCCTCCAGCGGGCCCGGCTTCAGGGGCTGGGCAGTCATCTTGAAGCCGTCTCGCCCCGCGCCATTCTCAGTCGCGGCTATGTCCTCGTGCAGGATGTGAACGGGCAGCCCGTCACGAGTGCCGAGGCCCGTCCCGTTGCGGATCGTGTCGTTCTGTCTTTCGCTGACGGTGATCGTGGGGCAAGACTGGACAGCCTGTCGCCGCAGGGCGATCTTGGATTGTAAATCTTTCATCCACCTGATCTGTGATCCGGAGTCTGCATGCGTTCGTTCTGGTTGAGTCTCGTTGCCCTGCCAATTCTTGCAGCCTGCGCCCAGCAGCCCGCGCGCCCCGTGCGTACTGCCGGTCCTGTTACTCACGCGAAGATCCCGCCGCAGGATTTTGCACCGGGACTGGTGGACGAAACCCCGGAGGACGGGAAGAAAAAGCTGTTCAATGACCCATCCGCTCCCCTGGACACGCCGCTTTGCGGAAGTGCGCTTCAGGAACAGGCCCGGACAGGTGCGGCCGTCTATCCGCAAAGTCTGGCGAGCACGAGTTCCTGTCCGCGCAATGCCTGCTTCCAGCCTCTAACCGGGACCTATATCGCAGCAACAGGGGCACAGAGCGTCTGCCGTTAGTCAGGCATTGTAACACCGAATAAAAAGGGCCGGTCGGAATATCCCGACCGGCCCTTTTCATGAAAGAGGAAAACGCTGAGCAATCAGCGCTTCCACCAGCCCACGCGACGCTTCGGCGGCGCGATTTCATCGATATTGACCGGCTGCAGAACATTGCCATCATCGGCCGTGGCTGCCTCGGGCTTGGCCTTGGCCGTCCGACGGGCCCTGGTCCGCTTTGGCTTGGGAGCCTCCTCCGCGACCGTTTCTTCGGCGATGACTTCCGCAGGAGTGGATGGAGCCTCGAGGGCAGGCTCAACGACAGGAGCCACAGCGTCCTCAGCCTTGGCCTTGGAGGCGCGGCGTGTCCGTGTGCGGCGCGGTTTCGGAGCCTCTTCCACTGCTTCCGCTTCGCTGGAAGAAGATGCAGGGCTGGCTTCGACGACCGGAGTTTCCACTGCTGTCTCGGCAGGAGTGGCTTCAGATGTCTTCACCCGTGCCGGACGACGACCCCGACCCCGGCGGGGCTTGAGAGCCTCTTCGGCAGCCGGTTCTTCCGTCACGACCGCCGTTTCGATAACGGGTGTCTGTTCGATCTCGATTTCCGCAGGCACGCTGATACCGGTTTGCAAAGCCTGCGTCGTTCCTTCGAACTCCGCCTGTTCAATCACATCGAAGATATCAAAGCTGCCGCCGAACGGATCAGCGGGGGTCGGACCAGTGTAACGACGGGTGACGGGACGCTCGTCGCGTTCCTCACGGCGGCGTGGCGAACGTTCTGCGGAAGCGCTGGAGCGCGGCTGTGCCACGTGACGGTCTTCGGAAACTGGCTCTGCGGACGACATGCCGTCACCTTCCGTCTCGCGAACCACGCGCTTGAAGCGGGTGCGGCGCCGACCGGGGATGATGCCGTTTTCTTCGGCGGGGTCGGCTGTCGCAGGCTCGCGTTCCTCGTGAACGGGCGCGTCGTGCTCCTGATGTGCGTCGGCGGACTGCATGTCACCAGTCTGTTCGCGCCGGCCGCCCCGACGGCGCCGACGGCGCCGACGGCGACCGCCATTGCCCTCTTCGTCGCTCTCTGAAGGCCCGACATCTTCGATGATTTCCGCATCGACAACCGGAGTCTCCGATCGCAGGGCCAGGGGGGCCTGCTCCTCGACGATTTCGATCGTACGCACCGTCTCAGGGGCCCGTTCCACAGTCCGCTCGGGCGCGGCGGTCTGGGGCTTCAGGCGTTCAATGCGCATGTCGGTGGCGGCCAGGTTCTCTTCGGTGCGGAAGATCACCTGCATGCGGTGATGGCGTTCGATATCGGCCAGCCAGGAGCGCTTGTGATTGAGGATGTAGAGCGCGATGTCGGAGCCCACATGCACTTCGATCTCGGCCGAACGCTGACGCGCGCCTTCCTCGTCGATGGCGCGCAGGACGTGCAGGGCCGAGCTTTCCGTGCCCCGGATGAAACCCGTGCCCTGACAGTGGGGGCAGGGCGTCAGTACGGCTTCGGCGATGGATGGTCGCAGACGCTGACGGGACATTTCGAGCAGGCCGAAATGCGAGATATGCCCGACCTGGATGCGGGCCCGGTCGGAGCGCAGGGCTTCCTTGAGGCGCTTCTCCACCTGAGCGTTGTGACGGCGGCTTTCCATGTCGATGAAATCGATCACGACCAGGCCGGCCAGATCGCGCAGACGAAGCTGACGGGCGACTTCCTCGGCGGCTTCGAGGTTCGTGCGCAGGGCCGTTTCCTCGATATTGCGCTGTGAAGTGGACTTGCCGGAGTTCACGTCCACGGCCACAAGGGCTTCGGTCTGGTTGATGACCAGATAGCCTCCCGAAGGCAGACGGGCCGTCGGCGAGAACATTGCGTCCAGATGGCCTTCGACATTATAGCGTGCGAACAGGCTCTGGCCACGGTTCTGCCAGAGCTTCACCTTGTTGGCGTTGCTTGGCATCAGCAGGCGCATGAACTCGCGCGCGCTCTTCCAGGCCGCTTCACCATCCACCAGGATGTCTTCGATGTCCTTGGAATACAGGTCACGGATGACGCGCTTGATGAGGCTTGCTTCCTCATAGACCAGCGTCGGCGCAACCGAGGACAGGGCGTGGGAGCGGATGTCGTCCCAGAGCTGGAGGAGATATTCGCAGTCGCGTGTCACTTCCGCGGCCGGACGGCCTGCGCCGGCGGTACGAACAATCATCGCCATGGATTTCGGCAGATCCAGCTCCGCGATCACGTCGCGCAGGCGGCGGCGGTCGGAATCGGACGTGATCTTGCGCGAGACGCCACCGCCACGCAGGGCGTTTGGCATCAGGACACAGTAGCGGCCGGCGAGGGAGATATAGGTGGTCAGGGCCGCGCCCTTGTTGCCACGCTCTTCCTTGACGACCTGCACCAGCAGTACCTGACGACGGCGGATGACTTCCTGGATCTTGTAATTGCGCAGGAAACGGGCCGTGCGGCGCGATGACGCGCTCTCCTCACCCGTGTCGTGCTCGCCGCCGACGGTCTCGGGGGCGCGACGGTCCTGGTTGTCGCCGTCCTCGCCGTCTTCGGCAACCGTTTCGGTCTCGGCATCATCGGAAGACTCACCGCGCTCGGCGATTTCCTCTTCCTGGAGCGCGAGGAGCTTTTCGCGGTCTGCGACAGGGATCTGGAAATAGTCGGGATGGATTTCGCTGAAGGCAAGGAAGCCGTGGCGATTGCCGCCATATTCAACGAAAGCGGCCTGAAGGCTCGGCTCTACGCGAATGACCTTGGCAAGATAGATATTGCCCTTGAGCTGCTTCTTGGTCGATGTCTCGACGTCGTAATCTTCGACGCGGTCACCATCCATGACCACAACACGCGTTTCTTCCGCATGTGTGGTGTCGATGAGCATACGCTTGGTCATGGAATACTGAACTCCACGACGCTCCACAATGGCTGCCTTGGCCGGGTGGAACGTCAGATCGTGTGGGGTGGAGGGAACGGCGCAGTCCGAACGCACAGCGGCGGGACACGTTGGGTCCCGTTCCGGTGAGGTCGTTCGCTGCAAGCACGCTGAGTGACATTCGTCCCCTGAACAGACGGCCGGTCCAGAGTCTGGAGCCGGATGAAAAACCTTGTCCGGACGACCCTGAGGGCCATACCGGAGTCCTTTGATCGTCACTTCGATCCGGTCAGGACAGCGTGAGGAAGGCAACTCGCGCATCTGTCAAACGACGGGACGTCATGACGGGAACAGGAAAAGGCGGGAGCGGCACGGGAAAGGCTTGAGCCCGTGGCCGGTCGGACCGTACTTTTACATGTCCCTGCGTCGCAGGATGACCGAAAGCGCTGCCTGTGGCAAGCGTGCCATTTCCCATCCCGGCGTCCTGCGCCTTCACGGCATTGGGAAAGGCGGTTTTCGGGACGTCTGTGCCATGTTCCTGACAGGGTCTGATGCTGTATGATCGCTTCTGCCATTCATCGCACGGATCGGGACACAGACAATGCTGACGCGACGTACATTGACCAGCGCCCTGAGCAGCGGTTTCTGCGCTGGTGTGTCGGGTGCTTCCCTTCTGGCGCCCCGGACTGCCCTGGCCCGCCACGCGACACATGCAAAACTTCATGCGCCGGCCATTCATAAAGGGGCAGCCCCTCCGAAACCACTGGTGATGCTGGATCCTGGGCATGGAGGCAAAGACCCGGGGGCGATCGGGATTTCCGGCACCTATGAAAAACATATTGCCGAAGCCGCAGCCTCGGAACTGAGCCGTCAGCTTCTGGCCTCGGGGCGTTACCGGGTGGCGATGACGCGCTCTGAAGACCGTTTCATTCCGCTGGAGGGGCGCGTCGAAATGGCGCAGCGACATCAGGCCCATCTCTTTATTTCCATGCATGCCGACGCTCTGCATGACAGGAATGTACGGGGCGCAAGCGTCTATACACTGTCAGGCGGGGCATCCGACGCCCAGACGGCGTCTCTCGCACGGACGGAGAACAGCGCGGACCGCTTCGCCGGACCCGCCTTTCACGGCATGTCGCCGGATGTACAGCAGATTCTGGCAAGCCTCGTCTCGGAAGAGACACGCCGGGGTTCCGCACATATGGCAGCCAGCGTAGTGAACTCGTTCCGAAACAGAATCGGGCTACTGACCCATCCGGCCCGCCATGCGGCGTTCGTGGTTCTGAAATCCTCGGAGATCCCCTCCGTTCTGGTGGAGATGGGTTTCATGTCCAACCGGCTGGACGAAGCGGCCCTGCGTCACGCCGTACATCGTACCCAGGTCGCCAGCGCAATGAAAACGGCCATAGACCGTTATTTTGCAACGAATGTGGGCGTCATGACAGGCTGACCCAATGTTTTTGCATTGGAGGCTTTATGTTCATGCGGGTTGCGCATGGCGCAAGAATCGGTCATTGAACGCAGCCATGACGTTTCTTTCGATCCTCTCGCTTCGACTTATCGGCCCCTGAACGCCTTATTCTAGGCGGACAGCGCTCCGTTGCGTTCAGGGGATAACAGACCGAAAGCCACCCTGAACCAGACGAGACGATCTCCATCATGACTTTCCATCACCCGTCCTTCGGTAGCGTCGCCGACGACCGCGTCATCATTTTCGATACCACGCTGCGCGACGGCGAGCAGTCCCCCGGCTTTTCGATGAACCTCGAAGAGAAGCTCCGCATGGCCCATGCGCTGAGTGCTCTGGGTGTGGACGTGATCGAGGCCGGGTTCCCCGTGGCGTCCGAAGGCGATTTCGAGAGCGTCCGCCGGATTGCCGAGGACGTTCGTGGATCGGTGATCTGCGGTCTGGCCCGTAGTGGCGGCAAGCGCGATATCGAATCCTGTGGCGAGGCGCTGAAGAAAGCTGAGCGTCCGCGTATTCACAACTTTATTTCCACATCTCCGCTGCACATGAAATACAAGCTGCGGATGGAGCCGGAGACGGTTCTGGACATTATTGCCTCGGGCAACCAGAAGGCCCGGCAGTACACGGATGATGTGGAATGGTCGGCCGAAGACGGTTCGCGAACCGATCCCGATTTTCTGTGCCGTTGCGTCGAAATGGCGATCCGCAATGGCGCGAACACGATCAACATCCCCGATACGGTCGGCTTTGCCACACCGGAAGAAATGCGCGCGATCTTCACCATGCTGCGTGAGCGCGTGCCGGGTGCGGATCAGGTGATTTTCTCCGCGCATAACCACAACGATCTGGGTCTCGGCGTCGCCAACACGCTGGCCTCTGTCGAAGGTGGCGCCCGTCAGATCGAATGCACGATCAACGGCATCGGCGAACGCGCGGGCAATGCGGCGCTTGAAGAAATCGTCATGGCTCTGCGGACCCGTCACGACCAGTACGGCAAGACGACCGGGATCGAGACGACGAAGCTGCTGGGCATGTCCCGTATGCTGGCGACGATCACGGGTTTTGACGTGCAGCCGAACAAGGCCATCGTCGGACGTAATGCATTCGCGCATGAAAGTGGTATCCATCAGGACGGGATCCTGAAAAACGCCGCGACCTACGAAATCATGACGCCGGAGAGCGTGGGCTGGAACAAGACCTCGCTGGTCATGGGCAAGCATTCCGGCCGCGCGGCGTTCCGTGACAAGCTGGCGCAGCTCGGCTACCCGCCGCTGGAGGACGAGGCCCTGAACGCCGCCTTCGCGCGTTTCAAGGATCTGGCCGACAGCAAGAAGGTCGTGTTCGATGACGATATCCGCGCGCTCGTTGATGATGAGAGCCGCGATCACGAGCGGGTCCATCTGATTTCGCTGGAGCTGGCGTCCGGCACGAAGCAGAAATCCCACGCCAAGCTCGAAATCAGCGTCGATGGCGCCATCCAGTATGCGGCCGTCAGCGGCAACGGACCGGTCGATGCGGCTTTCCGCGCCATTGGCGAAGCATTCCCGCATACGGCCGAACTGGCGCTGTTCTCGGTCGCCAATGTCACCGAAGGCACGGATGCCCAGGCGCGCACGACGGTCCGTTTGCAGGAAAACGGCAAGCTCGTGGACGGGCAGGGGGCTGATGCCGATACGGTGGTGTCTGCTGTCCGCGCCTATATCCATGCGCTGAACAAGCTGCTGACCAAGCGTGAGCGGACGGAGCCCGAAGCGCTGTCCTGATCCTTAGGAACGGGGCTCTTTCACGAAACAGGCATGCGGGGAGACCTGCATGCCTGTTTTTTTATGCGGATATAAACAACTAAATATAATAGTTTATATAAGAAGTAGACAAACATATAACGATCGGTATGGTCCCCTTATCTGTGGAATAAGGGATCGTCATGCCGCATTCATGGCTTTATACGCTTTCAGGACTGCTGGTTGGTTTTCTGGTGGGAATGACCGGTGTGGGCGGCGGTTCCCTGATGACACCGCTGCTGATCCTGCTTTTTGGCGTCAAACCTCAGTTAGCTGTGGGGACGGATCTTCTTTATGCCGCCATCACCAAGATCTTCGGCACGCTTCTTAATCGTCATCATGATGTTGTACGATGGAGAATCGTTTTTATTCAGATGGCCGGCAGCCTCCCCGCAGGATTCCTGTGCCTGATTTTTCTGCGTCACTTCGGTCCGAGTCCGTTTGTCTCAAAGCTGATTACCGAAGTGCTGGGCGTGGCGCTCCTGCTGACGGTTCCCGCCATCCTGTTCAAGCCATGGTTGCAGGCATGGTCCGTCGCTGCGGGGACACTCCGCCCACGGACGGTCGATGCGCTGACGGTTTTTCTGGGTGTCGTACTGGGCACGCTGGTGACGCTCTCGTCGGTGGGGGCAGGGGCCATCGGAATGGCGGCGCTGACGGTGCTTTATCCACGGGTGAGTACGAGGGAACTCGTGGCGACGGATATCGCTCATGCTGTTCCGCTGGCGCTTCTGGCCGGTGGCGGGCACTGGCTTCAGGGCGCGGTTGATACCGTTGTGCTGGTGGAGCTGCTCACGGGGTCTATTCCGGGCATTCTGCTTGGGACGCTGCTGGCGGGACGTCTGCCGGAGGATGCACAGAGATGGTTTGTGGGCATCCTCCTGGCGATCATCGGTCTGAGAATGATCTGAGACCGATGGTTTCAGACGTCAGGTCTCAGTAACCGTAACCGCCCTGATAGTTCTGGGCCGGCTGCTGCTGATAGCCACCCTGCTGGGAATATCCGCTGTTGGCCGGACACTGGCAGTTCGTGTTGGGCGGGCACTGGTACTGGGGCTGCATGTACTGCCCCTGCTGCCGCTGATAGGCGCCTTGCTGGCCGTTGTAATAGCCCTGCTGCTGGCCGTTGACATAACCGCTCTGATAGCCAGGACGGTTGGGCGTGGTGATCGCGCCCGCGCCCGCGCCCAGAACGCCGCCCGCCAAAGCGCCGATGGCCGCGCCACGGCCACCGCCGGCGAGAGCGCCGATGGCCGCGCCGGCGCCACCACCCAGAAGGCCGCCTCCCAGTGCGCGCGAGCCTGGGTTATAATTCCCTTCACATCCCCCCAGAGCCATGATCGTGGTGAATGCTCCGACCAGCGCCGTACCGCGCAGGGCAGAATGGGAAAAAGCGGTCCTCATAGTCCGAATCCTTGATCGTCTTTAACGGAAGAGAGCGCTGCTTATAGCTCAATATCCGTTGCGTGGGCGGTTGGGCGTTGTCGCTGCACCAACTGCCGCACCTGTGCCTGCTCCGGCAAGTGCCCCGATGGCCGCACCTGTGCCGCCGCCGGCCAGCGCGCCAATGGCCGCGCCGCCGGCACCGCCGATCAGGGCGCCCGATCCGGCGCGTGCGCCACTGTCATACGGGCTGCCACAGCCTGTAAGGGCCACACCGCAAAGCGCCAGAGCTGCCAGAAAGCGGGGTGTTGTGAAGGTTTTCATGACAAAATATCCTGTTTGACATTCCGCTCCACAGTCCGACGACCGGCACGCGGGAACGGTTTATCGAATCTAGATACATAGAACGTGACGGAAGGGTGGCAGGATCGGGGCGCACGATTATTTTTTTCCATGTCACCGATGGGATCTGTACGATTCATTAAGATGGGGTCATTAAGATCAGGCGCATTATATTGACACTCCGGGCCTTGCTGAACCTGTCGTGTCTGGTTAAGTCCACCCGCGGGGAGCCGCCCCGCAATCACGATCCGCCATCTGTCCCCCACACAGAGCCGCGCCAGGAGTTTTGGATGTTCTCTCGTCTGCTGGGTCTCATGTCTGCCGACATGGCCATCGACCTCGGCACTGCCAACACGCTCGTTTATGTCAAGGGGCGTGGTATTGTCCTCGATGAACCCTCGGTTGTGGCGATTGCCGAAGTGCGTGGCAAGAAACAGGTTCTTGCGGTTGGTAACGAAGCCAAGCAGATGGTCGGCCGTACGCCTGGAAACATCACGGCCATCCGTCCGCTGCGCGATGGTGTGATCGCGGATTTCGAAGTCGCGGAAGAAATGATCAAGCATTTCATCCGCAAGGTTCATAATCGCCGCGCTTTCGCCAGCCCGCAGATCATCATCTGCGTGCCCTCCGGCGCTACAGCGGTGGAACGCCGCGCAATTCAGGAAAGTGCCGAGAGCGCGGGTGCGCGCAAGGTGATGCTGATCGAGGAGCCCATGGCGGCAGCCATCGGCGCGGGCCTTCCGGTCACGGAACCTTCGGGCAGCATGATCGTGGATATCGGTGGCGGCACGACGGAAGTGGCCGTGATTTCGCTTGGCGGCATCGTCTATGCGCGTTCGGCGCGCGTGGGTGGGGACAAGATGGATGAAGCCATCATCTCCTATATCCGCAAGACCTATAATCTTCTGGTCGGCGAGAGTTCGGCAGAGCGTATCAAGATCGAACTCGGCTCGGCCATGATGCCGGATGATCCCGCGAACCCCGACGGTCCGCTGACGGAAATCAAGGGTCGTGACCTCATCAACGGTGTGCCGCGCGAAGTGATCGTCAGCCAGGCCCAGATTGCCGAGAGTCTGGCTGAACCTGTCATGCAGATCGTTGATGCCGTGACGACCGCGCTTGAGAACACGCCACCCGAACTGGCTGCCGACATCGTGGACAAGGGCATCGTCCTGTCCGGTGGCGGCGCGCTGCTGTATCGTCTGGACGAAGTGCTGCGTCTGTATACCGGTCTGCCCGTGACGGTTGCGGAGAACGCCCTGTCCTGTGTGGCCCTCGGAACGGGACGGGCGCTTGAGGAAATGCGTCGTCTGCGCAGTGTTTTGAGCAGCATGTACTGAGGACTTGGCTGACGCCGGATGTTATCCATCCATGCCCGGCAGGTGCTTGCAAAGGCGGTCCTGCCTCTCCTGATTCTGCTGGCGGTCGGGCTTGTCCTTCTCGGACTGGTTCGTCGTCCTGCCGTTGACGGGGTGCGTCTGATGGCGACGGATTTCATGGCACCGGCCTATCATGGACTGGTCTGGCCGCAGGAGCGGGTAAAAGTCTGGTTGACGGATCTGCGCGGCGCAACGGATCTGGCGAGGGAAAATGCCCGTCTGCGGGACGAAAACCGTGCCCTGCGGCACTGGTATGATGTTGCCGTGGCGCTCGCGGCGGAAAATGGCCGCCTCAAGAAAAGTCTGCACTGGATCCCCGAGACGGTGCCCCAGTATGTGACCGGTCGGGTGACGCGCGACGATGGCGGCCCCTATTCCCGCGCCGTTCTGCTGGACGTGGGCAGCGGGCATGATGTCCGGGTCGGGGATGTCGCGCTGGATGCCGCGGGGTTGCTGGGGCGTGTCACGGAGGTCGGGCCCCATACGGTCCGCGTCCTGATGATCAATGACGACGCGAGCCGCATTCCCGTTACGCTCGGAAGCTCGCATGGCGATGCGATCATGGCCGGGGATGATACGGCATCGCCGCGCCTGATTTTCTATCCGCAGGACCATCATCCTGTTGAAGGCGAGCGCGTGGAAACCCGCGGCCAGAGCACGATGCCGGCGGGGCTGCCTGTGGGCACGGTCCATTACAGTGCGCCCAACCGGCCGGTTGTGGTGCCGGATGCGGATCTGGACCGGCTGGATATCGTCCGCGTGTTCGATTACGGCGATGACGATTCGCAAGCCCCGGATGCCCCCGGACGCGTGCGCGTGAAGAAGCAGCCCCAGAACCCTCTGACTGGTCCCCTGCCGTTCTCATGGCTGCCCAGCCTGTCGGACATGTCGGGACGGGGAGGGCAGTAAGCGCCATGGTCGCCGAAAACTCCACGCCGCATCTGCATTCCGCCGTCGAGCCGAAACAGACTTTCCGCCGTGCGCTCGACAGGGTGGCCCGAACGGCTATGCCCTCTCTGTTCATCGTGTTTTCCGCGATCCTGCTGTCCGCGCCGTTCGGGATCCCCGGACAGGCGCAGCTCCAGTTCGGGATCGCGATGTGTACGGTCTGGTTCTGGACCTTCAGCCGTCCGCGCTCCATGCCGGCGCTGGCCGTTTTCCTGTGCGGACTGGTGGTGGAGATCTTCAGCTTCGGGCCGCCGGGAACCGTGCTGCTGTCCCTGCTGGTGATCTACGGTGTGGCGCATCACTGGCGTTATGGCCTGTCGCGTCTGGGCTTCATCGCGGGCTGGCTGATCTTCAGTGTTTTTGCCGCCCTTGCCTCCTTTTTCCAGTGGGCGCTCGTATGCCTGCATGCCCTGGCGCTCCTTTCTCCTGTACCCGGCCTCTTTCAGGCAGCGCTGACAATCGGTATCTATCCCAGTCTGACCGCGCTGTTTGTCTGGGGACGTCGCACATTTGCCAATCCCGATCAGGCCTGACAGCGTCTTTCGTGTTCCGCACGCCCTGTGCCCGTGCGGAGAGCCGCTTTCTTTTCCGGATTCTGAATTCCTGCGCTGATGTTTTTCCGAAACAACCCTTTCCGGCCGCGGATACGCCACAAGCACCAGGCTGAGCCCGTGCGATCGGGGCGTGGCGTCTTCACGCGCCGGGCGCTGCTGGTCATGGCGGTGCAGGCCGGGGTTCTGGGAGTGTTGGGGCGGAGGCTCTACACACTTCAGGTCGTGGACGGGGGGCATCTGCGCCAGCTTGCCGAGCGTAACCGGACCAGCAAACGCCTGCTCGCTCCGGCGCGAGGCACAATCCATGACCGTTTCGGTGTGGCGCTGGCAGATAACAAGGTGAGCTGGCGCGCGCTTCTGATGCCGGAAGAAACGACCGATATTCCGGCCGTCATCGAGCGTTTTTCCCAGATTGTACCGTTGGACGAGCATGACCGCGCGCGTATCGAGCGTGATCTGCGCCACGTCCACAAATACGTCCCCGTCACGCTGCACGAATTCCTGTCCTGGGACGACATGGCGCGCATTGAACTCAATGCGCCCTCGCTGCCGGGCGTATTGGTCGATGTCGGATCGACGCGGCTTTATCCGTTCAAGGACCTGACGGCCCATATTGTGGGCTATGTCGCCCCTCCCAACGAAGAGGACGTGGCCCGGGACACGACGCTCTCGCTTCCGGGCATGCGCGTCGGACGTGCCGGGATCGAGCAGACGCAGGAGGCCGTGCTGCGCGGAGAGCCAGGCTCCGTTGAGATGGAAGTCAACGCGGTCGGTCGTGTCATTGGCGAGATCGATCGCGTGGAAGGCCAGCAGGGCGAGGATGTCCGCCTGACGCTGGATTCCGTGCTCCAGCAGCAGGTGCTCAACCGCCTTGAAGATCGTGTGGCCAGTGCGGTGGTCATGGACTGCCGCAATGGCGAGGTGATGGCGATGGTCAGCACACCGTCCTTCGATCCGTCGCTGTTTGACTCCGGTGTCAGCCACGCGCAGTGGAATGAATGGGCGAATGACCCGCGCACGCCGCTGGTGGACAAGGCCGTGTCCGGTCTTTATCCGCCCGGTTCGACCTTCAAGCCCGCCGTGGCCCTTGCAGCCCTGAAATCCGGTTCCGTTACGGCGCAGGACCGTTTCAACTGTCCGGGATATTACGATCTCGGCGGGGTGCGCTTTCATTGCTGGAACCGCTGGGGCCATGGCCTCATCAACATGCGCGAAGGTCTGAAATATTCCTGCGATGTCTATTTCTACGAAGTGGCCCGCCGCTGCGGCATGGACCCGATCCAGGCCGTGGGCAATGCGATGGGGCTGGGCGTCAAGCTGGGGATCGAACTGCCGCATGTCCGCTCCGGTGTCATTCCTACGCCGGAATGGCGGCAGAAGCACGGTTTCCACTGGAACGGTGGCGACACGGTCAATGCCGGTATCGGGCAGGGCTTCGTGCAGGTCACGCCTCTGGAACTTGCGACCTATGCCTCCCGTATCGCATCGGGCCGAAACATTCAGCCGCATCTGAGGCGGCCGACCAGGGGCCAGCTTTCCGCCATGGCACCGGACGAAACGGTGCCAAAGGTCGATCTGTCACCGGCATTTCTGGATGTCGTGCGCGGCGGTATGTTTGCGGTCGTCAACGAACCGCATGGCACCGCCCCCAAGGCACGTCTGGATCTGCCGGGCATCCAGATGGCCGGAAAGACAGGCTCGGCGCAGGTCCGGCGCGTGTCGCGGGCACTGCGTGAATCCGGGCATTTCAATTCCATGAGCCTGCCGTGGGAATACCGTCCCCATGCGCTGTTCATCTGCTTTGCGCCATACGATAACCCGAAATATGCCGTCGCGGTGGTGGTGGAACATGGCAATGCAGGCGCGGACGAAGCCGCTCCGCTCGCCAAACTCATTATGACCGATACCCTGCTGCGCGATCCGGCCAGCGACGTCCGGCCTGCCGCTCCACAACCACCTGCGGAGACGCAAACGCCGTCCGTCCCTGTCGAAGCAAGCGCTTCCGCTCCCACGGATAGTCCCGTTGCAGACGATCAGTCGGAGCGGGGAGCGACGCAATGAAACGCAACGGCCTGAACACGTTCGGCTTTCTCAAGTCCGACCGGCGGCTCCTGCGGGCCGAACCCGATTTCCGCCCGATGGCACGTCTGCTTCAGGTCAACTGGCTGTATGTCCTGCTGGTCTGTGTGCTGGCGGGTGTGGGCTATATCGCGCTCTATTCCGCGGGCGGTGGCTCGGCAAAGCCGTTTGCCGGGCCGCAGATGGTGCGGTTCGGCTTTGGGCTGGTGATGATGATCGCTGTTTCGCTCGTCAGTCCGCGTATTTTGCGCATGGCGTCGGTCCCGCTCTATCTGCTCTCGGTCACGCTCCTCGCCCTCGTGCTGCGGATGGGGCATGTGGGGAAGGGGGCTGAGCGCTGGATCAATCTGGCGGGCATGCAGTTCCAGCCTTCCGAATTCGCCAAGATCGGCCTCGTCCTGATGCTGGCGACCTGGTTTCATCGCATTGGCAACGAGCGGATGGGCAATCCGCTGCGCCTGATCCCGCCCGCGCTCCTGACATTGCTGCCGGTTCTGCTGGTGCTCAAGGAGCCCAACCTCGGAACGGCCACCATCATCGGCCTCATCGGAGCGACGATGTTCTTCGCGGCCGGGATGCGGCTGTGGCAGATCGCGCTGCTCGTGGCGCCGCTGCCGTTCATGGGAAAGTTCATCTACAGCCATCTGCACGACTACCAGAAGGCCCGGATCGACACCTTCCTGCACCCCGAACATGACCCGCTCGGTGCGGGCTACAACATCATCCAGTCCAAGATCGCGCTCGGATCAGGCGGTGTGTGGGGCGAGGGATACCTGCATGGCAGTCAGGGACAGCTGAATTTCCTGCCGGAAAAACAGACGGACTTCATCTTCACCATGATCGGGGAAGAATGGGGTTTTGTCGGCGGGATCGCCGTCATCACCCTGCTCGGAACGCTCGTCATGGGGGGGATGCTCATTGCGATCCGCAGCCGCAATCAGTTCGGGCGCCTGCTGGGTCTGGGCATTGCGATGGATTTCTTCCTGTACTGCGCCGTGAACCTGTCGATGGTCATGGGGGCGATCCCGGTCGGGGGGGTGCCGCTGCCGCTGATTTCCTATGGTGGTTCGGCCATGCTGACGATGATGTTCGGCTTCGGCCTGCTCATGTCCGCCTGGGTTCACCGAAACGAGCGTGATCCGGGTCAGGAAGACGATGAGGACTGATCTTTCAGAGTTCAAGAAGAACCTTGGACGAGCTTTTCCGGTCCAGAGAAGCGTCAAAAGCGGCTTTATACTGAGTGAGTGGAAAGCTGTGGGTGACGAGACCATCCGCAATCCACGGATTATCCGCCAGGATCTTGAGCGCCTCCGCGAACTCTTCATCGAAGCGGAATGTTCCCCGGTAGTCGATTTCCCGTGCAATAATCTGTCCCAGGGGGGCGGGCACATCCCCTGGTGGAAAAATCCCTACCTGCACAAGGATCCCGCCTTTGCGCGTACGCGCGATGGCTGTGGGAAGGGCAGGAATGACACCTGTCGCTTCAAAGACGATGTCATATTCCGTGTCATGATTATCACGGGCCGTGTTGATGGTCGTGGTCGCACCCAGCTTGCGCGCAACATCCAGCGCAAAGTCCTGAAGATCGGTCGCGACGATTTCTGAAGCACCAGTCACTTTCAGTCCGGCGATGATCAGGGCGCCAATTGGGCCTGCGCCCTGGACCAGGATGCGTTTGTCTTTGACATCGCCAGCGCGGGTAATGGCATGCAGCGCCACGGAGAAAGGTTCGGCAAGGCTGGCGCGCTTGACGTCCAGACCCGCTGGCAGCGGATAAAGCTGGGATGCTTCGACGACCATGTCCCGCCGAAAACCACCATTCGTATGGGGAAGAAACGCCGCGCTGCCAAAAAAGCGCATGTTCTGGCAGAGATGTTTCGCGCCGCGTTCGCACTCAGGGCAGTGTCCACAGGGCCGGGCGGGATGAATGGCAACCGCATCCCCAATTCGGAAGCGCGTTTCGTCCGGGCCAACAGCTTCCACGATTCCGGAAATCTCGTGGCCCAGAATCATCGGCTCACGCAAAACGGAAGCCCCCGCGCCGCCATGCAGGAAATAATGCATGTCTGATCCACAGATGCCGCCCCAGGCGGGGCGCACCAGAACCTGTCCCGCTTTGAGCGGCGGGACGGAAACAGCCTCAAGCCGCAGATCGCCCTTTTCATGAATCACCAGAGCTTCAGTCGTCTGAGGAGTGGACATGCCGACCATGGCTGTGCCTCTTTCATCTGCGCAACGTAGGAAGAGATGTTCAGATATGAACCATCTTGTGCGCTAAAGGCAGTCACGTTTGGGAGACATGGAGGGCTGATTTGGAGAGTATCCGCATCCGGTCCGCTGGGGGACGCGCTCTATTCCATCGTGGGAAGCGTGGTGACGGACCCGGACCACCACGCTCCCATCGTCTCAGCCCTCGATCTGGCCGAAATCGGCGATCAGGGATGTTGTCTCGCGGAAGCGGGACAGCAGTTTGAGGCGGTTGGCCCGCACTTCCGGCTCGGGCGCATTGACCGTCACCGCTTCGAAGAACCGGTCCAGCGTCGGGCGCAGGGCCGCAATGGCCTGCATCGCATCAGTGAAACGCTCTTCTTTGAGAGCTGTTTCAATCGCGGGGACGGCCTGATCCAGACCCGTAGCGAGAGCGCGTTCCTCGTCCTGCGTATAGAGAGACGGATCGGGCGCGCCGGTATGCGGACCGTCCTTCTTGTCCTCGATGCGCAGGATGTTGGCGGCACGCTTGGCGGCGGCGAGCAGGTTGCGCCCGTCTTCCGTCTGGATCATCTCCGAGAGCGCCGAGGTCCGGGCCAGAAGTCGCACCAGATCGCCATCGAGACTACCGGCCAGCGTTGCGGCCAGCACGTCATGCCGTTCGCCCTCGCTGCGAAGCTGCACGCGCAGACGCTCGGCAATGAAGTCCGGCAGCTTGGCCAGTTCGCCACCCGTCCTGCCATTGGCGGCCTGTGCGAACAGTTCCGTCAGGTCCAGACGCAGCCCGTTGTCACGGATCGTGCGGATGATGCCGAGTGCTGCACGGCGCAGCGCATACGGATCGCCCGAACCACTCGGCAGTTCACCGATGGCAAAGAAGCCGGCCAGCAGGTCCAGCCGGTCCGCAAGAGCCACAGCGACCGAAACCGGCGCTTTGGCCGTCTCATCGGACTGGCCGCGTGGCAGGTAATGCTCGGCCACGGCACGGGACACGGCCTCGTCCTCGCCATCATGCGCGGCGTAATAGCCGCCCATGACGCCCTGAAGCTCGGGGAACTCGCCGACCATCCCGGTCGTCAGATCCGCCTTGGCCAGCAGACCCGCGCGTTCGGCCTGGGCGATCTGCGCGCCATCAAGCCCCATGGCCTGCGCTACGGTGCCCGCAAGCTTCGAGATCCGCTCGGCGCGTTCAGCCTGTGTGCCGAGTCTGGCATGGAACGTCACGGCCGCAAGAGCCGGAACCCGGTCGGCCAGTTTCGTCTTGCGGTCCAGATCCCAGAAATGCCGCGCATCGGCAAAACGGGCGCGAAGCACGCGCTCATTGCCCGCCGTGGTCAGCTTGCCGCCGTCCTTGAACGGCAGATTGCCGACGAATGCGAAGTACGGCGCGGCTTTGCCGTCCGGATTGCGCAGGGCGAAATAGCGCTGGTTGATCCGCATGGAGACCTGCATCACTTCCGCAGGCAGATCCATGAACGCCGCGTCGATTTTACCCAGCAGCGGCACCGGATATTCGACCAGCCCGCAGACTTCATCGACCAGCCCGTCATCCTGCACGACCGTAATGCCATGCTGGTCTGCCAGGCGCGCCACGCCGGTGCGCACCATGTCGCGGCGGCTGTCCATGTCCACGATGACCGAGCGCGTTTCAAGCTCGTCCTGCCACTGCGAGGCGGACAGGATCTCGAACGCGCCGGGTGCAAGGAAGCGATGGCCTTCGGAGAGGTTGGACGCCTTCAGACCATGCGCGTCATCTCCGTCACGGGCGAGGGCGAACGGTACGACATGCCCGTCCAGCAGGCACGCGATCCGGCGCAGTGGACGAACCCAGGTGAAGTTCGATCCCGCACCCCAGCGCATGGATTTCGGCCAGGGGAACTTCCATAGCAGATCCGGCACGGCCTCGGATACGCGGCTTTCCGCGCTCACCGGATCGAGCGACTTGTTCAGAACCCAGAAGCCGTTTTCCAGCGTCAGATCCGTCGGTGTGACGCCATGCTTGCGGGTGAAGCCTTCCAGCGCTTTTTCCGGCGCACCTTCGCGCGGGCCACGTTCGGATACGCTGCGGGCCGGGATTTCGGCATCGACGGTCAGAACCGCAGCAATGCGACGGGCGCCGAAGAACGTGCGCAGATCGCGCGGGTTCAGGCCATCCAGCGCCTTCGTCAGCAGCGAACCCAGATCATCGGCCGCGCGGGCCTGCATGCCGGAGGGGATTTCCTCGCTGAACAGTTCGATAAAGAGTTCAGCCATGGGACGTCTCCTCCTCACCGGCGAGCCAGGCGTCGCAGGCGGCTTTGGCAAGCGCTCGGACGCGCCCGATATAGGAGGCGCGCTCGGACACGGAAATCACGCCCCGCGCATCGAGCAGATTGAACAGATGCGAGGCCTTGAGGCACTGGTCATAGGCGGGCTGGGCGACGCCCGCCTCGGCCAGACGCAGGGACTCACGCTCGGCATCGTTGAAATGGGTCAGCAGCATCTGCGTGTCGGCGAGTTCGAAATTATGGCGCGAATAGTCCTGCTCGGCACGCAGGAACACGTCGCCATAGCTCAGGCCGTGGCCGTTGAAATCGAGGTCGTAGACGTTCTCGACGCCCTGCACATACATCGCCAGACGCTCAAGCCCGTAGGTCAGCTCCGTCGACGGCATGACGGTCGGAATGCCGCCAACCTGCTGGAAATAGGTGAACTGCG
Organism: Gluconobacter aidae; assembly: GCF_009547075.1. Classification (GTDB taxonomy): domain Bacteria; phylum Pseudomonadota; class Alphaproteobacteria; order Acetobacterales; family Acetobacteraceae; genus Gluconobacter; species Gluconobacter aidae. The sequence goes on from NZ_WIPH01000011.1 coordinate 28,731, forward strand.
AGACTTCCATCCCGTCACACCAGACTTCCCAGCCCAGTCCCCAGGCGCCGATGGTCGGATTTTCCCAGTCATCTTCGACGAATCGGATATCGTGCAGTTCGGGGTCGATCCCGATGGCGCGATAGCTGTCGAGCAGAAGCTGCTGGCTGTCTTCCGGTGTTGGCTTGAGCAGCACCTGATACTGGTAATAGTGCTGAAGACGGTTCGGGTTCTCGCCATAGCGGCCATCAGACGGACGGCGGCAGGGCTGCACATAGGCGGCGGCCCACGGCTTGGGACCGAGCGCGCGAAGCGTGGTGTGAGGGGAGAGCGTGCCTGCTCCGAGTTCGGTATCGTAGGGCTGCAAAATGGCGCAGCCCTTCTCGGACCAGAATTGATGAAGGCGCAGGATCAGGTCCTGAAAGCAGAGCGGCCGGGTCGCAGACAATTCGATAGGCTCCGGTTGGCAGAAATCTGGCGCACCTTACAGGCACAGGCCCTCAACCGGAAGGGAGCGTCCTTTCGCCGATCTTGTAGACTGGGCGCGGGTGCATCATATGATTGACGCTCTGCAATTTCTTCATCTGGAAGGATGATGACGATGAACAACGAAGAACGCGATCTGATCGCCCGTTTCGTCGCCCGTGTCGGGGGAGGGCCGCAGGTCACGGGGCCTGGACAGCCACCGGCCGCGCCCCTGCCGCCGATCGACCCTGAAGCCGACCGCTTCATTGCCGACAACTTCCAGAAATATCCGGAAGCCCGCTATCGCATCACCCAGATGGCCGTGGTGCAGGAAGCGGCGCTTGCACAGGCGCAGAACCGTATCCGCCAGCTTGAGTTCCAGCTTCAGCAGGCCCAGCAGCAGCTTGCGCAGGTGCAGCAGTCGGGCGGTTCCAGGCCCGGGCTGTTCGGTGGTCTGTTCGGTGGCGGCAACCGTCCGCAGCAGTCGGCACCGCCGCCGGGCTGGGGTTCGCAGGCCACTCCGCCGCCGAACTTCATGCCGCAGCAGCAATATGCCTATCCGCCGGGCTATCAGCCGGGTATGTTCCAGCGCGGTGGTTCGGGCTTCCTTGGCTCGGCCCTGACGACAGCCGCGGGTGTGGCTGGCGGTATGATGGCCGCCAATGCGCTCGAAGGTCTGTTCTCCGATCATCATGGTGGTGGCGACGCTGCCGGTGGCTGGGGCGCGGGTGGTGACACCATCATCAACAACTATGGCGGTGATGCCTCGGCCTCCGATCCTTTCGGCGGCGCCGGGACCGATGCCGGCAGCTTCTCCGATTCCGACTTTGGCGGCGGTGATGCTGGCGGTGGCGGAGATTTCGGTGGCGGTGACGGCGGCGGCTTCGACGACATGTTCTGAGGCTGCCCCTCTCAGGCAGGCATCATTCAAAGCCCGTCCGGACCGCGTGTCCGGGCGGGTTTTTTGATGTTTGCCAACCCGGCGGCCTATGCTGCGTTCGCTTTCATGACTGTCCCCATTTCCCAGCCGGGAGGCCATATCCGATGTCCCAATCCGCCCCGAACGCCGATTTCCGCGATCTCTGCGCTTTTGATGCGCTTGAAGACGGGGCGATTACGCCGTTTTCCCTGGATGGCACGCCGGTGGTTCTCATCCGGGATGGGGAGAATGTGCATGGTTTCGCCGGAAAATGTCCTCATAAGGAGGCGCCGCTGGAGCAGGGGGCTTTTTGCAGGACGGAAAAAGGCAGCGTGCTGGTCTGTCCGTGGCACAAGGCGGTTTTTGATGCGACGGATGGCAGCCTCGTCGAACCACTGGCACTTGATCCCCTGCCGCAGTACCCGGTCCAGATCGTTGATGGCCGGGTTCTGGTCGGGCTGAGGGCGAAGCAGCGTCAGGCTCCGGAAAAACGGCAGGAAAACGAGAGCGTTCTGCTTCTCGGAGCCGGAGCCGCGGCCGTCAGCGCGGCGGTGACGCTTCGGGCAGAGGGATTTGCCGGCACCATCACGATGCTCAGCGAGGAAAAGGATCTTCCTTACGACCGCACGGCCCTGAGCAAGACCGTCCTCGTCAGCGAATCCGAAAAGGCACACGCGCCGCCGGTGCGCGACGAGGAGTTCTACAGCGAACGCGGCATTACCCGTGTCCGCGGACATGTGGCGTGGTTCGATCCGCAGACCCGCACGGCCAGACTACAGGACGGGACGGAACTGACGGCCGATCATGTCCTGATCGCCACGGGGGCCGTGACCAGAAAGCCGGATATTCCGGGCGTGGACATGAAGGGCGTCTACACGCTGCATCGTGAGGCGGATGCGGAACGGATCGGCGCCATTCTGGATCCCGATCTGGCGGTAACGATCGTGGGGGCAGGGTTCATCGGGCTCGAAACGGCTTCGTCCCTGCGTCAGCGCGGTGTGGGCGTGACCATCATCTCCGACAGCGAGATCCCGATGGAAAAGCAGTTCGGTCGGGAAATTGGTATCCGTCTGCGGCAGCTTCATGAAGAAAACGGCGTGGCATTTGTCTCGGATGCGCGGGTCACGAAAATCTATGCCGAGGACGGCAGGGATGGAACGGCGTCCGGTGTGGAACTCGACGACGGCACCCGTCTGCCTGCCGCTTTCGTGCTGCTGGGCGTGGGTGTGACACCCGCCACGGATTATGTGTCGGGTCTGGAGCGCGATGAGAGCGGTGCGATTGTCGTGAACGGTCAGATGCGCGTGACCAGAGGCGGCGAGGCCGGGGTCTGTTTCGGCGTATATGCGGCCGGGGATGCCTCCGCCGTTTTCCATGACGGCGCACCGCGGCGAATCGAGCACTGGCGTCATGCTGAAGTGCAGGGGCGGATCGCCGCGCTCGCGATGATGGGACATGACACCCCGAACGTGCCGATGCCGTGGTTCTGGACGCAGCAGTTCGGTAAGAAGATCGAGCTTCTGGGATGGGGCGAGAGCTTTGATAACGTGACGCTGGAAGGCGATATCCGCGGTTTCAGGTTCCTCGCGACCTATCTCAAAGACGGCAGGCCGATCGCGTTGGCCGGGGCCGGGCATGCCGCCGACATGGCGCGGGCTGCGGTCGATTTCGATGGTTTCATGCAGGAAAAGACCTGAACGCGCCTCCGAGGTCGCAGAAAACTTGACATAAGAGGGCCGTCCCGGCTTCCTGCGCCCACTTATCCGCACAGGACGTTGAAGAGGCCCGACATGCATCCATACCGCACCCATGACTGTAGCGCCCTGCGTGAGGAGAATGCCGGGCAGATTGTCCGTCTTTCCGGCTGGGTGCACAGCAAGCGCGATCATGGCGGCCTGCTGTTCATCGACCTGCGGGACCATTACGGCGTCACGCAGATCGTCATTCCCGCCGGCACGGACCTGCTGGAAAAGGCCGAGCGCCTGCGCGTCGAGAGCGTCATTACCGTGACCGGCAAGGTCGTGGTGCGTCACGGCTCCCAGCGCAACCCGAACCTGCCGACCGGTGACGTCGAGGTTCTGGCCGATGCCCTTGAGGTCCGCTCCAGCGCTGAAGTGCTGCCGTTCCAGGTGGCGGGAAACGAGAACTATCCCGAAGACCTGCGCCTGAAGTACCGCTACATCGACCTGCGCCGCGACAAGATGCACCAGAACATCATGCTCCGCAGCAAGGTCATCACGAGCCTGCGCCGCCGCATGATCGAGCAGGGTTTTACCGAGTTCCAGACCCCGATCCTGACGGCTTCGTCCCCCGAAGGCGCGCGGGACTTCCTCGTCCCGGCGCGTCTGCATCCGGGCAAGTTCTACGCCCTGCCGCAGGCTCCGCAGCAGTTCAAGCAACTCGCCATGGTTGCGGGTTTCGACCGCTACTTCCAGATCGCCCCCTGCTTCCGCGATGAAGCCTCCCGTGCCGACCGTAGTCCGGGCGAGTTCTATCAGCTCGATTTCGAGATGTCCTTCGTCACGCAGGAAGACGTCTTCACGGTGCTCGAACCCGTCCTCGCCGGCGTATTCAACGAGTTCACGCCCGAAGGCTGGAAGATCACGGACGGCGCATTCCCGCGCATTCCGTATGCCGACGCCATGCGTGACTACGGCTCCGACAAGCCGGATCTGCGGAACCCGCTAATCATCAAGGATGTGACGGAAGCGTTCCGCGATTCCGGTTTCGGTCTGTTCGCCAAGATCGCGGCCTCGGGTGGCCAGATCCGCGCCATTCCGGCTCCGGGTGCGGGTGATCGTCCGCGCGGCTTCTTCGACAAGCTGAACAGTTGGGCCCGTGAAAACGGTGCCGGTGGTCTGGGCTACATCATCTTCGAAGAAGAAGGCGGCAAGGGGCCGATCGCCAAGAACCTCGAAGCCGATCGCGTCGAGAGCATCCGTGAAATCTGTGGCCTGAAGGCTGGTGACGCCGTGTTCTTCGCCGCAGGCAAGGGGGACGAAGTTGCCAGGTTCTCCGGCGTCGTCCGCACCAAGGTCGCAACCGAGCTGGACCTGATCGAGAAGAACGCGTTCCGCTTCTGCTGGGTCGTGGACTTCCCGATGTATGAGCTGAACGAGGAAACCGGGAAGGTCGACTTCTCGCACAACCCGTTCTCCATGCCGCAGGGTGGTCTTGAGGCGCTGAACACGCAGGACCCGCTGACGATCAACGCCTATCAGTACGACATCGTCTGCAACGGCGTGGAGCTGTCTTCGGGCGCCATTCGGAACCATCTGCCGGATGTCATGCTGCGTGCGTTTGAAATCGCAGGCTACGGCCCCGAAGTCGTGGAAGAGCGTTTCGGCGGCATGCTGAACGCCTTCCGTTACGGTGCTCCGCCGCATGGTGGTGCAGCGCCGGGCGTGGACCGTATCGTGATGCTGCTGGCCGATGAGCCGAACATCCGTGAAGTCATTCTCTTCCCGCTGAACCAGAGCGGCGAAGACCTGATGATGGAAGCGCCGGCCCCGGTCGAGCCGGCTCGTCTGAAGGAACTGCATCTGGCTCTGGACCTGCCGAAGCCCAAGCCGACCGCCAGCAAGTAAGCCTGACGCAGTCTTATCTGCTGTTTCAGAACCGGCATCTTCCTTTCGGGAGATGCCGGTTTTTTCATATCGTCTGCAACACTTCGTCATTTCTCTCGTTGGAGAAACAGATTCCAATCTTCAAGGCAGACACTCCAATGGCCGACGACAAGAAGAACGCCTTCCTGACAGACGTGCAGACGCTGCGCGCAAACGCAAAGAAATCTCTCGATGACGGTGCGGTGACCGCCACCTATAAGGGTGACGTCAAAACGACGATCGACATCCTTCAGGCCGTTGTGGCGACTGAACTGGTCTGCGTCCTGCGCTACACGATGCATGCCATTTCCGTTGAAGGTCTGACCAGCGAGAGCGTCGGAGCAGAGTTCAACGAACACGCGGCCTCCGAGCGCAAGCACATGCTGGCGGCTGCGAACCGCATCGATCAGCTTGGCGGCGTACCCAACTTCAATCCGGAAGGTCTGGCCACGCGTTCCGCGACCGAATACGGCAATGGCGGTAACCTGGTCGAAATGGTGAAGCAGGATCTGATCGCCGAGCGCGTCGTGATCGAGCATTATCAGGAACTGATCCGCTATTTCGGCGACAATGACCCCACGACCCGCATCATGCTCGAAGGCTTCCTGGCCGACGAGGAAGATCATGCCACCGATCTGCATGACCTGCTGGTCGCTCATGAAGGCAAGCCCTTCCTGAACTGATCGCGGTCCACCGGATACCTGAAAAAGGGGCGCTTCCTGCCACGGGAAGGGCCTTTTTTTGCGGTTATGCGGAGATCAGGAAATCCGGAAACATAAAATTATGCATTGCCCGGATTCCGCCACAGATGCGCCTCAGGCGTGCCAACACAAGCCGTGCATCATCTTTCCGTGACAAGGCGTCATGGAAAGGAGAGCATTGATGCTGAAACATCTGTCAGGGATCTTGGCTGTTTCCGCCCTGTTTGCAGGTACGATGGCGATTGCGCCAATGACGGGAACAGCCCATGCACAGTTCGTGCCCTATAGCGGCCCTTACCGCCAGCCGCCTCCGCCCCCGCATGTTCTGCCTGAACCTGTCCCGCCCCATCATGGCGACATGCGCTGGATTCCGGGGCACTGGCGCTGGAACGGGAACGGCTACCAGTGGCAGCCGGGCCATCTGACGCGACGATTCAATCTCCGTCACGCCTGATACGGGCAGGGGCCGGAGCCGTGTCTCCGGCCCCCTTGTGCTGTCAGACCGTGACCAGGACCGGAACGTGATCGGAGGCCTTTTCCTTCGCGCGCTCGTCCCTGTCGATCACGAAGGATTTCAGCCGTTGCGTCAGGCGGGGAGACAGCAGCGCATGGTCGATCCGCAGCCCTGAGTTCCGCTGGAACGCTGCCGCCTGATAGTCCCAGTACGTATAATGCCGACCGGTGGGATGCAGGGCGCGCAGGGCATCCGTCAGCCCCATCCATTCCAGCCTGCGGAAAGCCGCCCGCGTCTCGGGGCGCACCAGCGCGTCATCCGGGGAGAGGGCGCCGGGAGCCAGATCCTCGTCCGTCGGGCAGACATTGAAGTCGCCGATGAACGCGAAGGGCTTTTCCGCATCGAGCAGAACGCGCGCGCGTTCCGCCAGAGCATCGAAAAACGCCAGCTTGGTCGTGTAACCGTCTTCCCCGCCGGAATTGCCGTTGGGCAGATACAGATTGCCGATCGTGATATCGTCGAGTTCCGCCTCGATATAGCGGGCGGACGGATGATCGAAGCCCGGAAGCGTATGGTGTGTTACCGTGAAAGGCCGGCGTCCGATCAGGGCCACGCCATTATAGGCTTTCTGCCCCGACGTCGCGACATGTAGCCCGGCTTCTGCGAACACGGCCGGAAACTGGCTGTCCTCGCATTTGATTTCCTGAAGGCACAGCAGGTCACAGTCCGGATGACGCTCCAGCCAGTCCTGAACATGATGGGCGCGGGCGCGGATGGAATTGATGTTCCAGCTTGCGAAGGTGAAGGGCGTGGCATTCATCGGATCAGGCCAGCGAGAAGCTGGTGCCGCAGCCACAGGACGATGCGGCATTGGGGTTCGTGACCGTGAAATGCGCGCCCATCAGCTTGTCCACGAATTCCAGTTCGGCGTTTTCCAGCAGATCAAGGCTGGTCGTATCCACGAACACTTTCGCCCCATCACGTTCGATGACGACATCATCCGCGGCCTGATCGCGTTCCAGCTTGAACTGATACTGAAACCCGTTGCACCCTCCGGCCAGAACCGCAACGCGCAGCGCGAGCCCCTCAGGTTCGGGTTGGGCTGCGATGATCTCCTTGATGCGGGCGGCGGCGCTGGCGGAGATGCTGAAAGGCACGGTGTCGGACATGGGCGTGTGTTCCCGGAATCTGAAAAGGCGGCTGGACCCTGCTGGAGCAGCAAGACGGCTGCGGTCCTGATTATATGGTCAGAGCGGCGTCGAGGGCAAAGGTCCAGTGGTTGCACGCACGCCGGGCTGGCGTAGAATGAAACCGTGATCCGGCCGGAAACGGCGCTTTACCGGCCATGAGGCTTCGGGGCAGGGGTCACAGCCAGGCAGCTCACACACAGGACATGTCTTGATGGTAGCGATCTACGCGGTAAAGGACTCCGGCTTCCCCTCAGGCTACAGGGGACGGCTCTATCCCGAAGTGGAAAGCCCCGTCCGCTCCCCCTGGCAGAGAGACCGTGACCGCGTGCTCCATTCCGCCGGGTTCCGCACCCTGCAATACAAGACACAGGTCTTCATCAACCATGAAGGCGATTTTTTCCGCACGCGCCTGACGCATTCGCTCGAAGTCGCGCAGATCGCCCGCTCCATTGCCCGCAATCTGGACCTCAATGAGGACCTGACGGAGACCGTGGCGCTTGCTCACGATCTCGGCCACACGCCGTTCGGCCATGCCGGGGAAGACGCCCTCGCGCTCGCGATGAAGGACTGGGGCGGCTTCGACCACAACACCCAGTCCCTGCGCCTCGTGACCGCGCTCGAAGCCCGGTACCACGCTTTTGATGGTCTGAACCTGACATGGGAAGCGCTGGAGGGGCTGGCCAAACATAACGGCCCGGTCAAACGCCCGACACCCTATTTCGCGGAATACGACGCCAAGCACCATCTGGATCTGCAAAGCCATGCTTCGGCTGAAGCGCAGGTTGCCGCCATGTCGGACGATATCGCCTATCACGGCCATGATCTCGATGACGGTCTGCGCGCCGGGCTGCTGTCCTTCGAGGATATCGAAGACCTGCCGCTGGTCGGGGATGCTTTGCGCCGGTCGCGCGACATGGAGCGGCAGATCGGGCGTGAGGCGTCCGATCAGGCGCAGCGCGTGCGTCACGAAACCATCCGCGTCGTCATCAACCAGCTCGCCACCGATCTGACGGATCAGACACGCCGGAATCTTGAGGCGCTCAACCCGCAATCGGCTGACGATATCCGCCATGCCGGATATCCGGTCGTGGCGTTCAGTCCGGAAATGCGCGAGGCCAACAAGGCCATCCGCAAGTTCCTCTATGCCCGCATGTACCGGCACTGGCGCGTCAACCGCATGGCGCGCAAGGCCAGGATCGCGGTCCGGGAAATCTTCGACATCCTGTCCGAAGATCCCGGCCTTCTGCCTGATCCGCTGCGGGGGCGGGCGAAAGCCGCCGATGACGTACAGCGCAGGCGTCTGGTGGCCGATTATATTGCCGGAATGACCGATCGTTTCGCGATGGAAGAACATCGACGGTTGACGGACCTCTCCGTGCTGGGCTGATAGAGCCTCTGATTTGAAGACGCGTTACAGGAATCGAGCTGAAATGGCCGCTGACACCACGACCCTTACGACTGACTGTCTCTTTGCCCGCACCCGGGTCCAGGTGTGCGATGCTCTGCGATCGGTCGTCCCCGGCCTGCCGGAAGAGGTGGTGCAGCGCGTCGATCTGACCCCCACCCGTGACCCGTCCCACGGCGATATGGCCACAAATGCTGCGATGCTGGCCGCCAAGCCCGCACGTCGCAAGCCTGCCGATATTGCTGCCGAACTGGTCGCGAAGCTCTCCGAACTTCCGGAGATCGCGAAGGCCGAAGCCGCCGGTCCGGGCTTCGTGAACCTGACGCTCAAGCCCGAAGTCCTTCAGGGCGTGGCCGTCTCCGTGCTGAAGGCGGGCGATCGCTACGGCCGCTCCACGATGGGGCAGGGGACGCGCGTGAACGTGGAATACGTCTCCGCCAACCCGACCGGCCCGATGCATGTCGGTCATTGCCGTGGTGCGGTGGTCGGCGATGCGCTGGCAAACCTGCTCGAAGCCGCAGGCAGCCCGGTGACGCGCGAATACTATATCAACGATGCCGGCACGCAGGTCGTCGCCCTGACCTGGGCCACATACTGGCGATATCTTCAGGTGATCGGCACGGAAATTTCCGCAGACGATTTCAGCCCGCTGACCCCGAACGGCCTGCAATATCAGGGCGAATACCTGATCCCGGTCGCGCAAAGCATTGCTGAGACGCATGGTCGCGCGCTCGCCAATGCCGAAGGTGGCCCCGCTGATCCGTCCGTCTGGTTCGAAACCGTGCGCCGTGCAGCCCTCACACAGATGATGGCGGCCATCCGCGAGGATCTGGAAGCGCTCGGCATTTCGCACGAAGTCTTCGCCAGCGAAGCCGAAACGCTGGCCAGTGGCCGTGTGGATGCCGCAATCGCAAAGCTCGACAGCAAGGGCCTGCTTTATGAAGGCGTGCTGGAGCCGCCCAAGGGCAAGATGCCGGAAGACTGGGAAGCCCGTCCGCAGACGCTCTTCCGCTCCACCGAATTCGGCGACGATCAGGACCGCGCGCTCCGCAAATCCGACGGCACCAACACCTATTTCGCCAACGATATCGGCTATCACGCCCAGAAGGCCGAGAAGGCCGACGTCCTGATCGACGTCCTCGGCGCCGATCATGGCGGCTATGTTTCCCGCATGCGCGCCGCCATATCCGCCCTGACGGATGGCAAGACCGGCTTTGAAGTCGTGATGTGCCAGATCGTGCGCGTCGTGAAGAACGGCGAGCCGGTGAAGATGTCCAAGCGCGCTGGAACGTTCGTGACGCTGCGCGATCTGCTGGACGAAGTCGGCCGCGACGCCGTGCGCTTTACGATGCTGACCCGCAAGGCCGATGCGCAGATGGAGTTCGATCTGGATGCTGTCGTCGCCCAGACGCGCGACAATCCGGTGTTCTACGTCCAGTACGCCCATGCTCGCTGCCGCTCGGTCCTGCGCTCGGCCGAGATGATGTTTGGCGCGGAGTCCGTGACGCCGGAAGCATTGTGTGAAGCCGATCTGACCAACCTGTCTTCGGACGTCGAACTGGCTGTCCTGCGCCGTCTGGCCGCGTTCCCGCGTAGTGTCGAAGCTGCTGCGACAGCGCGTGAGCCGCACCGGATCGCGACCTATTGCATTGATCTGGCTTCTGATTTCCACGCCCTGTGGAACCGGGGCCGCGAAGACACCACCCTGCGTTTCCTGCACGAGAACGACCGCGCAACCAGCCTCGCCAAGCTGGCGCTGGTTTCGGCTATTGCGGGAACACTGCGCTGTGCTCTCACCATTCTCGGCGTCGTGCCGGTGGAGGAAATGCGATGACCCCGGAAAACGATCAGGATCGCAATCGCCCCGATCCGGGCGATTACGCCCGTACTCCGAAACAGCCTGCGGGTCCGGCTTCCGGACCACGCCCGCAGGCACGCTTCGACCGCGAGCGGCTGAGCAACGATTATGACGACGAGCCCCCGCCGCGCCGTCGCCCCGCCGCTGCCGGGGGAGCCTCCGGAACCGGGCGTCTGACATCCGTGCTGGGCAACGATCCCGCCACGCGCAAGCTGGTTGGTGGCGCGGTCGGTATCGGCGTCGTGCTGATGCTGGCAGTTGGCGGCTGGTCGCTCATGGGCAGCCATCACGGTGGCATCCCCATCATCGGTCCGCCACCGGGCCCCGTGAAGGACCGTCCGGCCGATCCGGGCGGGATGCAGATCATGAGCGGCGACGATGGCGAAACCGACATGACCGGCAACGGCGAGGCACATCTTGCACCCGGCCCCGAGCAGCCCGATACGAAGGCGCTGGCCCGTCAGTACGGTGTCCCTCCTGGCACACCGGCCCCGGAGGCGCCTGCCCAGGGAACGGCTGCCCCGAAAGCGGATGCCCCGGCACAGGAAGTGGCCACTCTGGACAAGGCTTCGACGGCCCAGACGCCTGCGATCCCGCCTGAAGCGGCTGCCCCCGCCGATACGGGACAGATGTCTCCGGGAACCGCGCTGCCGGCCACGGTTCCGGAAAAGCCGCAGAATTCGAACGCCACATCTGCGGAAGCTCCGAAGCCGGCCCCTGTCAAGGAAGCGCCGAAAAAGGAAGACGCGCCGGTCCATCATGCGCCGCGACCGGTGGAGAAGCCGCTGCCCGCGCCTGTGCCCAATCCCGATGCTGTCGCATCGCCCAAAACTGCCGCTCCGGCTGCGGAGAAAACCGAGACGGCCGGTGGCTCGCATGAAGTGCAGCTCGGCGCGCTCGACAGTGAAGCCGCGGCCCGCAAGGAATGGGACAGTCTGCGCCATCAGGCTCCGGCCCTGCTCGCCGGGCACACGCCGTTGTTTGAAAAGACCACGCGTGGCGACCATACATTCGTGCGTCTGCGGATCGGCGGATTTGCGGATCTGAAAGCTGCGCGGGCTTACTGTGTGAAGCTGCACGCACAATCCGTCGCCTGTACGCCAGCCCAGTTCTGAGAGCTGGCGTTTGAGCGACACACTGCATCTGACGCTTGACGGGTTTGAGGGGCCGCTCGATCTGCTCCTCGATCTGGCCCGCAGGCAGAAGGTGGATCTGGCGAAAATCTCCATCCTGCAACTGGTGGAGCAGTATCTGGCCGTCGTGGACAAGGCCCGTGCGGAAGCGCGGAGCCTGCGGCTGGAACTGGCGGCGGACTGGCTGGTTATGGCGGCGTGGCTCGCCTGGCTGAAATCCAAGCTGCTCCTGCCTGCCGAAAACGAGGACCCGGACGCCGAAGACGCCATCGAGCTGCTTCAGGAACGCCTGATCGAACTCGAACGGATGCGCGCCGCTGCCCGCTGGCTGGCGGAACAGCCCCGTCTGGGTCTGGACGTGTTCCGGCGCGGGCAGGGCGAGGACCATACCGAAATCGACCGCTCTGGCCTGCGTGTGGACATGCCTGCGCTGATTACGGCCTACCTTTCCGCCCGCCGCAGAACGGGGCGCAGGCGCGTCTATGCCCCGCGTGCCCGCCGGTACTGGAGCGTGCAGGATGCGCTGTCCCGCCTCAAGCGCCTGCTCGGGACCGATCATGTTGTCGGCTGGCAGACCCTGACGTCCCTGTTGCCGGACCCGGACGAACTGGACGGTGAAGAAGGGCCTTACGGGCGCAATGCTGCTCTCGCAGGCACGCTGCTCGCAGGACTGGAAATGGCGAAGGGCGGGGCGCTTGAGCTGCGCCAGCCCGAAGCGTTCGGGGAAATCGAATGGCGGGCGGCCACGCCCTCATGACGAATTTTGCAATGCTCGACCGCGCCTGTCTTCTTGTGGAGGCGTTCGTTTTCGCCAGCCCTGAGCCCGTAAAGCCTGCGGCCATTGCCGAGCTTCTGACTGCACAATCCATCCCCGTGCCCGTCGAAGAGGCGCTTGAGGCTGTGCGGAGCCGCTACGCTGATCATGCGGTGGAAATGGTGCTGGTCGCGGGGGGATGGCAGTTCCACACCCGGTCGGAATTCGCGTCCGCCCTGACCAAAGTCGTGGAAAAGCCCCGTCGCCTGAGTCGCGGCGCGATGGAAACGCTGGCCATCATCGCCTATCACCAGCCCTGCACCCGCGCGGAAATCGAGGCTATCCGTGGCGTCTCGCTCGGGCAGGCGGTGCTCGACGCCCTTCTGGAAGACAGTCTGATTGCCCCCAAAGGCCGCAAAGAAGTTCCCGGACGTCCGGTTCTGTGGGGCACCACGGCCAATTTTCTGGAAAGTTTCGGTCTGCCGGATCTGTGGGGGCTGCCCCGCCGGGAAGACTTCCTGCTGGACCGCGCGCCCACGGAAGCAGAAGACGATGCAAACGATGCTTCTGGCGTAGGCGGAACGGAACAGACAGGCTAGGAATGATGCATGTTTGACTTCAGTTTCTCGGAAATCGCGCTGTTCGTGATGGTGGCGATGGTCTTCATCCGCCCGAAGGACCTGCCGGTTGCCATCCGCACCCTTTCGAACGGGCTGAAGGCGATGCGGCGCATGGCGGCTGAATTCCAGTCCCATGTGGACGAGATGGTCCGTGAAGCCGACCTCTCCGAAGCGCGCGACCAGTTCCGGGACCTGAAGAACTTCAACCTGCGCGACCGTGTCACGAAGGCCATCGACGGCGACAATTCCATCCGCCGCAGTCTGGAACTCGACACGCCCGCAAAAGCGTCCGCCGCCGATCTGCCGAAAGTTCCGCCGGCACCACCGCTTCCGCCGCCGCCACTGACCGATCTGGAAACGGTGCCCTATAATGCCCGTCCGCAGTTCGAGCCGGCCGTGGATCTGCCTGTCGAACCTGAACCCGAACCCAACGACGATGTCGTGGACGCTCCGTCCATTCTGCCACCCAGCACGGCAAGACGGCTCCTGCATGAGCGCTCCCGCTGGCGGGCGCCTGACATCCTGCCGCCCGTCCGCGCCATTCATGCCGGCCGGCGCGTTCCCATTGCGAGCGGAAAGGACGGCGAATGACCGATACCGACAGCATCAATGATACGCCGATGCCGCTCCTCGAGCATCTCGTGGAGCTGCGCAAACGGCTGATCTGGTCCATCGTGACCTTCGTGATCGCGTTTGCCATCTGCTATCATTTTTCGGGCGAGATCTACCGGTTTCTGGCAGCCCCGCTCGGCAACATCATGCGCAAGAACGGGGAACAGCCGCACCTGATCTATACCGCGCTGTACGAGGCCTTCTTCACCTATATCCGCGTGGCCGTTTTCGGTGCGACCTGCCTGTCCTTTCCCATGATCGCCATCCAGGCCTGGATTTTCATCGCGCCCGGCCTGTATCGCAGCGAGAAACGGGCCTTTGCCCCGTTCCTGATCGCAACGCCCGTCATGTTCCTGATCGGCGCGGCACTCGCCTATTACGTGGTGTTTCCCTACGCATGGCAGTTCTTCCTGTCGTTCCAGACACCGCAGAGCACCAATGGCGGCATGCAGATCGAGCTTCAGGCCAAGGTCTCGGAATATCTGACGCTGGTCACGAAAATGATCCTGGCGTTCGGAGTCTGTTTCGAACTGCCCGTCGTCCTGACCTTGCTGGTGCGTGTTGGCCTGCTGAGCGTGGCGCAGCTCAAGCGCTTCCGCCGCTATGCCGTTGTTGCGTCCTTTGCGGTGGCCGCCGTGATCGCCCCACCTGATGCGATTACGATGCTGAGCCTCGCCATTCCCCTCGTCGCCCTGTACGAGGTATCCATCCTCACGGCCCGGTTCGTTGAACCGAAACCCATGGCCGCTGATGAAGACTGATGACCAGACCCGCCGGAGCCCTGAACCATGCATGACCTGAAAGCCCTGCGCGCCGACCCGGCCGCTTTTGACGCTGCTCTCGCACGTCGGGGCCTGTCACCCGTGGGGCAGCAGCTTGTCAGTGACGATGAAGAACGCCGCGCCGCACTGGCCGCGCTTCAGGAAGCGCAGGGTGCGCGTAAGGCGCTGGCCAGGGAAATCGGCCTGCTCAAGCGCCAGAAGCTCGACACTGCCGAGATCGAAGCGAAGGCCGTGGCCCTGCGCGACCAGATTGCGGGTCTGGAAGAGCGTGCCAACACGATCCAGACCCGCATCGATGATGTGCTGAAATCCCTGCCGAACCGCCTCGATACCTCCGTGCCGGATGGAAAGAGCGAGGATGAGAACGTCGTCGTCCACGTCCGTGGCGAGAAGCGCGAATTTGCTTTCGAGGCGAAACAGCATTTCGAACTCGGCGAAGCACTGGGTCTGATGGACTTCCCGACCGCCGCCAAGCTGTCCGGCACGCGCTTCGTCGTCCTGCGCGGCGCACTTGCCCGTCTGGAACGCGCGCTCGGCCAGTTCATGCTCGACACCCACACGACCGAGTTCGGCTACAGCGAAACCAGCGTGCCGCTTCTGGTCAATGACGACGCCATGTACGGCACCGACAAGCTGCCCAAGTTTGCCGAGGACTCGTTCCGCACCGAAGATGGTCGCTGGCTGATCCCGACCGCCGAAGTTCCGCTGACGGCCTCTGTCATGGGCGACATCCTCCCGGCCGATGCCCTGCCGATCCGCCTGACCGCGCTGTCCCAGTGCTTCCGCTCAGAAGCCGGTTCGGCCGGGCGCGACGTCCGCGGCATGCTGCGCCAGCACCAGTTCACGAAATGCGAGCTGGTCTCCGTCGTGAAGCCTGAAGACAGCGAGGCCGAGCACGAGCGCATGACGCAGGCCGCCGAGACGGTTCTGGAGCGTCTGGGCATCACCTTCCGTCGGATGCTGCTCTGCGCGGGCGATACCGGTTTCGGTGCGGCCAGGACGTTCGATCTGGAGGCCTGGCTTCCGGGGCAGAAAGCCTGGCGCGAAATTTCTTCGTGCTCGAATACGCGCGATTTTCAGGCACGTCGCATGAATGCGCGCTATCGTGCCGAGACTGGACCGGCCTTCGTCAACACGCTTAACGGATCCGGTCTTGCTGTCGGTCGGACGATGATCGCTGTTATGGAAACATATCAGAACGAAGATGGCAGCATCGATATTCCAGAGGTTCTGCGTTCTTACATGGGCGGGCTGAACCGCATCGGCTGAGGACTTTCAGGCATGATCACGATCCGTCGTTTCGCGTTGGCTCTTCTGGCCGCAGGCTCCGTTCTCGCCTCATGCCCCGCCGAGGCGGACAGCATGCGCACCCTGCGCGGTGAGGCGCTGTACCGTGAGCGCATGGCCCTGCCGCCGGGCGCCGTTCTGAGCGTCTGGATCGAGGATACAGGTGCCACGCATGGTGCCCCCCTGGTCATGGCCGAGCAGCGCGAAGAGATCCATCGTGGCGTGCCCATTCCCTATACATTGACCTATCCGGCTTTGCCGCCGGGGGGACATTACGTGCTGAATGCCGAAATCACGGTCGAAGGACGCAGGCTCTTTGCCACACCGGACGGTGGCACGCCTCTGGATCATCCCCGGCTCCTGCTGCGGCATGTAGCGGGCGCGGCCATCCGCGCGCCTTACGGGGCATGGCGGATCCAGAGCGTCGGCAGTCTTCATTTCGACAATACCGCCGAAGCGCCTGGCCTAACCCTGCAACAGGACGGCACGGTTTACGGTACGGATGGCTGCAACCGTCTGATGGGGCATTTTACCCTCTCGGGGCAGACGCTTCATTTCCTGCCGCTTGCCATGACCCGCAAGGCCTGCCTGCCGGCCCTGATGGCGCAGGAGCAGCAGATCGGGGCTTTCCTGCCGAGCGTAACCTCATGGTCGCGTGACAGTGACAGTCATCTTGTGCTGCATGGAACCGGCTCCTCCGGTACGATGGTTCTCGTTCCGCAGGATGCCCAATAAGCCCTCCCGCCAGACAGCCAATGCCGTATTTTAAAAAAAACTTTTGATCTTTCACGGTTTTTTTTGAAAGGGCAGGGGGGTATCGGGCCTCTTTCCTCACAAACGGAAACGGGACTAATGTGATCCCGGCTTCCTCCATATTCCAGATGGATCGAGCAGAAAGATCTTCTCCCGTGTCATTGCGGGAGTCCTCTGACCGGCAGAGGTTTTTTGTCGCATGGCGTGACACGCTATTGCTATCAGGCCGGAGGCTTGGGAATGAAAACAACGATCCAGCTTGGGCTGGGACAGAAATGGACGGCATCGGCCACTGCAGAGCAGGGTGCAGGTGAGGTCAGGGAGATCATGACTCTGGGTGCCGGCCGGGTGGGTTTCCGGGTGGAAAACCAGTCGCTGGCTCTGACGCAGGTTTCCGAGGCGGCGTACAGGGCATGGATCAGAGAGACGGAGGCCGTATTGACCAGAGACGCCATCCCAGCGGCGCAGCTTTCTCCGGGGCGGGAACTCGGGCGTCGTATCCGGCTTCTTCGGGAGATGGCGGGCCTGAGCCAGCAGCAGCTTGCGGACAAAGTCGGGATTTCGCGCTCGGCCGTGGCATTCTGGGAAACGGGCCGCTCGGGACATGTCGGCAAGCATCTGGGCAGTCTCGCGCAGGTGCTGGGCGTCGAACCTGAAGTGCTGCTGACAGGAATGGCCTACAAGGCCATTCAGGCGACTCTCACCCCTGACGAAAACACTATGCTCACGCTCTACCGGCAGCTTGATCCTCTCATCAAGCTTCAGGCCCAGAAATGGATCGAGCGCCGCGTGCGCAACAAAACAGGCGAAGAACAGGACGCAAAGCCTGTCACTCAGCCTAAAAGAGCCTGATCTCCCGGCCTGACAGATGTCAGGCCGGTCTGCGTTTTAGGACGGACGCTTGCGCGGTCCCCCCGGCCGCCGGTTTCCTTTCGCGGGGAAACTGCGGCCACCCGGCTTTTTGGGGCCGGAAAAACCCGCCCTGTTGCCGGGTCTGTCGTTATGGCCGCTGCGGCCAAGGCGGCCCCCGATGCGCTGCTGCTTCTGGCTCTCGCGCATCCGGCTCTGCGTCCGCAGGACCTGTTCAATCCAGTCATTGAGAATGGACGTGTTGATTTCCGCGTCCTGACGGGCCGGATAGGCGTCCGGGAACCGCAGAGCCAGCCACCGCCAGGCCACCAGCCGCTTGTGCCTCTTCTCCGCCCGCTCCAGTTCCTCGCGCCCCGCCTGTTCCGGATGCGGCAGACGCCCTGTTCCCGGCGGCGGGACCGGACGTCCGGCGGCATGGTCCGCCGCCCACTGGACCAGACGCTGGATGCCATTGTCCCGCTCGTCAATCGGGCACATGGCATAGGTCCAGCGTGTCGAAAGGTCGAGGTTTTCCACACCTTCCAGAGCGGCTGCAATTTCCAGCGCCTGTTCCATGTCGGCGAGGCGGTAGTTCGGGTCATCCGCGCGTAGAACGGCGTGTTTGATGCGGGTCAGGACACCGTAGAGACTGTCGCTGTCGATCTCTTCGGCCACAGCCCGGACAATGTCCGAGTCCGGTTGCACGAGAGGGCGGAGTTCCTTGATCTCTTCGGGCGGGGCGCTGAGCATCTTTCTGACAAAACTCGGGCTGCCAGCACCGGCCAGCACGCAGACCAGCCCGCTTTCATGTTTGCCGTAACGCCCGGCGCGACCGCCGATCTGCTTGACTTCCTGCGAGACCAGATCGCGCGTCTGCCGGCCGTCGAACTTGCGTAGCGCGCTGAACACGACACGGCGAATGGAGAGGTTCAGCCCCATGCCGATGGCATCTGTCGCAATGAGAATATCGGCCTCGCCACTGTTGAAGCGGGCGGCTTCGGCGCGCCGGACTTCCGGACTCAGGGCACCATAGACCACGGCAACCCGACGCCCGCGCGCCATGAGTTCGGCCCGCAGGTCCAGGACTTCGCGGCGGGAGAAGGCGATGACGGCATCGCTGGGCTTCAGCTCATCGAGATGCAGCGTTTCACCCGCCTTGAGCGGGCTTTTGCGTTCGAGATGGATCTCGTCCACCGGGTCGTCGCAAAGCTCGGCAATGCGCTTGACGAGAGGGATGCAGTCCGGCGCGCCAAGAATGAAGACGTGCCGGGCCGGGACACCCATGATGGCAGCCGTCCAGGCAGCGCCACGGTCCGGGTCGGCCAGCATCTGCGCTTCGTCGATGATCGCCACATCCACCGGATTGTGGAACGGGCACATCTCGACCGTCGCCGCCAGATGGCGCGCACCCGGCATTTCGATCCGCTCTTCACCCGTGGACAGCGATGCCGGAACGCCGCGTGAGAGCAGGGACTCGCGGAATTCGTGCGCCAGAAGCCGCAGCGGTGCGAGCGCCAGACCGCTCTCGGCATTCGCCAGCGCATTGAGCGCGGTATAGGATTTTCCAGAGTTCGTCGGACCCGTCACCAGCGTGATGCGACGCTTCAGCGCACGTGCCGTGCGGAAATGCCCGGCAAACCGGTCCAGCGCGGCCACGCGGGCAATGGCGGCATTACCGGCCTTGTTGCCCAGATCCAGAACTTCCGGCCGGTCCTTGGTTCCGCTGCGCCATTGCGGCAGGAAGGTCCGGAGGCGCTTGAGCTCTGCCGGGTCAAAGAAGAACAGCTCAATCCCGTCCGGTCGGGTTTCGCGGCGGGCAATGGGAATCCGGTTTTCGGCGATCCAGCGCAGGGCTTCGCGACGCGAACAGTGCAGGACATTCGGCAGCTCGTCGAAGCTGACCAGCCCTTCTTCCCACTGGCGCAGACGCTCAAGCTCACGCGCCCTGCGTTCTTCCGCACGGGCCTGAATATCGGCCTGTTCGCGGGCACGGCGTTCTTCGGCAATCCGCAGATCGTCCTCGAAGCCGAGATCGACGCTGCCGAATGCAGCCGCGATGCTCTGGGACAGCTTTTCAAGCTGGCCGCTCGACAGGATCACGCCCGTATCGGCGAGATCGGCGCGGACATCCTCCAGCACGGCGCGCGGGGAGTCGCCCATTTCCTGCCAGCGCGTCATCAGGACATCGTCGAGCGTCCGGCGCAGGGCAGGCATGTCGGCACGTGGATCATGGATGCGGGCCGCGGCTTCCTGCGTATCCGGCTTGCCGACCCAGACCTCGCCAGCCCTGCGGCACACATTCATGAGTTGGGACGCCCAGGTCTTGCGGCGCACGACGCACAGCGCCTCGATCAGCCCGTCATGGGAAAGGGTTGCTTCTGGCCCTTCAAGCCTGCGCGCGACCTGCCGCAGCAGGGCAGGGCGCTCGCGCGGCGTGATGTCGAGCGCGGGCCCGAATTCGGCTTCGGCCCGCTGAAGGGCGCGTTCGGCCGGAGAAAAAGAGTCGGCAAGAGTGGCGTCCGGCATGGAGTCGTCTGTCATAAGAGTCTTGTGCGTCATTCCGGCATGCGCTTCAACGCGCATGGGTTTCCCGAGCGGTGACGATTGGGCTAAAAGACCCGACCATTATCAGGTCCGTGACCTGTTATCCGTTCCGAACCGGAGACAGAACCAGACATGTCCAACCCGACTTTTGCCGCCCCGACTCCGACTATTGACGAGCCTCTGACCGGCCTGGTGCCGTTTGAAGGCCATCCGAAGCAGTACCGCCTGGCTGAACCGAGCAAGGAATACGCCCATCTGTATCCCGCGAAGGTGCTGACGGTCCATCACTGGACGGACCGCCTGTTCAGCTTCACCACGACGCGCGATCCGGGCTTACGTTTCGAAAACGGCCAGTTCGCGATGATCGGCATCGAGGTCGAAGGCAAGCCGCTTCTGCGCGCCTATTCGATCGCGTCCGCCAACTATGAAGACCATATGGAGTTTCTTTCCATCGCGGTGCCCGATGGTCCGCTGACCTCGCGTCTGCGTCATGTCAAGGTGGGTGATACGGTCCTGATCGGTCGCAAGCCGGTTGGCACGCTGCTGCTCGACAACCTCAAGCCGGGCCGCAACCTGTATTTCCTCTCCACGGGGACGGGTCTGGCGCCGTTCATGAGCCTCATCAAAGATCCCGAGGCGTACGAGCGCTATGAGAACGTGATCCTCAGCCACACCGTCCGTATTTCGGGCGAGCTGGCCTATGAGAACCATATCCGTCACGAACTGCCGGAGCACGAGTTCCTGGGTGAGTTCGTCAAGGACAAGCTGCGCTATTACCCGGCCGTGACGCGTGAAGACTATGCCGTGACCGATCGCATCACCAAGCTGATCGAGACGGGCAAGATCTTCGAGGATCTGGGTATCGACAAGCTCGATCCCGAGCATGACCGCGTCATGATTTGCGGTTCGCCGGAAATGCTGGCCGACACCGAAGCCCTTCTTGAGCGTATGGGTTTCGTGGAAGGCAATATGAGCCATCAGGGTTCGTATGTCGTTGAAAAGGCCTTTGCCGAGCGCTGAGGTCTCAAAGGCACGAAAGGCCGGGATGATGCAGGATTTTGATCTGTTCGTTATTGGTGCCGGTTCGGGCGGGGTGCGCTGTGCGCGCATTGCCGCCCAGAACGGAGCGCGCGTCGCGCTTGCGGAGCGCCGACACTGGGGCGGAACCTGTGTCAATCTCGGTTGCGTGCCCAAGAAACTGATGGTTTATGCGGCCGATTATGGCCGCGAGATCGCCGATGCCCCGTCCTATGGCTGGGACGTCAAACCGGTCGCGCATGACTGGTCCACGCTGATCAGCGCGAAGGACCGCGAGATCGGGCGCCTGAACCGCATCTATGTCTCGATGCTGGAAAAGGCCGGGGTCACGCTGTTTACGGGCGATGCCAGTTTCGTGGACTCTCATACGGTCGAGATCGGCCCGTCCGAGCTGGCGCCGGATGCGTCCGTCCAGCGTATCCGGGCAAAGAACATCGTCATCGCCACGGGCTCCACGCCCACGCGCCTGAACATTCCCGGCGCCGAACATGCGATCGTCTCGGACGACGCCTTCCATCTGGCGGATCGCCCCGAGCGCGTCGCCGTGATCGGCAGCGGCTATATCGGTATCGAATTCGCCGGGATTTTCGCGGGACTGGGTTCGAAGGTTGATCTGGTCTTCCGCCAGCAGCTTCCCCTGCGCGGCTTTGACCATGAAATGCGCGTCCATCTTTCCGAACTGCTGCCGCTGAACGGCATCAAGGCGTATCCTGGACACTGTCCCGAGCGGATCGAAAAGGTTGCAGACGGCTATCGTCTGCATCTTGAGGGGGGCGATGTTATCGAGACGGACTGCGTGTTCATGGCGACGGGCCGCCACCCCAATCTGGCGCCGTTGAAGCTGGACAATGCGGGCGTCGCCACATGGGACGGCCGTATTCCGGCCAGGCCCGACGATGCGACGACCAACGTACCCGGCATCTATGCCATCGGTGACGTGACGGACACCTACAACCTCACGCCGACCGCCATCGCCGAAGGTCATATCCTCGCGGAACGGCTGTTTGGTGAACCGGGCCGGGAATGGTCCTTCGCTACGACGCCCAAGGCCGTATTTTTTTCCCAGCCACTCGCAACGGTTGGTCTGACGGAAGAAGAGGCGGCAGAAAATCACGATCTGGACATCTACACGTCCAGCTTCACGCCGATGCGCCAGACGCTTTCGGGCCGCAAGGGCAAGACCCTGATGAAGCTCGTCGTGGACGCAAAGAGCAGGGTCGTGCTTGGTGCTCATATGATCGGCCCGGATGCGCCTGAAATCATTCAGGGCCTCGCCATTGCGATCACAGCAAAGCTGACCAAGCGGGATTTCGATCGTACGATCGGCCTGCATCCCACGAGCGCGGAAGAATTCGTGACCATGCGCGACGCCACCCGTCACGTTCCCCGAAAAACAGGCTGACCCATCATGACGGCGCGTAACGGTCTTACGGAGGCCCCGCAGACGGGCCGTCACATATTTTCTGAAGGTCCGTCCCGGGCATGAATCTTGGCTGGCTGTTTGCCCCGTCCATTACGTCCGTCATGTTTGCGCTCCGCACCACGATTGCAGCCCTTCTGGCGCTGGCGATCGCGCTGTGGATGGAACTCGGTGAGCCGCAATGGGCCGCCATGACCGTCTGGATCGTCGCGCAGAATTCGCGCGGCGAAAGTATTTCCAAGGGACGGTGGCGTCTGGTTGGCACCGTCATCGGGATGGTGATGGCCATCGTGCTGATGGCGGCCTTTCCGCAATATCCGTGGCTGTTTCTGCCGGCTCTGGCGCTCTGGGTGGGGCTTTGCGCGGGTCTTGCCACCCTGACGCACAACTTCCGCGGCTATGCGCTCGTACTCGCGGGCTATACCTGCACCATCATCGCGCTGGGCGCGGTAAAAGAACCGGATCACGTTTTCAATATCGCCATGGCCCGTGGGACATATATTTTCCTGGGCGTGATCTGCGAGACGGCCATGGGCATGATCGCCCTGCCTAACGTCGCAGGTCGTGCGCGTGAGGAACTGCGCAAGCGTCTTCAGGGTATTCTGACCCGTGCCATTCCCGCCCTGACGGCCGTGCTTCGCCAGAAGACAGGCGCGACAGACGATCTGTCTGCCCTGCTGGGTTCGCTTCAGGCCTCCAGCGACCAGATCGAATTCAGTCGGATCGAGATCCGCAGCGAGGGCAACGAGGTCGAGCACGCCTATGTCACGCTCGGTCTTGTCGCGCGCGTCCTGTCGCGCGGGCTGGGTCTGCGGACCCGCATGACGTCTGTCACGCATCAGCCCGAAGCCCTGCGGCCTTTCCTTGAGGAAATGGCGTCCGCCCTGGATGGAATGCCCGAGCGTCTGCTTACGGACCGCCGGGGTATTGCGGCACTGGTTCAGGCTGAGGCCCTGCTGGCGGAATGTCGTGGGCGCATGCAGACGATCCTCCCCCGCGATGACGAGGATTCGCTCAATGAGGGAATCATCCTCACGGGCGTTGAGGTCATGCTCTCCGATCTGTGCGAGACCCTGCGCTCTTACCGGGCGAGTGTGGATGGAGCTCCGGTATCCGAACGCCATCGTCTGACCCGCAATCCGGACTGGCGCGCCTCGATGCGCAATGGTGTCCGCACGACCGTGGCCCTGCTGTTCGGCGCCTATGTGTGGGAAGTTACGGCCTGGCCTCAGGGAAGCGTGTTCCTGACATTCATCGCTGTCGTCTGCGCCCGGTTCGCGACGTTTGAAAACACCGTGCTGCTGAGTGCGGCATTCTTTTACGGTGCTGTCGCCGCGGCGGTGGCCAGCGTCATTCCGGTTTTCATCGTCATGCCCGTGACGGCCAATTATCCGTTCTTCTGCCTTGTGGCAGGCTTCTTCATGATGCTGGGCGGGCTGGCGTCCCGCAATCCGTCCACCGCCGTCATGGCGGCGTCCTATGGCACATTCTTCCCATTCCTGCTGGGCATGGACAACCAGGGACGCATCAACGAACTCGGCTGGTTTAACACCACCATCGCCCTCCTGCTGGGGCTTGGTGCCGGTGTGGTGATTTTCCGCGCCGTGCTGCCCTTCACCCCGGCACGGGCGGGAGAGGTCCTGCGCTATCAGCTCAAGCGGAGCCTGCGACGGCTCGCGCTGCCGGGGGTGGTGATGGACGAATATGTCTGGATCAACGAGGGCACGCAGAGCATGGAACGCGCCGTGCGTTTTGCCGGCTCTCTGTCCGGTGACCGGGCGGAGGCCATGCTGCGCGGAACATTGTCGGTTCTGACGGTCGGGCGTAACGTGTTGATGCTCCGCAAGCTTGCCGAGCATGGAAGCCTGCCGGACACGGCGGTGATGGCGGTGGACGGGCTGGTCCGCAACCTGCTGCGTCGCAAGCTGCCCCTGACCCATACGACCGCCACGATCGACCCCACCCTGGACGAACTTTATGCGCTGGAGCGTCAGTCACAGGATCCGTCGATCCGGCATGATCTGGTGCTGGCCATCGGCTCCCTGCTGATCGTGCGTACCGAGATGCCGGTCAGCAGGGCCTTTCTCAAGGGTGCGTTCTGACGCTCTTCAGGATGTGGCGAGGAACCGCAGCAGGTCCTCGTTCACCCGCTCGGCATGCGTCATGAACAGCCCGTGCGGGGCGCCGTCATAGGAAATCCACGTTGATCCCGGAATGGCCGCGGCGGCCTTCTCGCCGGCGATTCCTGCCGGGACAGCAGAGTCGGCCGTCCCGTGGATTACCAGTGTCGGGACCGTAAAGGCCTGAAGATCAGGGCGGAAATCCGTCATGCCCCAGGCATCCACGCAGTCCAGCGTCGCCATCAGGCTCGCCATGGACGCCAGCAGGAACGACCAGTCCAGCACGCCCTGGCTGACCGGATGATGCATCAGGCTGACACCGTAGAAATCGGGAATGAAATCTTTCAGGAAGCCGAAACGGTCCTGACGGATCTTCTGCTTGATCCCGTCGAACACGGAAATGTCCACGCCCTTGGGATTGTCTGGGGTTTTGAGCAGGAAGGGGACGACGGAAGACAGCAGGACCGTCTTGGAAATGCGTGACCGGCCATGGCGGCTCAGATATCGGGCGACTTCACCACCACCCATCGAGAAACCGACCAGCGTGGCATCCCACAGATCAATCTGCTCAAGGATGACCGCCAGATCATCCGCCAGCGTGTCGTAATCGTAGCAGTTGATCGGATGGCCCGACTGGCCAAAGCCGCGGCGGTCATAGGTGATGACACGATAACCCGCCTCCACCAGTGCCAGCGTCTGTTTTTCCCACATGTCCCCGGTAAGGGGCCATCCGTGGATCAGGACGACGGGCTTGCCTGCACCAATGTCCTTGATGTGGAGGCTCGTGCCATCAGTGGCGGTGATATACGGCATGGTTCTGATCCTCGTAGGAGTTCATACGAGGATCAGAACTTGTCGTCGGGACTTTGGTTGCGTCTTACCAGCCGTTTCCACGCGGGGCGACATAGCCGTTACCGGTTGCATCACCAAGCTGGCCGGACTGCGTGTTGTTGCTGCCTTGATAGGATGATCCGAACTTGGACAGGTTCGCACCAGTTACGGAATCGCGCTCCACACCGGCTTCGTGGTCCGGATCGGGACCATGCTCGAAATCGGTGGACGGCGTGTCGGAATAGCCCGGCGGCGGCTTGCGGTGACCGTGTGCCCGGAAATGTTCACCACCGGTCGTAGCCTGCGACTGGGCATCGGTCTGACCCTGGGCCTGTCCTGACTGCGCGGGCAATGTCGTGCCGGATGCGTAAGGCTGGCCGAAAGTCGCGGTCTGGGCCTGTGCCGCCCCTCCCAGCAGAGCGGTCGCCAGCAGGGCGTGGCAGAAGAAACGGGAAGAGGACAACATGTGATCCGGTCCTTGGTCGATCATGACAACAAGGCTGCCTTCCGGATGAAACGCGACGTCAGGCTCTGACATCCCCGGCAAGGCGGCATATCAGTCTATAATCGGCCCGCTTTCTCCCGTGTTCAAGACTTCTTTTCTTCTGGAACCGTTTCAGAGTCGCCCCATATCAAAAGACATGACGATATCAGTGCGGGATCAGTACGGGTTTTTCCGGTTCGGGGCGATGACTGATGGATGATCTTCTGACGTCCGTTCGTCCGCGAACCATCCTTGCCGAAGGTGCCGTGTGGCTGCCCGGCTTTGTCCTGTCCGAAGCGCAGGCGCTCCACCAGGCCATTGCGCAGGTCTCCGCACAGGCGCCTTTCCGCCATTTCCGCACCCGGATGGGTCCGATGTCGGCTGCGATGACATCGTGTGGCGCCTGTGGCTGGGTCGCCGATCCGTCCGGCTACCGCTATTCCCGAACCGATCCACAGACCGGTCAATCCTGGCCCGCCATGCCAGACGCACTTCGTCACCTTGCCGTCCTCGCGGCAGCCGAAGCGGGGTATGCGGCCTTCGATCCCGCGTCCTGCCTCATCAACCGCTACGGGCCCGGAGCGAAAATGGGCCTGCATGAGGACAGGGACGAGGGGATGCCAGAGGCCCCTGTTGTGTCGGTTTCCCTTGGCGTACCGGCCCGTTTTTCGTTCGGTGGCTTACGCCGGACGGACCCGAAACGCATCATCGAACTGCTCGATGGCGATGTGGTGGTGTGGGGTGGGGGCTCGCGGTTTGCGTGGCATGGGGTTTCGCCCATCCGCGAAACATTCCATCAGCAGACAGGTGCCATGCGATACAATCTGACGTTTCGCGCTATCAACGCCGCGCTTTTTCGGCCATAACCAGCGCCCCGCAACTTCTGCATTCACACTCATCCGGAGGGCATTTGATGCACCCCTCGAGCCAGACCCCGACGTCCACCAACACGATGTCCTGGTCTCCTGCAAGCTGGCGTTCCCGTCCCATCGTCCAGGCTCCATCCTATACGGATGAAGCGGCGCTTGCTGCTGTTGAAGCTCGTCTGCATCGATATCCACCGCTGGTTTTCGCGGGGGAGGCCCGTCGTCTCAAGACCCGTCTGGCCGCGGCGTCGCGTGGCGAGGCCTTCGTCCTTCAGGGCGGCGCCTGTGCCGAGAGCTTTGACGAATTCACCGCTGATATCGTGCGCGACACGTTCCGCGTCCTGCTCCAGATGGCGGTCGTGCTGACATTCGCCGCCAAGGTTCCGGTCGTGAAGATCGGGCGCATGGCCGGGCAGTATGCCAAGCCGCGCTCGTCCAATACCGAGACGGTCGATGGTGTGACGTTGCCCTGCTATCGCGGTGACATCATCAACGGCCCGGAGTTCACGCCCGAAGCCCGTATTCCCGATCCGCGCCGCATGGAGACCGGATATTTCCAGTCCGCCGGCGTGATGAACCTGCTCCGTGCTTTCGCGCATGGCGGTTACGCGAACCTGCATCAGGTCCATAGCTGGAATCTCGGCTTCGTGGAGCGCTCTCCGCTCGCCGCGCGCTATCAGGATCTGGCTCATCGTATCGACGAGACGCTTTCGTTCCTGCGGGCCTGCGGTTTTGACGGCTCGGCGTCGCAGATCGACGAGACGGAGTTCTACACGTCCCACGAAGCTCTGCTCCTGCCTTATGAGCAGGCCCTGACCCGCGTGGACAGCACGAGCGGCGATTACTACGACTGCTCGGCCCATTTCCTGTGGATCGGTGACCGCACCCGTCAGCCGGACGGCGCGCATGTCGAGTTCCTGCGCGGTGTGCAGAACCCGATCGGCATCAAGGTCGGGCCGACCACGACGGTGGCGGATCTCGAAAAGCTGCTCGAAATTCTCAATCCCGAGGATGAAGCCGGCCGCATCACGCTGATCTCGCGCATAGGCAAGGACAAGGTCCGCGATCACCTGCCGCCGTTGCTCGATGCCGTGAACCGCACCGGCCGCACCGTGACCTGGCTGTGCGATCCCATGCACGGCAACACCACGACCACGGCCAGCAAGATCAAGACGCGCTCCTTCGACAATATCCTGGGCGAGGTTCTCGGCTTCTTCGACGTGTTCGAGGCCGCAGGCCGTCGTCCGGGTGGCATCCATCTTGAAATGACGGGTCAGGACGTCACGGAATGCATTGGTGGCGCACAGTGTCTGACCGAGGCCGATCTGGGCGACCGCTATGAAACATTCTGTGATCCGCGCCTTAATGCGGAACAGTCACTTGAAATGGCCTTCCTTCTTGCTCAGGAATTGACGGGACGAGCAGGAAAGAAAGAATGACCGCTTCCGATCCCCAGAATACTCCTCAGGCCGCGCTCCGGCGCGCGCTTGGCACTCTCGGCCCGCTGGACGAGAAAACCATCGAAGCGCGGACGGACGCCTATTTCGGGCGAACGCGGCACATCGTGGAGCATTTCGGGGATTCCCGCGTCACCTATGCGGTGTTCATCCGTCGCCCGGTGATCGCGGCCTGCGGGCTGGTCGTTCAGTGGCTGAAGAATGTGGCGAAGGCCCAGGGCTTCGAACTGGACTGCCGGGAAATGTATGCCGAGGGCGAATGGGTCGGCGCGGGTGAGCCGCTGCTGTATCTGACGGGCAGCTTTATCCGTCTGGCCCCGCTGGAAACGCTGGTGCTCCAGCGGATCGGTGCGACCTGCGTGGCCGCCCATAACGCCTACCAGATGGCCATGGCCCTGCCGACCATCCCGTTTCTTGCCATGGATGCCCGGCACTGCGCGGGTTTCGAAATGCAGGAACAGATGGCTTATGCCGCAGGTATTGGCTCCCGCGCCGCGCAGAAAGAAGGGGCGCGCGGCTTCATCGGCAATGCCAATGATGCCACGGCCGGTTTCTTCGGCCTCGATGCCGGTCTGGGCACGATGCCCCATGCCCTGATCGGTTATGCAGGCTCCACGCTGCGCGCGGCGGAGATGTATGACGAGGTCTATCCGAACGATCCGCTAACGGTCCTGGTTGATTATTTCGGGCAGGAAATCACGGACGCGCTCGCCGTCTGCCATCGTTTCCCCGAACGCGCCGCGATGGGCCATCTGAGTGTCCGTCTGGACACGCATGGCGGGCGCTTCCTTGAAGGACTGGACCCCCAGACCTCATATGGGGTGCTTGAGCGTCATACACCCGGCACCATCCGCCGCTATCGTTCCGATCAGGAACTGCGCGATCTGGTGGGAACGGGTGTGTCGGCCGCAGCCATCTGGCGGATGCGCGAAGCTCTGGATCACGCCGGTTTCCACCATGTGAAAATCGTCGCATCCTCGGGCTTCAACGTCGCCAAATGCTCGACGATGCGGGACGCTCATGCCCCGATCGACGTGATCGGCAGCGGGTCCTTCATTCCCGACCGCTGGTCCGAAACCTATGCAACGGCTGACATCGTGGCCTATGACGGACAGCCCCGCGTCAAGCTCGGACGCGAGTTCCTGCTCCAGAAGGCCCGTGACAGCCAGGAGACATCATGACCGACGATACGATTGACCCTGTCGAAGGCGCACCCGAAAACGGCGCACAGCCGGGTTCGTGGAGCGTACGCATCATTGACCTTTCGGGTTCCTCGGAAGGCGAGGACGATACGGTCGAGGTCGTGAAAGACTTCATCGATCTGATGCACGCCAACGCCTATGCCCGTGCCTATGTCCGTGACAGCATCGAGCGCTGTCGCACACCAGGCGCGAGCAGCAAGGAAGTTCTCGAAAACTGGTTCGCGTTCGGCGAGAACGCCGAAGTGGTGGACGCTGGCGAAGACGGCTGGAAGTCGTCTACGGAACTTGAAGACTTCGCGGCCAGCCGCGCCACGCCGATGGAGCGTGACTGGCGCACCATTGATCCCCGCCGCCTCGTCGATGAGGAGGAAATCAATGGTCCGCCGGACGATGAAGACGACGAGGATGACGAAGACCGTCACGAAGTGATCCGTCACTGAACACCCGGTGCAGGGAAGGGGCATGCGCTCCTTCCTGTGCGCATGGCCCTTCATAAAAACCCGCTCTGGCAACGCGGCGCATCATGCGGCATTAAGGCGTCATGAAACTGCGCTTCGCTCCGTCCCCCACCGGTTACCTGCATGTTGGCAATGCGCGCCTTGCCGTCGCCAACTTCCTTTTCGCACGCCATAACGGCGCCAAGTTCCTGCTGCGGATCGACGATACCGATACCACCCGCGGCAAGCCCGAATATGAAGAAGCCATCGGCAAGGACCTGTCATGGCTGGGGCTGAAATGGGACGAGTATGTGCGCCAGTCCGAGCGTCTCGACCGTTATGCCGAAGTCATCGAAAAGCTGAAGGCGTCCGGCCGTCTTTATCCGTGCTTTGAGACGGAATACGAGCTGAACGCCAAGCGCGAAGCCCGCATCCGTGCCGGCAAGGCGCCGATCTATGATCGCGCCATGCTCAAGCTCACCGCCGACCAGCGCGCCCGCGCCGAAGCCAACGGCAAGACGCCGCACTGGCGCTTCCGTCTCAGCGATGGCAGCCGCAAGTGGCAGGACCTCGTCATGGACGAGTGCTCCGTCAAGCTGACGGCCATTTCCGATCCGGTTCTGGTGCGCGGGGACGACACGATTCTCTACACGCTGGCCTCCGTGATCGATGATCTGGACATGGGCATCACGCATATCGTCCGTGGTGAAGACCATGTGACCAATACGGGCGTGCAGATCGACATTGCCGAGGCGCTGGGTGCGAAGCCCAACCGTTTCACCTTCGCGCATCTGCCGCTTTTGCTGGATTCCGATGGCGGCAAGCTGTCCAAGCGGTTCGACTCCCTTGCGCTGAAGTCCCTGCGTCAGGACGGGCTGGAGCCGATGTCGATCGTCTCCTATCTCGCCCGCGTCGGTTCCTCGGATGATCCGCAGGTCATGACGATGGATGAGGCCATTGCGGCCTATGACATCTCGCATGTCTCAAAGTCGGCCGCGCGTTTCGACATGACGCAGCTTCTCGCCCTGAACCGGCGCGCGCTGCACAACCTGCCGTTCGAAGCCGCGAAGGCCCATCTTCCGCCTGAAGCCGACGAGACGTTCTGGAACGCGGTACGTGGAAATGTGGATCTCTCCGCCGAGATCCCGCACTGGTGGGATGTCGTGCATGGCACGATCGTTCCGCCGTCCCAGCCCGAAGACCGCGCCTTCCTTCAGCAGGCCCTCGACACCCTCCCGGCCGAGCCGTGGGGCGAAGAGACGTGGAAGGACTGGACCAACGCGCTCAAGGAGGCTTCGGGCCGCAAGGGGCGCACCCTCTTCATGCCCTTGCGTCTGGCCCTGACCGGTGAAGACGCGGGCCCGGAACTCCACGTCCTGCTCGGCCTGATGGGACGTGAGCGCACGGTCGCCCGTCTGTGGGATGCCATTCAGGCCTGAGCCTGTTTCTCCGTCGCGCCTGTTGAAAAACGCGACGGAACCGGTTTTTTCAGATCGCTTTGACGGACCAGAAGGCTGTCCAGCTTTCGCCCGGCTTCAGATGCAGCAGGCCGGGTTTTTCTGAAAAATCGCCTCGGAAGCCGACCGGCGTCGCATAGCCGTACCAGGGCTCGATACACAGGAAATCGGCTCCCGGTTTCGTCCACAGGCCAAGCTCTTTGAACCCGCCCCAGACGAACCGGATGCCATGTCCGTCAGGATCGACCATGTCCACGGACCGGCTTTCGGGCTTCTCCATGATGAGGGCGTCTTTTTCAAAAAGCGCATCCGTCAGCGCCAGGATATTGTCCCTGACCGGCGTGTGATGTTTTTCCGGCAGTAGCAGGCCGTCAGCGCCGATACGCCGAACGGGCAGGGGCTCATCATATTCAAAAACAAGTCTGTAGCTGTCTTTTGCCACGCCCTCCTTCAGCGGCCAGCGGAACGCAGGATGCGCGCCGAGTGAAGCATGGAGCGTGCTGGTATTGTCCGGATTATGCAGATGATACGAAACGCGCAGGGTATTGTTCTCGATCAGGTAAACCATCCGCAGCCGGAACGCGGACGGGAAGATCGCGCGGCTTTCGGCATCGTCCACCAATTCCAGCGTGCAGCCCTCGGGAGTTCGCGCGATCCAGCGGAAGACCCGCTCCCGCGCCAGACCGTGCTGTTTCAGGCTGACAGGCGCGCCATCAAGCGTGATCTCATGTTCGGGGAGTCTGCCAATGATCGGGAACAGGACCGGAGAATGTTTCGGCCACGCGGCTCCTGCATTCCAGAGCAGGTCGCCGTCTCCATTCCGCAGGGAAACCAGTTCGGCGCCATGACTTCTGACCGAAGCCGTCAGCCGGCCGGTTCCGAAGTCATGTGTGTCCTCCGTCACGGGATTCGTCATGGGGTGTCTCCTGTTCTGGTGCCTTGGGCGTATCACCCGGCTCGGTGGTATGGAAACGACGGAAATCGACTTCCACCCGGCCATCCGGACGATTCTGGATCATATCCGAAAAACGGTAGCCGTGTTTCACATGTCCGATCTCATAAGCGTGACGGGCAAAAATGGTTTGGGATGAGATTTCATCGGTTCCGTCCATCGTGATGATGATTTCCGCGTTCTGGCCGATCAGCGTCTCCGCGGTAAGGCCGTAAAGCGGGCTGTGGTCGTCGATCAGATGCGTCGCGTTCAGGCTGATCCGGAAGATCGGCATGTGGGATTGTACGAGCGTCAGCCGGTCGAACCGGCGCACCAGACGCCCGCGCTCATCGGGCATCAGCCGCGTCAGGGTCATTTCGATATTGGCCGAGAGGATCAGCGTGCGGCGCTGGTTGGCCAGGCGGATCGTCAGCGTCGGAATCACATCGTCATAGGAGACGACCGCCACATGGCTGAACAGCACCCGTGCGCGGGGACGGGAGAAACGGGCAAACACCAATCCCGTCGCCAGGGCATTGAGCATCATGCCGGCCAGAACTTCGAAAGAAACGATCGTGTTCGTCAGCCGCCCGACGGGGGCCATGGTGCCGTAACCGACAGTCGAAATGGTTTGCACGCTAAAGAAAACATCATCGAGGAAATCGCCATACGGGACACCGCTCACACTGTGCGGGATGACGTAATACATCAGCGCAAAGGCGACATTGATGATCAGATACAGACCCATGGATGCCCAGAAGAAGGCAAACCAGCTCATGGTCATCAGGGTATGGTAGAGGTCGCCGAAGACCCCGGCATCCAGGCCGGTCCGGATGATGTCGCTCCGACCGTTCTCTTCGAGAACATGGGCCCGGATCTTGTTGGCGGTCTCGACGACCGTTGCATGTGTTTCAGGATGGACTGGCACTCCAGGATCAGATCGGGGTTCCATCCGTTTCCTATGGCGCCAGTGGATCATGGGATCAGCTCCTGTTCCTGCGGGCGCTGCTCAGTTCGCTGACAACGCCGTGAAGGGTGCGAAGCTCCTGTTCCGTCACTTCGCCTCGGGTGAAGAAATGACGCAGATTCCGCACCATGCCGGGGCGTTTCTGCTCATTTCGAAGGAAATTCGTCTCGTCCAGATCGCGGATGAGATGGGACATGAAATTCTCCATCTCCCCCTTCGTCGCCACATGCGTCTCATTGGTCATGAGTTCGCGCGGCGGCGTCATGTCCTCGGTCAGGAACCACTCATAGGCCATGATGAGAACAGCCTGCGCGAGGTTGAGGGACATGAATTTCGGGTTGAGCGGATAGCGGACCAGCGTATCGGCGCGGGCCATGTCCTCGTTGTCCAGCCCGGCGCGTTCTGGCCCGAACAGAATGCCGGTGCGCAGACCGCGATTGGCCGCGACACGCAGTTCAGCCGCGGCTCCCCGTGCTGTCATGACCGGCTTGACCACATGGCGCGGTCGCGGACATGTCGCGAAAATGCGGTGCAGGTCCGCGACCGCATCATCTACGGTTTCAAATACCTGGGCCGCATCCAGAATCCGGTCCGCGCCCGAAGACGCATACCAGGCGCGTTCCTGCGGCCAGCCGTCACGCGGGGCCACGATCCGCAGATGGAACAGCCCGCCATTCGCCATGGCGCGCGCCGTCGTACCGATATTCTCGGCAAGCTGCGGGCGCACCAGGATCACGACCGGATCGAAATCTCCGATAGGGCCGATATTCGCCCCGCCGTCACGTCCGGTCATGGTTACGCCTTCCGCCATGTTGTGCCACCAGGGCCGTCTTCAAGGGTGATGCCATCAGCGGCGAGCTGCGCACGGATGGCATCGGCACGGGCGAAATCGCGGGACTTGCGGGCTGCAAGACGCTCTTCGATCAGCTTTTCGATGGCGCCGGCATCCACACCGGACTGGAACCACTCGGCAGGCGTGACATTGAACAGGCCCAGCAGCTTTCCTGCTGCCAGCAGGCTGGAGGCCGCGTCCTGATCGCCCTGCATGGCGGCATCCGCCAGCGGATGGAGCGCGGCAATGGCCAGCGGCGTGTTCAGGTCATCGCACAGAGCGTCCATGACCGCAGCGGAGACGGCAGCGCCGGGCTGTGCGTTTCCGCGTTCCAGTGCCCGGTACAGCCGGTCCAGAACCCGACGTGCTTCTTCAAGCTTCTCCCAGCTGAAATCCAGCGTGGAGCGATAATGCGCGCCCAGATAGAGCAGGCGCAGGGGCTCGGCCGGCGAGAGGTCCAGCACTTCGCGGATCGTGAAGAAATTGCCGAGCGATTTCGACATTTTCTCGCCGTTCGACAGCAGCATCCCGTTATGGACCCAGTGTGTGGCGAACTTGCCATGCGGATAGCAGCACATGGACTGCGCGCGCTCGTTCTCATGATGCGGGAACAGCAGATCGTCGCCGCCACCGTGAATATCGAAGCTTTCGCCCAGATAACGGTGAGACATGGCGGAGCATTCGATATGCCAGCCCGGACGACCGCGCCCGTATGGGCTGTCCCAGCCCGGCAGATCCGGCTCGGAGGGCTTCCACAGCACGAAATCGCCCGGATCACGTTTGTAGGGCGCGACCTCAACACGCGCACCCGCAATCATGTCATCCAGCGAGCGTCCGGAAAGCTCACCATAGGACGGGAAATTGCGCACCGCGAACAGGACATGCCCTTCGGCGACATAAGCATGGCCGTTTTCGACCAGACGCCCGATCATTTCCAGCATGTCGTCGATATGATGGGTCGCGCGCGGTTCGATATCGGGCGGCAGAATGAAGAGGGACGCGAGATCTTCATGAAAGGCCTGTGTCGTGCGCTCCGTCAGGGCGGAAATGTCCTCCCCGTTTTCCTTTGCGCGCGCGTTGATCTTGTCGTCCACGTCGGTCACGTTGCGGACATAGGTCACGCGCGGATATAGCGCCCGCAGCAGGCGGATGAGGACATCCGCGCACATCATGGCGCGCAGATTGCCCAGATGCGCGCGGTCATAGACGGTCGGTCCACAGAAATAGACGCGCACATTCTCAGAATCGAGGGGCGTGAACGGTCGCTTTTCGCGAAGATGGGTATCGTGCAGGCGGAGCACGTTTGCAGCAGGATCGGCCATATGCCGATCAATGCGCCAGCCTTGGTTCAGGTGCAACAGGCTTTGTTACTCTTGTCGGCAGGTTTGACGCCTGTAATAGGAAGGCCATGAGCAGTGCCCTTTCCAGCAATCCGCCGTCCGACCCGACAACCCCGCGTAGTCATGCTTTGGCGCTTGTCCGGATTGCGCTGCCCCTTGCCCTGTCGCAGCTCTCCGAAATGGCGATGGGGGTGACGGATACGGTTCTGCTCGGCGGTCTCGGGGTGACGGAACTCGCCATTGGCGGTCTGTCCAGTACGTTCTTCTTCACGACGATGGTGACGTTTCAGGCCGTTCTCGGCGGGGCAGGGGTGCTTCTGTCACATGGGCGCGGCGCTCAGGATCATGGCCGCATGTCCCATGACGGGCGCAGCGTCATGAGTGCGACACTCGCGCTCGCCATCGCGGTTTTCATTCCGTGTGCCCTGCTGCTGGCATTTTCGAAAACCATCTTCACTTCCATCGGCGAACCGGCGGAAGTCATCACGCATGGCAGCCGCTTCATCGACATCCTGCTGCTGTCGCTGCTGCCCGATCTGGCGATCATCGGGGTGCTGCGTGTCGCGCTGCCGGCGCTGGGTGCCGAGACGCTGCTGCTCTGGATCATGCCCGCCATGGCGATCTGCAATGGTCTGACAAATGCGGCGCTGATCCACGGCTGGGCGGGACTTCCGGCCATGGGGCTTTATGGTTCCGCAACGGCCACGACCCTGACAGGCTGGGTCGTCAGTTTTGCCCTGTTCGGTCTCTGCCTGACCCACGAGCGCGTCCGGGCGGTGCTGAAGCCCGCGCCCGTGCAGTGGGCTGTCATGAAGGATCTGCTGAAGCTGGGTGGCCCGATGATGATGGGCGCGGCAGCCGAAATCCTGATGTTCCAGATTACCAGCCTGCGCGCTGGCGAACTCGGGACACACAGTCTGGCCGCCCATCAGGTGGCGCTGAATATCAGTTCGCTGCTGTTCATGGTGTGTCTGGCCATCGGGCAGGCGACCAATGTCCGGGTGGCTTACTGGCGCGGTGCGGGACGGATGGATCAGAGCCGGCGTGCAGCCCTGACGGGCACGGGAATCGTCCTGATGTGGAGCCTCGCGACATCCTCGCTGCTGCTGATCTGGCCGGAAAAGATCCTGCCGCTGTATTTTTCGAATCGCGCGCCCGATCCCGAGACTACGGCGCTCGTGGTCATCCTGCTGCGGACCGCCGGGCTGTACCAGATCGTAGACGGCCTGCAATGTGTATTCAGCGGTGCCCTGCGGGGCTGCGGCGACGCCATTACACCCATGCTGATCGCTATAGCGAGCTACGGGCTGGTCGGACTGGTTTTCGGGGGGTGGCTGGCCTTCCACCAGCATGTCGGGGTGGAAGGTCTCTGGATCGGTATGGCGCTGGCGCTGGCCACGACCTGCGTGGCCTTCGGGATCAGGCTGCTGCGCGTGATGCGCAAGCCCGAGCCTGCCACATCGTAACTCCGTAGATCACCAGTCCCAGCGCCGAGAACAGCGCGCCGCCCCAGCCAACGGATCCCAGGCCGAGCCCTGAACTGACCAGCACCGCCCCCAGCCATGCCCCGAAGGCGTTGGCGAGATTGAACGCCGAGTGGTTGAGCGAGGCAGCGAGGGTCTGTGCGTCTCCCGCGACTTCCATCAGGCGGGTCTGGAGGGCAGGGGAAAGCATGATGATCCCGGCCGGAACCAGAAACGTGACCGGCAGCATGGCGTAGGGCGAGGGCAGCAGCAGCCAGAACCCCAGCATGAAAACAATGCTTCCCGTCAAAGAGACGATCACCGTCCGGTCGATGCTGCGGTCAACCATGGCTCCGCCAAACGCATTGCCTGCGACCATGCCCAGTCCCCACACGACCTGATAGACAGCCACCAGCCAGCCCGGCAGATGCGTCACCTGCGTCAGGCCAGTCGTCAGGAAGGTGTAGATCCCGAACAGCCCGCCAAATCCGACCGCACTGGTCAGCAGCGTCAGCAGAACCTGCGGGCGCTTGAAGGCGCCGAGTTCGGTTAATGCGGTTGCGCCCGGATGCGGCCTGTCGCGTGGTGCGAAGAACCAGATCCCCACAAAGCATACGGCGCCCAGAGCCGCGATCGTGCCATAGGCCACGCGCCATCCCACGTGATTGGCGGCATAGGTGGAGAGCGGAGATCCGATAACGGTCGAAATCATGATGCCCGACAGTACGCGGCCGACGGCCCGTCCGCGTCGGGCACGCTCGACCATCGACGCGCCGATCACGGCCGAAACACCAAAGAAAGCGCCGTGAGGCAGCCCTGTGATGAAGCGCATGAGTTCGATGCCCGCAAAGCTGGGCATGAGAATGCTGCCAGTGTTGCCCGCGATGAACAGACATAACAGGCAGAGCAGAAGAGTTCGACGCGGCAGGCGTGCGCCCATGACCGCAATCAGCGGGGCTCCGATGACGACGCCCATGGCATAGGCCGAAATCGCCCAGCTTGCCTGCGAAATGGTGATGTTCAGGGAACGGGAAAATTCCGGCAGCAGCCCCATCATGGCGAATTCGCCGGTGCCGATGGTGAATGTCGCCAGCATGAGGGACAGCATGGCCGGTCCGACACCGTGGGGCGGGCGTACCCGTTCGACGTCGAGAGGTTCGATGGAGTCCATAAGGAGAATTCCGGGAATGGAGGTCGGAATCGTCCTGCCAGTGCCGGATCGTGAAACGCGGTCGTGGCCCCCTCTCTCGGAGGAGCCACGACGAACACATCAGCTCTCGGTTGGCAGTCGGATGGTCTGACCCGGATAAATGTCATCCTTGGATGTGACAAGCGGTTGATTTGCATCAAGCAGCTCATCACCCGTGACATCCTGCGGCAGCTTCTGGGCGACCTCGTCCAGAGTCTTGCTGGTCTTGATCTCCAGAAACTCCGGATCGGGCGTGCCGGGTGGCACGGCAATCTCGGCCTCGACCGCGGAAACGCCCGCGACGTTGCCAGCCGCCAGGATCATCTGGTCACGTTCCTTGGCGCTTTCCGCCTTGCCACGCAGATAGATCGTGCGGTCATCGATCACCAGATGGGACATGTGCATCTGGGCGAGGCCAAATCTCTTGAAGGCACGCTTGATGACGCTTTCCCCGGGCTTGGGGGGCAGCGGCGCGTCAAGGGACTGGACCAGTCCTTCGAGGGAGCCTTCGCCGATACGGCCGGCCTTGGGGTTGAAGCGATAGATTTTCATACAGGAAACTCGAAAAAGCGTGTTGCTCCCCCAAGGAGCACTTCTTCAGAAGCACAGGGGGAGTTCCGGACCGTTAGCGCAGCAGGACATAAAGTGGTTGCGCATTTTCCGAACCCCCATTGCAAGAAAATCACAGGGCTCGCAAGCAGGTTTTGATTGACCCCGACCGGGGACTCCTGTAGGCGCGACGGCACAGCCGGAAACGTGGACGGACCGGCCGGACCATCAGTGCGGGATTCTGCGTCCCGTCGGCCCGGCATCTGGGTACGCGCCCGTCCTTTCCAATCCGGGGAAGGGCCTACCGGCACAACAAAACGGACCGCCATGCAGCATGGGGCGGTTCTGATGAGTACAGGGGTCAACCCATGTCCAAGCGTCTTGAGAGCAAGTACAAGATCAATCGCCGCCTCGGCGTCAACCTGTGGGGCCGTGCCAAGTCCCCGGTCAACCGTCGCGAATATGGCCCCGGCCAGCACGGTCAGCGCCGCAAGCAGAAGCCGTCCGACTTCTCCATCCAGCTGATGGCCAAGCAGAAGCTCAAGGGCTACTACGGCAACATCAGCGAGAAGCAGTTCCGCAAATATTATGACGAAGCCGTCCGTCGCAAGGGTGATACGTCCGAGAACCTGATCGGTCTGCTCGAGCGTCGTCTGGATGCCGTCGTGTACCGTCTGAAGTTCGCGATCACGCCGTTCGCTTCGCGTCAGTTCATCAGCCACGGCCACGTCACGGTCAACGGCAAGAAGGTGAACATCCCGTCCTACCTCGTGAAGGAAGGTGACGTCATCGAGGTTCGTGACTCCTCCAAGCAGCTCGCCATCGTGCTCGACGCTGTGCAGACAGGTGAGCGCGACACGCCGGAATACGTCGAAGTCGATCATCGCCAGATGAAGGGCACGTTCCTGCGGACCCCGGTTCTCTCCGATGTGCCGTACCCGGTGCAGATGGAACCGAACCTGGTCGTCGAGTTCTACTCCCGCTAATCCGATCCCGGGCCCTGCGGCCCGGATCAGAAAGCGACCGGAAAGCGCCGGGCGGGTCTCCCGTCCGGCGCTTCCTGTTTTCAGGCCCACCGCCCGGATGCGCGGCCAGTGTCGGTTTGCGACGTTCTGGCGCGGTTTCGGGCGTCCCGTTCCCATCGGAG
The DNA here is from genome assembly GCF_009547075.1 of Gluconobacter aidae. GTDB lineage: Bacteria > Pseudomonadota > Alphaproteobacteria > Acetobacterales > Acetobacteraceae > Gluconobacter > Gluconobacter aidae. Next base: position 68,371 of record NZ_WIPH01000011.1, read on the forward strand.
TTCCCATGTCCGAAGCCCCCAGCGCGGAAATCAGCCGCGAGATCGCCCGTCGGCGTACCTTTGCCATCATTTCCCATCCGGATGCCGGTAAAACGACCCTGACCGAGCGTATCCTGCGTGCCGGTGGTGCCATCCAGATGGCAGGCAATGTCCGCGCCAAGGGCGAGCGCCGTCGGACCAAATCCGACTGGATGGGTATCGAGCGCGACCGTGGCATTTCCGTCGTGACCTCGGTCATGACCTTCGAATACGGCGACTGCGTCTTCAACCTGCTCGACACGCCGGGTCATGAAGACTTCTCCGAAGATACCTACCGTACCCTGACGGCCGTGGACTGCGCGGTCATGGTGATTGACGCGGCCAAGGGCATCGAGGACCGGACGCGCAAGCTGTTCGAGATCTGCCGTCTGCGTGACATTCCCATCGTCACCTTCATCAACAAGATGGACCGTGAGGCGCAGGACTGTTTCGCGCTGCTCGACGAGATCGCCAGCACGCTGGCCCTCGATACGTCCCCGGCGACCTGGCCGATCGGGCGAGCCGCAAAGTTCATCGGTACTTACGACCTGCGCACGAAGGAAGTGCACACCAAGGAACCTGTCGGCGAGGACGATCCCCGCATCATTCAGATGCGCGAGGAAGTCGAGCTTGCCGAAGCGGCACTGCCCGAGTTCGACCGGGAATCCTTCGATGCCGGTCATCTCTCCCCGGTGTTTTTCGGCTCGGCCATGAAGGAAATCGGCGTCACGGATCTGCTCGATGCGCTCGTCGCCTATGGCCCGGCCCCGCGCGCCCAGCAGACCGAGACCCGGGAAGTGAAGGCCAGCGAGGATCAGGTCACCGCGCTGGTGTTCAAGATCCAGGCCAACATGGACCCCAACCACCGCGACCGCATGGCGTTTGCCCGCGTCTGCTCCGGCCGTCTGACCCGTGGGATGCGCCTCAAACATGTCCGCACCGGCAAGCAGTTCGCCCTGCACACGCCACAGTTCTTCTTCGCCCGTGACCGCCAGCTTGCCGAAGAAGCATTCGGTGGAGACGTCGTGGGGATTCCGAACCACGGGACATTGCGGATTGGCGACACGCTGAGCGAGAATGAAGATCTGCGTTTCACTGGCGTGCCGCACTTTGCGCCTGAGATCCTGCGTCGTGTCCGCCTTGATGACGCGATGAAGGCCAAGAAGCTCCGTCAGGCTCTTGTGGAACTGGCGGAGGAGGGCGTCGTCCAGCTCTTCCGCCCGCAGGACGGTCTGTCGCCGATTGTGGGCGTGGTCGGGACGCTTCAGCTCGACGTGCTCCAGTCCCGGCTTCAGGGTGAGTACGGCGTGGCCATCGGCTTCGAGAGCACGCCCTATTCTCTGGCCCGCTGGATCACCGGCGACCGCGCCAAGATCGAGGCGTTTCAGGATCTGAACCGTTCCGCCATGGCCGACGATCTGGACGGCGATCCGGTTTTCCTCGCAACATCATCCTTCATGATGCGCCGGACCATTGAGATGAACCCCGATCTGGAGTTCCATGACATCAAGCAGATCGGCATGGCCTCGGTCTGAAACGGAAAAACCCCGCTCTGCAAGGAGCGGGGTTTTTCTTACAGCCCCATCAGGGAAAGAACGCTGTCGAAGGATCGGAGCGATGCGCCTTCGACAATCAGCGTACGCCCGATCTGAAGCGCCTTCTGTCGTGCGAGCAGACGCTCCTGTTCCGTGGTGCAGAGACCATAATCCGCCACCTGAGCAAATCCGACGGTCCGGCGGATTATCTCCAGTCCGCAGAACCCGGCCGTATCGCGCAGGATTTCGCTCAGGAAGGTTTCGATGAGGGCTGGTCGGGTATCGGGGCCGGACAGCGCCCACATATCTCCGCAGCCTGCCCGAAGGCCGGTTCGCAGTTCTTCGGAAAACTTCTGCCAGAAGGCCAGCATCTCTGCCCGAAGCGCAGCCATCTTGTGCGGGGCCGCGCAAAGATGCAGCGCCAGATTGCCCAGATAAAGCCCGCAGTCAAAGCCGATGGGACCCATCGTTGCGAACTCACCGTCAATGACCCGCACATCCGTGCCATCCAGCATGATGGAGCCCGTGTGCAGGTCCCCGTGCAGCAGGGCCTGCCGGGTTGTCAGAAAGCGGTCCTGAAGCCATCCGACGGCCTGATGCAGGATCTGGTCGGTCTGGAGCGCCTTCACATCATTTCGCAGACCTGCTTCCGGCTCCGGATTGCGGTCGCAGACACGATACGGGTCCGTCAGGATCAGGTCGACCGTAATGCGGGTGAGGGCGGTATTGCCGGAAAACTGTTCCAGCAGATGCGCGCCGGTCTCAAAGGGCTGACTGACCCAGCCCGTCGCCTGCACGGTGCGGGCGACATATGACCCGATCACGGCGGAAAACCCCGGAGCGGCCTGATCCGCGATCAGGGCCGAACGCAGCACGTCATGGTCCGTCAGGCATTCCATGACGAGCAGGAACAGGTTCGCATCATAAGCGAAAAGCTCCGGCATCAGCCCCGCAACCGCAGGGGCGACGGCCTGCATGTAGCGCGACTCATAAAGGGCGCGCTCCAGAGGCATCGGCCAGTCCGGCACCACGCGCACATGGGGGAGCGCCTGCTTGCAGCACAATGCTCCCGCCGGACCATTCACCAGGAACACCGTATTGAGATTGCCGTCACTGACCTCGCGAATGTCCCAGTCGGCAGCCGCGCCGCCCAGACGCTCTGAGAGGTCATGGTGCTGAGCCAGCCACCCCCGCAGGGCCGGGGCATCGAGAATATGGTAGGTCATCGGGTGTGCTCCAGCATGGCAGACAGGGTGGGGACGAGCCGTCCGGGCAGTTCCGTATCAGGCTGAAGCAGTTTCAGCGCCTGATATTCCGCATTGCCAAGACGGCGGCAACGCTCCTTCAGGGCTTCGAAATCCAGTATGGTGGTAAGATCCATTCCGATATCCACGATATGCGTCCGGGGATGTTCGCAGGCCAGAAGGCAGCCCCCGACCTGAGCATCCGCTTCCGTCAGACCCAGTTCCTCGTGACATTCCGCCAGAAGCTGGGCCGCCAGATCGATCTCCGCCTCGCCCGCGCGGCTTTCCACATTGCCCGCCGGAGCACCCTGCCAGTATCCGGGAAGATAGATGGAGTGTTCGGACCGCTGTCCGATCACGATCCCGTCCGGGGTCCGCAGCAGCCCCACAACCGCCAGCGGACGCAGCGTTTGCGGACCATAAAGATCCGGCTCTCGCATCTGGGCGAGAACCCGGCGGTATTCGGACCAGTGACCGCTGATGGCGTCAGGCCCGATGACATCCGCACAGAAAACGCGGCCGTTATACAGCGTGGGATGTATCGCAAGTGCTGCATCCCAGTGCGACGCCACGCGGGTTTCGAGATCCGGAGACAGCATCGGCATGGAACGCGCAACCTGCACGACGACGTCGGGTTTCAGAAGCGTTACAGGCCATTCTGACGGGGAAGGGAACATCTGACGCTCCGGACGAGATAGCGGAAAGGGGGCTCTTTCATGGACCGGAATATCCGGCCCCGCAACGTGCCGTCAGGGCATTTCAAGCCGGACCGAAACCGGACAGTGATCTGACAGTCCGGCAGGCACCGTATCATTCCTGTAGGTCATGACCCGCAGGCTGTCTGGCACCAGCCAGTCCCGAGCGGCATTTCCCAGCAGAATATGATCAATGAAATATTCCCCGCCCCAGCAGGGACTGGCCTTGCCTGCCGTCGTGAGCGTAACGGGCGTTTCGGCCTCGATCTGTCGCATCAGAGGATCGTGCAGCGTCAGACGGCGGTTGAAGTCACCCAGAACCGCATAGGGCTCGCCTTCATCCTGCCGCTCCAGCATCCAGTCCTGCACGATGCGGACCTGTTTATACAGTGTCGGGCAGGAATGCTGACGCTGGTTCAGAGGCTGGTCCCAGCATCCCGTCTTGAGATGGACCACCAGAAGACGAAGGGTCGCCTGACCGTCGCTGATGCTCACATCCAGCCCCCCCCGTAACTGGTGTGGAGCGTCCGGGCGCGCGACGTTCAGGTCGGAGACTTCATCATTGACCGTCACGCGCAGATCGCGACGCACGGCCACGCCCACCCGCTGAACCACTGGGTCTGGCGTCAGGATGATCTGATAGGTCCTGGAACTGAACACGCGGGATGCGGCGAGGGGGCCGTCCACTTCCTCAAATGCTACGATATCCGGGTTCAGATGCCGGGCATAGGCCGCGAGTTTCGAAAAATCGCGGTGCTCACCGCCTGGAACATCATCCGGCAAAGCCGGATCTCCAGACGGGCGCAGCGTCAGCCAGTCCATGTTCCAGGTCGAGAGTTTAACCGTATGGGCAGAAGAAAAACCTGTGCTGGCGGCAAAAATAAGCCCGGCCAGCATGGAGGCAACTGCCTGTTTCAGGCTGCCTGTCCTTCGGTGGTGCCTATTTCTTCAAGCACGCTTTCAACCGTGCGCGTCTTGCGCGTGCTCTCGTCGAGAATGAGGATCTCACCTTTGGGAATGTCGTAGAACCAGCCCTGAAGCTTCAGGACACCCTGTGCCAGCGCCCGGACGACGGTGGGATGCGTCCGCAGATGCACGAGCTGAAGCAGCACGTTGTATTCGGCGAGGGAGCGGATGTCTTCCGGCCCTGCATCCTCGGCCTTCAGATCGCCCAGGGCCGCGCGCGCGGCTTCACCATGACGCATCCAGCTCTTGACCGTCGGCAGATTGTCCAGCTTCGGCGAGTTCAGATCCATCAGCGCGCCCATGGCGCCACAGTTGGAGTGACCGCAGATGATGACGTTCTTCACCTTGAGTGCGCCAACCGCGTATTCAATGGCGGACGACACCCCACCCAGCATCTCGCCATAGGCCGGCACGATGTTGCCGACATTGCGCACGATGAAGAGTTCGCCAGGCTCCGTCTGGGTAATGAGACTGGGGCTGATCCGGCTGTCGGCGCAGGTAATGAACAGGGTGGACGGAGACTGGCTGGAGGCCAGACTCTCGAACAGTTCCGCATTCTCCGGATAGACGTCCGTTTCGAATTTCCGGACGCCGCCCAGCAGTTTCGCCAGAGTATCACGACCACAGGCCATGGTGTTCTCCTTCATCTTGAACTACCGGGCAGTTAGAAGGCTTTGTCAGGACAGGTAAAGCATGATTTCGGTCAACCCATGCTTTGTAACCGCCCTGACATACCATGACGTGTTTTCTTATGCGGCTTCCAGTGTCTTGCGCAGCATTGCAAATACCGCCTCCGAGTCCGCATCCGGACCACCGGCCTGCGCCATGTCCGGACGGCCACCACCGCCCTTGCCACCCATCAGGGCCGAAGCGTCGCGCACCAGCTTGACCGCATCCAGACGGTCCGTCAGGTCCCTGGTCACGGCGATCACGATGCTGCCGCGGCCATCCGCACTGGACATCAGCGCCACGACGCCGGACCCGATCTGTCTGGAAATGCTCTCTGCCAGACCCTTGAGTTCCTTCGGGCTGACATCACCCAGATCACGCGCCGAAAGTGTGATGCCATTGATGCTTTCCGTGGCACTCGTGCCTTCGCCGGTCGCGAGTTTGCGCTGAAGATCGGAGACCTGAGCTGTCAGGGACTTGCGTTCTTCCAGAAGTGCCGCCACGCGGGAGGCGGCATCAGCGACCGGAACCTTGAGCAGATCCGCAATCTGCTTCAGACGGCCCTCGGTTTCCAGCGCCAGTGCTTCGGCAGCCAGACCACAGACAGCCTCGATCCGACGCACGCCAGCCGAGACGCCGCTTTCCGAGACGATCCGGAACGGCCCGATCTCACCAACGCGCCCGACATGCGTGCCACCGCAAAGCTCGATGGAATAGGCCGGGCGATCATCGTCGCCCTTGCCCATCGACACCACGCGGACCTCATCGCCGTACTTCTCGCCGAACAGCGCCATGGCGCCTTCCGCCACGGCTTCGTCCTGCGTCATCAGATGCGTTTCGACCGGGGCATTCTCGCGGATGCGGGCGTTGACCTCGGCCTCGACCGCCGCCAGTTCCTCATCCGTCAGCGGACGCGGCTGGCTGATATCGAAGCGCAGACGCTCCGGCGCATTCAGGCTGCCTTTCTGCGTGACATGCGTGCCGATCTGCCGACGCAGGGCCTCATGCAGCAGGTGGGTGGCGGAGTGATGGCCACGCACCGCCGTGCGACGCGCGTGATCGATCTCGGCATGAACCGCCATGCCTGGCTTCAGTGTGCCTTCGACGACCTTGCCGTAATGCACGATCAGATCGCCATTGCGCTTCTGCGTATCGGTGATCTCAACGCGCACGCCCGGAGCCGTCAGCGTCCCGTGATCGCCGACCTGACCGCCGCTTTCGCCATAGAACGGCGTCTGGTTCAGCAGGATCGCAACAGTGTCGTCACCAGCCCGCGCCTCGGCAAGTTCGTCATTGCCTCGAAAGATCCCCTGGACTTCCGCATCGGCCTTTTCGGACACATAACCGAGGAACTCGCTCGGGCCATGTTTGTCGCGTGCGTCGAACCACACCGTTTCAGCCGCGGCATCGCCCGAGCCGACCCAGGCCGCACGCGCACGCTTGCGCTGCTCGGCCATGGCGGTCTCGAAACCGGCCTCATCCACCGTGCGGCCCTTCTCACGCAGAGCATCCTGCGTCAGATCCAGCGGGAAACCGAACGTGTCATAGAGCTTGAACGCCACGTCACCCGGAAGGGCTTCCTTGTCGCCGAGACGGTCCAGTTCGTCGGAGAGCAGAGTCAGACCACGCTCCAGCAGAGCGGTGAAGCGTTCTTCCTCGCCCTTCATCGTCTGTGCAATCAGGGCCTGATGCTGGACGAGTTCCGGATAGGCCGCGCCCATCTGCTGGATCAGCGCGGGAAGGAGGCGATAGAATACCGGTTCCTTCGCGCCCATGATGTGCAGATGACGCATGGCGCGGCGCATGATGCGGCGCAGCACATAGCCGCGCCCTTCCTTGGACGGCAGCACGCCATCAGCGATCAGGAATGCGGTAGAGCGCAGATGATCGGCCACAACGCGATGGCTGGCCTTGAACGGGCCATCGGCGTTCTGGTGCATGATTTCGGCCGAAGCCTCGATCAGCGCGCGCATCGTATCGGTGTCGTAGTTGTCACGCTTGCCCTGCATGATCGCGGCAAAACGCTCCAGACCCATGCCCGTGTCGATCGACGGGCGGGGCAGGGCATCGCGCGAGCCATCCGGCTGGTCGAGGAACTGCATGAACACGAGGTTCCAGATTTCGACGAAGCGGTCACCGTCCTCATCCGGACTTCCCGGAGGACCACCGAATACACTGTCGCCATGATCGTAGAAGATCTCGGAGCACGGACCACACGGGCCCGTATCACCCATGCGCCAGAAATTGTCGGAGGTGCCGATGCGGATGATCCGGTCGTCGGACAGGCCGGCGATCTTCTTCCACAGATCCGCAGCATCCTCGTCTTCCGCATAGACGGTAGCGAGCAGCCTGTCTTTCGGAAGACCGAAATCGCGCGTCAGCAGCGTCCAGGCGAATTCGATGGCTTCAGGCTTGAAGTAATCCCCGAAGCTGAAATTACCCATCATTTCAAAGAACGTGTGATGGCGCGCCGTGTACCCGACATTGTCGAGATCGTTATGCTTGCCACCCGCGCGCACGACCTTCTGTGCCGTGGTGGCGCGGGAGTAGGGACGTGTTTCCTGACCGGTGAAAACGTTCTTGAACGGCACCATGCCAGCATTGGTGAACAGCAGTGTCGGGTCGTTCTGCGGCACCAGGGATGCCGAAGGAACGATGCGGTGGCCCTGCGAACCAAAGTATTCGAGAAAGGCCGATCTGATATCGTTGGTGCTGGTCATGATGAGGGAGTGTCAGTTCCGGGAAAACAGGGAAATAATCTGTCTGTCCTTAGACTATTGTGGCCGCCTTGGAAATGCGGCCCTCAGTCATTGCGGCCATGAGGTCCGGTGCTGTCGTCGGGAAGACCGGACGGGCTCGAGGTGGCTTCCAGCATTGTGACGTCAGTCTGCGCCCGGAAGACGAGACGTCGCGAAAGATTGAAATTGGCGATCATGCCGCACAGAGCCCCTGCGGCAAGTGCAATCACCGGATGACGAACGGTCAGCGGAACCGTCGCGTACAGCAGGAAGACCATGCCGCGGTTGAGAAGAAATCCGAATGAATTGGCCAGCAGGAATCGCAGCCATTGCAGGACCATGTGCTGGTTTGAGGCTGCCGAGAGGCGGAAAGTCCAGAACCGGTTGAGGAACCAGTTTGCGGTCGCCGCCACGAAATAGGCGATCAGGGTTGCCGTGGTCAGTCCCAGAGGCGTCCGGAGCAGCGACACTGTTCCCCAGTCCATCAGAAACCCGAGACCGCCCACCGCCCCGAAACGCAGGAACTGATCGATGATTTCCGGCCGGGTGCGCGGATGGAAAATGCGACTGAGTGGCAAGGAGCATGTCTCCGGGGTGTCGGGATGCGCCCGCTCTAGCCCGTAGGGAAAGCCAGCCGCAAGGAGAGTTTCGTTTCCGGCATGGTGGCTGCCAAAAGAAAAAGGCGCCCCGAAGGACGCCTTTCTCGAAACCGAAGTCGAAGACCCCGGCGTCAGATCATGTCTGAATTACTTCAGGATGATCTCGACGCGACGGTTCTGCGGCTCGCGGGTGTTCGGGCCGGTCGGAACCAGCGGCTTGGACTCGCCATAGCCGTGGATGTCGATGGCAGCCGCCGGGACGCCGTCACGGATCAGCTCAGCCTTCACGCTGGCAGCGCGACGGTTGGACAGACCCAGGTTGTACTTCTCGCCGCGGGGACCCGGGTGAGCAGCAGAGTTATCCGTGTAGCCGTTGACTTCGATGCGCGTCGTCTGGACGTGCGTGGAAGCCTGGGCTGCCTGGGCAACGATCTCACGGGCGCGGCCCGTCAGGTTAGACTTGTCCCAGTCGAAGAACACGAGATACGTGCGGGCCGGGGTCGGAGCCGGCGGAACAACGACCGGAGCCGGCGGCGGCGGCGGGGGAGCCGTGTCGAAGGCATAGCGCAGGCCCAGGATGAACTGGTGCGAGAAGCGCTGGTCGAAGTTCACGTTGCCCTTGTGAACGCCGGAAGCGTTGTAGGCCGTGGAACGATACGGACCGTTGACGAAGTCCTGACCGATGAAACGGTATTCGGTCGTGACGGCCAGACCCGGAACGTTCGGGATGTCGTAGGCTGCACCGACGATGCCCTGATACGCGAAGCTGCCCTGCGTACCGCCCATGCGGTCAACAGCGCCGTTCACGTAGTTGGTCGTGGTCGGGTTGTAGTGCTGCCACAGATAGCCAGCGCCGACACCGACGAACGGCGTGACGGGGACGTTCAGGCCGAAGTTGGCGAGATCGATGTCATACAGCACGTTGACGAGGCCACCATAAGCCTGGTCGGACCCGTGGGTCATGCCGTTAACAGCCGTCGGACGACGGTGGTTGATCTGAGAGTAGTTGTACAGACCCTCAACTTCGACGCGCAGGCCGTTACCGAAGCCCCAGCCGAACGAACCGAAGCCCGTGAAGCCGTCGTGGTGGCGGTAGCGGGAGCTCGAGGCAGCGTTGCTGCTCGTGCCGTCAGCCTGCGTCGTCGGCGAGAAGGAGCCGTGCTGCTGCTGAACCAGATTGTAACCACCGCCGATGTTGACATAGGGGCCGGTGATCGTGCTGGCCATGGCAAGCGACGGTGCGGCGACCATCGACGTCATGGCAAGGAGTGCCGTGCGGAGACGCATGTTTTCGTCCTCTTAGTGACTAACGTTCGAGCCGTTGGAAAATGCTTTCACCAACGGACCCAGCGCGATGCATAAGCGCATATAGAGCCCAGAGTTCCCCGCGACAAAGCCAGTCGGGGTCTTCAGGCTCTACTCGGGGAAAGGGAGTGACATAAAAGCCACAATCCATTTCGCCCGCTTCACGATCTACGCCTCGCGTCTCCGTTGCCTTAGCTCATGGTTCCAGCAGAAGCCAGAGGCTGGAGCAGAAATCAGATATGCAAAAATGGAAGCAAAACAGGCATTTAGCTGCCATGTGACGGAATTTTAACATTCCTCACGGACGGCAGCCTTCGCGGATAAGCAGATTACGCACTGTTTCTGAAGGAATATCACGGGTCGTGAAGGCCTTCCCGATCCCGCGCAGCAGAACGAAAGCAACCTTTCCGTCCTGCATTTTCTTGTCCCGAGTCATGTGGTGCAGAAGTGTGTCGGCGGAGAACGACTCCCGGAACCAGTCAAAACTCACCGGCATGTCGAGACTGCGCAGATGACGGTCCAGTCGATGCAGGTCCTCTACAGGCGCATAACCAAGTTCCACAGACAGTGCCATGGCCAGATGAAGACCGATGGACACGGCCTCACCATGCAAAAGACGGCCGTCATAGCCGAGGTCTGCTTCAAGGGCATGACCGAAAGTGTGTCCCAGATTGAGCAGGGCGCGACCGCCGACTGCCGCCTGTTCCTTTTCGTCCGCCGCAACGACTGCGGCCTTGAAGGCACAGGCACGGCGCACGGCTTCCGCCATGGCTTCAGGATCACCGTCAAGAACGTCACCGCCGCGCGTTTCACACCAGGCAAAGAGTTCTGGATCGGCGATCAGACCTGATTTGACGATCTCGGCATAGCCGGCAACGCGCTGGCGACGTGGCAGGGTGGCAAGAGCCGAACTGTCCGCCAGAACGGCAACAGGCTGATGAAATGCACCGATCAGGTTTTTGCCTGCTGTTGCATTGATACCCGTCTTGCCGCCTACGCTGCTGTCCACCTGCGACAGAAGGGTTGTCGGGATCTGCACGAAGGGCACGCCCCGCAACGCGGTGGCCGCGACGAATCCCGCAAGATCGCCGACGACCCCGCCTCCCAGGGCAACAACTGTTGTCTTGCGTTCGATACCTGTGGACAGGAGCCGGTTCATGACATCCCCGTAGCAGGCAAGGGATTTGCTCTCCTCCCCGCCGGAAACCGAGATCACATCCGCTCTGATTCCGGTTTCCTCAAAGGACGCCAGCAGTCGGGGTAGATGGAGTTCAGCGACGGTATCATCGGTAATGACCGCCACCCGCTTCTGCGGCAGATGGGATGCAAGCCAGGCGCCCGCGCGTGAAATCAGGTCCGGCCCGATCAGCACGTCGTAGCTGTGATGGCTGAGGGATACGTGCACTGTTACAGGTCTGCGGTATTCGCCCAGAACTTCCCGGACCCGCTGCACGCCATTTTCCACGGTTTCATCTCCACAATCGATAATGATGTCTGCCTCTGCGTAGACCGGGTAACGCACCCCCACCAGCCGCTCCAGAACGTCCTCCGGGCGTCCCTGCGCCAGAAGGGGGCGTCCCGCACGTCCGGCGACCCGCCTGACCAGCACACTGACAGGTGCGCGGAGCCAGATCGAAACGGCATGGCGGCGGACCAGTCGTCGGGTCTGTGCGTCCATCCACGCGCCTCCCCCTGTGGCGAGAATACAGGGTGCCCCGTCGAGGAGTCGCTGGATGACGCGGCGTTCACCGTCCCGGAACGATGCTTCGCCATGGCGGGCGAAGATTTCGGGAATCGAGCAGCCGGCCGCTCTTTCGATCTCGATATCGGCATCCACGAACGGCAGTCCGCAGATCTGGGCAAGGCGCCGTCCGATGGTGGTTTTGCCGACCCCCATCATTCCAACGAGCACAACCGTGCGTGACGGCATGCCATCGGGGGAGAAAAAGGGTTCCGGCTTGGCTGAAAGGGGAAAAGGCAGGCGTGACATGCCCTGCTACCTATCATAGGAGAAGGAACACGTCCTGCCCTCACTTCGAGACCTTTTTCAATGGCAAATCTTGATCGTTCCCTTTTCCGCCTGCCGATGATCGGCGGGGCTGTTGCCGTCCTTCTTGTTCTGGGCGCCGGTGGAGCGTTTCTGCGTCTGGGCATGACGGCCACTCCGCCGGCCCAGACCATGGTTCACAAGGATCTGTCCGGAGGCGCGTTCGCCGGCTCCGCGACGCCGCAGGCCGCGCTCCCGGCCATGCCGCCCGTGCCGGCATCCGGCCCAATGCCGGCCCGGCCGGCCTCCGCTCCCGTCGCGGCTGTTTCGGCTGCCCCTGCCGCCGCCCAGTTGACGCCTTCCACACCGTTGCCGACGATGCCGGCTCCCAAGGCAGCGCCGGCCCAGCCCATGCCTGCTGCTTCGGCCGCACCGGCTCCCGCGCACTGATCCGTTCCTCATGGCGCGCGACGGTGACGTCCAGGGGGACAGCAGGCATGTCGAGGCTTTTCTGGAGATGCTTGCCGCCGAGCGCGGCGCGGCGCTGAAAACCCGTCAGGCTTACGCTTCGGACCTCGCTGATTTCGCAACCCACTGTGCGCCGCTCTCTCTCTCCGAAGCGCGGGGAGAGGATGTCCGGTCCTATCTGGCGGAACTGTCCCGTGCGGGACTGGCCGCGCGGACGGCGGCCCGACGCCTGTCCTGCCTGCGCCAGTTCTATCGTTTTCTGATGCTCGAGTCGGTACGTGAGGACGATCCGACCGAGCGGCAGCAGGCTCCCAAAATCGTATCGTCCCTTCCCAGACCGCTGGACGAGGATGAAATCCGCCTTTTGCTGGAAACCGGCACGCGCGGCCATGAAAACGAGCGTCGGGATATCGTCTCCCGCGCCGCGCTGGAACTGCTCTACACAACTGGTCTGCGCATCTCCGAACTGCTGGCCCTGCCGGCAACCTGCGTGCATGTCCGCGGACCGATGCTGCTGGTGCGCGGGAAAGGCGGGCGGGAACGACTGGTGCCTTTGTCCCGGAGTGCGCGGGAGGCGGCGGATCAACTCGTGCATCTCGATCGCGATCTCGGCAGTCCGTGGCTTTTTCCCGGACGCGATCCACAGAAACATCTCACGCGACAGGGATTCGACAAGATCCTGCTCGCCTGCGCCCTGAAAGCGGGGCTCGATCCGGACCGCGTCAGCCCCCACGTCCTGCGACATTCGTTCGCCAGCCATCTTCTGGCGCACGGGGCCGATCTGAGGGCGCTCCAGATGCTGCTGGGTCATGCCGATATCGCCACCACGCAGATCTATACGCAGGTCATGTCCGAGCGCCTGCGACAGGCCGTGGCGGCGCATCATCCGCTGGCACGGAAGGCCGGGGCCCCGGTCGATGCGGACTGAACCGATCATTCCGCATGTGCAGGGAGTGTCTCCGGGGGACTGTTTCCGGACGCGCAGGCGTGCTATCGGGCTGGCCATGCGCCAATTCCTAGATTTCGAGAAGTCGGTCGCCGAACTCGAGACCAAGATCGACGAACTCCGCCAGATGGGCAGCCAGGGCAAGGACTCGGGCACCAGCGGCATCAATATCGATGACGAGATTGCCCGTCTGTCCGAGAAGGCCGACAAGCAGCTCCGCTCGACCTATGCCAAGCTGACGCCGCTGCAGAAAGTGCAGGTGGCCCGTCACGCCCAGCGCCCCAAGGCGCTGGACTATGTGCGTCTGCTGACCACGGACTACACGCCGCTGGCCGGCGACCGCGCCTTCGGTGACGATGACGCCATGATCGGTGGTCTGGCCCGTTTCCGTGGGGAACCGGTTGTCGTTGTCGGAACCGAGCGTGGACACGATACCGAAACGCGCCTGAAGCACAATTTCGGCATGGCCCGCCCCGAGGGCTACCGCAAGGCGCAGCGCCTGATCGAAATGGCCGGACGTTTCGGCCTGCCGGTCCTGAGCTTCATCGACACCGCCGGCGCCTGGCCCGGAATCGACGCTGAAGCGCGCGGACAGGCCCAGGCCATTGCGAAGTCGATCGATGTCTGTCTCAAGGCGCCCGTGCCTCTGGTCGTGACCGTGATCGGTGAGGGCGGTTCCGGAGGAGCCATCGCCATCGGTGCGGGCGACCGCATCCTGATGCTCGAGCACTCGATCTATTCCGTGATTTCACCGGAAGCGGCAGCGTCCATCCTGTGGCGCGATCCGAAGCTGGCTCCGGCAGCGGCCGAGGCGCTCAAGCTGACCGCACAGGATCTTCAGTCCCTCGGCGTGATCGATCGTATCATTCCGGAGCCCCTCGGAGGCGCTCAGCGCGCTCCGGAAGAAGCCGTCAAGGCCGTCGGGAATGCGATTGCCGAAGAGCTTGTTTCCCTTCAGGGGCTTACCGGACCGGCACTGATCCAGAAACGCCGGGACAAGTTCCTGTCCATGACCCGCACGCCTCTGCACTGAGGAAGCCTTCAAAAGCCGCTGCTTTCCCGCAGCGGCTTTTGTTTTTTCAGGCGGGCTGCTTGTGCGCGGCTTCCCCGGCCAGCGGTTCGCGTCCATGCGCCATGATGAGATCGTGCAGCGCCAGTGCCGCTTTCCCGACCAGATCCCCGTCATAGCCCTTGGCGACCAGCGCCACACCGCTTGCGCCGTCCGGCAGATGGTAGGGATAGGACCCGAGATCGACCGTTGGAAATGTTTTCTGCAATGTCGCCAGATCGGCGGCGAAATCCCCTTCCTTCAGCCCTGCGGCATGCCAGCTTGCGGAAACGAGCGGCGCGCCCTTCTCCAGTTGCGGCACCAGCCACGCGACCATCGAGGCAAAGATCGACGGAACGCCGGCCATGACATGGACATTGCCGATGCTGAAGCCGGGCGCCACGGACACCGTGTTGAGGATTGGCGTGGAGCCTTCCGGCAGATAGGCCATGCGCTGCCGGGCCGCGTTGAAGCGATCCGCACCCAGCGCGGCTTCCAGCAGGCGGAAGCTCTCCTCGTGCCGGACCAGCGGTGCCCCCATCGCGGTGGCGACGCATTCGGCCGTGATGTCGTCATGCGTTGGTCCGATGCCGCCTGACGTGAAAACGAGGTCGAATGCCGCGCTGCATTCGCGGACCGTCCGCACGATCCGGTCTTCGATGTCGGGAATGACCCGGACTTCCATAAGCCGGATGCCCTGCGCATTGAGTGCCTGGGCCAGAACCCGCGTGTTGGCGTCCTGCGTGCGTCCCGAGAGGATCTCGTTGCCGATGACGAGAAAACAGGCAGTTTTTTGAAGCATCTGTCCGCTCCTGATAGTCTTCGCCACAGAACGTAACGGCTCGTCCCGCGTTGTCGAGGACAAACCCGCTCCGGACTTTCGTTTCCATCAGGAGGAACCATGACCAGCATCCCGCTTCACCAGCCCGAATGCATTCTCGATCTGCGCGCGACGCTGGGGGAGGGGCCTGTCTGGATTGAGGGCGAAAAAAGCCTGTATTTCGTGGATATCCCCGAAGCGAAGATCCATCGCTTCACACCCGCCAGCGGCGCCCATCAGACATGGTCCGCGCCAGATCGCGTGGCGTTCCTGCTGCCTGTCGCGGACGGGACATTTCTGGCCGGGATGCCGGACGGCCTGCGCCGTTTCGATCCACGTACCGGCGGCTTCTCCGAGCACACGATCGTGGAAGCCGAGAAGCCCCGCAACCGGCTCAATGATGGCTGTGTCGATCCGCAGGGGCGTGTCTGGTTCGGTACCATGGACGATGGCGAGGAAAACCCTTCCGGCTCGATCTATCGCGTCGTTCACGACGGCAGGGGGCTGAACATCACCCATCACGACGAAGGCTATACCGTCTCCAACGGGCCCGCCGTCTCCCCGTGCGGCAAGGTGCTGTATGTCTGCGACAGCCCGGAACAGACGATCTACGCCTTTGACATCAAAGCGGATGGCGATCTCGCCAATGAGCGTGTCTTCGCCCGGCTGGAGCACGGCTATCCCGACGGGATCGTGACCGACAGTGAAGGGGCTATCTGGTGTGGAACCTGGGGTGGTGGCCGTGTGGCGCGTTTCAGACCGGATGGTACGGAACTGCCCCCGATTCCCATGCCCGTCACGAATGTCACGAAAGTCGCTTTTGGCGGCGAGGACCTGAAAACGGTTTTCGTGACGACCGCGCGCAAGGGACTGGACGCAGAGACGCTGGCGAAAGAGCCGCAGGCCGGTTCCCTGTTCGCCTTCCGCACGGATGTCGCGGGCGTTCCGCAGCAGGTGTTCCGCCTGAACGGCTGA
>NZ_WIPH01000110.1 GCF_009547075.1 Gluconobacter aidae
AATCGGCGCGGTGTCGCGACCGGCAGGTCCATCAGGGCATCAGCGCCGGAATAATCAGAAACTTCACCACCCGTCAGGTTGAAGCCAAGAGGGCGTCCCTGACCGTCAGCACGGGCGTGGATCTTGCTCGTAAAGCCGCCGCGGCTTCGACCAAAGCCTTCCTTATGCGTCCCCCTTTTGCGCCAGCCGCCTGGCTATGAGCCCGAACGACCGTGCTGTCGATCATGTGCTGCCAGTCATCGGTCAGACCAAGTTCGACCAGCGTTTCCAGCAGAGCGTCCCAGACACCCTGCTCTGCCCATCGACGGAACCGCACATAGACCGAATTCCATTTTCCATAACGCTCATGCATGTCCCGCCACGGACAACCAACTCGCAGGACATAAAGCATTCCGTTGAGAAACAGACGATTATCCTGCGCAGGTCGCGACCAACGGCCACGTTCAGGCGGCAGCAGGCCGCCAATGATCGCC
>NZ_WIPH01000111.1 GCF_009547075.1 Gluconobacter aidae
GTGGATGTCATCACGCACATTGTCTCTGGATCTCCGCGAACGTGTTGTTGCGGCCGTTTCGAATGGTCTGTCGCGGCGTCAGGCGGCTGAACGGTTTGGCGTCAGTCCGGCAAGTGCGGTTCGCTGGTGCGCTCTTGCCGCTACGACCGGCAGTCCTGCTGCCAGCCCCCGTGGCGGGGATCGTCTGTCTCACCGGATTGAGGCGCAGGCAGAGTGTATTCATGCGCTGATCGCGGAGAAGGGCGATCTGACCCTGGCCGAGATCCGCGCCCGACTGGCTGAGAACGGCCATCACTTTGCAATCGGCACGCTGTGGCGTTTCTTCGCGCGTCATAAGATCACATGGAAAAAAAGACCGCTCACGCGGCGGAACAGGACCGGCCGGACATCCTGACACGACGGCAGGAGTGGTTCGATGCCCAGCCCGATCTCGATCCGGCGCGGCTGGTCTTCATTGATGAAACCTGGGCTTC
>NZ_WIPH01000112.1 GCF_009547075.1 Gluconobacter aidae
ACCTCGCCATTCCGTTCTTTGGCTACAAGTCCCATGTTTCCATCGACCGGAAGTTCCGGTTCATCCGGAAATGGAAGACAACGGATGCTGCTGCCAGTGATGGTGCCAGACTGCGCGAGGGCCTTCTGGATAAAACCAATACGGCCTCAAGCGTCTGGGCTGATACAGCGTATCGCTCGAAAGCCAATGAGGACTTCATGGACAAGCAGGGCTTTGTCTCGAAGGTTCACAGGAAAAAGCCGCATCTCAAACCTATGCCCCGGCATATCCAGAAATCGAATGCTGGAAAGTCGGTGGTCCGATCTCGTGTCGAGCATGTCTTTGCCGATCAGAAATCGCAAATGGGTCTGTTCGTCCGAACTGTCGGTATCACCCGGGCCACCATGAGGATCGGCCTTGCCAATATCGTCTATAATATGCGCCGCTTCCTCTTCCTCGAAAGATTGAACGCGAGCGCGTAGTCCTCCCAC
>NZ_WIPH01000113.1 GCF_009547075.1 Gluconobacter aidae
ATGGTTTCTCTTCTCATGACAAATTGATCCAGACATTCCGGCAGAGATTTATCTCTCTTTTTTTTATTCATCCGGTAACCAAAACTCCATCCACACGTTGTGTGCTGAACAGTTTCAGACACCATAACCAGAACAAATCACGCGATCTGTTCCTGTATTTATAAAATCCACATCCAGACCATAATTTATTTGAAATTATTTGTCTGAAATTCCCCATCCAAAACACAGCATGCCCGTGATCCGATGCTTCCCAGATCAAGGAACCGCAGATATGGCCAAGTTTTTTGGAAAAATTTCCAGGAATTCATTCCGTATTCATTCCGGAAAGATCATCCGTTCTGATCTTTTCAGCGAAGACTGGCTTCTGCGGCATTCTCAAAGTCTGGCAGAAACTCATGGTGATGTTCTGCGCGCTACGCAGAACAATATTTTGCCGAACCGCCTGAATGATAACGCCAAGGT
>NZ_WIPH01000114.1 GCF_009547075.1 Gluconobacter aidae
CTCCGGCTTTCAGGAATTCCTGTCAGTTTATATGATTGGGCGGTTCCTGAATGGGCGGAGGATTTTCACCAGGCGGAGGATATGGGTTGGGCTTCGGCGGTTCGGGCGGCATTAGTGGAGGAGGATTGGGCAATTCACTCGCGCTTTGCGGATAGAGCATCATCATCTCCATGACAGTAGTGGCAATACTTCAAAGCAATTTCGAAACGGCGGTTCGGTCATAGCAAAAAAAATCGTTCAACGCCGCAACTCTGCAAGGCAGCTCTATTACGAAACGCATGACCAGTTGCGCCAACACCTCGCGGACTTCGTTGCCACCTGCAATCTCGTCCACAGGCTCAAGATACTGCTGGGCCTCCCCACACACGAATTCATTTGTCAGCAATGGCCGAAAGAGCCATCACGTTTCATCTCAGATGCGCATCATCAAACCCCGGG
>NZ_WIPH01000115.1 GCF_009547075.1 Gluconobacter aidae
CTGGGAGTGAAAGCCGGAAGCAGCGCTCCGACGGCATCCCACAGAGCACCGACAGTCCGTTCGGCCTTGGCACGCAGCAAGGCTTTGAGTTTTGAGAAGGCCATTTCGATGGGGTTGAAGTCCGGGCTGTAGGGCGGAAGGAACATCAGTTCCGCCCCTGCCTGCTCAATGGCCTTCTGTGTTGCCGGAAGCTTATGCGCCGGAAGGTTGTCCATCACGACGATATCGCCCGGCTTCAGTGTCGGGATGAGAACCCGTTCGACATAGACCTGAAAGATCCTGCCGGTCATGGGACCATCATGCACGAAGGGCGCGGTCAGGCCTGTCAGACGCAGCCCCCCGGTGAAAGTCGTGGTTTTCCAATGACCGTGCGGCACACCGGCGCGGCAACGTTTCCCGCGCAAGGCACGCCCGCGCAGACGGG
>NZ_WIPH01000116.1 GCF_009547075.1 Gluconobacter aidae
ATGGAGGGATCGAAGAACCGTTAATTGATACGCTTGGCTGATGATTTCAGGCTTTTGGCGATTTGATTGACTACTTTTGGGTTCGTTTTCGGTCTGTGTTTTGAGCAGATCGGGGACTGCTCCCCGCTGGATTGCTATGCATTCGCGCTGATCCGCTCCAGGAAGAGGAAGCGGCGCATATTGTAGACGATATTGGCCAGGCCGATCCGCATGGTGGCCCGGGTGATACCGACAGTTCGGACGAACAGACCCATTTGCGATTTCTGATCGGCAAAGACGTGCTCAACACGGGATCGGATCACGGACTTTCCGGCATTCGATTTCTGGATATGCCGAGGCATAGGTTTG
>NZ_WIPH01000117.1 GCF_009547075.1 Gluconobacter aidae
ATGAGCCGCCGGGCCCGCTTGCGACCAACTTCATGCCCCAGGCGACGCAGATGCCATGCCATCTGCCGCGAACCATAATACGGCGTTTCCAGGAACTGGGCATCGATCAGCCGCATCAACGCCAGATTGGCCTCGCTCTGTGGCACAGGCCGATAGTACACGCCCGACCGGTTGAGGTGCAGCAGCGTACATTGCCGGATGATCGGCAGACGCGCTCGCTTCGGGTCAATCATCTGCCGCCTCTGATCACGCCCAACCGAGCAGAGGCATCGCGTAAAAAATCCCGTTCCACGAGTAGTTCGCCTATCTTCGCGTGTAGTTTT
>NZ_WIPH01000118.1 GCF_009547075.1 Gluconobacter aidae
TTCCCGATCTGGGGGCGCTGAACGCCTGGCTGGAAGCCCGCTGCATGGACTGTTGGGAACGGCTGCGGCATGCTGAATTGCCGTGTAGCGTCTCCGAGGTTCATGCAAGCGAACGTCCCCACCTCATGGTTCCGGGGCGTCCCTTTGACGGGTTTGTCGAACAGACCAAGCGTGTCTCACCAACCTGCCTGATCCAGTTCGAAGGCAATCGCTACAGCGTGCCGGCCTCCTTTGCCAATCGTCCGGTCAGCCTGCGGGTTTATCCCGACAGGCTACGCGTTATCGCCGAAGGG
>NZ_WIPH01000119.1 GCF_009547075.1 Gluconobacter aidae
GCCCTCGGGTCTCGGCCCTTCCGGGTAACGGCTTGCCCGCGTCTTTTTCCAACGTCGGATGGTCCTGGTGTGGGTGATCTGTTCGTGAGACGGCTCCTCAACCTCCCCGGCCAGTCCTGCGGACCGTCCGGGGAGGCACGTTCCACGACGGCGGCCTCGCATCCAGCGTTTAGTCTGACAGTCGCCGTGCCAGTCCGTAAAGCCACTGCGCGACCCTCGGCGGCAGGTGTCAGGCCCGCGTCTGCTGCAGGGCCGCACGCGACCCCGCATCAGCCGCA
>NZ_WIPH01000012.1 GCF_009547075.1 Gluconobacter aidae
TAGCGGGCGCCGAACCAGCCGCGGCGCCAGAACCAGAAGAGCGGCAGGACGACCGAAAGGACCATGAGGGTCAGGCCGTAGGGGTAGCCGTATTTCCATGACAGTTCGGGCATGTTGTGGAAGTTCATGCCATAGATGCCGGCGATCAGGGTCGGCAGGATGCCGATCGCGCTGACGACGGTCAGGACCTTCATGCCGTCATTCTGTTCGATGCTGATGAAGCCGAGTGTGGCGTCGAGCAGGAACTGGACTTTGTTGACGGTCTGGGCGTCGAAGTCGTTGAGGGAGGCGATGTCGCGTCCTGCGACCTTGATGCGGGTTCTCAGGGCCTGGGGATCTTTTTCGGTTCTGTCGCCGATATAGATCAGGA
Organism: Gluconobacter aidae; assembly: GCF_009547075.1. Taxonomy (GTDB): domain Bacteria; phylum Pseudomonadota; class Alphaproteobacteria; order Acetobacterales; family Acetobacteraceae; genus Gluconobacter; species Gluconobacter aidae. Next base: position 371 of record NZ_WIPH01000012.1, read on the forward strand.
TCCGGTCAAGGCCGAGCAGGCTGTCGCGGGTCATGGAAGCGAGATCGCCGCCATGGCCGAGGCGCCGCAGGGTTTCACGCAGCATCTCACCGGCCCGGGCGGGATCACGGGGGCGGTCGGTGTTGAAGACCCGTTTGGAGATGGCGTCGAGGTCGCGACCCAGTCCTTCCAGGATGTCTGCAAGACGGTTGATGACTTCCTCGATGATCTCGACGAGGATTTCGTTGGCGGAGGGTTCGCCTTTGGCGGGGTCGCGTTCGGCCTGACGGCGACCGACGATGTCGAAGCCATAATAGTCGGCATAACGGACGGTGATGAGGCGTCTGTCGGTCAGGACGAAGCCGATCGGCAGGGAAAATGCCGTGTCTTCCGCGCGTCTGACGAGGGGGGTTGAAAGATAGAGGACCCCACCTTCTTCGTGGTGGCGGGAGGAGCTTTCGATTTCCTCAAGTTCTTCCCGGCGCGGGATATGGGTGCCAAGGGCCTTTTCAGCACGGTCGATTTCGTCCGTGGTCGGATTGATGAGATCGAGCCAGACCGCTTTGGAAATATCGACATCCGGTCCGATTTCCCGGGCCGGAACGCCAGCGGGGCGCACGAGGAACATCAGGCAGATCCTTGGGACAAATGAAATGGCTGTGAGGCTCTCTCATGTCCTGCCTGCCGCGGGATCGCAAGGTCCTGTCCCGGAATTGTTTCAGGAGGCGTCGGAAATCAGAGAGGTGGATGGACGGCGGGGGCTGCCCTTGGTATCGCATTGGGGCCCTGAAGTGGAGCCGAGTGCGGTATGACGAACACATCTTCCCCCCTGTCCCCTCCTTTGGCCAATTCCCTCCGTTCCGGTCCGGATGACCGGGGGCGGTTCGGGATTTTCGGTGGCCGCTTCGTCGCGGAAACGCTGATGCCGCTGCTGCTTGAGCTGGATGAGGCCTATCGTGCGGCGCAGGCCGATCCGGAGTTCCGCAGGGAGCTGGATTATTACCTGAAGGATTATGTCGGCCGTCCGAGCCCGCTATGGTTCGCGCGGCATCTGACGGAGGAGCTTGGCGGGGCGAAGGTCTATTTCAAGCGTGAAGAGCTGAACCATACCGGCTCGCACAAGCTCAACAATGTCATGGGCCAGATTCTTGTTGCCCGGCGGATGGGCAAGACGCGGATTGTGGCTGAGACCGGCGCGGGGCAGCATGGTGTGGCGACGGCGACGGTCTGTGCGCTTTTCGGGTTGAAATGCACCATTTATATGGGTGCGACCGACGTTGAACGGCAGAAGCCCAATGTGTTCCGCATGCATCTGCTGGGCGCGGAAGTGAAGCCCGTGACGGCCGGGGCGGGGACGCTCAAGGATGCGATGAACGAGGCCATGCGGGACTGGGTGGCCAATGTCGCGGACACGTATTTCCTCGTCGGTACGGTCGCGGGGCCGCATCCTTATCCGGAGATGGTTCGTGATTTCCAGTCCGTCATCGGGGTTGAGGTCAAGGAGCAGATCATGCAGGCCGAAGGGCGTCTGCCGGATGTGATTGTGGCGGCGATCGGGGGCGGGTCGAATGCGATGGGGATTTTCCATCCGTTCCTGGATGATGCGTCCGTTAAGCTGATCGGCGTCGAGGCGGCGGGGCATGGGCTGGATTCCGGGAAGACGGCGGCGTCCATCTCCCGTGGTCGGCCGGGTGTGCTGCATGGCAACCGGACCTATCTGCTTCAGGACAGGCACGGGCAGATCGAAGAAGCGCATTCGATCAGTGCGGGGCTGGATTATCCGGGGATCGGACCGGAACATTCCTGGCTGAATGATATCGGCCGGGCCGAATATGTCGGGGTGACGGATGAGGAGGCGCTTGAGGCGTTCCAGGTCTGCACGCGGACGGAGGGCATTATCCCGGCGCTCGAATGCGCGCATGGGCTGGCGCATGTCATGAAGATCGCGCCCACGATGGCGAAGGACCAGATCATTGTCCTGAATGTCTCCGGGCGTGGGGACAAGGACATCTTTACTGTGGCGCATCATCTGGGAGTGAAGCTGTGAGCCGTATCCAGACACGTTTTGCGGCCCTGAAGAAGGAAGGGCGCGGTGCGCTGATCCCGTATCTTCAGGCCTGCGACCCGGATTATGATACTTCGCTGGAGCTTCTGCGGGCGATGCCGGCGGCGGGGGCGGACCTGATCGAGATCGGGGTGCCGTTTTCCGATCCGTCCGCGGATGGGCCGACGATTCAGGCGGCAGCACTTCGTGGCCTCAAGGCCGGGGCGACGCTGGGGCGTGTGCTGGAGATGGTCCGGGTGTTCCGCGAGACCGACAATGAAACGCCGATCGTGCTGATGGGGTATCTGAACCCGATCGACAGCTATGGTCCGGCCGAGTTCTGCTTTGATGCGGCTCAGGCGGGTGTGGACGGGATCATCGTCGTCGATATGCCGACTGAAGAGGCGGATCTGCTGGATGCGCATGCGCGGGAAGCGGGCCTCGACATTATCTCGCTGGTGGCGCCGACGACGTCCAATTCCCGTCTGTTCCATGTCCTGCGGGAGGCAAGCGGGTTTGTCTATTATGTGAGCATTACCGGGATTACCGGGACGAACAGTGCGAGTGCGGCGGATCTGGAGAAGGCGCTGCCGCGGATCCGGGAGGCGACCAGCCTGCCGGTGGCCATCGGGTTCGGGATTTCCACGCCAGCGCAGGCGCGGGCGGCGTCTCGGATCGGGGATGCGGCTGTTGTGGCTTCGGCTTTGATCAAGACCATGGCGGCGACGCTGGACAATGGTCAGGCGACGGAGCGGACCGTACCTGCGGTTCTGAAGCAGCTTGAAGGGCTGGCGGCGGCTGTTCGGGCCTGATTTGTGATGTTCCGGCAGGCTGGTGCCTGCCGGAACAGGATACTCAGACGCCGTCGTTGCGCAGGGACAGCCCGAAGAGGACGGTTGCGACGCCGGCCATCAGCAGTTCCACGGCGATGAACATGCCGATCAGCCACAGGCCGGACCAGGGCAGCGTCATATAGAGCATGATGCCGATGATCAGCGTGACGAGTCCGCTGATGGCGAGGGCGAGCCAGCTTCTGTTGTTGCGGTGGCCGCCGGCCCAGAAGGTGCGGGCGAGGCCAGCGAAGATCAGGCAGCCTGCGAGGATGGCGGTCAGGAAGATCGAGCCGGTTGCGGGCTCTTCGATCAGGAGCAGACCGCCAAGGATGTAGAGGCCACCGATCAGTCCGGAGAGCCACTGGTTCGGGACGGGCAGGCCGCGATGGGCGAAGCTCTGCATGACCTGGGCGACGCCACCGATGATCATCAGGACGCCAAGGATCACCATGCTGGTCAGGGTGGTGGTGATGGCATCTAGGGCGGCCAGAATACCGAGAATGATCAGGAAAGCTCCGAAACCGATGAACCAGCCGGGCTTGAGGCCCTGCGGGCTGGGGAAGCGGAGGGTATTGAAACTGTCTGACATGGTCTTCTCCGTTCAGGAACGTGGTCTGTCGGGCAGCCCTTTTAGGGAAAGGGGCTGGATTCCGGACATGACGTCCGCTGTGATGGGTCGTATCGGGGAAGATGGCATGTTTTGTGATGGGGGCGGGAGAGATAAGACGGGCCCGCTGATGGTTGGGCTGGCATATTTGGCCTCCGGGCGTTAAAACGCGCCAGAGAATGCAGCCCTTCGCCGGGCTTTAACCCCACTCCGTCCTTTGTCCTGAAGGCGGGCAGAAAGTAACGAGACGACATGAGCTGGATGACCGACTACGTCCGACCCAAGCTGCGTGGCCTGCTTCAGCGGGACGTGCCGGACAATCTGTGGACCAACTGCGAATCCTGCGGGCAGATGATGCTCACCAAGGAGCTGGAGCGGTCCGAGAAGGTCTGTCCGCATTGTGGGCATCACATGCGGGCGACGGCGAAGGAGCGTCTGGGCTGGACGTTTGATGGGGGGGAATACACCACCATCGAACTGCCGAAGATGCCGGTCGATCCGCTGGGGTTCAAGGATTCCAAGCGTTATACGGACCGTCTGAAGGATGCGCGGCACAAGTCGCATCTCGATGAGGCACTGGTCGTTGCCCATGGCATGATCAAGGGGCAGAAGGCTGTTGTGGCCGTCATGGCGCCCGAGTTCCTGCTGGGGACGATGGGCGCTGCGCTGGGCGAGGCTTTCGTGGCCGCCTGCCGTCTGGCTGTTCTGCAGAAGGCGCCGCTGGTGGTCTATACGGCTTCGGGTGGCGCGCGGATGCAGGAAGGTGTTGTCAGCCTGATGCAGATGCCGCGGACGACGATCGGCGTGCAGATGCTTCAGGAAGCGGGTCTGCCTTATGTTGTCGTGTTTACGAACCCGACGACGGGTGGTGTTTCGGCGTCTTTTGCGATGCTGGGGGACGTTCATATCGCCGAGCCCAATGCGCTGATCGCGTTTGCTGGGCCGCGTGTCATTCAGGATACCGTTCGCGAGAAGCTGCCGGAAGGTTTCCAGCGTTCGGAGTATCTGCGTGAGCATGGCATGGTCGATATCGTGGCCAAGCGCTCCGAACTTCCGGAACTTCTGGGGCGGATTCTGGGCATCATGATGCGCCAGAAAACCGTTTCCGACGCGGCGGCCTGATGACCGTGGAGCGTGGGGCGCCGGTTCGGCTGTCCGGCGAATATCAGGGACGGCCGGGTGCCGTTCTTGCGCGGTTGCAGGAGCTTTATCCGGCGCTGATTGATCTTTCGCTGGGGCGGCTTGAGGCGCTTCTGGCGAAGCTGGGCAATCCCGAGCGTCATCTGCCGCCGGTCATTCATGTGGCGGGGACGAACGGCAAGGGCAGCACCTGCGCCAATCTGCGGGCCATTGCCGAGGCAGGTGGTCTGCGCGTTCATGTCATGAGCAGTCCGCATCTGGTGAGCGTGACCGAGCGCTTCCGGCTGGCGGGGCGGCTTGTGGACGAGGATGTTCTGGTTGCGGCGCTCGAAAAGGTCGAGCAGGTCAATGCAGGCGCTCCGATTACGGTTTTCGAGGTTCTGACGGCGGCAGGATTTCTGCTGTTTTCGCAGGTTCCGGCTGATCTTGTGGTTCTGGAAGTCGGGTTGGGGGGGCGGCTGGATGCAACCAATGTTGTGCCGAAGCCTGCGGCCTGCGTGATAACGCCGGTCAGTCTGGATCATGAGGCGTTTCTGGGTAGTACCGTCGCGGCCATTGCCGGGGAGAAGGCCGGGATCATCAAGGTAGGTGTGCCGGTCGTTTCGGCGGCTCAGGTACCGGAGGCGCTGGATGTCATTCGTCGCCGGGCCGCAGAGCTGGATGCGCCGCTTTGGGTGATCGGAGAGGATGTTGTATTTACCGAACACGCTGATGGTCTGGAATATCGGGATGCGGATGGCGTGCTCTCGCTGCCGGTGCCGGCTCTGAAAGGGCGGCATCAGGCCGGAAATGCGGCGCTGGCTGTGGCTGCCTTGCGGGTTTCGGGGTTGGGTCTGCCGGTTTCGGCTTATCAGGGTATTTCCAGAACCTTCTGGCCTGCGCGGTTGCAGAAACTGGATGGCACGCTGGCGCAGATGCTTCCTGCCGGATGGGAACTCTATCTGGATGGGGGGCATAATCCAGATGCCGGGCAGATGCTGGGAACGGTTCTGGATGGCTGGAAGGACCGGCCTGTTCATGTGATCGCGGGTGTGAAGCAGACCAAGGATGCGTCAGGGTTTCTGAAACCGATTGTTGAACGTGCGGCGTCGGTCCAGGCGGTGGCTGAGCCGGGGCAGCATCTGGCGATGCCGGTCGAAGAGATCATTGCGGCTTCGGGTGGACGGGCGATTGCCGGTCCGACTGTCAGGGAGGCTCTGGAGCGTCTGGTCGCTGAAGGGGGTGCGCCTGCGCGCGTACTGATCTGTGGCAGTCTTTATCTGGCGGGTGTGGTTCTGGCGGAGGATGGCTGGGTCGCGCGGTAATCCGTTTCTGGTCGCGATGCAGGATGGTAGAAGGACAGCGTGAACATGATCGAATCGGATTCTTCTCCGACCGTCTCTGATGCCTCCTCGAACGACGGAGATCTGGGTGTCCTGCTGAGGCGCAGTCCGCCGTCCAGCACGGCGGCCGAGCAGGCGCTTCTGGGCGCTATTCTGACGAACAACAAGGCGTATGAGCGGGTTTCAGACTTTCTGGAGCCGGCTCATTTTTCCGATCCTCTCAATGGACGGATCTACGAGGCCATTGCCCGGCGGATCGAACGGGGGCAGCTGGCCGATCCCGTGACCATGCGGGCGGAATTCGAGCATACCGGTGTTCTGGATGCAGCGGGTGGGCCGGCCTATCTGGCGAAGCTGCTGACGGCGATGGTGGGTATCGTCAATGCGGGTGATTATGGGCGGGTGATCCATGATGCCTGGGTGCGCCGGCAGCTGATCGATATTGGTGAGACGGTTGTCAACAACGCCTTTGGGGCGCGGCCTGATCTGGATGGTTCTGATCAGATTGCGGCGTCTGAAGAAGCGTTGTTCAAGCTGGCGACGGAGCGGGGCCAGGAAGGCGGGTTTGTCTCGTTTACCAAGGCGCTGACGGAAGCTGTCAGTGTTGCGACCAAGGCCTATCAGCGCACTGGCGACGTGGTCGGTCTGACGTCGGGTCTGCGGGACTTCGACAAGCGGACGGGTGGTTTGCATCCTTCCGATCTGATCATCCTTGCCGGGCGTCCTGCGATGGGCAAGACGGCGCTGGCGACCAAAATCGCGTTTTCGGCGGCACGCTCGATCCTGCGGGATGCCGAGGATAGCGGGGAGAAGCCCAAGGGATCGGTTGCGATTTTTTCGCTGGAAATGTCATCCGAGCAGCTGGCGACCCGTATTCTTTCGGGTGAAGCTGAAGTTTCGGGTGAGAAGATCCGTCGTGGTGATATCGGGCAGAAGGAATTTGACCGGTTTGTCCGGGTGGCGCGCGAACTTCAGCGACTGCCGCTCTATATCGACGATACGCCGGCAATTTCCCTGTCTGCCATGCGGACGCGATGCCGTCGTCTGGCGCGGACGCAGGGGCTGAGCCTGGTGGTGGTGGATTATCTGCAACTGATGCGGCCGGCTATCGGGACGAAGCCTGACAGTCGTGTTCTGGAAATCTCGATGATTACGCAGGGGCTCAAGGCGATTGCGAAAGAGCTTTCCGTGCCTGTGATTGCGCTGTCCCAGCTCTCACGTCAGGTCGAATCGCGTGAGGACAAGCGGCCGATGCTGTCGGATCTGCGCGAATCGGGTTCGATCGAGCAGGATGCGGATGCGGTCATGTTCGTTTATCGCGACGAATATTACCTGCAGCAGCGTCAGCCCAAGGACAGTGCCTACGACAGCAATGACAAGTTCCAGGTTGCGACAGAAGAGTGGCAGCGCAAGATGGCTCTGGTGCACAACAAGGCAGAACTGATTCTTGAGAAGCAGCGGCATGGCCCTACTGGAATGATCCAGCTGTATTTCGAAGGGGAATATACCCGGTTCGGAGATCTGGACGTCATTCACGAGTAGCTCTGCGGGACAGGGCGAGTATTTTGAATGATGCGTATGCCTCTCAGGCGATTCTGTCTGAAGGATAGAGTCGTCCGGCGGTTCTGATTGTGAAAAAATCGTGGGGATTTTTTTTGCAAATGCGTCCGTATGGGCTGACATGGAATGTCTCGATAATGGAATTGGTACTTAAAGGGTACAGATTCCATTACAAGATACGGTTAGAAAAAAGCTGTAATATGAAACTCTTCAGCGTGATTTCTCTGCACAATGCGGTTGAAGATGTCTGTCCGCTGCGCCGGGTTGTGGCTGCAATTCGGAAAATGGGTGGTGGCCAAAACCTGTCTTAATGGCTCAAAGCCATATTTGTTCCTTGACCCAATGGCACAGTGCCATTAATTTATCGTTAATCGGTGGTTGTCATGGTGGCGATCAACGGGGAAGGAAGGGAACCGGTCAATGAATTCAGACGCTCTGATGGCCGGTAATGTTTCTGATTTGTTCATTTCCATCGATGAGGCGAACTTATCGTGTCGTATCGAATGGGGAGCGCCTGAATGCGTATGGAAACCAGTGAAACAGTCACTAATGGATCTCCTCATCTGGTCTCTTGGGCGGATCAGGTGTGTCGGAAGGTGTGTTTCTGTCCGTGCTCGGAGCCATGTCTTGCCGCTGGAGCACCAGTTCTGGGTGCAGGGCAGCCAGTCGCAAGGCCAGTTCTTCGTCGGTACGACCGTTCAGGACGCCTTTCAGAAGAAAATCTGTCGAGACGCGCAGGCGGTTCGACAGTGCCGCAATGAGGAAGACGCTTGGCGCACGGTCACCGCGTTCGATTTTGTTGAGGGTCGAGGCGTCAACGCCCAGCAGGCGGGCGCATTCGCTCTGATTGGGCATGACGAGTTCACGAGCCCAGGAAATGCGAGTTCCGATGGCTCGTTGGAGTACGGTCAGAGAGTCCGGGCGCTTGTGTTTGGCCATAAGGCCTTTTTAGCAATGGCTTTATGCCAAATCCAGAAGAAGTTTTTTTTATCACACATTGTGGCATTTTGCCAAATTTGGTAACGGTTCTATACTGGTGAAGGATGTTGAGATGAGGCAGGTCAAGTCAGGTTCCGCACCCCGGCGGGTGTCCGCAAGTGCTCTCGCCGCCATGCTGGCGTCCGATGGTTGGCTACCTGAGTAGGGAAATGCACGCAAGGGGCGGAGACGTTCTGCCAGGAAAACACCTGTGGCGTTGGCTTCATGTGTGCGGACAGTAACGGACCGGGAGACGTCCGAGGCGTTGCCAGCGGGTCATCCTGTGAGCTGGAATGCGCTGTGGGGTGCGGATCTGGTGCCGGTCTTTCCAGGATTGCAGCCGATGGGTGGCCGTGAAGCCGGACTGGAGATCAACTGATGTTCGAGATGGTGCGGGAAATACCGGTCGCTGCTGCGCGACGGCCTGATGGCGTGGTCAGGCCGACTGGGGAGCGGTACCGTCATTCGAAGATCCGTGAGGTTGGAAATACGTTTCGGGTCGTGAACGCGGTTCAGTCCATGTATGACGCCGGCGATATCGGGGACGATGAGCTGGCTGCTGCGGATCGGTGGTATCGCGAATATGTTTTTGCCTCTCTGGGTGTGGTGGAGAATCCGCCTTCTGATGGTCGTGTCAGGGAGCGGGGAGACATTCACACCTGGATGATGGGACGCGGGCAGTGTTCTGCGCGGATTACGCAAATTCGTGACATGCTGGGGTTGTGTGCGCATGTTCGTCTTGAGATGCTCCTGGCGCGGGAGATGTCGTTTTCGGCCATGGCGCGGCATCTTTATCCGGCTCTGTCGGAAGGGCGTGCGCGGATGAAGGTGTCGGCTCAGTGCGCGCTGCTTCTGGAGCAGTTGGCGCATGTTTATGAAACGCTGTCTAAAAAGAAAAACAGGAAAAATCCAGTTAACGATAAATTATCACTTGATATCTGAACGCAATTTTGATACAAAAGACACACACTGAAGAATTGTGACATGAAAATCTGAAGCCGACCTTTCGAAAGAGGGTCGGTTTTTATTTTGGAAGTTTCCTAATTTATGGAAAAGTGTGAAATTTCTTCTGGTAGCGTTGTGTTGTCTGGTAGGCAGACATTCATTGTTCTTCAGAAAAATGCAGGTTCATTTGTTGGGTGTCCTCTCGTTTATGAGGGAGAGCCGGTTCATCGGGCGGATGTCGTTCTGGAATGGCACGAACTGGTGGATGCGGGTCTTTCCCGGCTGGATGTCCGGTGCAGGTCCATTCCTTGTCCGCGGTCGGTTCTTTCCGTCCGGGTGATTGGACGGATCGCGTCGGAAACCCTCTCCCGTGTGGCGCTACGGGCCGGGCGGGAACAGACACAGCGCAATGTGGAAACCCTGGCGCGAAAGGTGGCAGGTCCGAGGGATCGGCCCCGGCACAAGCCGGTTCGGGCGGTCTGGCTCGAAGGGGGCATGATGATGAGCCGCAGGGAGGCTTCGCTGAGCGCCGTCTGATGGTTGGTTCTCAGGGCGATCTGGGGAAAAAGGTTGAAGCAGATGGATGAAGACGTATCTGGTAAGTGTTCTTTGCGACGGGAACAGTCTTGGGAACGGAAGAAGAGATTTCTCGAACATCTGTCTGTGAGTGGAAATATTTCTGAAGCCGGTCGTGTCGCTGAAGTCCGGCGCGGTACGTTATATCACTGGAAAGATACGGACAAGGAATTTTCCGTCCGGTGGGAGGAGGCTCTGGAAGAGGCTGCGGATGCTCTTGAAGCGGAAGCGCGTCGACGTGCCGTGGAGGGATATGACGAACCCGTTACCTATGCGGGGCGAGTTGTCTGCGATCCGGATACGGGCAATCCGATCGTTCGCAAACGGTACAGCGACGGGTTGATGGCGTTTCTGCTGCGGGCGCATCGTCCGTCCCGTTTCAGGGCGGGTATGGAATCCGAGGGGCGGTCGGGCATGATTTCGATCAGCATCAGCCGTGATGACAGCGCCCTTTAGGCTGAATGATTCGCAGCGTGAGGCGGTGCGGCTGCTGGGTGGGCCGGCGCGGCATATTCTTTTGAGGGGTGGGTCGCGGTCGGGGAAGACCTTTGTTCTGCTTCGGGCCGTTGTGATCCGGGCGCTGAAGGCACCGGACAGTCGGCATGGCATTTTTCGCCATCGGCTGACGGCGCTGAAGGCGTCGGTTCTGCGGGACACGTTTCCGAAGGTCATGCGGATGTGTTTTCCGCAGGTCGGGTGGAAGCTGGACCGGCAGGACTGTGTTGTGACGTTTCCGAATGGATCGACGATCTTTTTCGGGGGGCTGGATGACGAGCAGCGGACCGAGAAGATCCTGGGTCTGGAGTTTGCGACGGTTTATCTGAACGAGGCCAGTCAGATCAGTTATGGCGCGCGGAACATGCTTCTGACGCGTCTGGCCCAGAAAACCGGTCTGGCGGTGAAGGAATATATCGATGCCAATCCGCCGAGCATGGGACACTGGCTTTATGCGCTTTTCGAAAGCGGGATCGAGCCGAAGGCGGGGGAACCGTTAGCGGACAGGTCGTTGTATGCGACGATGATCCTCAATCCGCAGGCCAACCGGGATAATCTGAGCGAGGATTATCTCGCCAGCCTTGAAGCGCTTCCTGAGCGGGAAAAGCGGCGGTTTCTTTATGGTGAATATCAATCGGTTGTTGAAGGCGCGCTGTGGCGGCTGGAGATGTTTCGGCGTGAGGCGGCGGTTACGTCGCAGGGCCGGGCGGATGTGGCGGCCCGTATGCGGCGTATTCTGGTGTCTGTTGATCCTTCGGGGGCTGCGGGACCGGAGGACTACCGGTCCGATGAAATCGGGATTGTGGTCTGTGGCATTGATGCGGCTGGTGTGGGGCATGTTCTGGAAGATCTGTCTGCCAGGGATAGTCCGGCGGGCTGGGCTGCCAGGGCCCTGCGGGCATTTGATGAATGGGGTGCTGAACGCATTGTTGCGGAGCGGAACTTCGGCGGGGCTCTGGTAGAGGGCACGATCCGGAGTGTGCGGGCGCATGCTTCCGTCAAGCTGGTGACGGCGGCGCGGGGGAAGGCGGCGCGTGCCGAGCCGGTTGCGGCGCTCTATGAGGTTGGCAGGGTTGTGCATCATGGCCGGTTTACGGCTTTGGAGGATCAACTTTGTCATTTCTCGGTCAGCGGCTATCGCGGACCACGGTCTCCGGACCGGGCGGATGCGATGGTCTGGGGGCTGAGTGAACTGATGCTTGCCGGAAGCGGTGGCATGACGGGCTGGAGTCCGTCTGGATTTTCGCTGGCGCGCTGAGCCGATCTTTTCAGGTCGGCGAGTAGCCTGAAACAATGGAGAACACATGGACTGGTTGTCCCTGCAACAGCGTTATGCTGTTCCTGCGGGTGCGTCCGCGCGGACAGCGCGGCTGCTGGCGCTCAAGCGTGTTCTGGACGGGACGCAGTATGATGCGCTGCCGCATCCGTTTTCGATGGAGAAGTCGGGGGCGGGGGAATATATCCCGCTGTCCAGCCGACGCCCTTCTGTTCGCACGAATCTGTGCCGGACGGTTGTGGATGAGGCAGTTTCGCTCCTCTTCGGAGACACGCACTGGCCCGGTCTGGTGACGGATGATGTGCGTGTGGCGCATGTCATGAGCACGTTTGCCTCGCAGACCAGACTGGCGTCTCTGCTGATGGAGGCGGCACGGTTGGGGTCCGTTGGATCGGTTGCGATCCTGTTCGAAGTCTCGGGCGGGGTTCCGAAACTCTCGGTCCTGGAGACGGCGTATCTGACGCCGTTCTGGGATGATGCGACGGGAGAACTGCTTCGGGTTGAGGAGCGGTTTCTGGTCCGGGGGCGGGATCTGGCGGCGCAGGGTTATCCGATTGCGGATGAGCTTCTGGGGGCGCAGTTCTGGTGGCAGCGGATCTGGACGCCTCTGGATTGTGCGGTTTCCGTACCCTGGCTTGTAGGGATGGACGGAGGCGTCCGGGATGAAAGCCGGTCTGTGCGGCATGGGCTGGGGTTTGTTCCGATCGTGTGGACGCGCAATCTGGGTGGGCCTTGTGGGCGTGATCCGGAAGGCGAGTGCACGTTTGAGCGGGCCATCGATACGGTCATCGAGGCGGATTATCTGCTGTCTCAGGCCGGGCGGGGACTCAAATACGGGTCCGATCCGACGCTGGTTCTGAAGACGGGTGGGTTTTCTGACGGTGTGGCGCATCAGGGCGGCGCGGCTTCGGCGCTGACGCTTCCGCCTGAGGGAGATGCGAAGCTTCTGGAGATCAACGGAAATGCTGCGGGTGCGGTGCTCGATCATTATCGGGAACTGCGGCTGGTGGTGTTGGAGCAGCTTCACGGAAACCGTGCGCATGGTGACCGGGTTGGTGGTGCGCAGTCGGGCAAGGCCATGGAGATGATGTGTCAGCCGTTGATCTGGCTGGTGGATCGTCTGCGGCATTCCTACGGCGAGGGGGCATTGCTCTCGATTTACCGGATGGCGTGCCGGTTTTCCTGTGTTCTGGAAAACGGGCTGCGGATCGGGGGAACGCTGGTCAAGGACCTGCCGTACTGTCGCATGAGTCTGCGGTGGCCGGCGTGGTTTCCGTCTACTGATCCGGAATTGCTGTCGCTGACGCAGGGTCTGGTGACGGCTGTTTCCAATGGAATTCTGAGCCGTGAGACGGCGGTTCGGATGTTTGCGATGGCATCGGGAAATTCTGATCCGAATACGGAATGGAAAATGCTGGAGCAGTGGTGTGCTTCTGAACAAACATGAGTGTTGACGGGGGAATGATGTCCGGAACTGATGACACCATTGAGGATGTGGAGGCTCTGCGTCGGGCGCTGAATGAAGCGCGGAGCGAAGTTGAGGCGGTTCGTCAGGAAATGACGGATGTTGTGACGCGGCAGGAGACGCTTCAGCGCAGTCATGAGGAAGCGCTGGCCCGGATGCGGCAGGACAGTGACCGGGAAGTGATTGTGGCGGCGCTTCGGGCGGAGGCGATCCGCAATGGCGCGCATAATCCTGATGATGTCGTGCGGCTGATTGATCTGGAAGGGATCAATCGGGGTGAGGATGGTTCCGTGGTCGGTGTGGCCGAGGCTTTGCAGCAGGCCCGTCAGGAACGGGCCTATCTGTTTGGCGAGGTGCTGCGGCCTGGATATTCGAGCGGAACCACTGTCGGGCAGGCAGCGCCGCGCCCGGGCGGGATCGAACCGTTCAATGCGCGCGCCGTCAGCGAGGCGGATTATGAAGCGCGCAAATGGCAGTTTCTGGCCCAGGGCTGAGGCCCGGGACGATATTTGACCGGGTCTGATGACAGGCCGGGTTCAGACAACACATTTACGGAAAAAACACATGAGCATTGATAATTTTCCTGTTCAGCTTCAGGCCGCCATTCAGCAGGGTTTTCTGGCGCGCGAGTTTGAGAATGGCTTGAAATCCCGTCTGGGTTTCCGCCAGGTTGCCGATCGTGAAGTGTTCCCGAATGCCATCGGTGAAACGCTGACGAAAACCCGTAAGAGCCTCAAGGCTCCGGTGACGACACCGCTGAACCCGACGGGCAATACCAATTTTGATAACGGTCTGAGTCCGTCCGGCTGGTCGGTCGAGCAGTATACGCTGTCCATCAACCAGTATGGCGATACGATCGATCTGAATATGGTTACCAGTGGTGTGGGGATTGCGTCGCAGTTTCTGGCCAATGCCAACACCAATGGTGTGCAGGCCATGCAGTCGCTGGACCGTCTGGCGCGCAATACGCTGTTTGGTGGTGCGCAGAATGGTGTTGGCGGTTACCTGGGTGGCAATACGCGTGTGACGGCGACGCTGGGGAGTGCTGGCGACACCATTGCTGTGGACGATATTCGTGGTTTCCAGTCCGTGATCGTGAATGGTCAGGTGACGCCGATCAGCGCGACCAATGGTATGACCGTGACGGTGGGCGGAGATGTTTACACACTCGTCAGCGTGACGGCGGATGCGACGAATGTGTCCACGGCGCCGGGTGGTGTTTCGGGGCAGATGACGTTCTCGGCTTCCGTGTCGGTTGCGGATGGGACGGAAGGTCAGGCCGTTGTGGCGTCCACGGCGCCGATGGTGATCCGTCCGAATGGTCGTCTGACGACTGCGGCGTTGCAGACGGCGAGTGCGAACGGTCTGGCGGATACGCTGGGCATCCAGCAGGTTCTGGCCGGTGTGGCGACGTTGCGGCGCAATAACGTGCCGATGATTAATGGTGCGTATCACTGTTATCTGGATGATCTGCAGCTTCTGTCGCTCTTCCGTGATCCGGATTTCAAGCATCTGTACCGTGGTGCATATGGTTCGGAAGAGTATCGTTCCGGTCAGGTTATTGAGCTTCTGGGTGTGCGGTTTATCCCGACGACGGAAGCGCCGCAGCAGGCGTCGCTTGGAGCGGGTTCCATTCATCGTGCGCTTCTGCTGGGGCAGGGGGCGCTGATCGAAGGTGACTGTGCGCTGACGGGTCATTCCGATATTCCGGATGCCGAGCGGGCACTGATCGAAATGGTGGACAGCGTGGCGATGGTGACGCGTGAGCCGCTGGATCGTCTGCGTCAGATCATTGCGCAGTCCTGGTACTGGATTGGTGGTTTTGCGCTGCCGACGGACGTGACGGCGGACATGACTGTCATTCCGACGGCCACGAACAGCTATCTCAAGCGGGGTGTCGTGATCGAGAGCCTTGGCACGGATGCGCTTGGTCTGACGTTCTGAGGTTTTTCCGGTCCCTGTCTGTAAGGCAGGGGCCTCTCTTGCGGGGAGAATGACATGTCCGGAACGGTTGGTTTATCGACGGATATTCTTTCGGAAGGAGAGAAAATGGATATCCGTCGGTTCTGTGGTTATCCCGCCATTGGATCGCGGGAAGGCAATCAGGAATCCTGGCGTTTCTTTCAGGTGGAAGGGGCGCTGGAATGGCGGATGAACTGTCTGTCCGGGGCGGAGCTTCAGCAGATCCGGCTTTATCTGGCGCAGCTTTATCCGCTGGAAAATGCGATTACGGCGTCGTCGGACAATCTGGATACGACGCGGGCGGCGGGATGGTATCACAATGGCCGGGAAGTTCAGGACCGGGTGATGCTGTTCATGCTGTGGCGGAGGCGTCTGTGTGCGTTTCTGGGGGTGGCTGGCGGGCTGGAATTGCAGGACGGCCGGGCGATCGTGGTTTGAGGAGGGCTGTGTGCAGCAGGCAATGATCGCAGCCCGGCTCTCCAGAGGGTATGCGAAGGCGGCGGCCGTTCTGGGGGCTTTGGGGGAACAGTATCGTCCTTCGGGCGGTCTGACGCCGATGGATGTGCTTTATGCGCAGCCCATGCTGGCTTTCGATGTGGATGCCGGATTTTCGTTCGAGCGTCCGATCGGATGGGGGATTCCGACGGAATATGTTCTGACGGATCGGCGGGATGATACGCAGGTTGCCGATATTCTCGCTGCGAGCGGTCGGACCTATTTTGTCGCGTCCGTGGAGCCTCTGAGGCCGCCTTTATGTGTGGTGTGTAGCCGGACCGTGACGGTCAGTGGGGTTACGGGAACGGTGGAGACGCTGGTCTCGGACTGTCCGGCGGCCGTTATCATGCGGGCGAAAGGGGAGTCTTCGGGCAGTGGGATTCCCGGAGCGACGCGTCCGGGACAGTTCGTGATGTATCTTCCGCTTCTGCCCGGGGTGGTGCTGACGCCTTACATGACGGTCGCGACCGATCTGGGTACGACTTATACGGTTAATGCGGTGGAAACTTCCGGCTTCGGGATCCGGTGTACCATGTCGCTTCAGCAGGTCTGAGGGAGGATAAGAATGACGGATGCCTCCAGGGTCGGGCTGGCGTTGGCCTATAACTGTGTGCAGATCCTTTATCCGGAGGGTCTGTCTGGAGCTTCGGTGACGGGGCGGCAGGTGGTGCTGCGGCGGGGGTGGCTGTTGCCGAGCGATCTTTTTGCGGCACAGAATATCCGTAACGACATCGACTTTGTCACCATCACCATGGCGCCCCGGAAAATGCCGGAATGGGCGGAACCTCTTGGACGGCCCTGGCGGGTGCAACAGAAGGCTGTTCCTACGGTTGGGGTTGTGGTTACGGATGGGACGGTTGAGATCGTCTTTTCCGGAACATCCACGCCTGCGGGTGTGGTGGCGGTCTGGCTGGATGACATGCCGCATGGGGGATCTCCTTCTGCGGCCTATGCGGTGACTGCGCAGGATACGCCTGCGACGGTTGCGGCGGCTCTGGCGGCGGCGTTGACGGATGGTGTGGCGAATGGGGCTGTCGTCAGTGTGCCGGGGCGGGTTCTGAACGGTAACGCCGTTGGGTATGGGCAGTCGGTCCGGGTGACGCGGCGGCAGGCGCAGCTTTATCGGGTTTCGATCTGGACGGCGGATGCGACGGCGCGGGAGACACTGGCTTCCGTGTTGGATGCGGCGCTGGCGGAGCAGAACTGGATCAGTACTCTGGACGGGCGGGAGGCTCAACTCCGGTTCCAGAGCGTGGAAGATGTCGACACGATGCAGAACGAGGCGTTGTATCGGCGGGATTATTTCTATGAGCTGGTGTTTGACACCCTTCAGGTGCAGTGGGCGCCCGAAATGCTGTGTGGCATCGGGAACCTGTCTGGAGATGGCGGGGTAGCGATGTCTTTCGGGGAGTTGGCTCCCGGGGGAGCGAACCAGACGGTAACGGCGGCTCTGGACGCCATGCAGGCGGTGGTGGCGGCGCAGGCTGCTGCTACGGCCTATCCGGGGCTGGGGGTTGATCGGTTTGGGACAGTTGTCGCTGCTGCCTGACGCAGAAGCTCAGGCAAAGCGCTGAAATTTCATCAGGAAAGCGGGTTGCTTCCGTGGGAGCGCCCGCTTTCTGCATTTTGGAGAGCGATCCGGGGATGTCTCTGGTCTATCAGGCGGGAACGCTGAATACCACGGCACTGACCGTGCCAAATCTTTATGTGCAGATCGCCCAGCCGCAGACGCTGGCCCTGGCGGGGGCGTCGTCTTCGCAACTGGGTATCGTGGGCACTGCCGGCTGGGGGCCGGTGGGAATGCCGCTGCCGATCGGGAGCATGAGCGACTATATCGCGGCGTTCGGCGGCAAGCAGAACAAGACGACGGATGCGGGTCTGGCGGTCAATATCGCTGTGATGCAGGAAGCGTCGTCTTTTGTTGTCGTCCGGGTGACGGACGGGACGGATGTGGCGGCATCCGGCATGCTGGATGGTGTGACGATCCAGGCTGTTCATACGGGTAGCGTGGGTAATGGCATCGTGGCGGCCGTGACGGCTACGGGTTCCGGATTTGCGCTTGCGGTCACGCATGCGGATCTGGGGGCTACGACCTATGCGGGAGCGGACTGGTCAGCCATTATGGCGGCAGTGGCGCAGGATCTGAATGCGCTGGTGAAGGTTGTGCTTCCGGAGACGGTTCCGGCTGTGGCTGCTGCGAATGTTACGCTTTCGGGAGGTACGGATGGCGGGGTGCCGACGACGGCTCAGTTCATCGGGCAGGACAGCACGGTGCGGACCGGTATGTATGCGCTGCGCGGGCAGGGCTGTGCGGTGGCGCTACTGCATGGTGTGACGGATAGTACGTCCTATACGGCTCAGGCGGCTTTCGGGACGTCCGAAGGGGTCTATATGATCGCTGTCGGGCCGGCTTCCGATACGGTGACGAATGCCATTTCGGTCAAGGCGGCGAGTGGGCTGGATGCGGCGTCGGTCAAGCTGATGTTCGGTGACTGGCTGTGGTGGAATGATGATGCCAACGGCATGATGCTGGTCAGCCCGCAGGCATTCGCAGGTGGCAGGCTGGCCGCTCTTTCGCCGGAGCAGTCCAGTCTGAACAAGGCGCTGTCGGGAATCGTGGGGAGCCAGAAGGCGGGTCTGACGGGCAGTAGTGCGACCTATTCCACGGCTGAACTGTCAGTGCTGTTTACGGCCGGAATTGATGTGATCTGCAATCCGGCGCCGGGTGGCACTTACTGGGCGGTGCGCTGTGGGCATAATGCGTCCAGCAAGAGCACCATGAATGGCGACAATTATACGCGCCTGACGAACTATATTGCGTCTTCGCTTGCGGGTGGCATGGGCGCTTATGTCGGCGAGGTGATCAACGACACGCTGTTCAGCGATATCCGTTCGACGCTTCTGGGTTTTCTGTCGTCGCTGCTATCGCAGGGGATTCTGGGCGTTCAGAATGGTGAACTGCCTTACAGTGTGGTCTGTGATTCGAGCAACAACCCGCAGTCCCGCACGGCGCTGGGCTATGTGCAGGCGGATGTGGCGGTTCGCTATCAGGGCATCAACGAGAAATTCATCGTCAATCTGCAGGGTGGTGCGTCTGTCACCGTGTCGTCTGCATCGGGGAGTGTCGGCTAAATGGCAAATCCATACAGCATTGGCCGGGATTGCCGGATTACGGTTCTGTGGAATGGTCAGCGGGTGGATCTGCGGGACGTCACGTCCTTCAGTGCGGCCCAGGAAACGCAGGCCCTGCGTGCAAATCCGCTGAACGGGGTGCCGCTGGAGTTCAATGTTCCCAATGGCTGGCGGGGGGCATTCCAGATTGCCCGCGCCAATGCGGCACTGGATAATCTGGTGGCGGCTGTTGAGGCTGCTTACTGGAATGCCGGGACGGTCGGCAGCGGGACGATCTATCAGTACGTGACCGAACCGGATGGGACGACCAGTACCTGGGAGTTCAGCAATGTCTCCATGCAGCTGAAGAGTGATCCCTGGCAGGCGGACCACATGATCCATCAGACAGTTCAGTTTTTTGCTTCTACGAGGACGAAAATTTCGTGAGTGATTTTCCGCAGGAAGTTGTTCTGTCCGATAGCCGGCGTCTGACGCCGCTTTTCGAGCGTGATGCGGATGAGGATCTGCGGGACGTCGCAAAAAACTGAGCCGGCACTCCGGGTTCCAGGAGATGCTGTATCTGCTGGATCACGGGGTGCCATGGGATGTTTTGCGAGGATGGTCGAGAGCGCGGCGTCTGGCCGCGTGTGTCATTACCGGAGAGCGGGAAGGGCACTGTTTTGACTGGGATATGATGGGTTATCGGGGAGAGATATGATGCGGGAGCACATCTGGCGGTCTCTTCTCTCGGTCAGGACGTTTTTCACAGCTTCTTCCAGAGGGTTGGCGTGGGCGCGTCGGTCGTTTCCGATTGCGGCGGTGCCACGGCTGAAACAACAGGTTGGGATCGTGCCGTCGCGCATCAGAGGGCTCCTGGTTTCCGGGAGTACGGTGCGGGGGGGCGGCTTTCAAAGAAGAGAGGGTATTCAGGACATTGCACCTGCTCGCAAATCGGGTGGAGTACTTCATTCGGTTTTGTTTCCCATGCGGGAAAAACAGCGGGTGGTGCGGATCCTGCGACCAGGGCTTCCTTTGAAGCCTTTTTCCATTGTCGCAGAAAAAGTGGGAATACGTGCGGCTGTGCATGAGATGACTGCTTTTCCGAAACGGGGGGGGCGATTGGATGCAAAGTCGGGGCGGGCTGTGGTGGCGCGGAAGCGGACTGCTGCTGATGTCGGGCGAGCAGTGGCATTCCTCGATCGGGGGGGAATGATTGAGCGTGCATTGCCTGTCGGGCGTATCAGGTATGGTGCGGCGGGCGTGTCTCCTGTCGTTCGCCGGGCAGTACTGGCGGCTGAAAGCTCGGCCTGTATTCCGTCAGTTCGGAAACAGACCGTGCATGCGCCATCGTCTGAAGGAGCCGGACGGGAACATGACGCGCTTCCAGCCTTTCCGGCGCTCCGGAATTATCACGACAGGAACACTGTGAGTGGTGATGCGGGTCACGAGATGAGGCGTGATGATTTCTCGTTCGGTAATCGCAGGTCCCGTCTGGCCGCGCGGCGTTCTGGCGGGGGGGTGGATGAAATCATGCAGCCTCAGTATCCGGGCCGAAGTATCGGATTTTTCTGACAGAGGAGGTGTTCCCCGATGGGTACTGGTCTTTCCGACATCGAAAATGCCATTGGTGCCGTAGGACGGCTGGGGTCATCATCTCCTGTCATACTGGGAAATCTGGTTCTGACGGGAATTGAAGTTCCCGATACGCTTCAGGTTGGCGGTCGGCAGATGCTGGTTGTGCATCGTCTTCCGGGGGGCGGGCGTGTTGTTGATGCGCTGGGCAACGATCCGGGGCGTCTGGAACTGAAAGGGCGGTTTCTTGGTCCGGATGCGCAGATGCGGGCGCAGGCCGTTGAACGCATGCGGATGGCAGGTCAGCAGGTTGCTTTTTCGGCTGCGGGTCTCTCTGTCCAGGTCTGGATTGCCCAGTTCCATTATGTCTATCAGGCAAAAGGTGCTGTTTGCTCCTATACGCTGGTTCTTGAGCGACCACAGGAAACGACGGTTGTACAGACTTCCGGGACCTTGTCCGGAGTTCTTGGAGATGATGTCGGGAGTGCTCTCGACAGTTTTTCCAGCGTTGTTTCGGATGTTTCCGAAGGGGTTTTTACGGCGGTGGGGCAGGTGTCTTCGGTTGTCGGACAGGTCATGCCACTGGCGACGCTTGTTGGTACCGGGGGGTTTGCCTCGAAGGTGACGGATGCTCTGGGGACGGTCAACGGCGTGGCGCAGAGTGGTATGAATCTCGCTACGGTGCCTTCCGCGCTGACCTCTGTTGCCGGGGGGCTGGAAAATGCGGGAAGTGGGTTGCAGTCCATTCTGACCGGAGCCGGGCAGAATGTTGAAGCCATTCAGCCGGTCAACAGTGTTTCACTGAATGCTTTGGGACAGAACGCGGCGCTTCTGAGCGCTGCGGCCGATGCGGGCAGTCTGGTGAATCGCTCTGCGGCGAATATTGCTGTGGCGCAGGGGCAATCGACGTCTCTGCCGTCCGTTTTCGCATGAGGACATGATGCAGGATATTATTGTCAGTGCTGCGGATATTTCGCTGTTTCATGTGGCCGCGCGTGAGCTTGGGAATGCTTCTCAATGGTGGAGGATTGCGCAGGTCAACGGGATGACGGATCCGGATCTGGGATGGATTTCCGAAACTGTCGTGCTGAAGGTGCCGGCGGTCGAGAGTGATCTGGTATCGGGTTTGCCTGACGGGGTGTTGGAATGAGCGTCAGAAACCTGGAAGTCCAGGTTCTTTTTGATGGGCAGGTTGATCCGGTTCTGGCGCTTCTGCGGTTCGAGATTGATGCGAACCGGTATGAAGCCTGTGATGTCGCATCGCTGCGTTTTGCCGTCAGGAACCCAGCGCAGCAGGCTTTGTGGTTTGAAACGGAGCAACCCGCCCGGAAGTGGGTGATCCTCCAGATGCGGGATAAGCAGAGCGTTTCGTCTTCGTGGACTACGCTGTTTGAGGGCCGGATCGACCATATTGAATATGCGGCCGAGCATGCCGTTCTGGAAGTGGAATGCCGGGATGCGCTGGCGGCTCTGATGGATCTGCGGATTCAGGATGCGTGGCTTAACCATACCCAGCAGGAATTGCTGGAAATCATGGCGCAGGCTGCGGGGCTGGATGCGGCGATTGCGCTCCCCTCTGATCAGGCTACGCTTATGGCGGGTCAGTTCTGGCAGATCGAGCATAAGCGCGGTGCTCTCATGGGGCAGCACCGTTTTCAGACGGCGGCGGATCTTGCGTTCACGATTGCCCGGGATTCTTTTTGCGACCTTTACGGCAGTGGAACATCTCTTGTCTGCCAGCCACTGGGCTCGTCTTCCGATACGGGTGTGCAGGTGACAGACATGCGGAACGCGGTTCTTGAAACCAGTGTTGCGCGGGATCTGCAGCTTCTGTCCGGTGTGGTTGTGCACATGGCATCGTGGGATTCACGTCAGAGAAGTACGACGCAGATTTATTATGATGGCGTTTCATTTTCTCAGGAAGTCCCGTCGGGAAACGCCAGTATCCATACCTTTCGTGTTCCCGGACGGCGGCTGGACGAGTTGCAAAGGCTGGCGCGTGGCAAGCATGCACGCATTGCTGCGCATGCGTTGTCTGTGCGGATCAGGATTCCGGGTGTGTTGGGTATTGCGCCAAGAAACTACATGACTGTCGTGACGGGAAATGGGGAAAAGACCCTGGGGATTGATCAGGTGATCTCCCGGTTTTCCGTGGAGCAGGGATTTGTGCAGCAGGTTGTTCTGAGGGATCGCGGAGGTGGGACATGAGTGATGCCCGTTTTGATGCCGCTGCCCTTCAAGGCAGGACGGCGCATACGATGTTTGGAATCGTCTCAGCCGTCGATCCTGTCAATCATGCCGTAAAGGTACGGATCCAGCCTGAAAACGTGGAAACGGGCTGGATTCCGGATGCTGGCGGGGTGCATGCGGGAGATTTGCGGATTGCGTGTCCGTCTTCTCCAGGTACGCATGTTGTTCTTCAGCCTGTTGAGGGGGACGGAGAGCATCTTGTTGTGACGGGGTGTGTGTTTGACACGGTGGTGATGGCGCCTGTGTCTCCTCTGACCGGAGCCGTTGCGCAGCCTGGCGAACTGCTTGTCAAAGGGGGATGTGGTCGTCCGCCACTTTCCTCGTCAGGCGCTTCCGGGGCGACGTCTTCGGAAGCGGGCTGGCTGCATGTCGGGTCTGGTGGTGTGGCGGCGGGTGCGGGAAATTCACGGATTGTTTTGAAGGACGGTGGCATCAGTTTTTCTGTTGGTGGGACAAGCATGACCC
Organism: Gluconobacter aidae; assembly: GCF_009547075.1. Taxonomy (GTDB): domain Bacteria; phylum Pseudomonadota; class Alphaproteobacteria; order Acetobacterales; family Acetobacteraceae; genus Gluconobacter; species Gluconobacter aidae. The sequence goes on from NZ_WIPH01000012.1 coordinate 23,446, forward strand.
TGACATCTGCCGGGTTGACGGTTTCGGGGGGAGATGTGCGTACGGATCAGCATTCGCTGAATGGGCATGTTCATTTGCTGGGAAGTCAGAAGACGGAAGGACCGCTTGGATGATCGCTCTTTCACATGTTTTCGGGAACGATCTGGTTCTGAACTCCGGCACGCTTCAGACGGTCTCTGGCACGGAGTTGACGAGGCAGAGTCTGTTGAGGCGTTTGCTGACCGTTTCCGGGGATTATATCTGGCAGCTGGATTACGGGGTGGGGCTGCCTACTCATGGTCGGTCAGGTCGTTGCAGCGGAAGCGATGGAATCTGTCATCCGGGCGCAGGTTCAGGCCGATGCCGGGGTGGATTCATCGCAGGCCGTGACAGTGACTGTGACGGATGAGGGCACCGGTGTGTGTAAATGCGACGTGTTCTATGTCGATGCGGCATCCGGTCAGCAGCAGAGCCTGTCTTTTTCCTACTGAAATGATGAGAGCGGCACAGTATTGAACCGCTCCAAGAGGATGCGATGTCTCTCTCCTTACGTTCCTTTTCCACGACTGTTTCGGCGGCAGTGACAACGGCGCAGGCCTCATGTTCCCAACTGCTGGATGTTTCCATCGGATCGCCTGTTCGGGCGCTTATGGAAGGTGTCGGCGGTGTGGGATTGTGGTTGCAGTATCTGGTATTGCAATCACTGTTACGGACCCGTCTGGCGACGTCGACGGGATCGGACTGTGACAGTTTCGTCAATGATTTTGGCATGACCCGTCTGCCGGGAACGCCAGCGACAGGGCTTGTGACGTTTACGTCCTTTATAGCCAGCGAGCAGTCGGCGGTTGTTCCGCCCGGAGTGATTGTGCGCACTGTGGGGGGAATATCCTTTGTCGTGACGCAGGATCAGTCCTTGCCGACATGGTCCGCATCTGCTGGCGGATATGTTCGTGAGGCAGGTATGACGACGCTGTCTGTGCCTGTTTCGTGCCAGGTGGCGGGGGCGGCCGGAAATGTCTCGGTCGGTGCGATCTGCCTGATGGGTACGGCGGTCTCTGGGCTGGATACCGTGACGAATCCGGCGCCTTTCCTGAATGGTTCCGACCAGGAGACGGATAGTCAGCTGAGGGCACGTTTTCCGCTCTGGCTGGCGGCGAAGGCTTCTGCCAGTCGGGCCGCAGTGGGGAATGCCATTGCCAACGTCCAGACGGATCTGAGTTATTCGCTCCGGGATGGTCTGGATGCGGCGGGTGTTGCGCGGAGCGGATACTTTACGGCTGTGGTCAATGACGGAAGTGGGGGGCCGTCGGATCAGCTGTTGTCGAATGTCTATGAGGTCATTGATTCTGTTCGGGCCCTGGGGGTCGGGTTTGGTGTGCAGGTTCCACAGGTTCTGACGGTGGATGTGTCCATGGATGTTGTGGTGCCGTCTTCCGTTTCGGTTCAGCAGGCGGCAAGCGCCATTCAGTCTGTCGTGTCGAAAGATATTGCCGCGATGACCGTGGGGGCCGGATATCCGTATAGCCGTCTTTCCTACCTGGCCTATGCGGGCGCGGGAATCTCCGTGACGTCGGTTCTGAATGTCCGTCTCAATGGAGGGCAGGCTGATATTCCTGCCAATGGCAATCAGGCGCTCGTGGTTGGAAGCATTCAGATCAATGTCACTCAGGGCTGAGGATCCGGGATCTGGATCCATCGGCAGGGATGAGGAATTTTCATGGCGGTATTTAATACATATCCGAAACTCGAATCCCTGACGGGAGAAGAGGTCCTTGTTCTGGCGGATGCCAGCGGAACACGGACAGTGACGGCGACTGTGGCCCAGGTGGCTGAAGCTTCTGTCAGCGTTTCGGCCAGTGGTCAGTTCTATGCCGACAAGGGCGCGCAGGTAAAACGTTTTGCGGATCGGCTTCTTGTCGGCGTTGCGGCGGAGAATCCTGCTCTGAGTGATCGGGCCAGTTCTTCGGAAAATGACTGGCTGTCGGAGACCATGGCAGCGACGTCCATTGGTCCGTGGGCATTGCAGGATGCCCAGTGCGCGTCGGTTGCGCAGTTTGGCAACAGTGCGTTCGTCGCGGGGTCGCGGACGTCGGATGCGGTGAGCGGCTCTTCGGTTCTGGGGTTTCAGCCTAGCTCCATCGGAGTGGCGTCCTGGGGGATTTCCGACGATACGTCCAATCCTACCACGACCACTGCCTATGCCTATTACGGTGAAGCGTGGCGGATGGCCGGAGTGGATTACCAGCCGACTTTTGGGATGGAACTTGAGGCCGTCAATTTCGGTGGTCTTGCCGTGGGGCAGTCCACGCCTTATGCGCCGAATGTCGGGGGTGGCGTGTATGGAATCCAGCTTGGCGCAGGTGGTGGGCAGACGTCCGGGACGTCCGATGCCGCAGCGGGAATAGTATTTGTTTCTAATCCGAATTCATGGCAGACGGGTATCGTTTTTGGTGCCCAGTCCCTGACGGGAACGGATGGGAAGGATTCCGGATATGCGTCGGCTGTTTCTCTGGCGCGGAATCATGCCGTCGAATGGCATACGCCCGAGACCGTTTCCGGGGTGGCGGGGGCGAATGTGGGGGCATTTGTCCGCTCCACGGTGACGGAACGTACCAGTGGCACGCGGCAGGAATTTACCGATGACGGAATCCTGTTTGGCAATATCGAGGGTGAAACACTCTTCTCGATTGCCGGCATGGCCAGCCCGACCAATGCGCTTCAGGTTCAGGCGGGAGCCGGGACTCAGGCAGCGGGTCTGTATGTGCAGGAAGGAACGGGAGGTTCGGGAAATCTTGGACTTTTTCCCGCAAGCGGGGGAGAGATTCAGATGACATCGCCGGTCACTGGGGCCGGAGGCACGATGCCGGCTGTGGCAGATGGTGGTTTTCTTCATATCAACATCAATGGTGCCGATTATCGTATCCCACTGATGAGCCCTAGCCAGGCTGGGGGATGATCGGATGGGTATTCTCAATGAAGAAGGCCGGGATATTCTCCGGGCATCGGATGGAAGCATTCTTTTTGATACGGGACCTGCTCCAGGTTCGGTAGAGGATTTTTCAGGTCGGCTCCGGCGCCTGTTGCCCAAGGGGTGGTTTCCGTCGGAGCCTCAGGGGCTGGATGAGGATGCGGCACCGGTACTGGCTGCGCTTCTGCGCGGGTTTGGTGCTGTCCTGGCTGGCATCTGGCAACTGATGCTGGAGTGTTCTCAGCAGATGCGTCTTTCGACGATGAGCGGCGCTTTTTTAGACATGGCTGCGGGGGATTACTTCGGTGAAGGCGGTCTGATCCGCCAGGCGTCCGAGACAGATGCCGTCTATCGCAAGCGCATCAGTGCTTCGCTGTTTGCCGAACGCAACACCCGGCAGGCCGTGACGAATGCGATCGTCGCAGCGACCGGCGTCCAGCCGGTCATCATTGAAACCCTCAATGCGGCTGACTGCCATGCCTTTGGGTGCGCAACGTCGCCTGCCATGGGCGGGGGGTGCGGTTATGGTGCGGCGGCCCTGCGTTACGGCAGCCTTCAGGGTGGTCAGTTCTTTGTAGAAACACAGTTGGGAAAGGCCGCAGATCTGGCGACAGTCTGCCGCGCCGTCGATCAGACGGCGGCCATGGGCGTTACCGGCTGGATCAAGGTGAAAAATTAATGGACCGGGCAATCGTTTATGCGGGATCCATCCCGCTCGACACGGATCTTCTGCGGGCCGGGCGATATACCAAGGCCGCTTTCGGAAACCTGGCGTCCATGCTGTACGGTCCGAATGTCATGGCAGCGTCCGGACTGGGATATTCTGCATCCTCCAGCGATCTGAGCCTGACGGTCGAGGCGGGTTCGATCCTGGCGCCGGGCGTCATGGACGCCACCAACCTGGGCGGCAATGGCGGGGGGCTTGCGGCGGATACAACGGCTCTCACATGCCAGTATATCAGTACGACATCGCAGACTGTTACGCTTCCGGGGAGCGGAAATACCTATACCGTTTATGCAGTCTGCTCCGAGCAGGATGCCGATCCGGCCGTGCTGCCGTTTTTCAATGCCAGCAATCCGTCGCAGACGCAGGCAGGAATCCAGAATGACGGTGGCGCGCTGCCGGTGCGCCGGGCAGGTGTGATTTCTCTGGTGGGTGCTGCAAATCCGCCTTCCGCTCCTGCTGGCGGATGTGTTGTCGCACTTTATACGATCGCGGTGCCGCAGGGGGCAAGCAGCCTGTCAGGTGTGGCAGTTCAGCCAGGGCAGGTTTTCTGGCCGACCATCCCGGAACTGGCGACGCAGGCTCTGCTCAAGGCTTGCACGGAACCCATGACGCTGCTGACTGTAAATGGCTCGGTTTCCGTTCCAGCATGGGCATCCCGTGTGGAATTGCGCGTTATCGGCGGCGGCGGCGGCGGTGCTGCTTCTCAGTCGATGACGACTGCCGGTGCGTTTTCTGGTGCCGGTGGCGGTGGTGGGGGAGATGCCTGGGGTATCTATGCCGTCAGCCCCACGCAGGGGAATGGTCTGGCGATTACCGTCGGAAGTGGCGGCGGGTCCGAGCAGACGGGAGGAACCTCCCTTGTGAGTTACAACGGGCAGACGCTCCTTCAGGCCGAAGGTGGACAGGGCGGAAGTTTTTATTCCACGACCGGATCTGCGGGCGGTGTGGGCGGCAATGCTTCCGGCGGCACGATCTGGAACCAGAGCGGAACCTCTGGTGGGGACGGGCAGTGCAATGCCTATACCTTCTCCGGATATGGTGGGGATGGTCCCTGGGGAGGTGCGGGACGTTGTGGCAACCAGGGTGGGCGCCTTGCAACGCGGTATGGCGCTGGTGGCGGCGGTTCTTACTCCGCAACGGCTGAGGGGGTGTCTTCCAGTGGTGGCACCGGGTTTCAGGGCTGTGTGCTGTACCGCTTCCTGCCCTGAGGCGGCATTCAGTTCAGTGAGAGCGTATCATCTGCCATATCGGGCGGGGGCATGGTCTTGCTGAACTGTCTGACGTCTTCTGCCGAAACAGGAGAGGTGTTGTTGCCCCAGGCATGGCGGATGAAGGTCACGACATCGGCAATCTGCTGATCGGTCAGCTTGTGATTGAAAGCGGGCATGGTGATGGAAGAGGGCGCGGCTGTCATGGCGGGAAGACTCGCGCCCTTCTGGACGATGTGAACGAGAGACACAGGATCGCTCTGCATCATGACAGGATTGCCAGCCAGGGCTGGAAAGACGGCTGGATAGCCTTTTCCATCAGTCCGGTGACAGGCTGCGCACCGATCGACATAGATGCGGGCGCCGCGTGAGGACAGATCCGCTTTGTGAAGCTGCTCGGTGATCGTGGGATCATACGTCCATGGCGTCTGTGTCCGGTCGGCGGGCGGCAGACTTTTGAGATAATGTGCGATGGCGTGCAGGTCGTTGTCCGTCAGTTTCTGTGTGCCGTGCAGAATGGCCGAGGTCATGGAGCCGAAAACGCTACCGGTGTTCGAACGGCCGGTCCTGAGGAATGAAACGATGTCCTCCTCGCTCCAGCGGCCCAGTCCAGTCCGGTTTTCCTGGCGGAGTGATGGGGGCATCCAGCCATCTACGGGTGCACCACCAGCCAGGTAAAGGCTGCCGTCATGCGCAGTCAGGGCTTTTTCCTGCATTGTGATGGCGCGTGGAGAATGGCAGGCGCCGCAATGAGCGGGTCCTTCCACGAGATAGGCGCCCCGCGCAAGCAGTGGGTCGGTGAACTCTTCTGCCGTGCTGGCGATCGCCTTATGGGGCGTGGGAGCAAAGGCCCAGCGCCAGAATGTCAGAGGCCAGCGAATGGAAAGCGGCCAGGGAATTTCGTTCCTGGGTGCTGAAACCGGCACGGCTTTAACGCCGTCCCTGAAATAGACAAAAAGAGCGTGAATATCGCTGTCTGTCAGTCGGGCATAGGACGGAAAGGGCATGGCGGGATAAAGTGTCGAGCCATCCCGGCGGATGCCTTGTCGCAACGCCTGTCCGAACTGGGCTTCCGTATAGCGGCCGATCCCGTGATCGGGATCCGGAGTAATGTTGGTGGAATAGATTTTTCCCATTGGCAGGGAAAATGATACACCTCCGGAATACTCCGGTTTGCCATGAACGGAATGACAGGCGGCACAATCGGACGCTGCGGCCAGATAGCGTCCTTTTTCTACAATGGCTTTGTCAGAGGCCTGCGCTGTGGCTTCTGCTGTGAGACCCATCCCCAGAAAGCACGCGATGACCAGCGGCCACTTCATGCTTTCACCAGGGGGCCGGGGGATTTCAGGTAGGTCGTCCGGATGTGATGTGCGGCCCAGTAGGCCAGAGCGGCCACCATTCCCGTTGGATTATAGCCCATTCCCTGCGGGAAAGCGTTCGATCCGATGACAAAGACATTGGATACATCCCAGCTCTGGAGATAGCGGTTGAGCGCGCTTGTCTGGGGATTGTCTCCCATGATGGCGCCACCTCCCAGATGGGTGGTCTGATAATTACGGGTGTCAAAGGGCTGCCCGGCATTGAGATGAACCAGATTCATCTTTGTCGCCCCCATCGCGCGGGCGATGGGCTCGATCCTGCTGACGACATACTGGTTCATGCGGATATCATTGTCCTTCCACGTGAAGGTCATGCGAAGCAGTGGCTGCCCGTAAACATCTTTCCAGGTCGGATCGAGATCCAGATAGACATCCCGATACGCCATATTGCTTCCATGGGCATCAATAACCAGCGAATGCTTGTAGGTATTGATCAGGGCATTCTTGTAGGCCGAGCCCCATCGTGGTGTTCCACCTCCGCCAGCGCCTATGGCGGCGGCAATCGGTTTCACACCCGCCTGATTGACCCAGACAGGCGATCCCCCCACAAAACCAAGCGGCCCATGGTCGAAATTCATGCTGTTGAAATCATCAATGGCCACACCGGCTCCACCGGCTCCGACGAACTGGTTGGTGTAGGTCGAAGAGGGGAGCCAGACGCGCGAGGATGTAATGGTCTGATAAACGAAATTGCGCCCGACCGTCCCGGTATTGCTGACCGGATCGTAAGGTTTCCCAATTCCGGACACCAGCATCAGATGAACATTGTTGAACTGGAACGCACCCAGGACCACCAGATCGGCAGAAAGCGAGGTTTCTTTCCGGGTCTTCGTATCCAGATAGGTCACCCCGGTTGCTTTCGTTTTCGTGTGGTCGAGATCGACCCGAAGGACATGGGCATTCGGGATAAGGGTAAATCCTGGGTCCTGCCGTAATGCGGGCAGGATATTCACGTTGGGCGAGGCCTTGGAATACAGGTAGCAGTCATAGCCGCTGCAATAACCGCAGAAATTGCATGGTCCCATCTGACAGCCATAGGTATTGGTGTATTGTCGTGATGCGTTGGCAGCAGGCAGGGCGTAGGGATGATATCCTGCATTTTTTGCAGCATCGCGGAAGATCGATGCTGAAAAGGTGTCCTTCAGGGCTGGGAGTGGAAAATTATCGGAACGATCCGGAGAAAAAACATTTCCGTTTCCGATGATTTTTCCCTGAACCTTGTACGCTTCCCCTGACGTTCCAAAGACCTTTTCCGCCTTGTCGAAAAACGGTTCGAGTTCTTCATAGGTGACGCCATAATCCTGAAGGTTCATGCCTTCGGGAATGAATTTCGCACCGTAACGTTCGATCACGGAGCTCCGCAGTCTCAGATCTTCGGGGGCAACGCGAAAATGCACTCCCGACCAGTGCAGTCCTGCGCCGCCCACGCCTTCTCCGGGCAGAAAGGCTGCGAGCTGACGGTAAGGCAGTGCCGTCTGATCCATCGTGTTGCGGATCGTCACCGTGGACTGGGACAGATTCTGGAAAAGGCGCTTGCGCACGGCGCCGCGCAGTTCGTCAATCGATTCCGGATAAGCACCTTCGACGGGTGTCGTCCGCTCGGGGCCACGTTCCAGCATGATGACTGACAGTCCGGCTTCGGTCAGTTCCTTGGCCATGATCGAGCTGGCCCAGCCAGCGCCAACGATGACTGCATCAACATGCGTCCTGCCCATCTTAAGCGGTCTCCCCTGCAATGGAGACCGGTGCGAGGGGATAGGGAGCGCCTTCCTGATTGACCCAGTCCATGAAATCCGCCTTGGCGCCAGGGAAACCCAGCATGATCCAGCCGCCAAGCCCCCGGTTGCCGCCGTAAAGCGGATCGGCGAAGGTGCCTTCAAGTGTATTGGTCCGGAGCTGCTCGAAAAAGACTCGTCCCGGGACTTCCCCTAGCTGGACCGATCCCCCTTCCAGCGCCGTCAGGATTTCATCCTGCTGCACCGCCGGAAGGTCTGCAAAGCCTTTGCCGTAATGTTGTCGGGTGTAGTGCTCAACGCCTGCGATGCCCTTGCGATACAGGTCGCGCGGTGCAAAGGGGAGCTGATACCCCAGATTGGCCGGTCCCTGCTGGAAGGGGCCGGACATGTACCAGTTTTCCCCCCGGGCATAAGGGGTCTGCATCTGACGGTCGATGAATTCCGCCGCCCCCAGCGCTTTTGCGCCCGGCCCGTTATCGTCAGCAGGAAAGAGGCGCTCGCTGGCTGCCTCTACAAACCGGTATTCCATCGTATCGAAAAAGGTGGGTTGATAGGGATGGGCTGCCTCAGCCGCCAGCGCTGCCGTCCATGAGGCATTTCCCGAAGCCATCCAGAATGACGTGGTCCCAAGAAGCCCCTTCACGAAACTGCGGCGGAGCGGACGGTTCAGTGTCGGTTCCATGGGGGGCACAGGTTTCTCCGGACAGTAGAACCAGAAATGACAGAAAATCTGGAAACGGTCATTTTACAAAAAGAATGCCCTCTCCCTAACGAAGGCAGGCGCAGTTCACCAGACATGTGCTCATCACAACATGACGAGAGGCGTGAATCAGTGCGTTTCAGTGCTGTCTGTTGAGGGAAGCTTCAGTATTCCGGGCTGGGGCGAGTGCTGGGTGGCTGTCGTTGTCGCCTCTGTGTCGGATCCTGTGGGGAAAATGGCGTCCGGTGCGCTCGGAGTGGCTGCGGGTGCTGCGGCTTTTTCGGACGTGGCTGATCCTGTGGAAGTCTCTGTAGAAAGTGTCGGCGTTGTCGGGGCTGCCACCGGTTCTGTTCCAGGCGCTCCAAGCGCCTGCTGCTGGATACCGCCATTGACGAGCGGAGTTCCGGTGGCATCCGTCATCCAGGAAAGAAGCTTCCTGCGGATCTGGAATTCCAGTTCCACGTTCATGTCCTGCATCATCTGGCTGGTAAGGGTATAGAGTTCCTTGCGCGAGGTCGGATCCCGGTCTCCCACATCCAGCTTGTGGGTGATGCGCGCATGGACGAAGCCGGTATGCTGGTTGCCGGCATCCGCGACGTTGAGCTGTACGTCCATGGCGCCGGTTACCACGTTATCGCCTGCCCGGTTCAGATAGGCCTGCTTGATGATGAAGTCGGCCTTGCCGGAGGTTCCGCTGGCCACCAGGCGCTGGTTTGCCATGGCCTTCAGGGCCTGATCCGGCGCAACAGGTGCTTTTGCGGACAGTGAGTCCGGCGCAGCGGGGGCTTCATCCTGCACGTCAATGGAGGCCACGTTCAGATGGATCTGGGACAGATAGCTGTAATCAAGCGGAGGAAAGGTCTGGTCCGCATCTCCATCGGAGCATGCCGCTACGCCAAGGGACAGCACCAGAGCACTCAGACCAGTCCAGTAACGTACGCGCATATCCTGTCTCCTGAAGGCGCTACAGACGACCGAAAAGGGACTTGAGTCGACTTTTCAACCCCTGTCTAGACGCTTGAGGGGGGGGAGCGGAAGCCGGTTGTTCCATTGGGAGTGACGAGGGAGTTGGCGCAGCCGGTGGGGACGGGGAATTTTCGTCTGATGGTTTCGGGCGCAGGCCGGACGCCTGTCCGACACCGAAATCCTCCGCCCTGAAGGCGCGCGCCTCGCGGATCAGCGCCGCATGTTCGGGATGGCGCGCGTACCAGCTCAGGATCAGCCCCGGGATCATGGCGCCGCCCGGATCATCACTGATGAGCAGCGGGGCATCGGGATAATAGAAAGAGGGGCGAAGCGCCGGAAGAGCATCGTTCCAGATCAGGTAGAAAACCGTATCGGCTTCCTGAAAGCGGCTGACACTTAAGGGACCCGTCTGGAACGTGATCTGCGCCAGTAGAGGGAGCGCTGTGAAGGGCGAAGAAACGATCAGCGGGCCGTTTCCGCGCTGGGCAGCCAGCAGGGCCGTTATCCGGTTCGCGCCGATTTTGCGGCCATTCGGACATGGGAGTGCCTCGCCGCTATCCGCATGGCCTGATGGCAGAAGGAGTGTATGGGGTGCGTATCCTTCAAGCCAGGAACCGGCAAGCTCGTTCGTGGCGATTTCGGGCAGGCTGTCGCAGGATGGTCCGGTCCGGTCGGGCAGGGGAGAGCCGAGCACGCCTGATGCCAGCGGCCAGAACACCGGATCCATGGCGGTCAGAAGGCGTTTCCGCAAGGAGGGATCCAGCGCCAGAACATGGCTGGCACGATAATTTTCGCTCTCAAGCCACCAGCAGGCCTGCCGGCTGGTGTTTTCTTCAGTAAACACCACAACGCTGAAATCATCCGCTACCGGCGCCCGACTGAGGGGCGCCCAGCCGGGATAAAGCTGCTCGACCGGAAAGCCATCGAGCTTCACGTCATCAAGCAGGGGCAGAGTCATGCAGAGCGTGCTCCAAGTTCATCGCGCGTGAATCGGAAACCCACGTTGCAGAATTCACAGTTCATCGTGATGGCGCCATTTTCGACCATGTGGTCGAGGTCGTCATCGGGGAATGTTTCCAGAACGGATGCGAGCCTTGCCCGGTTGCATCGACAGCCATAGGCCAGCGCGCGCGGAGTGCCCAGACGGACATCCAGCGTACCAAAAAGCCGATGGATCAGCCGTTCGTTCGACAGGTCCGGATCAAGAATTTCCTGCTCCGTCACCGTCTCGGCCAGTGTGCAGGCGGTTTCCCACGCATCTTCGTCCTGTTCGGTGGTCTCGATGCCGCCTTCGGCCGCAATCCGCTCCAGAACCAGTGCACCGGCCTTCCATCCATCCGCTGATTTCGTACAGAACAGCCGGATCCAGCAGTCGTGCTGCTCGCTGGTCTGGAAGTAGTTCATCGCCATATCGGCGAGCGTCGTGCCCGTCAGGTCCACGATGCCCTGATGCCGGTCCATATCCGGCCCCTGATCGATGGTGAACGCCATATAGCCGTCACCCAGAAGCTCCTTGGCGGTTCCGGGCAGTGCATCGCGATCGGCATCTTCACGCAGACGCGCGAAAAACCGCAGATCCCCGCTATCCGTCGCATCCGCCACCAGCATGGAAACCGGCCCATCGCCCTTGACCTGAAGGGAAAAGGCCCCTTTGAACTTCAGGGCCGAAACCATGGCGGCTACGAGTGCCAGAGCCTCGCCGCCAAGCCGGGAGACGGCATCGGGATTGTCGTGACGCGACAGGACGGCGTCTGCCAGTGGTCCGAGCCGCACCAGACGGCCCCGGACGGGCGAGCGTTCCAGATAGAACGGCATGACACCGCCCGAAACGACCATGTTCGGAACTTCAGGACGGTTCGTATCAAGAAAGGGGGGAGTATCCATCAACCGTTTTCTTTCCCGAGAGCCCAGAGTAGCAGGCCCTTCTGCGTGTGCAGGCGGTTTTCCGCCTCATCGAAGACAACGGACGCCGGGCCTTCAAAGACCTCTGGCGTCACTTCTTCCCCGATATGGGCAGGCAGGCAGTGCATGAACAGGGCATCGGTCGCCGCTCTTGCCATCAGCGCCGTATCGACCTGATAGGGCTGGAACACCTTGAGGCGCGTTTCACGGTCTTTGTCACCCATGCTGACCCAGGTATCCGTCAGGACTGCATCAGCCCCGGCCACGGCTTCCGCAGGGTCACGGAAAACCTCGATCGTCGCGCCATGAGCTTGCGCCCACGCCACGGCTTCGGGATTGGGGGCGAAACCTGCCGGCGTTGCGAGGCGGACATTGAAGCCCAGCAGGGCCGCACCCTCCATCAGAGACGTGGCGACATTGTTACCGTCTCCGATCCAGGCCAGCGTTTTGCCGCGGATCGGCCCGCGATGTTCCTCGAACGTCAGGACATCCGCCAGAATCTGGATCGGATGGGAGATGGGCGTCAGGCCGTTGATGACCGGAACCGAACTCCACTTCGCCAGTTCGCGCAGATTGGCGTCATTCCCGGTCCGCAGCACGATCACGTCCAGAAAACGCGACAGAACACGGGCTGTATCCGCCACTGTCTCGCCTCTGCCAAGCTGCATGTCGCCTGGTGAAAGTACGGAAACGGACCCGCCGAGCTGCCCCATCCCCACCTCGAACGACACTCGGGTGCGTGTCGAAGGCTGGGCAAGAATCAGGCCGAGACTGCGGCCTTCCAGTGGCCGGGCCGGATGCAGCGGTCGCTGGCGGCCGTTCTGCATGGCCTTGACCTTCGCGGAAAGGTCGATGATCTGCCGGATGACCTCGGGACTGAAATCGCGCAGATCAAGGAAATGTCTCGGAGTCAGGGTCGCTGCTGTCTTGCTCATGATGCGTTCTCCTTTTTGACGGAGGTTTTCAGGGACAGGGCACCCTTCACAAGCCGTTCGCAGGCTTCACGACATTCGGCTTCCGTCACGATCAGCGGTGGCACGAGTCGCAGGACGTTGTCTCCGGCACCGACTGTCAGGAGTTCCTGAGACAGCACCGCCTGCATCACGTCCGCGACCGGCGGCACGCAGTGCAGCCCTCGCATCAGTCCTATCCCGCGGACATTGTCGAACACGCCTTCCGAACGGCTGACAACGTCTTCCAGCATCTTGCCGAACGCATCCCCGACCGTGCGGACATGCTCCAGAAAACCGGGGCTCAGGATTTCTTCCAGAACGGCCACACCGGCCGCACAGGCCAGCGGGTTGCCGCCAAAGGTCGTCCCGTGGGAACCCGGCGTCAGATGCCGCGCCAGTTCTTCCGTCGCCAGCACGGCGCCCAGCGGGAAGCCACCGCCAATCCCCTTGGCCACCGAAATCACGTCCGGACGGATGCCATACCATTCATGTGCGAACAGCTTGCCCGTCCGGCCAACACCGGTCTGGACCTCATCAAAGCCCAGATACAGCCCGAATTCGTCACAGACGGCGCGCAGCCCTTCCATGAACTCGCGGGTCGCGGGCTTGATGCCGCTCTCACCCTGAACGGGCTCGACGACGATACCCGCCGTGTGGGGCGTAATGGCCTCACGCAGGGTGTTGGTATTGTTGAACGACGCATGGTCGAAGCCCTCCACCACAGGGCCAAAGCCCTTGAGGTAGGCGGGATTTCCTGTAGCCGAGATCATGGCCAGCGTCCGACCGTGGAAGGCTCCGTCGAAACACAGAATGTTGGTCCGCTCGGGATGCCCGTTCTCGAACTGGGCGCGGCGGATCATCTTCACCATGCCCTCATTGGCCTCGGCACCCGAATTGCAGAACAGCACCGAGTCCGCAAACGTGTTCTGCACCAGCAGTTCCGCCAGCTTCTCGGCCTGAGGGATCCGGTACAGGTTCGAGACATGCATGACCTTCGCGGCCTGTTCCGCAATGGCCTTCACCAGCTTCGGATGGGCATGCCCCAGCGAGGTCACGGCAATCCCGGCCCCGAAATCCAGATATCGTCGCCCGTTCGTCGCCGTCAGCCAGACGCCTTCGCCCTGCTCGAAAGCAAGGTCGGCACGTTTGTAATTCGGCATCAGGGCGGGGATCATGATGGATCTCTGAATATCTGGTTGAAAACGAAACGGTTGATGCGGAATCGCAAAACCCTGCCCCGGTTGCCCGGAGCAGGGCTTCAAATTCCGCCAGCGCATAGTGAAGGGCAGAACGGGGTTCCGTCAAACCCCGGCGTGCCGGAATGTGGCGGTCAACCCGGCAGATCAGACCCGCTGATACAGCAGATCCCGCGCCAGCCAGCACCCGACCCGCACCGCCGTCACGCTCCCGCCCTGCCGCTCGAACGCCAGGGTCCAGTCTCCGGGGGCTGTGTGATCGAGGGCGCGCGGGCAGGGCAGAACCCACACATCCTTTGCCAGACGCTGGAGCATTTCCATCCGGCCATCGCCCAGGATTCCCGAAAAACCGCCATAAACCACGCCACCCGCCAGTGTGACGGTGACTTCGGCCTCGTCCAGTTCCTCGCAGCGATAGACCCCTGCCAGTTCGGCAATATCCTCGCCGGGCGTCTCGTCGCAGCGCATGAGGAGGTCCGTCCGGTTTTCGCCCGGCCGTTCCACCACGACTTCCGGCCCTTCCGCGGTCTCCTGCGCCTTCACGACGACCGATCCCGCTTCAGCCCGCGTTGCCGAAATCCCTTCCAGAAGCTCCGGCACCATCAGATAGCGCAGCTTTGCCCCGCCCGGTGCGGGTTCGATTCGGGCCGACAGCCCCGTCTCCCGCTCCAGATAGGTCCCATACAGCGCCGTCGGAGGCTGCGTGCTGCGGTCCGGCTCGTATGGAACGCCCAGAGCCGCTGCCAGAATCTGCGCCGCCGCAACCTGTGCCGCGTTCATGTGATTGAACATCACCACGACCGACAGGCGCTCGGACGCCATGTGCAGCCGATGGGACCGCCAGCCTCGCAACGCACCACCATGCATCGTCACGTCCCGTCCGAACATCGTGCTGCGTTGCAGTCCGAATCCATAAGGCGCGGCCTGACCGTCACTGAACGTCACCGGTGCGGTCAGACGCTGGTACAGACTGTCCGGCGCGTCGCGTGTGGCATCAATGAACCGCTCCCAGGCGATCATGTCGTCCAGAGACGCCCCAAGTCCGGCATCCCCCGTCCAGATGACATTGTTGACCGCTGGACGGAAGCCGCTCTCCACGGTTCCTTCATAGCCGACCGTTCCATCCGGCATGGCGCGCGTATCGGCGGCCAGAATGGCGCGTTCCATGCCAACCGGATTGAAAATGGATGTCTGGAGCAACTCGGCGAAGCTGCGTTCCGTCCGGTCCTGAAGAATGTCGGAAATCAGCCGGAAATTCTGGTTTACATAGGAATAGGACGTGCCGGGCTGAAACTGGAGCGTCCGCGTTCCTTCAATAACGCGCCGGGCCTCGCGGTCTCCGAAATCCCCTTCGATAGGCGCGCCATGCAGCATCGCCACGGCCCAGTAGTCCCGAAGCCCTGACTGGTTATGCGCCAGATGCAGCATCCCCGGCGAAGGTTCGTCGAGCTGCGGCAGACGTGCATCCACATCCGTGTCCAGCTCCGACGGATCGTCATACAGATCCAGCAGCGTCCCACAGGTGAACTGCTTGGTGATGGAGCACATGCGGAACAGTGTGGACGGCGTGAACGGAATGCGGCGCTCCACATTCGCATAGCCCCAGCCATGCCGGACCAGAACCTCGCCGTCCTTCAGAACGGCCACAGCCCCGCCGGGGCCGGGAAAGCGGGCAGGGAGGGCGGAGACGGCCGCTTCAAGACGGGTAGAAAGTGAATCGCTCATGGATGGAATGATGGCTCCAGACCGTCTTGCCGTAAATGCCTTTCACCCGGCATAATTGTCCCATCATGGAGGACAGCCCCGCCCCGCCCCCCGTTCCGGATGCCGCGTCCCTGCGTGAGGCCGCTCTGGCGCATCTCGCCCGCTTCGCCACGACCGAACAGGGTCTGCGTCAGATGCTGGACCGTCGCCTGCGCCGCTGGGGCGTGCGTGCGTCGCACGCCGGTCTGCCGAACGAAGATATCGAATCCGCCATCGCTGGCCTCCGTCCCGCCATAGACGGAATCGTCGCGTCCATGACCGATCTGGGCGCCGTGGATGACGCAGGGTTTGCCCGCAGCCGTGCCACCAGTCTGACCCGCACCGGTCGCTCCCGGCGCGCGGTGGAAGCGCATCTCGCCAACAAGGGCATCGATCAGGAGACTGTCCGCGACGCCCTCAACGACTCGCTGGGCGAACGCTCGGACAGCGGCGCGCGTGAAGCGGAACTCGCTGCCGCCCTCGTTCTGGCCCGCAAGCGCCGCCTCGGCCCGTTCCAGCGACCCGACCGGGAGGAAGAAGATCCTCTCAAGGCCATGGGTGTTTTCGCCCGTAATGGTTTTTCCCGCGATGTCGCGCAGAGCGTGCTCGACATGGACCTCGACGAGGCGGAAGACCGTATCATCGCGTTCCGGAGTCTGTGAGCATGACATCCCGCTTCCTGCCGCTCGGTCTTCTCGTGATGCTCGCGGCCTGCGGCAACCGCTATGAATACAGCCGCGCCAGCTTCAACGGCCCGCTGCAATGCGCGCCCTATGCCCGTGAACGCACCGGCCTGAAACTGAGCGGAAGCGCGGCTTCATGGTGGGGGCAGTCCAGCGGACGCTATGCCCATACCCATACGCCCCGCCCTGGAGAAGTGCTGGTTTTCCGCGCCACGTCCCGTGTTCCCAGTGGCCATGTCTCCATCGTGCGCCGACAGGTTTCAGACCGCACGATCCTCGTCGATCACGCCAACTGGGAGCCGGGCCGCATCGACCACGCCGTGCCTGTGACGGATGTCTCCGCCCGCAATGACTGGACGCTGGTGCGGGTCTGGTGGGCGCCGGTTCATGGTCTGGGAAAGCGCGCTTACCCGACCTATGGCTTCATTTCATCGCATGACAGTGACGACGCTTCCTGAGAGGAATGCTTGCACAATCGGCCAAGCCTTGCCACATGATGGGTGCCTTGGCTTTTCGGAGTAATACATTATGGGCAGCATGAGCCCCGTTCACTGGCTGATCCTGGCGGTCGTCCTGCTCGTCGTGTTTGGCGGCGGCGGCAAGATCAGCGGCCTGATGGGAGATTTCGCGAAGGGCATCAAGTCCTTCAAGAAGAACATGGCCGACGATGAATCCATGACCACGACGGACGCCCCGCAGGCGCCGGGTCATATTTCTCCGCCGAACCAGAATCCCGGCTACAGCCAGACGACCAGCAGCGAAACGCATCGCAACCAGGCCTGATGCAGACCCTCAAGGTTGATGAAAACTGGGGCAATGCCTGCCGCCAGATCGTGCAGGCCGGCCAGAGAATGGACCAGCGCGGCTGGGTTCCGGCAACGGCTGGAAACCTCTCCTGCCGCCTGCCGGATGGCCGGATCGCGATCACCCGCTCGGGTGGTCACAAAGGCTTCCTGACGGATAGCGACGTCATCGAGATCACGCCGGATGGCGTGCCGGTCGATCCCGCCAGCCGCGCCAGCGCGGAAACGCTGCTGCACACACAGCTTTACGCCCATGATCCCGCGATCGGGGCCGTGCTGCATGGCCATTCCGTCGCCGCGACCATCCTCTCCATGGATGAGCCGTCCGACGCGATCACGCTGGCGGGCTATGAAGTCCTCAAGGTCTTCGAAGGCCAGACGACCCATGACACGAGTCTGGACCTGCCCCTGTTCCACAACGATCAGGATATCGCGCGTCTGGCCACGGTCGTCGCGCCCAAGCTCGCGGACATGCGCCTCGGCTATCTGATCCGTGGCCACGGTGTTTATGTCTGGGGCAGGGACATGTTCACGGCTCTGGCGCGCCTCGAAGGGCTTGAGTTCCTGCTGGCCTGCGAACTCGCCCGTTTGCAGAAGAAAGCCTGACCATGAGCCGCCTGACCGTCTATCGCGACGATACCCCGGACATGATCCTGCTGGACGTCACCACGCCCGGCGAGATCGCGGAGACCCTGCGCCCGCACAATATCCGCTTTGACCGCTGGTCAGCGCCCGTCACACCAGCCCCCGACGCCCCGGCGGAAGAGGTTCTGGAAGCCTATCGCCCCTATCTCGACACGCTGATGGGCGAGACTGGCGCGGGAAGTGCGGACGTGGTGCGAATCAACGCGTCTACGCCGAACCTTCCGGAACTCCGGAAAAAATTTCTCTCCGAACATACCCATAGCGAAGACGAAGTCCGCTTCTTCGTGCACGGGCAGGGCGCGTTCGTCCTGCATATCCGCGGGCGCGTCTATTCCGTCCTGTGCACGCAAGGGGACCTGATCTCCGTGCCTGCAGGCATCCCGCACTGGTTCGACGCCGGGCCGAATCCGGACGTAGTGGCCCTGCGCGTCTTCACCGACACGACCGGCTGGATCGCGCAATATACCGGCGATGACATCGCCAACCGCTTTCCCGCCGAAGTTCTCTGAAAGTCCCCCATGATCCGTCTCGTCCTGCTTGATATCGAGGGCACAACCCTGCCGATCTCTTTCGTGCGGGACGTCATGTTCCCCTATGCCGCGAAAGCTCTTCCGGCCCTGATACAGGACTACACGAACCCGACGGTCGTGGCGGCGCGGGCGGATATCGTCATGGAATATCCGGGACAGGACCCATTGAAAGTCTGCCAGGACTGGATGAAGGCGGACGTGAAGGCAGCCCCCCTCAAGACGCTTCAGGGTCTGACCTGGCGTCAGGGGTTCGAGGACGGCACCCTTCAGGCCGATCTGTATCCGGATGTCCCGCCCGTCCTGAAGGCATGGTCGAAAGGCGGCCTGCGTCTGGCCGTCTATTCCTCCGGCTCCATCCCGTCGCAGAAACTGCTCTACGGCCATACGGCACAAGGCGATCTGACGCCTCTGTTCGAAGACTTCTTCGATCTTTCGACCGGCGGGAAAAAAGACGCGGCATCCTACGAAAAGATCACCGCCACCGTTGGCCTGCCCGCAGACGAAATCCTGTTCCTGTCCGATATTGGCGCAGAGCTGGATGCGGCCCGGAAGGCAGGCATGAGCGTCTGCCAGCTCGTTCGTGAACAGGACGGCACCGTCCCGCGTCCGGGTGTCGCACAGGCGCCGGATCTGAACGCCGTTTCCAGCCAGTTCGGCCTGCCTGTCGCATGATACTGCATACGGACTGGCGCAATATCCCTGCCTCCGCCCGCAATACGGTGGCAGCGCTTGGCAATTTCGACGGGGTACATCGTGGCCATGTGCATCTCCTCGAAACATTGCGGATGGCACGGCCCGATCATCCCCTGTCGGTCGTGACCTTCGATCCGCACCCCCGCACGCTGTTCCGTCCGCAGGACCCGCCATTCCGCCTGATGCTGCCGGATGTCCGTGCCGCCGCCCTTGGCGCGCAGGGCGTTGAGCACGTCTTTCAGATTCCATTTGATGCGGAGTTCTCCCGTCTGAGCGCCGACCGGTTCGTGAACGATGTCCTTGCGAACGGTCTCGGTGTAGCGCATGTGGCCTGTGGCGCGGATTTCGCATTCGGTCATCGCCGTCACGGCAATATCGACCGTCTCGAAGAGCTTCTCACGCCGCATGGAATCGGCCTGAGTATCGTGCCCCAGCTTGCCGATGAAGGCGGTCCGATTTCTTCCAGCCGCATCCGTCGCCTGCTTCAGGAAGGCTATCCCGAGCGCGCCGCTGAAGAACTCGGGCGCCCCTGGAGCATCACGGGTCCCGTCATGCACGGCGACCAGCGCGGGCGTCTTCTCGGTTTCCCGACCGCCAATATCCCTCTGACGCAGCATCTCGAACCCGCGCGCGGCGTCTATGCCGCCCGCGTCACGCTGCCTGATGGTCGCATTATTCCCGGCGTCGCCAATATCGGCCGACGTCCCACCATCAATGACGGTCAGGAAAGCCGGCTCGAAGTCCATCTCTTCGACTTCAACGAAGACCTGTACGGCCAGACCCTCAGTGTTGCCCTGATCGCGCTGCTGCGTGACGAAAAGAAGTTTTCCGGTCTGGATGCGCTCAAGGCCCAGATCGCCTGCGATGCTGCACAGGCCCGGAGCATTCTGGGCGCCTGACGCCTTAGTGGATCTCAATTTATCAGGCCCCTTTTCCGCTTCGGGAAAAGGGGTTTTTTCTACGTGTCGTTCTGTGTCATTTAAGCCACAACTTAACATGGAGAATGAGAATCTTTCTCAATCTTCCTGAAATAGTATTGAGAATTATTCGCATTAACCCTTTAAGGGCAGCATCAGTTTTCGTTTGCAGGATCATGATCTGATGTCGTCCAGAACTCCTCGCCCCTCTTTGGGGCCGCTGTCCCTTGCTGCCGGCCTGACGCTCGTCTGCTCCGCCGCCCACGCACAGAATGACACCCGGCATCATCACAAGGCCCGGCGCCATCCGCTTCCCAAAAACGATACCGCCCGTCCGCAGATGACCAAGGGCCTACCGCCGAAAGCCGTGTCGGCGAGCGCCACCCCGCAGTCCTCCGACAACAGCGTGAATGCCGCGCCCGAGGAAGCCGAACATCTGCAGGTCGTCGGCTCACCGATGAACACGCTGCAGACCCCCATCGGCATAGGCCGGATGCCCGAAGACGTCCTGCATACGCCGCAGACGATCAACGTCGTGCCCAAGCTCCTGATGGAACAGCAGAACGTCAAATCCCTCGACGAGGCCCTTCGCAACGTGCCGGGCATCACCGCGTCGGTCGGGGAAGGCGAGGGCGGCATGGCGGGCGACCAGTTCCTGATCCGCGGCTTTCAGGCCCAGAACGACATTTATGAAAACGGCCTGCGCGATTTCGGCGTCTATACCCGTGACAGCTTTGATTACGATCATGTCACGGTCATCAAGGGGCCGTCCTCGGAGGTCTTCGGCAACGGGACGACGGGGGGCGCCATCAACATCACCACCAAGGTCGCCCATCTCGGCGACAGCTATGGCGGCAGCTTCTCGGGAGGTTCAGCGGACTACTATCGTGGCACGCTCGATTTCAACAAGCAGATCGGGGACTCCACGGCCATCCGTATCACCGGCATGGGCAACGAGAACAATACCGTCGGCCGGGACAATGTCTTTTCCCATCGCTGGGGGATTGCCCCGTCCATCGGCTTCGGCCTGGGCAAGCGCACGACGTTTACGCTGGAATATTTCCATCAGACGGACAACCGCGTTCCTGATTACGGCGTACCGGTCGTCACCAAGCCAGGTACGACCATTGCAAAGCCGCTGACGGAATATGGCCTGAACCGCAACAACTGGTACGGCACAACCTACGATCAGGATGCTTCGAACGTAGACATGCTGACAGGGCGCCTGAAATTTGATCTGAACAGGCACATCACATTTTACAACGACCTGCGCGGTGGCATGTACAGTCGGTATTTCGCGGCATCACAGCCCGGCTGCAATACCACCTGCGCTGCCGAGTATTTCACCGATCCTGAAGCAGCGACCATCAACCGGCGTGGCCATCTGGGTGGTCCGGAACCCTATCAGCAGAACGACTGGTCGGTGCAGGACGTGTTCTCGGGGATTGCGAAGTTCTCGACTGGCAGCATCCGCCACCAGATCATCGCGGGTGTCGATATCTCGCATGTCTATGACCGCCGCACGAACTACGCCTATAATTTCAACGGCCAGAACGGCACGAAAGCCGATACGACGAGCCTGCTACACCCTTCCGCCACCCAGCCCGGTCTTCTGCTCGGGACGCTTGGCCAGTATAGCGGCAATCTCGTGAACATCTCCGGCGTCGGCCATGCCCTGTACAAGACGGGCGATGCCACGGATGTCGGTGCGTTCTTCTCCGAGCAGATGTGGCTTCTGCCGGAATTCTCGATCCGTGGCGGCTTCCGCTGGGACCACTGGGACAGCCATTATTCCGCCAATGGTGGCACCACAGGGGCCGGGGTGTCGTACGGGCAGACGCAGGACACGTTCAATCCGACAGTCAGCCTGATGTACACGCCCACCAGCAACATCATGGTCTATTTCAACTGGGCGCAATCCACCACGCCGATGGGCCTGTATGTGACGAACAGCTCCGAACCCCTGAAATCCACGACGCAGGGTTTCAGTCCCGAACGCAGCAGTCTTTACGAACTGGGTGCGAAGTATAACGCCTTCCACGGTCGAATGGGCTTTGCAGCTTCCGTGTTCCGTCTGGAAAAGGGCAACGCACTCATGACTGACCCTTCGACGGGGGATGTGTCTTCGTCCAGTGACCGTCAGCGCAACCAGGGCGTTGAACTCAGCGTTTCGGGCGAAATCCTGAAGAACTGGACCATGATCGGCACCTACGCCTATTACGATGCCACAACCGTCTGGTCCCTGACGGCGGCCGATGTCGGCAAGCGCATCCAGTACGCACCAAAGAACTCCGCCACCATCTGGTCCACCTATACGATCGCGCCGAACCATCCCTGGAACGTCACATTCGGTGGCGGCCTGACCTGGCGTGACGGCGTCTATCTGAACGCCGCCAATACGGGTTGGGTCCCCGCGACCGTGGAATGGGATGCCGTGATTTCCCATAATTTCGGCAAGCACTGGCGCGTGGCCATGAACGGCTACAATCTCGACAACCGCCTGAATTACAGCAACCTGTTCAGTGACCGTGCCACCCCGGCTGTGGGACGCTCCTTCCTCTTCAACCTTTCGGCGAATTACTGACCGAAACAGCTTCCCCTGAAGGAGAAATTCCCATCTCCTTCAGGCGTTCGCGGACCCGCTCCAGCAACTCCGCATCACCCTTCGGACCCAGCGCCGTCAGCTTCTGACCCATCGCCAGCAGGATATCGGACGTCGCATCCACGACGGCCTGCCGCCACCAGCCCAGCGCCTCTTCGATTTTTCCGGCATCCACAAGCGCCGTGGCATGATTGTGCTGTCCCCGGTAATCGCCGCCTTCCGCTGATTTCCGATACCAGTCCAGCGCCGCAGCCCGGTCCTGCGGCACAACCCATCCTTCTTCCAGAAACCGCGCATACAGGTTCATGGATTTCGCATGGCCTTTGCCCGCGGCCGTCCGGAACAGGTCCAGAGCCCGCGGCAGATCCGCGTCCATGCCGATCCCCCGCATGGTCAGGATGCCCAGATTATACCGGCCCCATTCGTCGCCCGCAGCGGCAGCGGCAGCGTAACAGTGCGCCGCCTGTTGCAGATCCTTCTCGCACCCCCAGCCGAACTGGAAGCAGCGTCCGCGCATGTTATGCCCCGGGCCGAACCCGGCATTGGCCGCGATCGTGAACCAGTCCAGTGCTGCCACCGGATCACGCGGAACATACACGCTGTCCAGAAGGACCTGTCCCCACTGCACGATCTGAAGATGCTGCCCCTTGAGCGCACCCTGCCTGATTTCCTCGATCTGCGGCGGCAGGGCGGGGGTCTCGGCACGGCGGGCGGGCGCCTTGCGGCCCAGGAACTTCTGAACGATCCGTTTCATCAGAGTGCGGGTACGATCTGTCGGACCTCGAACCCGTCCTTGCGCAGCAGGGCGGGCAGCCCCTTTGGCCCCGCCATGTGCAGGGAGCCCACGGCCGCGAACAGCGATGTCCCGCTCTCATGGAGCGTCTCGATTTTCTGCGCCATCCCGACATTCCGATCATCCAGAAGCCGCGTCATGAAGCGCCGCTCCTGAGCGGTATTCAGGCAGTCGCACCAGTCCTGATAATGATCCAGCCGTTTTACGTCGCTCAATGCCCACATCTCCGCCAGCCGCTGGTTCTCGGCCTGCATCTTGCCGGATGCCACACCTTTGACGATGTCATCAATGAACGCATCTTCATCCGCCTGATCCGGTCCAATCAGCAGATCCCGCTGCATCCGCACCGTCTCCAACCCGATCAATGGCTTTTTCAGACTTCCCGCCATGCCCTGCAGAACGCCATCCACGGCATAGTCCGGATAATATCCGTCCTGGCGTGACGCCAGGGACTCGACGCCCGCCGCTTCCACGCCGACCGCCACATGTGCGAATGCCGCGCTGGGCACGCATTGCTGATCCATAAGCGCATCCACTTTCGCCTTTCGCCCCGACTGCACGAGATGCGCCCACCGGGCGGGATCTTCTGGCTGGCGCAGCGTGGTGGCCGTGTCCGGTGCGTTCAGATCAAGCTCAAGGGCGATCTTGCTGCTGTGCAGGATCGCGGCGCGTGTCAGTGGGCCGGGCAGCAGCCAGTCCTGCTTTGCGACATGCAGCGTCCCATACAGCCAGGACGAGTGACCATCTTTCGTCACTTGCCACAGGAAACCCCGGTCCGGGGCCGTCCGGAACATCTGCGCCATCCGGGCCTTGTCCGGCACGCTCGCCGGGGCCGGGCAACGGGGAGCCTGGGCGAAAGCTCCCGTGCAGAAAAGCAGCACAAGCCCTGCAACAGACTGGAAAAGACGATGTGACCGCACGGACCTGCCTTCTGGAAAAAAGCGCTATATCCCGCATCATCCGCCAGTCCCGCTGTTCCGGCAACCCAATTTGAGGCGGCCCTGCATTGCTGCCGCCCTTAACCCCGGACTTGACCGGATTGGCTCCCGATCTCCATATGGTCCCCCTTAGTGTGAATGACCGAAACTGGCCCGTCCCCCATGTCCGATAAGACTCCCGATCCTTCCGTCGCCGCCTTCAAGGAACAGCAGGACCGCTACCGCGATACCGTGTTCCTCCCCTGCACCGGTTTTCCGATGCGCGGCGGCCTGCCCAAGCGCGAGCCTGAAACGCTCGCCCGCTGGGCCGCGACGGGACTGGACGAAAAGATCCGCGAGGCCGGGAAGGGACGTCCCGTCTTCACGCTGCATGACGGACCGCCTTACGCCAACGGTCACATTCACATCGGACACGCCCTGAACAAGGTGATGAAGGACGTCATCAACCGCGCCCATCGCATGTCGGGGTATGAAGTCCGCTATCTTCCGGGCTGGGACTGCCACGGCCTG
Source organism: Gluconobacter aidae (assembly GCF_009547075.1). Classification (GTDB taxonomy): domain Bacteria; phylum Pseudomonadota; class Alphaproteobacteria; order Acetobacterales; family Acetobacteraceae; genus Gluconobacter; species Gluconobacter aidae. Next base: position 48,020 of record NZ_WIPH01000012.1, read on the forward strand.
CCGATCGAATGGCGGATCGAGGAGCAGTATCGCAAGGCCGGCAAGGACAAGGATCAGGTGCCCCTGCTCCAGTTCCGCGCCGAATGCCGCCAGTACGCGGCCGAATGGGTGCAGAAGCAGGCCGAGGACTTCAAGCGCATCGGCGTTCAGGCCGAATGGGCCAACCGCTACGTGACGATGGACTTCAGCTCCGAAGCCAGGATCGTCGACGAAATCGGCAAGTTTCTGCTCAATGGCAGCCTCTATCGCGGCCTGCGCCCCGTCATGTGGAGCCCGGTCGAGAAGACCGCCCTGGCCGAAGCCGAAATCGAATATCACGACATCGACTCCACCACGATTTTCGTGGCCTTCCCGGTCATCAGGGACCCGACGCCCGCCCAAGCCCTGAACGGCGTGTCGGCCGTCATCTGGACGACCACGCCCTGGACCATCCCGGCCAACCGCGCGCTCGCTTACGGCCCGGACATCACCTATGTCGTCCTGCGTGTTGACGAGACGAACGAGAGCAGCATCGTCCCGCAGGGTGCCAAGCTGCTGGTGGCCGAAGACCGCGTGGAAGCATTCTGCACGGAGACGGGCATCACCGCCCATCACATCCTCTACACCCTGCCGGGCAACGGGCTTGAAGGCGCGGTCTGCGCCCATCCGCTGCGTGGCCGTGGCTATGAGTATGATGTGCCGATGCTGCCGGGCGATTTCGTCACGACCGATGCCGGTACGGGCCTCGTCCACATGGCGCCGTCCCACGGTCAGGACGACTTCATGCTCTGTCGCCAGTACGGCATCGAAGTCCCCGAACTGGTGGAAGACGACGGTCGTTACGCGCCGTGGGTTCCGCATCTCGCCGGCATCCATGTCTTCAAGGCCGTCGATCCGGTCTGTGACCTGCTGACCGAAGCCCGTCAGTCCGCCGAACATGACGATGCCCCCGCCACCGGCCTTATGGCGTGTGGGATGGTCCGTCATTCCTATCCGCATTCCTGGCGCTCCAAGGCCCCGATCATCTTCCGCGCCACGCCGCAGTGGTTCATTGCGATGGATGGCGAAACGAAGCTGCGCGAGAAATCCCTGAGCGCGTTGGACAACGTCACCTTCGTCCCCGAAGCGGCCCGTCGCCGTCTGACGTCCATGATCGAGCAGCGCCCGGACTGGTGCATCTCCCGCCAGCGCGCCTGGGGCGTGCCGATCGCGGTTTTTGTCGAGAAGCGCACCGGCGATGTCCTGCGCGATGCCGCCGTCATGCAACGGATCGTCGAGGCTTTCCGGGAAAAGGGCGCGGATATCTGGTATGAAGCCGACCCGGCGCTGTTCCTTGGCGCAGGCCGCGATCCCGCTGATTACGAACAGGTCTTCGACATCGTGGACGTCTGGTTCGAGAGCGGCTCGTCCCATCGTTTCGATCTGGGGCAGGAGGGGCTGAACTTCCCCGCCGACGTCTATCTTGAAGGCTCCGACCAGCATCGCGGCTGGTTCCAGTCCTCCCTGCTGGAAAGCGTCGGCACGATGGGCGTCGCGCCCTACAAGGCCCTCGTGACCAACGGCTTCGTCATGGACGAGCAGGGCCGCAAGATGTCCAAGTCTCTGGGCAATGTCGTGGCCCCGTCTGACGTGACCGACAGCCTCGGCGCGGACATCCTGCGTCTATGGGTTCTGAATTCCGACACGAACGAAGACCTTCGCATCGGGCAGGAAATCCTCAAGCAGCAGGGCGAACTTTACCGCCGCCTGCGCAACACGCTGCGCTGGCTGCTCGGCGCGCTCGATGGCTTCACGCCTGAAGAAGCCGTGTCTTATGCCGATCTGCCGCCGCTGGAGCAGTATATCCTGCACCGCCTGTCGGAACTGCGCGGCCTGATCTCCAGCGCGGTCGAAACGCATCAGTGGGTGGGTGTGTATCCGGCGCTGCACGGCTTCTGCACCACCGATCTCTCGGCATTCTATTTCGATATCCGCAAGGACGCGATCTATTGCGACGCCACATCCGATCCGACGCGCCGCGCGGCCCGCACGGTTCTGGACGTCCTGCACCGCGCGCTCTGCACCTGGCTCGCGCCTGTTCTCGTCTTCACGGCGGAAGAAGCCTGGCAGGCCCGCTTCGGCGAGAACGACAGCGTGCATCTCGCGCAGTTCTTCGAGCCGGACGCCGAATGGAACGACCCCGAACTCGGCAACCGCTGGGAAGACATCCGCGCCTATCGCCGTCTGGTCACGACCGAACTGGAAACGGCCCGCCGTGACGGCACGATCGGCTCCTCGCTCGAAGCCAGCGTCACTCTGCCGCTGTCGCAGGAGGAAGCCGGGATCTTCGGCGGTCTCGACTGGGCCGAACTGCTCATCACGTCCCATGCCGAAACCGAGCTGCTGCCGGGCGACACGGCCCATGGCGGCCCGCAGGTCGAGCGTGCGCCGGGCCATAAATGCGCCCGCTGCTGGAAAGTCCTGCCGGAAGTTGGCGAAAATGCCGAACATCCGGCCCTGTGCCGCCGCTGCATCGACGTGGTGAGCGCCTGATGTCCCTGTGGCATGACGGCATGAGCCGCACGGGGCGCATGGTTCTGGGTTTCGCCCTGCTGGTTCTGGTTCTCGTTCTGGATCAGGCCAGCAAGGACTGGATCCTTTATGTTTACCATCTGCCGGACCGGGGATCGGTCGAGATCCTGCCGTTCCTGAACTTCACGATGGTCTGGAACCATGCCGTGACGTTCGGCATGTTCGGCGGCCTCGGCAGCCGGGGGCCGTGGATCTTCTGCGCGGTCTCGCTGATCGCGGTGGGGCTTCTGGTCTGGACCCTGACCCGTACGAAGCGCACGCTGGTTGCCGCGTCCTGCGGCGCGATTGCAGGGGGCGCCGTCGGCAACGTCATCGACCGCCTGCGCTATGGCGCGGTCGTGGATTTCCTGCATGCCCATGCCTTCGGCTGGTCATGGTATGTCTTCAATATCGCGGATTCAGGGATCGTCTGCGGCGTTATCGTCTGGCTGATCGACTCCCTGCTCGCGGAACGTCAGGCCGCGGCCAAGTGATGCGATTGCGGAACTTGTTCCAATGGCTTGCCCCCGCGTCGCGCGGACTGTAGGAGTGTTGCATCATGATCGCGTCCCAGGGGCCCTCCATGCGTTGTAACCGTCTTTCCGTTGCCCGTCTCAGTGTCCAGATGGGTGCCATGGCTTCCGTCGGCCTGCTGCTTTCGGGCTGTTCGGGCGCCGATGTTTCGCGCGCGATCGGTCTCGAACGGGCCATGCCCGACGAGTACACGGTCACAACCCGCGCGCCCCTCTCCATGCCGCCTTCCGAGCAGATGCAGCTCCCCGGCGCCGCGGACGCCCATCGCCCGGACGAAAGCCCGCGCATGCAGGCGCTCGAAACCCTCTCGCCTGACACGGCCCTGCATCCGGATTCCGGCAAGGGCAGCACTGGCCAGACCGCACTGGTCGGACAGGTGGACAAGTCCGCCAGCGCGCCGAACAACGCCGAGCTTGGCGCGGCCGATGCCGGTTTCGTGGATAACCTGATGTTCTGGAAAGGCGGCAATGCCGGTTCCGTCGTTGATGGTGACGCCGAAAACCGCCGTATCCGCGAGAACTCGGCGCTGGGCCGCAACCCCGCAACGGGTGCGACCCCGACGGTCCGCAAGAAGAAAGCCTTCCTCGGCGTTCTCTGAAGTACCTTCCGTCCCGTCGGCCCCTGATTGGGCGGACGGGACGGCTCTGTCTGCCGTCCGGCTCCTGTCCGGACGATGAGGAGGCATCGTGTCCGAGGCCCCGTCCTTTTCCCGCCCCACGATCCGTCGTCTTTCCGGCCACGTTATCGATCTGATCGCGGCCGGTGAAGTCATCGAGCGTCCCGCTGCCGCTCTGAAGGAGCTGGTCGAGAACGCCATTGATGCCGGGGCAACCCGCATCGTGGTCGCTCTACGTGCCGGCGGGACAGACCGGATCGACGTCACGGATAATGGCTGTGGCATGACCCCGGTCGAGCTGGAACTGGCTGTCGAGCGCCACTGCACCTCCAAACTTCAGGACGATCATCTCGTCCAGATCCGCACGCTCGGCTTCCGGGGCGAAGCACTGCCCTCCATTGGCGCCAGCGCACGGCTTTCCATCACCTCCCGCACGCCGGACTCTGACACGGCCTGGTGCATCCGCGTCGATGGCGGTGTCATCACCTCGCCGCAGCCCGCCTCCGGCCCGGTCGGCACGCGCATCGTCGTGACGGATCTGTTCTTCGCCACCCCGGCGCGGCGCAAGTTTCTTAAAAGCGCGCGCGTCGAGAGCGGGCATGCCGAGTCTGTCATGCGGCGGCTGGCTTTGTCCGCGCCTCATTGCGCCATGCGTGTTCTGCTGGACGACAAGGTCCTGTTCGACCTCCCCGAACAAAGCCCGATCAGCCGTGCGGCCTCCATCCTCGATACCACCCCCGACACATTGATCCCGCTCGACGAACAGCGCGGGGCCGTGCGTCTGTCAGGATTCGCCTGTGGTCCGGCCCGTACCCGCGCCACCGGATCGGGTCAGTTCATTCTGGTCAACAACCGGCCGGTGACGGACCCGATGCTGCGGACCGCCATCCGCGTGGCCTATCGTCCCGTCATCGAACGCGGCCGCTTCCCGGTCATGGCGCTGCATCTGAAAGTGCCGCTGGAACGACTGGACGTGAACGTCCATCCCGCGAAGACCGAACTGCGTTTCGCTGACGAAGCCGAAATCCGCTCCCTCGTGATCGGTGGTCTGGGCCGGGCGCTGGGCCATGGCTCGAAGGGCGGCGGCGGCATCCATGCGAGTTTCGCCTCGCGTTCCTCCATCGTCTATCCGCCTCGGCCGCCGGAAATCCGCCCGCCGGGGACTTCTGCGACGGCTCCCGCGCTCCCGTTGCAGGCCAGCCTTCCCACGGCCTCTACGCCGCATTCTCCGCAAGCTGCGCCCCGCCAGGGTTTTGCGGAAACGGACCCCGCTTTCGCTCCCGCAGCCCGTGCCCCGCAGCAGCCCGAGGCGCTCGATCCCGCATTCCCGCTTGGCGCGTCCATCGCGCAGGTTTTCGACACCTACATTCTCGCGCTCGCCCCTGATGGCGACCTGATCCTCGTGGACCAGCATGCGGCCCATGAACGCCTGGCCCATGAGCGTCTGCGCGAACAATATGCGAGCGGGGGCACCCTGCGCGCGCAGGCCCTCCTCCTGCCCGAAGTGGTGGATCTGCCCCGCCGCGAGGCCGAGGCCCTCATGGCGCGGGCTGAGGATCTGGCCAGGCTCGGGATCGACCTCGAATCCTTCGGTCCCGGCAGTGTCCTGCTGCGTTCGGTTCCGGCCCTTCTGGGCGCGCAGGATATTCAGGGACTTCTGAAGGACATCGCTGACGAACTGGCCAGTGACCCGGATCTGGACGCCGCCAGTACGGGAAGTTTCGCGCATCATCTGGACGCCATTCTCGCGCGGATGGCCTGTCATGGCAGTATCCGCGCAGGTCGTCGGCTCAAGCCCGAAGAAATGGATGCCCTGCTGCGGGAGATGGAACGCACTCCGCGTGCCAATACCTGCTCTCATGGACGGCCGACATGGCTCCGGTTGACACGACGGGAACTTGAACGTCTCTTTGGGCGCGTAAAATAACACGCAGGGTTGAAGAGTGGTTTCTTGTAACCCCATGTTAGGACCAGCGGCGATCACTTTGCCGGCAGGAAAGACAACAGAATGTCAGTGTCACTACAAGGCAGTTCCGAGGCCAGCGATGCCTCGCTCATCCACTCCCTTCGTGCCATTCTCGGTGCGCGACATGTCCTGACGGCTCCCTCCGCGACCTATCGCTTCCGCAAGGGGTTCCGCTTCGGCATGGGAGACGTGGTGGCGGTGCTTCAGCCGGGCTGCCTTGTCGAACTCTGGCGTGCCGCGAAGCTCTGTGCCGAGTCTGGTCGGATCATCATCATGCAGGCCGCCAATACGGGCCTGACCGGCGGCTCCACCCCTGACGGCAACGATTATGATCGCGGCGTGGTCATCATCAGCACGAACCGTCTGGACGGCATCCACCTGATCGGCGAGGGCAGGCAGGTCGTGTGCCTGCCCGGCTCCACCCTGCATGATCTGGAAGACAAACTCGCTGCCATCGGCCGTGAGCCACATTCCGTGATCGGCTCGTCCTGTATCGGCGCGTCGGTTCTGGGTGGTGTGAGCAACAATTCCGGCGGCGCGCTGGTCCAGCGTGGTCCGGCCTTCACCGAAATGGCCCTGTTTGGCCAGATGGGCCCGGACGGCAAGCTGCACCTCGTCAACCATCTGGGTATCCGTATTGAAGGCAATCCCGAGCAGATCCTTGCCGCCGTGCAGGCCGGTCAGCTTCCGGAAAATGCCATCGACTGGAACGCCGGACGCGGTCATGACGAGAACTATGCCGCCCATGTCCGCGACGTGGACGCCGACACCCCCGCCCGTTTCAATGCCGATCCCAGCCGCTGGTACGAAGCCGCGGGATGCGCGGGCAAATTGGTCGTGTTCGCGGTCCGTCTGGACACGTTCGAAGCGAACAAAAACCCGGCCGTGTTCTATATCGGGACGAACAACACATCCGATCTCGAAGACCTGCGTCGTCATGTCCTGACCCATTTTGACGAGTTGCCGATCGCCGGTGAATACCTGCATCGCGATGCGTTCAATATTGCCGAAAAATACGGCAAGGACACGTTTGCGGTCATCCGCTATTTCGGCACGAAATACCTGCCGATGTTCTTCTCCATGAAGTCCCGGTTCGACGTTTTCGCGCAGCGCCTGCCATTCCTGTCCGATCATTTCAGCGATCTGGCGATGCAGTTCCTCAGCCGCTTCCTGCCGAAACAGCTTCCCCAGCGCATGTGCGACTACCGGGACCGCTTCGAGCATCATTTGATGCTCAAGGTCTCCGCCCACATGACCGCGCCTGTCCGCGCCTATCTGGAGCAGTGGGCCTCAAGCACGGGTGGTGCCTTCTTCGAATGTACGCCGGATGAAGGCACGCGCGCCTTTCTGCACCGCTTCGCCGCAGCCGGTGCCGCCGTGCGGTATCGTGCGGTCCACACGAAAACCGCTGAAGATATCGTGGCGCTCGACGTTGCCCTGCGCCGCAATGACCGTGAGTGGTTCGAGGTCCTTCCCAGGGAAATCGAGGACCGGATCATCGTCAAACTCTATTACGGCCACTTCTTCTGCCACGTGATGCACCAGGATTACGTGATCAAGAAGGGCTACAACGCCATGCAGGTGGAGCACGACATGCTCCCCGGACTGGACGCGCGTGGCGCGCGTTATCCGGCGGAACACAATGTCGGTCATCTCTACAAGGCGCCGGACGAGATGGTTGCCCATTACCGCAGCCTCGATCCCTGCAACTGCTTCAATCCGGGTATCGGTCTGGCCACGAAGAAGCGGAACTGGGTTGCCGAGAGCGTCTGACGCGCTCCCGGTTCTCTTTCAGAATGCGGCGGTCAGGTTCATGTTGAAGGACCGCCCCATTCCCGGCAACGGCCCCAGAATGCCCGTGGCGTCATAGCCACCCAGTGAGAGGCCGCCGAGCGGCAGGTAGTATCTCTGGTTCAGCACGTTCGCCAGTTCGGCATTGAGCGTGAAATACCGCCAGCGATAGCTCCCCCCAAGCCCCAGCAGCGCATAGCCCGGCGTGCGGGGTTCGTTGCGCAGCCAGTCCACGGTGTCCTTGGATTTCACGAGCGTTACTTCGACACGACCAGTCCAGTTCTCATAGGTCTCGTGCAGCCCGATCAGACCGTTCGCAGGCATCTGGTGATACAGCCCCGAATGCGTGACCAGATCCACACCGCGCACCCAGTTGATGTTGCCGACCAGTTCGCCCCGTCCATAGGCCGTCCTGTCCCACAGGCGCACGGATCCTGAGGCGTTGATGCCATAGCTCTGGGCATTATGGTTGACGAAGCCCAGCATCGACAGGCCATTCGAGAAGCTGCGCAGCCGCCGGACGTTAATGTAGTTGTGCGTATAGGTATAAAACGGCTGGATCTTCAGATCCCAGCGCTGGGCGGGGGTCGGATCATGCCAGTCCACCGTGACGCTGGCCGTATTGGCGACCTCGGGGGACAGGTTCAGGTTCCCTACATAGCCATTGCCGTCGCCAAACCAGCCGATCATCCGCGTTGCCATGCTGCCCCTGCCCCAGGCATAACGCTCATACAGGTTTGGCGAGCGCGTCTTGCGGGCATAGCCGCCTTCGATGGACAGGCTGTCCAGCGGCTTCCAGCGTCCTGTCGCGGTCACGTCGAAATTGACATCCGTGCGCCCGCGTGACGCCTGGTTGAACCGCTTCGCCGCCATCGCATCCGCCATGGACATCATCCCGGTCCAGGAATAGGGCGCGACCTTGCCGGTATTCATCATCACCAGATCGTTGCGAAATCCGAGCTGCGTGGAAAAGCGGGGCAGCCACTGCGCGTCCCATTCCGCGAAATGACCCAGCCGGTCCCGATGGCCGTTATTGATGTTGTGATAGGTGCCTGGCCCCATCATTTTGCTACCCTGAAGCGGCGGCCACCAGTCATTCAACCCGTTATGGTCAAAAGAGCTGCCCAGTTTGAGCGTATGCTTCAGCCCGAGCGGGATTGTCGCTTTGATCGCATAGGTCGCCGTCCGCGCATCCGTGTTCATCGGCATACCCGTAGTCGCACTATGGCCGCCCTTGTCCGAGAGCATGTTCATGACATGAGTCACCCGCTGCCAGGAGCCACGGACATCCAGCGTGCCCCAGTTGAAGTCGCCCTTGTACTTGCCGTTCACGAAGGTGGAGCGGTTGTTCGTCATATCCATGTACTGGTTGGGAAAACCCTCGTAGGGGATGTCCTGCTGACCGAAAGTCAGGGCCAGAAGATGGTTGGCCTTCTTCACGCCAAGCGTCACGGCATGGTTGAAGCTCAGATACTCGGTGGACCGCACGCGCTGCCCGTTCCCGCCTGCCTGATAGTCGCTGGCATGGGAATAGGACGCGGTATAGCGCAGACTGAACATGTCATTGGCGACCGTCAGGGACCCTGAAGCTCCCGAACCGCCGCCATTGCTGCGATAATCGCCCCGCACATGACCCGTCACAAGGATATTGCCTGTCTTGGCGAACAGGGGATCTTTGCGCTCGATCTCGACGGTCCCGCCGATGCTGTCTCCGCCCAGACTCACGGGCGTGATCCCCGCAATCGCCACCGCACGCGAAACGCTGTCGGGATCGACATAGGACATGGCGGGATTCATATGGTTCGGACAGGCAGCATCAATCCGCATGCCGTCCACGAGCGTCGCCACCCTGTCGTCGGCCATACCGTTCAGGACGGGTAGGGCGGAGACACCGCCTGCGGAATAGGTGCTGTACCCGAGTGCATGGTCCAGGAGATGCGCCGTATCCGCGCTCGTCGTCCGGGGCTGGCGTACGCCATTGACCCTCAGATGCTCAGCCTTGGCGGACTCGACGGACTCCGGCTGGGAGAGGGCATCCTGTGCGGACGCCGCAGAAAAGGCACTCAGGGCAAAGAAAATGGCCGTCAGGCACTGGCGCGCATAACCTGCGTCCGTGCGGGTCCTGTAAAGGGGGAGCATGATCCACATCCTCGACTGATCTGAAATCCAGCCACGGCGGATCACGCCCGGCAGGCTGTCCCGAAAGCGACAGACCGCAGGCAGTTTCTTCCTCCGCCATGACCACGATGGGGGTCAGACGAGGCGGGGTGGCCCTCGGGAGGGGGGAAGCAGTCGCCAGATCGCGGGCGGCGCACGCGGCGCACCGGGCGTCTGGCGGATCTGGCGTCCTGGGGTCCCACAGGCCGGCAGCACAGGCAGGCTGGCCAGAATGACCGCCAGAAGCTGTAACAGGGGGCAAAGCGGGCAGGTGCCGTCATGCGAATGGTGATGATGTCGATGTGCGGCGGTCATGCCGGGCATCGGCCCGGACATCTGTTCCGTCACCACCATGGGAGACGGTGCAATGTCGATGCCCGTCAGGCGCTCGATCGTGGCCCGGGGACTTTCTTCGGGATAGGAACATCCCTGAAGAACAAGCTGCCCCAGAAACCCCAGAAGAACCACGGCGATGACTGCAAGCGCAGACAGACCGGACCGTCGGTTCGAAGGGGAAAAGAGGCGGGACATAACGCCCGCATCTGGCGCCTGCATCCCCTGCCGGTCAAGAGAGCGGAATACGTCCCGACCCTATATTTCTGTCTGTTTTCAACTTCGCTAGTGCAGGGACTTCTGCCGTCCTGTCAGCACATTCCCGGCCGAGGCTGCGGCAATACACAGCACGCCCGTCCAGCGCATCGCGGACAGGGCCTCATGCAGGAACACGAATCCTGACAGAGCGCCCAGCATCGGCTCCATGCTCAGCAGGATCCCCAGGTCGCGCGGGCTCAGGCTTCGCATCGCCATCATGTCCAGAATATACGGCACCGCCGAAGAAAGGACCGCCACGCTCAGTGCCGCCCCTCCCTGCCAGGGATGGGTCAGGACCGTCGGGATCGTCGGGACCAGACAGGGCAGGAGCAGAATTCCCGCCGTACTCATGCCCAGTGTCGTGGCGACGGGGGCCGGGAAGATTTTCCCCATCCGCGTGCCGGTCAGGATATAGACCACCCAGCCGCACCCGCTCAGAAGGGCCGCCGCGACCCCGAACAGATTGAGCGACGCCAGACCCACCGTCGGTCCCTCGGGTCGCAGCAGCAGGAACAGCCCCGCGACCACCAGCCCCGCCCAGCACAGATCCAGCCAGCGGCGGGAACCGACCAGCGCGAGCGTCAGAGGGCCTGTGAACTCAAGGGCGACGACCACACCCAGCGGCAGCCGCACCAGCGCCGCGTAAAAGCAGAAATTCATGATCGCGACAGAAGCGCCATAAGGCAGCAGCAGCTTCAGCCGCTCGACCGTCAGCGTGCCAGGCGTCGGCCGCCAGATGCACAGCAGGATGAGCGCCGCCAGACAGACGCGCAGCCCCACCATGCCGGTCGGGCCAAACAGCGGAAACAGCCCTTTTGCCAGCGTTGCGCCGATCTGAAAGGAGGAAATTCCTCCGATCAGACATCCGACGGCCTTGAGCTGGCTCTGGGACTCCGTGGAACCGGCCTGTAACGACACGCTCAGACGTCGAGTTCGTCAACGGAACGGGCATGTTCCTGAATGAAGCGGAACCGCAGTTCCGGCTTGCGGCCCATCAGGCTTTCCACACGCTCGCTGGTCACCAGACGGTCCTCAGGCGGCGTGATGACGCGCAGAAGCGTCCGCCGGGCCGGGTCCATGGTCGTTTCCTTGAGATCCTTCACCGGCATTTCGCCCAGACCCTTGAAGCGGGAGACCTCGACCTTCGCATTCGGCTTGAAGTCGGCTTTGATGCGCCGAACACGGTCCTGATCGTCCATCGCATAGACCGTCTTGGGCCCATGTGTGATGCGATAGAGCGGCGGTTGCGCCAGATGCAGATGCCCCTGACGGATCAGTTCCGGCATTTCGCGATAGAAGAACGTCATCAGAAGCGAAGCGATATGCGCTCCGTCCACGTCGGCATCCGTCATGATGATGACGCGCCCGTAGCGCAGACGGCTGATATCGAACGACGCCCCGATGCCGCAGCCCAGAGCTTCCGTCAGATCCCGAAGCTCCTGATTGGCCCGCAGCTTGTCGGTCGTGGCGGAAGCCACGTTGAGGATCTTCCCTCGCAGCGGCAGCACGGCCTGCGTCTCGCGGTCACGCGCCTGACGCGCCGACCCACCGGCCGATTCGCCTTCCACGAGGAACAGCTCCGTCTCCGCCGCATTTTCGCGCGTGCAGTCCGTCAGCTTTCCCGGGAGACGCAGCTTGCGTGTCGCGCTTTTGCGGGCCGTGTCTTTGACTTCACGACGGCGCAGACGCTCTTCCGCGCGTTCCACCATGAACGTCAGCAGACTGTCCGCCTGTTGCGGATTGCCACCCAGCCAGTGATCCACTCGGTCGCGCAGCGCGCCCTCGACCAGCCGCGATGCTTCCTGCGAAGTCAGCTTGTCCTTGGTCTGGCCCTGGAACTGCGGGTCGCGGATGAAGACCGAGAGCTTGGCCGCCACGGAGCCGAGAACATCCTCGGCCGAGATTGCAGCGGCTCGTTTGACCTTACGCTGGTCGCCCCACGCGCGCAGCCCCTTGACCAGGGCCGCGCGGAACCCGGCCTCATGCGTTCCGCCCTGAGGCGTGGGAATCGTGTTGCAAAACGAGGAGAGCGAGGCCGTACCGCTTTCAAGGAACGCCACCGCCCATTCCACCCGGCCGCCTGTACGGCCGTCTGCCGCAATCGGCAGCTCGACGTCGCCGGCCCAGATCGGCGTCAGAAGATCCGGATCGGGCCCGAGTTCCGCCGAAAGGGCGTCTTCCAGTCCGTTGGGGAACTGGATAGTGGCCTCGATCGGCGTCTCGTCTCCGGCCTTGATAAGGGAGGGCTCGCATTTCCACTGGATCGTCACCCCCCGGAACAGCGCCGCCTTGGAGCAGCACATCCGGTAGAGGCGCGCAGGGGAGAAATGATGATTGCCGAAGATTTCCGGGTCGGGCGTAAACCGCACCGTCGTTCCGCGACGGTTGGGCGCATTGCCGATTTCCGCCAGAGGTGCCAGCGAGACACCGCGCACGAAGTCCTGCCGGTACAGCGTCCGGTCCCGTGCGACCTCGACTTCCAGCTTCTCGGACAGCGCATTGACGACCGAACTGCCGACGCCATGCAGGCCGCCGGAGGTGTCATAGGCCTTGCCGGAGAACTTTCCACCCGCATGCAGCGTGGTGAAAATCACCTCAAGCGCGGATTTGTCGGGAAATTTCGGATGGGGATCGGTCGGGATGCCACGGCCATTGTCGCGCACCATGAGCGTGCGCGGGCCTTCCAGCCGCACGTCGATGGTCGTGGCGTGCCCCGCCACAGCTTCATCCATCGCGTTATCGAGGATCTCGGAGGCCAGATGATGATACGCGGTATCATCCGTGCCGCCGATATACATGCCCGGACGGCGCCGGACGGGCTCAAGCCCTTCCAGCACCTCGATGTCGTGGGCGCCATATTCCGTGTCGACCGTGCCCTTGCGGGCGCCGCCGGTCCGGGTTTTGCCTGTCTTTCCTGACTCGAACAGATCGCTCATGTCTGCGTTGTCGCCGTCCCGTCACGGAACGTCAAGCGAACGCTTCGCGACAGGATCAGAGAGTGGCTCAGGCGCGGTTCGTGTGGCGGGTGGCTGCCCGCTTCGTCACGCCCTTGCGGGAGTGGCGGTCAATGGTCGCCGGAGCCTCGCAGCTCTCATAGGAGGCAGGCTGCGCCACGTCCTTGGCCTCGGCGTAGTGCGCCAGATCGGACGAGGATTCGAGAGCATTGATCTCGTCGAACATGGCTTCGCGCTGCTGGCAGAAGACGGTTCCGGATTTCAGGCCGCCCAGCGACTGGATGTCGGCGAGCTGCGTGATGTAGTCATCGTGCTCAACCTGCGCACGACGGCCATAGGTCGTGTGGAAATAGCTTTTCAGACGCTCGTCCGCGCTCAGCAGGGCCGGACGGAACTTGCTGACGAAAGCATTGTAGCGGTCCTGGGCCTTGCAGGACAGCGCCGTCACCATCAGCTCGGATTTCAGTCCCGCCACGTCGAAAGCCTCGTGGGCGGGCGAATTGCCACAGTCCGCCGCGCGGGCGGACAGGGGATGAACGGCAGCAAGCGTCGCGCAGGAAAGTCCGGCGGCAAGCAGGCTTTTGACAGAACGGCGAAAGATCGACGGCATTGACAGACTCCACAAGACCGGATCGACCGGCCACAACCACTGGAACAGACTACCCGCGGTCGACCCCCCGCGAAAGCTGATTCTGCGTCTGAGGAACGTGCGGCAAGCCCTTAATGCGAAACATGATTTCATGGCAGAAAATTGGCGCTCTCCATCTCAACGCCAATTTATCGCGCCGGGGGCATAAAATACCGTCAAAATGGCGACAGCTCCTTTATGCAGCCTTTCGCCCCGTGCTGTCCTGTTCTACATCCGAACGTCTGTCCGCCGTGAAAACGCGGCCTGTCCAGTCACGATGCGTTGGAGTTGACCGTGCGTCTGCGAGGTTCTGTCATTACCCTGGGTTCGGCACTGGCCGTTTCCCTGCTTCTCTCCGGTTGTGCCCAACAGCCGATCGTCCAGCGTTCCGTGGCCCCGAATCCCTTCGGCTACCAGCGGACATCTGCCGTCTGTCACGTCTCCGCCGTCAAGAAGGCCGCTGATGGCACGATGAGCGTGGATATGACGGTCCGCAGCGATGATGGTCTGTGCTCCATCGCCATCCAGAAGCCGCTGGGCGGTAACTACGCCTCTTTCGGCGTCAATCCTCCGCCGACACACGGCAAGGCCTTCCTCTATAATTATGACGGCAAGACCTATGTGGATTACACGCCGGCCACAGCCTATGCCGGAACGGACTCGTTCACGGCGGAGCTGATCCCCGGCGGCGGCCAGAAGCGCGAGCATCTGACGATCCACGCCACGGTGGACGCAACAGGCGTCGTTGTCGCCAGACCACCCGCAGTTGTTGCTCCGACGCCCGCAAAGACGACGGCCAGGAAAGCCACCGTGCATCATACGGTTCGTCACAAAAAATAAGTCTTTTCCATCACGTCGATGGGTTTGAACGGGCGGGGAGGTTTCTCTCCGCCCTTTTTTATGCCGGAAGGGCGTTAGCAGACGTAAAAAACCGGCGACCTTGGGAGAAGCCGCCGGCTGACGAGGAATCCGCGTCTGTTTGCAGACCTTACTTGAAATCGATTTCCACGCGGCGGTTCTGCGGCTCGCGGGTGTTGGCGGCGGTGACCACCAGTGGATGGCTCTCGCCGAAGCCCTGCGTCGTAATGAGGCCAGCGGCCACGCCATCACGGACCAGCTCTTCCTTGACCGTGTTCGCGCGACGCTGCGAGAGCGCCATGTTGTAGGCCTCGCCACGATGTCCCGGATGGGCGGCTGAGGTGTCGGTATAGCCGCTGACCTCGATATGCGTGATCTGTACGGAGGTGGAGTTGCGGGCCGCGGCGGCCACAACGGCTTTTGCGCGGGTGCTCAGTTCAGCCGAATCCCAGTCGAAGAACACCAGATAGGTGCGGGTGGGCGCAGGGCCCGGGATCGGCATGGGAGCCGCAACCGGCTTGGGCGGCGGGGGAGCGGGATTGAACTCGTAGCGCAGCCCCAGCATCAGAGAATGGTTGAAGTCCGTGCGGGTATCGCGGTTGCCACTGGACACCCCGAATTCCTTGATCTTGTCCCAGCCGCCATAGATTCCCGTCGCCGTGGCATGGTGCCCGTTCGGGCCCATCAGCGTGTAGAAGCGGTACTCGGCGGTGGCGGACAGACCCACAACCCAGGGGACGGGGAAGGAAAGGCCGAAGATGCCCTGATAGGCGAAGTTCCCGGACGTGCCGCCCACATGCTGGTCAAAGGCGCCGTTCGGGGCATGAACATAGGTGTTCATGGCCTGCCAGCCATAGCCGATGCCCGCGCCGAAATACGGGAAGACCCAGGACTTGCCGATATCCATGTCGAACAGGGCATTGGCCATGACGCCATAGCCCTGCTGACGGCCACCGACGGAAGACGGGAACGTGCTGGAGCGGAACTGCTGCAGACGGTTGTTGCGGTAGTTGCCCTCGATTTCCACGCGGAATCCGTTTCCAAGGCCGTAGCCCAGACTGCCGATGCCGGTCACGCCCGCCTGATAGTGATCCCGCCCGCTCGGAAAGACAGGCGACAGGCGCGCGGTCTGGTCCTGGTTGAAGCTCGCTCCGCCTTCTCCCGCGATGTACAGACCTTTGACGGGCTGCGCAGTTGCGGTTTCCATGACGAGTCCCATGACAAACATCGAAACGCCTGCTGTGAACCCGGCTCGGGTCAGCCAGGTCCTGACAACGGATCGCTGCGTCATGTCCATTTCTCTCCAACCAGCCAAATCTTGTGTGTGTTCTTGCCGAAAGCTCGGGCGATGGCAACGCACCACACAGCACAATGCCGCATCATACGGTTTTCTTTATGGCAGGTTCGCCATGTGCTGTGTCTTCCCTCCCACAGTTTACACCTCTTCGTCCAGATCGAGTCGTCGCGACCCGAGGGTGCGCTCTATGGGCTGGGACACGTCCCGCATCTCCAGTTCGATGACCCACAGGTCGGGATCATATTTTTTCTGCCGCTCCAGATAGGCGTCCACGCCTGCCGGATCGGTGGCATCAACGCGGGTCCATCCGTTTCCGTCTTCGCGCAGGACACCGGTTCCACCCGAACGGTCGGTCAGGACGATCAGGACCGCTCCGGCATCCTCGTCGCCTTTCTTCAGGACCATGGCCGAGGTTCCGTCGGAGGAAATACGGCGCAGGACAGCCCGTATCCAGAGTCCCGTTTTCAATCGTGCGCCCATGACTGTTTCCGTTCGTCCTGCAAGGTTAGTGGAGGGGCGCGCTGTTCTCGTCAGGAACAGACTCCAGCGCCGCCCTGTAGGCGGCAGGGGAAGACAGAAGCGCTCTGGCGGCGTCCATGTCGGCATCCGAGCCGATGGCGGCCGGGCAATGTTTCCGGATCTCAAGGATTTTCGTCACCGGAACCGGGTAGCGTGCCATGCGTGCCATCTGTACGGCTTCGCCCTGGAGGGTATTCCCCTGCTTCAGGGCAGAAAGCTGGGCCTGAAGGGAGTCGATGCCAAGCGATGTGCAGACCTGCGGCATCACGCCCAGCCCCTGGATGGGCCAGCCCAGAGGGGCCTGATTGCGACTCCATGTGACGAACAGCTCCCCTCCGTTCGGCATCTGTCCGATGACCTGTACGAGGCCCTTGCCGAGCGTCTCACTTCCGATCACGACGGCGCGCCGGTGATCGGCCAGGGCGGAGGCCAGGATTTCAGCCGCGCTGGCTGTCCGGCCGTCCACGAGAATCACCACCGGCGTGCCATTGGTCATGTCGCCGCCCTGAACCGCCCAGATATGGTTGGCCAGAGGATTCCGGCCATGCGTGGTTACCGCCACGCCATGATCCAGCAGCAGGGCCGCCGTGGTGACGGCCTGCTGGAGAACGCCGCCGCGATCGCCTCGCAGATCAATGATGATGCCCGCTGCTTTTTTTCCCGAAGGAGCGGTCGAGGGCGTGGTCCGGCCCGGCTCGTCCACAACCTGATCCAGGAACTGACTGACTTCCTCGGCGGTCTGGGTCGAGAAGGATGCGACGCGGAGCAGGGTGAAGGGGCCGTCACTGGAAGCGAAGACGGTCTCGGGCGGAACCTGCGTCCGCTCCAGTCGGATTGTCGTCATCCGGTGCCCTCTGGAGGAAATCCCGAGCGTGACAGACGTGTGGTTGTCTCCTTCAAGCCAGCTCTGCACGGTTGCGGCATCCTGACCGTGCGTCGGACGTCCGTTGACGGAAACCAGGTGCTCGCCCGTATCCACGCCGGCCTCCCAGGCAGGTCCGTTGGCGTTGACAGCGGCGATCACGATCGTCCGTCCGTTCTGCCCGAGGGTTAGCCCCACAGTTCCCGTATCTCCTGAACGCCGCGTGCGGTCCGAAAGGGCCGGGGCGGGCGCAAGATAGCGGGAATAGGGATCCAGGTGATTGAAAAGCTCGTCGAAAAAGCCCTGCAAAAGCGCATCCGGCCCGGCATCGCGTAAAGTGACGGACTGCTTCCACGCGGCCTGCATGGCGGCCGTGACCAGTTCCGCCCATGCGCCATTGTTATTGGCTGGGGGGATGGGCTGGGTGAAGATGACGGTCTGCCCCTGAAGGACGGTCAGGATGGAGGGAGACTGCGCGGAAGTGTCCGGGGCCTTCTCCGCTGCTACCGCCGTGCCCGGAGCCGGCACAGTGGTTCTGGGAAGGGTGGGGTGGGTTTCCATGACGGAGAGGGTCGGATCGATCGCCGTCAGACCGTCCAGCCCCCAGATGCAGAAATCCTGGGCGGAATGCGCCTCCAGGGTGCGCGGCTCCAGAAAGCCGAGCGCTGCGACCAGGACTTCGCGTGTGGCCGAAGCTGAAAAAGAGGGGGGTGTCGGTGCGGCGGCCGCAGGCGCTTCTGCCGGGGGTGATCCGGCGGTGGGCGGGAGATCCTGCGTTCTACCAGGGCCTGTGGAGGTCACGAGGATCAATATGCAGACCGTCAGGCCCATACCCAGGCCCAGAACCGGACGACACGCCGCCTCGCGGCTGCGCGGCATGGAGAAAGTCATAGGGCGGACAGCATGACGCAAGACGGGGTCCTTGGAGACGGGACGGCAAAAGACGGCTGCTCCCGTAACGCGACCACGCCACAAACTTCCGCCACGGTAAAGACTTGCCAGACCGAATGTGGGGTCGGCAGTGCCATCTGGCAACACTGCCGATCCGATCTGTTTTCAGTCTTCCGACGTCGCGCCGGAAACAGTCTTACGCTTCCGTGGCGTTGTGGTTTTCGCCTTTGTGGCGGATTTGGCGGGGATACGCTTCGTTACCGTCTTCGGGGCCGTCTCATCTCCTTCCGTAGCCGCAACGGCTTTTTTCGCCTTTGCTGCTTTCGGAGCCGCTTTTTTCGCGGAAGTTTTTTTTGCGCCACCTTTCAGTGGTTTGCCCTTCTCCGCCAGAAGTGCCACCGCCTCATCGAGCGTGACTTCCTCCATATCCTGTCCCTTCGGCAGGTTGGCAATCAACTGGCCATGCTGCGCGTACGGGCCAAACCGTCCCTTGCGGATCATGACCGGCTCGCCGTCTTTCGGGTGCGGCCCCAGATTGCGGATGGAGGCCAGTTTCTTGGCCAGCGCATCCACGGCCCGGTTCAGTCCGACCGTCAGGACATCATCGTCCTTGTCGAGCGTGCCATAGATGGCGCCCATCTTCACATATGGCCCGAACCGTCCCAGCCCGGCCTCGATCTTCTCGCCCGTTTCGGGATGCATTCCGACCAGACGTGGCAGGGACAGTAGCCCCAGCGCCTGTTCCATGGTCATGGTGTTGCCGTCGATGCCCTTGGGAATGGTCGTCCGCTTGGGCTTGGCTTTCTTGTCTTCGGGGTTCGGTTCCCCGCGCTGGATATATAGTCCGTAAGGTCCGCGGCGGATCGAGATGTCCTCCCCAGTCTCCGGATCCTGGCCCAGCACTTTCGGACCGTCGTTCAGCCCCGCAGAATCGCCTTCTTCTGCTACCAGACGGCGTGTGAACTGGCAGGTCGGGTAGTTCGAACAGCCGATGAAGGCGCCGAATTTGCCGAGGCGCAGGCCCAGCCGCCCGGTTCCGCAGGATGTGCAGACGCGCGGATCGCCACCATCGGGGCGGGGCGGGAAGAAATGCGGTCCGAGGTCTTCGTCCAGAGCGTCGATGACGTCCGAGATTTTCAGATCCTTGGTCTGCGCGACGGCAGCCGAGAAATCGTGCCAGAAGGCCGCCATCACATCGTGCCAGTCGGCCCGGCCACCCGAAATATCATCAAGCTGTTCTTCAAGCGAGGCCGTGAAGCCCGTATCGACATAGCGCTCGAAGAACGATGTCAGGAACGCCGTAACCAGCCGTCCGCGATCTTCGGGCACGAAACGCCGTGCCTCCAGACGCACATAGTTGCGGTCCCGCAGCACACCGAGAATGGAGGCATAGGTCGAGGGGCGGCCAATGCCGATCTCTTCCATTTTCTTGACGAGCGAGGCTTCCGAATAGCGCGGTGGCGGCTGGGTGAAGTGCTGCTCGGCCTCCACAGCGGCCGTTGTCAGGCGGTCGCCTTCTTTCATGGGGGGCAGGAGCTTGCCGTCCTCGTCTTCGGCCTTCGTGTCGTCGCGGCCTTCGATATAGAGCTTGAGGAAACCGTCGAATGCGATGGTCGAGCCTGTGGCGCGCAGAAGCGTCTGTCCGCTGGCATCGGCCAGCGTTACCGCCACCTGATCCAGTTCCGCCGACTGCATCTGCGAGGCGACGGAACGCTTCCAGATCAGCTCATACAGCTTTTTCTGATCGGGCGTCAGCGCATGGCCGACCTTCTGGGGCGTCAGGAAGACATCTGTCGGACGGATGGCTTCATGGGCCTCCTGCGCATTCTTGGCCTTGGTGGAATAGGTGCGCGGGAAATCCGGCACGTAGTCGTCGCCGAACGCCTTGCCGATATGACCGCGGATGGAGCCGATGGCTTCCTTCGCCATCGTCACGCCGTCGGTCCGCATATAGGTAATCAGACCGGTGGTCTCACCACGCAGATCCACGCCTTCATAAAGCTGCTGGGCCGTCCGCATCGTCGTCTGTGCGCTCATGCCGAGCTTGCGGGACGCCTCCTGCTGGAGGGTGGATGTCGTGAATGGTGGCGGCGGATTGCGCTTGGTGCGCTTGCGCTCAACGGAGCGGACCGTGAACTGGCCGCGCAGAACAGTATCACGCGCGGCGAAAGCAAGCTGCTCGTTGTTCAGGTCGAACTGGTCGAGCTTCTCGCCCTTCAGATGCGTCAGCCGTGCCTGGAATGCCACCTTGCCCGGTGTCGTGAAGCCGCCGGTGAC
The DNA here is from genome assembly GCF_009547075.1 of Gluconobacter aidae. GTDB lineage: Bacteria > Pseudomonadota > Alphaproteobacteria > Acetobacterales > Acetobacteraceae > Gluconobacter > Gluconobacter aidae. The sequence continues at coordinate 68,490 of NZ_WIPH01000012.1, forward strand.
GGTCCAGTATTCCTTGGGGCGGAACACCTCGATCTCGGCTTCGCGCTCACAGATCAGGCGCAGAGCAACGGACTGCACACGGCCCGCACTCCGACTGCCCGGCAGCTTGCGCCACAGGACGGGAGACAGCGTGAAGCCTACCAGATAATCCAGCGCACGGCGGGCGAGATAGGCGTCGATCAGCGGGCGGTCCAACTCGCGCGGAGCCGCCATCGCCGCCGTGACGGCCGATTTCGTGATTTCGTTGAAGGTGACGCGATGGACGTCCACGTTCTTCAGAAGTTTCTTTTCTTCCAGAACGCTGCGGACATGCCACGAAATCGCTTCGCCTTCGCGATCCGGGTCAGTGGCGAGATAGAGGTTCTTCGCCCCCTTCAGCGCCTTGGTGATGGCCGAAATCTGCTTTGCGCCGCGTTCGTCCGTCTGCCAGCTCATGGCAAAGTTCTCGTCCGGGCGCACGCTTCCGTCCTTGGGCGGCAGATCCCGCACATGTCCGAATGAAGCGAGCACCGTATATCCGCTTCCCAGATACTTGTTGATCGTCTTGGCCTTTGCCGGGCTCTCGACCACCACAACGTCCGTCATCGCTACTCCGGTATTCCGCGTCACTTCAGTTCGGCAGCAACGCCACGCGTCCGCCGGGCACAAACTCCACGATCCCGCCAAGCTCAAGCTCGGCCAGCATCGCAAGCACCGCCGACACGGAGAACTGGCAGCGGCGCACCACATCGTCAACTGTTACAGGTGTCACGGAGAGAAGAGACCGCACGTTTTGCTGCACCAGATCGGGATCGATCCAGGCGGTATCGGGGACATCACCCCATGCGGCCGGGGGTTCGGAAAAGCCGGTCAAAGGCGGGGTGTGGCGTGCCGAACGCTGCCATGGCACGGGGTCGCGTTCCGGAAGCTCCAGCGGCAGGGCCTGAAGAATATCGGTAATATTTTCTGTCAGGGCCGCCTGACCTGTTTTCAGCAGATGGTTGCCGCCCCGTGACCGTGGATCGAGCGGCGAACCCGGCACGACCAGAAGCTCACGGTTGTAGGACTGGGCGAGATCGGCTGTGATCATCGTGCCGGATTCCAGCGCCGCCTCGATAATCAGGCATCCTGACGAAATCCCGGCAATCAGGCGGTTGCGTCGCGGAAAATGGCGGGCCTGCGGTATGGTTCCGAGCAGTGCTTCCGTCACCAGACAGCCTTTTTCGGCAATCTGCTGTTGCAGGGATGCATTCTCCGGAGGATAGACATGATCCAGCCCTCCTGCGATTGCACCGACCGTCAGCCCGGGATGCAGTGCGGCGGCGTGTGCTGCCGAGTCGATACCGCGGGCCAGTCCTGAAACCACGCAGATTCCGGCATGGGCCATTTCGGCTGCAAGGCTCTCTGTAATCCGGATTCCCGCAGCCGAGGCATTGCGCGCGCCAACCACTCCCACGGAGCGCATCGACAGCTTCCGGATGTCCCCGCGCGCGAACAGCACAGGCGGCGCATCCGGCACGAGGGACAGCAGTAGTGGATAGTCCGAATCTCCCCGCACCAGCATTTTTCCGCCCAGTTTTTCAAGGCGTTCCAGCTCGTCCGTCATGCGTGAGACGGTCGGGATGACGGGTTCGTCCCGACGTCCGGCTTTACGCATCCGACCGGGCAGTGCGGCAAGGGCAGCGCCCGCGCTGCCATATTGCGTCATCAGTCGCGCAAAGTTGATCGGACCGACACCCAACGTCTGCGATAGGCGCAGCGTATCGATTCGGTCTGTCGCGGATATGACGGGAGGGGCGTTGGCGGAATCTGTCATAAGGTTTTTCTCCTTAAGACAGATTCCTTAATCGACGCTTAAAATCTAGGAGCGGGGCGCCTGATCCACGTTCACGCGTGGCTCCTGTCCTGTCAGAAGGCGTGCAATATTGCCCCAGTGTCGCGCCCAGATCAGCACCGAGACGAGCAGCGTCGCCACCGGGATGGGAGAGTGGAGCGCACGTCCGGACAGCAGCACCATCAGCACCGGTGCGAGCAGGAATGCGGCCAGCGCACCGGCCGATGAAATCCGGCTCAGGCGTGCGACTAGCAGCCAGACCACACAGCAGCCCAGCCCGACCGGCCAGGACAGGACCCAGATCGTTCCGAGCCCCGTCGCGACGCCTTTGCCGCCCCTGAAGCCGAGCCAGACCGGAAAACAGTGCCCGATGACGACGGCGACGGTCGCCACGGCCATGGTCATTTCGCTCGCGCCCGGAAAGAAAAACCGTGCGATCAGGACCGCTGCGGCACCCTTGAGCGCATCCAGAAGCAGCGTGGCCGCAGCCAGACCGCGTCGTCCCGTACGCAGGACGTTGGTTGCGCCGATATTGCCCGATCCGATCTTGCGGATGTCCCCACCACCGGAAAGCGCCGTCAGCAGCAGCCCGAACGGGATGCTTCCGATGACGTAGGATATGAGAAACAGCAGGATGAGCTGGGCCTGAAAACCGCTCACGACCGTGCCTCCGCCAGTCCGTCAGCCGTGAAGACTTCCACGCCGCGCTTGAACGTCCGCAGGACACGGCCTTTCAGATTCCGGCCATCAAACGGTGTGTTCTGTGCGCGTCCCGGCAGGTCTCCGGCGACCACTGTCCATGATCCTTCCGGATCGAACAGGCACAGATCGGCATCGCTCCCGACCGCCAGCGTTCCGGCATCAAGGCCCAGCAGGGCGGCCGGAGCGGACGTCACCAGCCGCAACGCATCTACAAGCGGCAGTCCCGTGCCCAGTGTCACGCCCAGCAGCGTGACCAGTCCGGTGCCCCCGGCGCGGGCCTGTGCAAAAGGAAGCCGCTTGTCATCCGCATCCGCCGGAGCATGGTCCGAGGCCACGGCGTCAATCGTTCCGTCCGCCAGCGCCGCACAGACGGCCTGCCGGTCCGTATCGTTGCGCAGGGGGGGCGAGAGTTTCGCATAGGTGCGGAAGTCGCCGATATCGTCTTCGGTCATGGCGAAATAGGGGGGCGCCGTATCGCAGGTCACGCGTACGCCCCGGCTCTTGGCTGCACGGATCAGGTCCAGCCCCTCCGCCGTGGAGACATGCGCGAAATGCAGCCGCGCCCCGGTCATGGCCGCCAGACGCAGATCGCGGGCGATCATGATGGCTTCGGCTTCGGCCGGAACCTGCGGCAGACCCATCCGCACCGCGCGCGCTCCGGCCGTGGCACACGCGCCTTTGGCCAGAGACGGATCTTCCGGATGCTGCACCACGATGGCGTCGAGAAAGCGCGAATAGGACAGCAGGTTGCGCATCTGCCTGGCGTCTGAAATCGCGCGGGTTCCGTCAGTGAACGCGACGGCTCCGGCATTGCGCAGCAGCCCGAGTTCGGCCATTTCGCCGCCCTCGCAGCCGCGCGTCAGCGCGCCGTAAGGATGGATCGAGACCATGCCCGTCTCTTCGCCCCGGACCCGCAGCAGATGCACGAGGGCCGGATTGTCGATCGGTGGGAAGGTGTTGGGCAGGACCGCCATGGTGGTAATGCCACCCGCGACGGCAGCGCGCGCCCCGGAAGACACGCTCTCACGGTATTCCGACCCCGGCTCCCCGAGTGCGACGCGCATGTCCACCAGGCCGGGACACAGCACGGCTCCTGCGCCATCAATGACCCGCGCGCCTTCGGGAACCGACCCGTCTTCGCAGGCGACGATCTTCCCCTGACGCACCACAAGTCGCCCGGTCTCATCGCGGCCCGAAGCCGGGTCGATCAGGCGGACATTTTCAAAAACGATATCGCTCATACCGGCATCCGTGCCCGGGACAGACGGTCCAGAACCGCCATCCGCACAGCCACGCCCATCTCAACCTGTTCGGAAATCACGCTCTGATCCGAGTCCGCCACGTTCGATGCGATTTCGACGCCACGGTTCATCGGCCCCGGATGCATGACGAGCGCACCGGGCTTTGCCAGTGCCAGACGGCGGCGGTCCAGCCCGAAGAAATGGAAATATTCCCGCGCACTCGGCACCAGACCTGCCCCCATGCGCTCCTTCTGAAGCCGCAGGGACATGACGACATCCGCACCGTCCAGCGCCTTGTCCATGTCGGAATACAGCGCGACATTGCCGAGCCCGGCCATGGCCCCCGGAAGCAGCGTCGGCGGTCCGACCAGCCGTACCCGGTTTCCGAATGCCGTCAGCAGATGGATGTTGGAGCGTGCCACCCGGCTGTGTCCGACATCCCCGCAGATGGCGACCGTGAGGTCTTCCAGACGTCCGAAATGCCGCCGGATGGTCAGCGCATCGAGCAGCGCCTGTGTCGGATGTTCATGCGTGCCGTCACCCGCATTGACGACGCTGGCTTCGACTTTCTGCGACAGCAGGGCGGGCGCGCCGGACTGCGCGTGGCGGATGACCAGAAGGTCACAGCGCATGGCGTTCAGGGTCGCCGCCGTATCCAGCAGTGTCTCGCCCTTGTTCACCGAACTTGTGGCGACGGACATGTTGATGACGTCCGCGCCAAGCCGCTTGCCCGCGAGTTCGAAACTCGTGCGGGTGCGGGTGCTGTCTTCGTAGAACAGGTTGATGACCGTCCGCCCCCGCAGCGCATCGCGCGGCGCGGAGCGCGAGCGGCTCAGCAGCGCGTAGCTTTCCGCCAGATCGAGGAACGGCACGAGCTGTTCAGCCGACAGCCCCTCGATTCCCAGCAGATGCCGGGGGACGGAAGGCCGCTCAGGCATCGACGGACCCGGAAGCCAGAACGGCGGCAATGCGGGCCAGAACCTCGTCCTGCCCCAGCGCCGCAAGCGTCAGATCAATGCCCGGAGACGTCGTGGAACCTGTCATGGCCGCGCGCAGCGGCTGGGCGACGGAGCCGAGCTTGATTTCGTGCTTTTCAGCATAAGCGCGCAGAGTTCCGTCGATCGCTTCGGGTGTGAAATCCTTGAGCGCAGCCAGATCTTTGCCAACGCCTTCAAGAACCTTGCGTCCGTCCTCGCCGAGCAGCTTCTCGGCCTTGGGCGTGAAGGTCAGGGGGAGGGTGAAGCCTGCGAAAGCGGCGTTGTCCGCCAGTTCCACGAGCGTCTTGGCGCGTTCCTTGAGGCCCGGCATCATCGCAAGAATGCGCGCGCGGGTCTTGTCATCCGTCACAACGCCCTCGCGGCCCTGAAGTCGCTCCATGACGTCATTCGTCAGGCGCGCATCATCGGCCTGACGCATCCAGATTCCGTTGAGATGTGCCAGCTTGACGTAATCCATGCGCGACGGGGAGCGGCCGACGCCATCCAGATCGAACAGCCTGATCTGCTCCTCGCGGGACAGGACTTCGGCATCGCCATGACCCCAGCCCAGACGCAGCAGGTAGTTGCACAGGGCTTCCGGCAGATAGCCTTCTTCACGGAAATCCACGACCGACTGTGCGCCATGGCGTTTGGACAGCTTGGCGCCGTCGGGGCCGTGGATCAGCGGCAGATGCGCGAAATGCGGCAGATTCCAGCCCATGGCGCGATAGATCATGGCCTGACGGAAGGTGTTCGTCAGATGATCGTCACCGCGCATGACATGGGTGATGTCCATATCGTGATCGTCGACGACCACGGCGTGCAGATACGTGGGCGTGCCATCCGAACGCAGCAGGATCAGGTCGTCCATTTCGGAATTCGCGACCCGGACCTCGCCCTGCACCAGATCCTTGATGATCGTCTCGCCGTCACGCGGGGCCTTCAGGCGCACGACATAGGGTGCGCCGGCGGGCGCTTCGGACGGATCGCGGTGCCGCCATGTGCCGTCGTAACGGGGCGGGCGCTTCTCGGCCATGGCCTTCTCACGCATGGCGGTCAGTTCTTCGGGGGTGCAGAAGCACTTGTAGGCCTGACCCTTTTCCAGAAGCTCAAGCGCCACTTCCGTATGACGGTCCTGCCGGGCGGACTGGAAAACCGGTTCCGCATCCGCTTCGATTCCCATCCAGGCCAGACCGTCAAAGATCACGTCCACGGCTTTTTGAGTGGAGCGTTCCTTGTCGGTGTCCTCGATCCTCAGGAGGAATTCGCCGCCGTGATGACGGGCAAAGAGGAAATTGAACAGGGCGGCGCGGGCATTGCCGACATGCAGCAGACCCGTCGGAGAGGGGGCAAATCGCGTACGGATGGTCATGCCGCCGTCATATCATGCTCTGACCCGCGCTTCCATCCGCCAGCGCGAGGCCCCGGTTCAAGAGCCCCGCCGCACCGTCAAAACGACGTGTCTTACAAAAAGCTAAGTCTCTTCAAGCGCGTGTGATTTCCAGCCTTCTGCCGAACCTGCCTATCCTGACCTTCAATAGTGCAGGTGGTACCTTTCCAATGAACCGACGCGATTTCAACGCCCTGCTGGCAGGGCTGGGACTGACCTTCGGAGAGGGCCGGGTCCATCATGCTGGAGCCAACACGTCCCGCGTGGACGTTTTCACGCTGCGGGCCAATGACTGGGTTCCGAACAATCCCGATCTCCCTGTCATCGTGTATCGCAACGCGCTTGAGGCCGGAGCGGATCGTGAGGCCGTTTATGAGGGTCTGTTCAACCGTAACGGCTGGCCCCCGCAGTGGCGCAACGGCGTTTACCCGTTTCATCACTATCACAGTCTGGGACACGAGGTTCTGGGATTTTCCAACGGTTCCGCACGCCTGATGCTCGGGGGCCCCAAGGCCCGGACCGTGGAGGTGCGTGGCGGTGACATTGCGGTGCTCCCGGCCGGAACGGGGCACTGCAATCTGGGCTCGGACGAGGATTTCACTGTTATCGGTGCTTATCCGCCCAATCAGTCCTTCGACATCCTCCGCGCCGCGCCGACAGCGGAACAGCGTGCGCGCATCCATGGGCTGTCCTTCCCGAAGACCGATCCGGTTCAGGGCGGAGCAGGTGTGCTGACACGGGAATGGCATCCTTCATGACAGCCTTTCCTCTCAGACGACGCCCCTTCCTCGCCGCACTCGCGGGGCTGGCCACAGTCACCAATGCCGGAGCAGTGGATTCCGGCGTCCAGAAGGTTCGTATCGGCATCATCGGAACCGGTCATGTCGGCACGACGTTGGCCGAATTCTGGGTGCATGCGGGCTATCATGTCATGGTCTCGTCCCGCTCCCTGAGCGAGGCACAGTCACTGGCCACGTCGCTGGGCCCGCTCGCCACGGCCGGAACTCCGGTCCAGGCGGCGGCCTATGGAGATGTTGTGGTTCTCGCCGTGCCCTATGGCGCCATTCCACAGCTTGGTCCTCAGTTGAGCCGGACGTTGCTGGACAAGGTCGTGCTCGATCCGTCCAATCCCTATCCGTGGCGCGACGGGCCTATTGCGGAGACCGCGCAGAAGGACGGGGCGGGGGTGACGACCCAGCGTTATTTCCCTTCGGCGCATGTGGTGCGGGCGTTTAATTCGATCGATATGACCACACTCCGTTCCGAAACGCATCGCGCTCCACCGCTGCTGGCCGTTCCGGTTGCGGGAGATGACGCGGGGGCGGTGTCGCAGGTGGTGGCGCTGGTGAGGGCAGCCGGTTTCGAGCCTGTCGTGACCGGGACTCTTGCGACCGCAAGACTGTTCCAGCCGGGCAGCACCGGTTTTGAGCTGGAGCGGGATGCTGCGGGCCTGAAGCAGGCGCTTCACCTTTCGCAGTAAGGAAAGTCCTTGCGGGATGCGTTGGCCCCGAGAGGGGAGGCGCGTTTCGCGGAAAAATCCGTTACGGTTCTGCCCGTGATGACAGAGACCTTTTCCGCCCTGCCTCTCGATCCGCGCGAACTTCTTGACAGTGTCGTGTCTCCCGACGCGGCGCCGACGCCACCATCGGCTGCCATCCGCTTCTTTCTGGATCAGGGACGGCAGATGATCTGCTGGCTGCCGGTCGCATTCGGGCTCGGGGCCATGCTGTATCTGGTTCTGCCGTTTGAACCTTCTGTCCTGTGTGTCGTTCTTGTCACGGTCCTGCCAAGCCTGACGGCGTGTGTCTGTTTCTGTCTGGGATGGCGGAAGCTGTTTCCGCGTCTGCTGGGATTCGCGCTTCTCGCTTCGGCGATCGGGTTTGGCGATCTGGCGTTTCAGGCCCGGATGCAGCCGCCGATGCCGGCCCTGCCAACCCATGCCACCATTCTGACCGGGCGGGTCCAGTCTCTGGAAATCCTGCCGCCCCGCAATGATGATGAGGATGACGGCCATCGCGTGACGCTGGTGGGTGCCGTGTTCGAGACGCCCGTCGATGCCGGAATGGCGCCGTTGCATCGGACGCTGCATGTCCGTCTGCGCGATGATGACGATATTTTGCCGGAGCCTGGCGGCACGATCCGCCTGCGTGCCATGCTGCGTCCGCCGCCACCGCCCTCCTGGCCCGGTGGGCGGGATCTTCAGCGGGAGGCGTGGTTCTCGGGACTGGCCGGAAGCGGCTATGCGCTCGGTCCGGCCAGTCTTTCAGGCGCACCATTCCGCCGCTCCCGGCTTGAGGCCCTGCGCGAAACCGTGGTGCTGCGGGCTCATACCGCCCTGTCCGGCCAGACCGCCGCCATTGCCGCTACGCTTCTGGCGGGAGAGGCCGGGAGCATCGATCAGCGGACCCGCGAGGCGTTTTCCGCGTCCGGTCTGTCGCATCTTCTGGCTGTTGCGGGGTTGCATCTGGGTCTCGTGATGGCCGCTGTCATCGTGACGGTGCGCTGGGGGCTGGCATCCATTGAATATGTTGCCCTGCGCTGGCCCTGCCGACAGATTGCAGCCATTTCCGGGCTGCTGGCCGGGGCCGGGTATGTGATGCTCACAGGGGCGCATCTGCCCAACCTGCGGGCGCTGGGCATGGCCAGTATCGCGACTCTGGCCATCGTGACCGGACGGCGTGTGCTCTCCATGCGCTCTTTGTCCATCGTGGCGCTTCTGATCCTGCTGGTCTCGCCGGTTTCGGTTGTTGATGTGTCGTTCCAGATGTCTTTCGCCGCCGTGATGGGGCTCATCGCAGGGTATGGCGCGCTGAGGGAGCCACTTCTGCGGCTGCGCGGAGAGGGGGAGTGGTATCGTGTTGTCGCGTCCCATTGTACCGCGCTGGTTCTGACCAGCCTTCTGGCCGGGCTGGCGACGCTGCCGGTCAGCATGGCGCATTTCGGCGCGTTTCAGCCGTGGTTCGTGTTGGCCAATCTCTTGGCCGTGCCGCTGGCAGCCGTCTGGATCATGCCGGTGGGGCTTCTGGCGCTCATTGCCATGCCGTTCCATCTCGATGGACCCTTTTTAAAGTTCATGGGAATGGGAATCCGCATCGTGCAGACGCTGGCGGAGCGTGTGGCGGCATTTCCGGTGGCGCATCAGCCTGTTCCCGCCATGCCGGGCTGGGGCCTGTTTCTGGTGATGTTGGGGCTGTGTTTTCTCTGCCTGTGGAGGGGCCGGATCTGCTTCGTCGGATTGCTGCCCGTTGCGGTCGGGGTGGCCTCCATCTGGCTGGCCCCGAAACCGGATATTCTCGTGTCGGCGGATGCGGGGCTGATGGCGGTGCGCAGTCAGGGGATGCTTCTGGTTGGCCCGCATTCCGGGCTGGAACGCCACACGCTGGAAGACTGGCAGCAGGCTCTTGCGCTTCCGGTGGCGTCTCTGCCGCCAGATTGCCTCTCCGGTCCCTGCCGGGTCGCGGTTGGCTCCCGGACCTTCCTGCTGCGTGTCCGCGACCCTTCGGACGGAACCACCCTTCCCACAGCGGAACAGTGCGAAGGTGTGCGTCTGTTCATCAGTGCCTCGCCTGCGCGGCGGGGCTGCCCGGACGTGCCGTCCATCGACCGGTTTTCGGTCTGGCGCGATGGGGCTTACAGCGTGTTCGCCGGGCATGCCCTTACGATTGTTTCCGACCGGAGCTGGCGGGGAAACCGGCTGTGGGTTCCGCCTGTGGGCTGGCACGGTATGCCCAATCTGCCTCTGGCTCAGTCGGAGTAAGGCGCATCTCAACTTTTTGGAAAGCAATCGTCCCGTAGGATCGCCGTGTAAGGAGATCCGTTATCGTGGCTCATAAAACCACAAGGGCTGTTCTGGGGGCCGTTTTGTCTGGCCTGTCACTGATGGCCGCCAGCCCGGTGCAGGCCGCTCCGCCTGCGATCTGGGAAGGGTTGACTCTGGGCATGAGCGTGCCGGAGGCGCAGATCAGCCATCCGCAACTGACGGCGCTGCCGTCTCCGGTGCCGCGTTCCGGTTTTGCGCGCTACGTCATGCAGGGGCCGTTCATCGGGTCCTGTCTGTCGACGGTGGACGTGAATTTTCTGGGCGGGCGTCTGGCGTCCGTTGAGGTTCATGCCCTGACGGATACGGATTCCGGGGATGTCCGCATCTGTGCCGAGGAATGGGGCCGTGCCATCCGCCAGAAATACGGGCAGCCCCTGTTCGACGTCCGCGCGCCCATGACGGAAAACATTACCTGGAATGCGAACGGCTTTTCCGTGACGACCCATATGCGCGTTCTCAACAGCATCGTGGTCTATTCCGTGTCCTATCAGGCCCCGCGCCGGACAGCCGCCCAGATTTTGTGAGGGAGCATCTAGAGCGGTTCCACTGAACCTTG
>NZ_WIPH01000120.1 GCF_009547075.1 Gluconobacter aidae
TCTAGCCGACAAGGGATATGATAGTGACAGGATACGGGAGAACCTGCTTTTTCGAGGCATTCTTCCTGTTATCCCGCCGCGTTCAAATCGCACAGAGGATATTCCCTGCGATTTCCGTCGTTATCGGGACCGCAACCGTATCGAGCGGATGTTCAACAAACTGAAGCAGTTCCGACGTATCGCCACACGATATGACAAGACAAGAAAATCGTTCCTCGCCTTTCTTAACCTCGCAGCCGTAAAATTATGGCTACCGTCTTTTGTCAACAGAAC
>NZ_WIPH01000121.1 GCF_009547075.1 Gluconobacter aidae
ATGGCCCAGCAGGCGCTCCAGATGGCAGCGTACATGCAGCAGGTCGATAATTTTCTAGACATCATCGCAGGACATTTTGAGCAGACCGATGCTTTCCTCACCGGCTTGAAGCAGACGCAGGCTGTGAGTACGGCCGTCACGAAGACCCGCGAGACTATGCTTCGTGACGAGATTGCAGGGCTTCGCAAACTGGTCGTCGATATCAAAGCTTCAAGCGGTGCTTTAACGCCGGTGCCTGCCCTCTCTGTCGAAGAGGAGCAAGAAGAC
>NZ_WIPH01000122.1 GCF_009547075.1 Gluconobacter aidae
ATGATCCTATGGTGTTTCTGCGAAGCCAGAACATGGATGATATTCCACTGCCCGTCATTGGTGGGTTCGTGGAGTGGTTGGGCAGACAGAACCTACACCTTAAGACCATTCAAGGCGCTATCAGCCCGCTGAAGATGCTGTGGGATTGGTCTATTCGCACGCATATTCTTAAGGGACCTAATCCTTGGGTGGGTGCCACAACAGGCTTGAAAAGACAGATCGAGCGGGTTGAGAAAAGCAGGCCACCGGAGGAACGCGAG
>NZ_WIPH01000123.1 GCF_009547075.1 Gluconobacter aidae
TTCGCGGCACGCCCGTCAGGTCCAATAATCGGGCGCGGAATTCCCTATCAGATTGGCTGTATACGTCGACCGATATCCCAGATGAACCCGACCAGCTCGCGGGCGATCGCCGTAATCACTTTTGGCAGGGCCTTTCCGGTCGATGCCAACAAGCGGTAGCGCTGACAAAGACGGACCTGGGCTTTCCACGCGATGGCCCTGATATCCTCCGGCAAGCCTTCGACGCGCATTTGATATCGCCTCTCTTCGC
>NZ_WIPH01000124.1 GCF_009547075.1 Gluconobacter aidae
GCGGGAGTAGAAGTGGCCACGATAGAAGCAATGGCTTCTGGATATGGCTCAACCATCAGGACGCGGGATGGAAGGATGATCTGTGTTTACGATACCGGATCACTCGTCTGTCAGGGCAAGCTCATTCCCGAGACGAAGCTCATCTTTGAAGAACCACCTTCAGGTGAACGACCCCAGAACATCAAGATTGTCACACCTTCCAGCACTCCGGGGCCTTCACAGCCCGATGAGGCCGCTATGGGCCTGAGC
>NZ_WIPH01000125.1 GCF_009547075.1 Gluconobacter aidae
CCGCCGGCAGGCGATACGACCATGCCGCCTCTACCAGCATCGCCCGTGCCTCCCGGTTCCCCGTCTTTGTTATCGCACCACGGCGGGTGCGGGCGCCGCTGGACGCCTCCGAGGGAACTAGGTTCTGTTGACAAAAGGTCTTCTCAGACTGGCTTGGACGTGATTCAACGCTGGTCTTTACGGAGACCTGTGGATGCGTGGCGACCTGACGGACGAGGAATT
>NZ_WIPH01000126.1 GCF_009547075.1 Gluconobacter aidae
TTCGCGGCACACCCGTCAGGTCCGATGACCGGGCGAAGGAAGCCGTGTCAGGTTGGTTGCACGCGGCGACCGATATCCCAGATGAAGCCGACCAGCTCGCGCGCGATCGCCGTGATTACTTTCGGCAGGGCTTTACCGGATGCCGCTAGAGCGTTTTCTGCCCTGAATGAATCGTCGGGGATTCCCAAAGTGGTGCTGATCTGATTCAAGATA
>NZ_WIPH01000127.1 GCF_009547075.1 Gluconobacter aidae
ACGGGCCGTCGGGATCGGTCGCAGCATGCTCAGTCGCTGGCTGCGCCAACACGGATGGACATTCAAAAAAAGACCGCTCATGCACTGGAGCAGGAGCGTGAAGACGTCCTGAAGCGACGACAGGACTGGTTTGATCTCCAGCCTGACCTTGATCCGCAGCGTCTGGTATTCATTGACGAAACCAGCCTCTCCACGAAGATGG
>NZ_WIPH01000013.1 GCF_009547075.1 Gluconobacter aidae
TCAGAATTATAGATCAAAGGCAGGCTCGTCTTCTGTAACTCACAGGAGCGCATATCGCGCTAAGAAGACGATGCCGCAAGCGCTGCTTCCGGTACCGATGACCGCGATAGGGCTCCGCTCCCAATCCACGCCGCTAACCCAGCCATGAGAGACTGCATGTTCCGCTGTGTTTGTTCAAACCCGGGGCCGGGTTTGAACGTCGCGGCATTCAGGTAAAGGGAACGGCAGATCTCCAACTGGACAGCATGGATATTCTGCCCGGGACGGCCGTAATACTGGGTAATATACCCGCCGGCATAAGGAATATTCCGACGAACGGAATACCCCAGACTTCCAAGCATGTTGTCAATCATGTCCGACAAGCCGGGGATGCAGCTTCGGCCATGAACGTCCCCCAGAACGATATCGCACGATCGCGCATAAGTCAGCCTGGGCATGGAATGGGCTTCCAGAAGAACGGCATAGCCAAACCGCGCCTTCATTTCGCTCAGGAGCGCCGCAAGAGCTTCGTGATAGGGAAGCCAGGCCGCGGCAATCCTGTTTTTTATTTCAGAAAGGTGGAGAGGTTGTCCGTAGATCTGCCGTCCCTGTGACACATAGCGCGGAATGACCCCGAAACCCGCCTTCACCTTCGCGGTAAGCAGGACCTCGTCATCAGGCGGTGGTGGATCAAACATTTCCACATCCACTTCGCGCCAGTCGCGATTCACATCGCACCACACACGGGGAAACTCAGCACAGATCAGCGTTGCGCCAAAATCCGGTGCGTTTTCAAACAACCGGTCCACGAACCGGTCTTCGCTCTGCTGAAGGTCATGAAAGGAAAGCGAGGTACTATCGAGAAAATCCGGCGGATAATTCCGTCCGGAATGTGGAGACGAAACAAGCAGAGGAATCGCAGTATTTCGCGGTCGATTGACCCTGAAGGGTGTCAGTGACACAGGAGGTTGCATATTTTTTTCATATTTCGTCCCACAGGGGGTTGCAAGGTTTTCCGGACACAGCTAGAAACCGCCTCACCGGACCGGGGGCGCATAGCTCAGCGGTAGAGCACTACCTTGACATGGTAGGGGTCACAGGTTCAATCCCTGTTGCGCCCACCACTCGGTCCGGTAAGAAATCCTTGAAAATTAAGATTCCCCCCGAACTCTGCGAATAGCGTTATATTTCGGCGCCTGAGCGGCTTCTCTACCGCCGCCCGAACGAGGGTCAAATGCGCAGGGGTATTGCCTGCCACCAGGGCAGACTCGAAGGGCTTAATGAACGAATATTGAAGCGATCATACAGAACACCAGGCCGCAGACCGCGATCAGTGTTTCGAGAACCGACCATGTCTTGAGGGTCTGGGGAACCGTCAGGCCCAGGTATTCCTTCAACTGCCAGAAGCCCGCGTCATTCATCGGGCCGAAAGCAACCGAACCTGCTCCCGTCACAAGCACCATCAACTCGGCCGAAACACCAGTTGAATGTGCGAGAATGGGCGCCACGATTCCTGAGGCCGTTGCCATCGCAACGGTTGAAGAGCCACAGGCCACACGCACAATCGCAGCAAGCATCCAGGCAAGAACCAACAAGGGCACGTGAGCACCAAGTGCCGTATCCGTGATGGATCGCGAAACTCCACTATCAACAAGAACACGCCCGAAACCGCCTCCCGCCCCGACGAGAAGCATGATCAGGGCGGTTGGTCCCAGGCATTCATTCGTAAATCGCAGAATGGTCTCTCGCGAAAAACCTCGTGCGTGACCCAGGACATAAAATGACAGGACCGTCGCCAGAAGAAGAGCGATATCCGTATTACCAACAAAATGCAGAATATTATTGGGGATCGTATGAGGCGCGGCAACACGGTCTGCCATCGAACCGACCAACATCAGGATCACGGGAGACAGCACTGTGAAGACCGTAATGCCAAATCTCGGAAGATTTTCTGACGGCTTACTGTTCACGAACTGCTTTGCCAGCGGATTGACCCCTTCGGGGATCACTCTTGCTGAAGCGAACCGCCCGAAGACTGGCCCGGCAATCACGGCAATCGGCGTTCCGATCACAATACCCAGCAGGATCGTCTTCCCAATATCCGCATGATAGGCGCTCAGCGCGAGAAGCGCTGCCGGATGCGGTGGAATGAGAGCATGTGTGATGGACAACGCGGCTCCCATAGGGAGAGCGACACGCAGCAGGGGCGTCTGCGTGCGATCCGCCAGAACAAATACCAGCGGGATCAGAAGCACGAACCCGACCTCGAAAAATACGGGAAGACCGACCAGCAGGCCGATCAGCATCATGGCCCAGTCGACGTGACGACGCCCCGAAAGCGTCGCAATCGTCAGGACAATTCGATCGGCGCCTCCGGACTCCGCCAGCATTTTCCCAAGCATGGTGCCAAGCGCGATGACGGTTCCGACATGCCCCAGCACATGCCCTGCCCCCGCCTCGAACGAACCCACGACCTTGTCAGCAGGCATACCCGCAACAAGAGCGAGCAGGACCGAGACCGAAAAAAGGACGATGAACGGGTTGATCCGGAACCGGGCGATAAGAATGACAACCGCTGTAATTGCTGCGGTCGCAAGCGAGATGGCAAAAATGGAGCTCATCAAGTGTCAACTTTCCTGTGGCGTCCCGACATAAGAAGCCATCTTATCGAAAACCATTCCATCACAAACCCGACAGACAATGCCCCCTAACACAGTTCTGATAAATTGAAACAGAGTCCGCCGCCGAAAGGCTACAGCGATACGGTAATCCCCCCGTCAACCATCAGCACCTGCCCGTTGACGAAACTTGACGCCCGGGAAGACAGAAATACTGCTGCTCCAACCAGTTCCTCAACCTGTCCCCATCGCCCTGACGGTGTCCGTTTGCATAGCCAGTCCGTGAACTCTTCGTCCGCCACGAGCCTTTCGGTCATTTCCGTGGCAAAATACCCCGGTGCCAGCCCGTTGATCTGAAGTCCATGCCTGCCCCAGTCCGTCGCCATGCCTTTTGTCAGGTTTTTGACCGCTCCCTTGGTCGCCGTGTACGGCGCAATTCCCGGACGGGCGAGCTCACTCTGGACGGAACAGATATTGACGATCTTGCCCCGTCCGCGCGGAATCATGTGCCGCGCCACCGCCTGCCCGACGAAGAAAACCGCGCTGACATTGGTTGACATCAGATCATCCCAGTCCTTGCGCGAAAATTCCTCCAGAGGCGCACGACGCTGTATCCCGGCATTATTGATCAGGATGTCGATCGGTCCCATGTCGCGTTCGATCGCCGCGACGCCATCAATCACCGCATCCTGATCCGTCACATCAAAAACCGCCGTACTGGCTCTCAATCCTTCCGCCTCGAACACGGACTGCGCAGAGGCCAGACTTTCAGTATTCCGGCCATTCAGCACAATCTCCGCCCCGTAGCGCGCAAGCCCCTTTGCCAGCGTCAGACCAATCCCCCGCGACGCCCCAGTCACAAGGGCGCGCGCACCGGAGAGAGAAAAAAGATCGGAATGAGACATATCTGTCAGCCTTCAAAATCACGGTTCTGTTCTTCCTAGCAGCCTGAACCCGCCATGGATCCACAAGTCCGCGTGCGCAGCGCGTGCTCTCAGACGGGCAATCAACTTTTGCCAGAAAAACTTCCCCCTCTTCTGGACAGCATAAAGGTTATATGTAACATATATAACGATAGTTTGCTTTGTTGTGATGTGATATTCTGTCACAAACAAACGTTAGACAGACTCCGGGCGTGTCTCTTCTCTTGTGTCCTGTCTGTATTTTTTGAGATCTGGGTGTGATTCTATGGATCTGGTTCTGGGAATTGATGTTGGAACAGGGAGTGCCCGGGCGGGTCTCTTCACGCTTAAAGGACTTAAGAAAGCCTCATCCGTCCGGCCAATCCAGACATGGACACCCCGTCCCGGTTATGCGCAGCAATCCTCACAGGATATCTGGACCGCCGTCTGCGAGGCGACCCGCAGCGCACTGGAAATGCTTGACGAACCCGGACAGGTCATTGGCATCGGTTTCGACGCGACCTGCTCCCTCGTTGTCCTTGGCGGCAATGCTCAGGGTCTCTCGATAGATCCGGACGGCGCATCGGGACAGGATATCATTCTCTGGGCGGACCATCGCGCCCTTGAGGAGACGCGAGAGATCAACCACGCCGGGCATGACGTACTACGCTATGTGGGTGGTACGATTTCCCCCGAAATGGAAACGCCCAAACTGCTCTGGCTGAAGCGACATCTTCCGCAGGTCTATGAACAGGCGGCTCATTTTTTCGATCTTCCCGATTTCCTGACATGGCGCGCTACGGGTTCGCTGTCACGGTCGGCCTGTTCGACAGCCTGCAAATGGACCTATCTCGCCCATGAAAACCGCTGGGACGAAGGGTATTTCCAGTCCATTGGACTTGAAGACCTCGCACGCGACGGCTTTAGCCGCATCGGGAACGATATTCGCCCCCTTGGTGGGCTTGTCGATGGTGGCTTGAGCGCTAAAGCCGCTGCGGAAATGGGACTGCAAGCCGGTATCCCCGTTGGCGTTTCCGCCATTGATGCCCATGCCGGCGGTATCGGTCTGTTTGGATTGAACACTGAAGGCTCCCTCTCGGACGATCAGCTTGAGCGCTCAATATCGCTGATCTGCGGGACGTCGAGCTGTCATATGGCCGTGTCGAAAGACGCGCGTTTCGTGCCCGGTGTCTGGGGGCCCTACTGGAACGCCATGGTCCCTGAGATGTGGCTGAACGAAGCAGGCCAGTCCGCTACGGGCGCGCTGATCGACTTCGTCATTTCCAGCCATACCTTTGGCTCCCCCCTCAGGCAGGAAGCCAAAGACGGAGGAACCAGCGTCTACGCCCTGCTGAACGCACGGATCGAGGCCCTGGAACGCCACCACCTGCCGGGGACGATCACAGCCGACCTGCACGTGCTGCCGGACTTCCACGGCAACCGCTCCCCCCATGCCGATCCTGACCTGACCGGCATGATCAGCGGCCTCCGATTGTCCGACACGGTCGATGATCTGGCACGGCTGTACCTCGCCACCTTGCAGGGCCTCGCCTACGGCACGAAGGACATCATCGAGGCTCTCA
Source organism: Gluconobacter aidae (assembly GCF_009547075.1). Lineage (GTDB taxonomy): Bacteria > Pseudomonadota > Alphaproteobacteria > Acetobacterales > Acetobacteraceae > Gluconobacter > Gluconobacter aidae. Next base: position 5,083 of record NZ_WIPH01000013.1, read on the forward strand.
ACGCGCAGGGCTACCGGATCGACACGATCCTCGCGACCGGTGGCAGCACCAAAAACCCGGTCTTCCTGCGCGAACATGCAAACGCTACCGGATGCCGCATCCTGCTCCCCGCGGAGCCGGATTCCGTCCTTCTGGGCGCCGCCATCTTGGGCGCGGTCGCGAGCGGAGCATACACTGACCTGCGACAGGCCATGGCACAGATGAGCCACGCGGGAGAAGAGATCGTCCCCGACCCGCGCCTCGCTGCGTATCACGCCGCCAAGTGCAGCATCACGCATGACATGCTCTCGCGGCAGCTCACCTGGCGTCAGCAGATGCATGAGATGCTGAAAAAGGAGAACACCGCCTGACGGCACAACCGTCCGACCTGTTCTGCCATTCCCGCCCTACCGAAACGCATCATCATCCTTTTCCAGAGGCCGATTTCCATGTCCCGTCTCAAAGCCACACGCACAGCCATCTGCACTCTCGCTCTTCTGCTCGCGGGCTCCACCCTGTCCAGCGCCGAAGCCGCCGGAACGCTGACGATCGCGACCGTCAACAATGGTGACATGATCGTCATGCGGCAGCTTTCCCAGGAATTCGAGAAAGCCCATCCGGACATTCACCTGAACTGGGTCACGCTGGAAGAAAACGTCCTGCGTCAGCGCGTCACGACCGATATCGCCATGAAAACCGGGCAGTTCGATATCGTGACCATCGGCAATTACGAAGTACCGATCTGGGCCAGGCGGGGCTGGCTCACCGAGATCAAGCCGGATGCCGCCTATGACGTGAACGATATTCTTCCGCCCGTTCGTGACAGCCTGACTGCGGATGGCAAGCTCTATGCCCTGCCGTTCTATGCCGAAAGCGTCATGACCTACTATCGCAAAGACCTGTTCCAAAAGGCCGGGCTGACGATGCCGGACGCGCCCACCTACGACCAGATCCGCCAGTTCGCCGACAAGATCACGGACAAGGGCAATCAGGTCTACGGCATCTGCCTGCGTGGCAAGCCGGGCTGGGGCGAGAACATGGCGTATATCTCTTCGCTCGCCAACACGTTCGGCGCTCAGTGGTTCGACATGTCCTGGAAGCCGACCATGACGTCCGATGCGTGGAAAGCGGCCCTGAACTGGTACGTCTCGGCCATGAAAGCTGACGGTCCTCCGGGCGCGACCTCCAATGGATTCAACGAGAACCTGGCCCTGTTCGCCAGCGGTCATTGCGGGATCTGGATTGATTCCACCGTGGCTGGGGGACTGCTGTTCGATCCCAAACAGTCCCAGGTCGCCGACAAGGTCGGTTTCGCACCTTCTCCCAAAGGTCCTTATGGCAAAGGCCCGACCTGGCTGTGGAGCTGGAGCCTCGCCATTCCCGTCAGTTCCCATCAGAGCGCGGATGCCCAGACCTTCATCACCTGGGCCACGTCAAAGGATTACGTCAAACTGGTCGCCGCACAGAAAGGCTGGGTCGCCGTTCCTGCTGGAACCCGCGCTTCCACCTATGCCGCGCCGGAATACGTCAAGGCGGCCCCCTTCGCCTCCTTCGTGCTGAACGCCATCAAAACGGCTGATCCGAATGGCCAGACCGCCCAGCCACGTCCCTATACCGGTGCGCAGTTCGTCGGCATCCCGGAATTCCAGGCCATCGGCACACAGGTTGGCCAGACCGTCGCTGCGACCCTGTCCGACCAGATGACGGTCGATCAGGCACTGACCTCCGCACAGGCTTCGATCACCCGCGCGCTCCGCCAGTCCGGCCGCGCGCGATAACGCCGCCCGATCAAGGTTAAGAATACCATGCAGGCCGTACTCGAACACAGCCCGTCCGCCGGAGCGACCGCCCCTAACCAGACGAAGACAGGCGGAAAAAGGACAGGTCTCCTGCTCCTTTCCCCGTCCGTCCTGCTTCTTCTGGCATGGTCGCTCGTCCCATTCGTCATGACGCTGTGGTACTCGACGCAGAACTACAACCTCGTCGACCCCACGCTGCATGGCTTCGCGGGAATCGACAATTACCGATACCTGCTGACTGACCCCGATTTCCTGCATTCGCTGCTGAACACGTTCGTACTGGTCGCAGGCGTCCTGCTCATCAGCGTCGGAGGCGGAACGCTGCTGGCCGTCCTGTACGATCAGGAGTTCTTCGGCCGCGGCATTGCCCGCATCTTGGTCATCTCGCCATTCTTCATCATGCCCACGGTCTCGGCGCTGCTGTGGAAGAACCTGATGCTGCACCCGATCTATGGCGTCTATTCCGCCATGATGCGGGCTGTGGGCCTCACACCGATCGACTGGCTGGCGCGTTTTCCACTCCTGACCATCATGATGATCGTCGCCTGGGAATGGTTGCCTTTCGCGGTCCTCATCCTGCTGACGGCCGTGCAGTCGCTCGACGGCGAACAGCGCGAAGCGGCCCGCATGGACGGCGCAGGCCCGATCGCCCGTTTCCGCTACATCATCCTGCCGCATCTGGGTCGCGCCATCAGTGTCGTCGTCATGATCGAGACGATCTACCTGCTGACGATCTTCGCCGAAATCTCCGTCACCACGGCGGGTGGCCCCGGCGTGGCCTCCACCAATCTGGCCTATCTGATCTATTCCCGCGCCCTGCTCCAGTTCGACGTGGGTGGCGCCTCGGCTGGCGGCGTGATTGCAATCATCTTCGCCAATATCGTCGCGATCTTTCTGGTGCGCGCCGTAGCCCGCAATCTGGAGGCCTGACATGGCGCTCAAGACCAAAACCAGCACCCGGATCGGCGTCACCGCCCTTGGCTGGAGCATCGCGCTCTGGCTGTTCTTCCCGATCTTCTGGATGATCCTGACGAGCTTCAAGAGCGAGGTTCAGGCCATTTCCACGCCGCCGAAACTGTTCTTCATGCCGACCCTGAGCAGCTATGGCGAAGTGTTCGAGCGCGCCAGTTACTGGCATTTCGCGCTCAATACGGTGATCGTCTCGGTCGGCGCGACGGCCATTGCCGTCGTCCTGGCCGTCCCGGCGGCCTATTCGATGGCGTTCCTGCCCTCGAAGCGGACACGAGGCATCCTGCTTTGGATGCTCTCCACCCGGATGCTGCCTCCCGTCGGCGTGCTGGTCCCGATCTATCTGCTGGCGCGCAATACGCACCTGCTCGACACCTGCACCGGCCTGGCCGTCGTGGACATGCTGACGAACCTGCCGATCATCGTCTGGATGCTCTACACGTTCTTCCGCGAGGTCCCCGCTCCCATTCTGGAAGCCGGCCGGATGGACGGCGCCACACGCTGGCAGGAAATGACGATGGTCCTGCTGCCGCTCGCCCTGCCCGGGATCGCGTCCACGGCCCTGCTGTCGCTCATCCTGTGCTGGAACGAGGCGTTCTGGTCCCTCAACCTGACATCCTCGCACGCAGCCCCTCTGACAGCCTTCATAGCCTCCTTCTCATCCCCTGAAGGACTGTTTTTCGGCAAGCTCTCCGCGGCATCCACCCTTGCCGTCGCCCCGATCCTCGTTTTTGGCTGGATCAGCCAGAAGCAACTGGTTCGCGGCCTGACTTTCGGAGCCGTCAAGTGATGCAGATCCCGGCTCATTCCATTCCACATTTCTGCACAAACGGGACCTGACCCATGGCGACTGTCGAACTCAAGAACCTCCGTAAGACGTATCTTACGGAAGAAATCATCAAGGGGATTTCCCTTTCGATCCAGGAGCGAGAATTCGTGGTTTTCGTCGGCCCGTCGGGCTGCGGAAAATCCACGCTCCTGCGCATGATCGCGGGCCTTGAAGACATCACATCCGGCGATCTCCTGATCGACGGGCAACGCATCAACGACGTGGAACCCGGCAAGCGCGGTCTGGCCATGGTTTTCCAGTCCTATGCGCTTTATCCGCACATGAACGTATACAGAAACATGGAATTCGGCCTGAAACTGGCCGGTATGCCGGAAGCGGAACGACGTGCAAAAATCGAACATGTCGCCCGTACACTCCAGCTTGAACCTTACCTGCATCACAAGCCCGGACAGCTCTCCGGCGGTCAGCGGCAGCGCGTCGCCATAGGGCGCGCCATCGTCCGCAGTCCAAAGGTCTTCCTGTTCGACGAACCGCTCTCGAACCTCGACGCCGCCCTGCGTGGCCAGATGCGGGTGGAACTCTCCGCCCTGCACCGCAAGCTCGACGCCACCACGATCTATGTGACGCATGATCAGGTCGAGGCCATGACCATGGCGGACAAGATCGTCGTCCTGCAGAAAGGCGTAGTCGAACAGATCGGCTCCCCGCTCGAACTGTACCACCACCCCCGCAACCTGTTCGTCGCCCGCTTCATCGGCTCTCCGCCGATGAACTTCTTCCCGGCCATTTTCCAGGGCGGAGACTCCGCAGGCTCCAGCGTCCAGCTCCGGGACGGCTCGACCCTCTATGTTCCCGTCACCTCTCCGGGTCTTCTGCCCGGAACAAAGGTGACGGTCGGCATCCGTCCCGAACATGTCGAACTGACATCTTCCGGCCCCAACAGCGGCGTCGTGGAAGTCATCGAACGCCTCGGTGCCATCACACTCGTGCATGTCCGCATGCCGGAAGGGGAAATCATCGTCGTCCAGACGGATGGCGCAGTCCTGACGGAGGTCGAAACCCGCGTCAGCCTGACCCTTCCACCAAAGAACTGCCACCTTTTTGCCCCTGACGGCCTGGCCTTTGAAGCCTGCCACCGTCATCCGCTCGCTGCCTGATCTTAGGAAACACATCTCATGTACATGGAAAAACTCCGCCTCGATAACCGCGTCGCCATCGTCACCGGCGGCGCACAGAACATCGGCCTGGCCTGCGTCACCGCACTGGCCGAGGCTGGCGCCCGCGTCATCATCGCCGATCTCGATGAAGCCATGGCCGCAAAAGCCGTGGAAGACCTGCGCATGGAAGGACATGATGTCAGCAGTGTCGTCATGGACGTCACGAACACCGAAAGCGTGCAGAACGCTGTCCGCAGCGTTCATGAGCAGGAAGGTCGCGTGGATATCCTGGTCGCCTGCGCCGGTATCTGCATTTCCGAGGTCAAGGCCGAGGATATGACCGACGGCCAGTGGCTCAAGCAGGTCGATATCAACCTGAACGGCATGTTCCGCTCCTGTCAGGCCGTCGGGCGCATCATGCTCGAACAGAAACAGGGCGTCATTGTCGCAATCGGCTCCATGTCCGGCCTGATCGTCAACCGCCCGCAGCAGCAGGCAGCCTATAATGCGTCCAAAGCCGGCGTTCACCAGTATATCCGCTCGCTCGCCGCAGAATGGGCACCCCATGGCATCCGCGCCAACGCCGTTGCCCCCACCTATATCGAAACGACGCTGACCCGTTTCGGAATGGAAAAGCCGGAGCTCTACGATGCCTGGATCGCCGGAACCCCGATGGGCCGCGTGGGCCAGCCCGACGAAGTTGCTTCCGTCGTGCAGTTTCTCGCCTCCGATGCTGCCAGCCTCATGACGGGCGCCATCGTCAACGTGGATGCCGGTTTTACCGTCTGGTGAGCCACACGATCCGGGCGCCCCGTCGGGACGACCGGAGACGTTCGGCGAATAAATGTCACAACGGTTTTCTTAGACGAAATATTTCAGGGCCTCATTTTCGCCGCAATCTATTTGCAACTGACTCGCAATAGCGATACCTGCTTCTGACCATGCGCTAGCACGAACAGTCATTGAGGTCGGGTATGCACCGCAGCAAGATTCTTTACGCGATCCCCCTCTCCCTCGTCATGAGTGGGGAGGTTTTCGCAGCCGACCAGGACGTCACGCCGGAACAGTTACAGCGCTCCAGCAGCCGAAAAACCGCTAAGACGGTCACACAGGCCAAAACGGTCGAAAAACTTGAAGTCCACGCACGCAGGGCCTCGACCCTCACCTCTTCCGCAACCAAGTCCGACACGCCCCTGATCGAAACCGCCCAGTCGGTCACGGTCATCACGCGCAACGAAATGGACATCCGCAACGTCCTGAACCTCAATCAGGCCGTGCGCTATACCGCGGGCATCACTGCCGATCTCCGTGGCGGCGGTGTGGGAACACGTTATGACCAGTTCGCCCTGCGCGGATTTACCGTTCCCACATTCCTCGATGGTCTGAAGCTTCAGGACAGCCCGACCGGCTATGCTGTGGCGCAGACTGACACGTCACGTCTGGATCGCATCGAAATTCTCAAGGGCCCGGCCTCGGCCCTTTACGGCCAGTCCAGCCCCGGCGGCCTCGTCGCACTATCCAGCAAACTCGCCACGGATCAGCGCTCCTACGGGAGCGTCAACGCGACCGGCGGCATGTTTGACCTGTACCGCGTAGATGCCGATGTCGGCGGCTATGTGACGGATAACGGCTTCGTCCGCTACCGCGTCAATGGCACCATCAACGGCCAGCACAGCCAGCTCGCCCGCACCGGAAGCCGCCGCTTTTCCATCAGCCCGTCCTTCACGTTCGGTGGCGATGGCCCCACGACGCTCACGATCCTCGGCAACTACCAGTACGATCCGGAAAACGGCACTTATGGTGGCGTCCCGCTCGTCGGATCGCTCAAACCGGCCTCATTCGGCTATCTGCCGCGCAATTTCTACGACGGCGACTCATCATTCGAAAAATATAACCGTCGCCACTGCTCCGTCACCTACATCCTAAACCATCGCTTCAACAGCGACTGGAGCTTCAGCACGCGCGGCCGTTACGACGACATCAAAACGCAGTACCGCAGCGTCTATGACAGCGGCTATTACGTTTCGGATGACACGCTTGCCCGCTCGGCTATCGCCACCAACGAACATACACACAACCTGGCCTTTGACAGCCAGTTCAAGGGTCATGTCCGGACCGGACCGCTGCGTCACACCATGATGTTCGGCTTCGACTACATGCAGCAGAGCGCTTCCGAAGTGGGCTATTACGGTTCAGCGCCTGACCTGAACGTCTTTCATCCGAACTCCCAGATGGCCATTCCCACTCCTTCGCCGTGGGTGAACTACAACACAGATTCCCATCAAGCCGGCATCTACGGACAGGACGAAATCCACTGGCGTCACCTAATCCTGACAGGCAGCATCCGGAACGACTGGTACCGGTCCCATCAGACCGACAACATGTACAACACGACAACCAACCAGAGCCCAAGCCAGATTACCTGGCGTGCCTCGGGCCTGTACCATTTCGATTTCGGTCTTGCGCCGTATATCAGCTACTCGACCTCCTTCCAGCCGCAGTCCGGCAGCGTCTCGATGGATGGCGGAAAGACCGTGCGTCAGGCCAATCCGTCCCTTGGCAAGCAGCTTGAAGGCGGCCTGAAATACCAGCTTCCGGGCACCTCACTGCTCCTGACGGCTGCGGGATTCCATATCGAGCAGACCAACGTCCTCGTTGCTGTCGGCAACACGGGTTACAGCGCCGAAAGCGGGCTGGTTCATTCGGACGGCTTCGAATTCGAGGCCCATGCCGAACCGTTCCACAACCTCGTCCTGACAGCCGCCGTCAGCATCCAGAAGGTCCATGACGACTCAACCGGCAAGCCGCTCATCCAGTCCGGCAAAGGCAATGCCTCGCTGTTCGCCTTCTATACGATGCCGTCCGGCCCCGCGAAGGGCCTCGGCTTCGGAGGCGGCATGCGCTATTCCAATAAATCCTATGGTGGTGAAGCATCTTATGGGAGTGTCTGGGTGCCGCAATATGCCGTGTTCGATGCGTCGGTCCGCTACGACCTGTCCAACCTCTCCCGCACTCTCCATGGCTGGAATGTGGGTGCGAGCATCCGCAACCTCTTTGACAAGAACTTCATCGCCAACTGCCTGAGTTATGCCTCTTACGGTCAGGAATACTGCTATTACGGAGAGCGCCGCAACGCGCAGGCCAATATTGGCTTCAGCTGGTAAACCACACCCTGGAAGACCCCGACGCCACGACATCGCCCTGCGGCTCGTCGTGGCGTTACCGCTTGGTTACGCCCTCTCCGCACTGGGCGGCGTCTGCCTTGCAGTCTGGCTTCCCCTGTCCAGAGCGGACAACGCCATGTCCGGGATTCTTCTCGGTCTGATCCTCTGGCCCGTCATTTTCATGGCATCCTTCGCAGTCGCCCGTATCGGACGGCTGCTGGCCCTTCTGATCCCCGCGGCCTGCCTCCTGAGTGCGCTGGCCCTTCTCGGCGGCTGGCGCCCATGAAAGGCACGTTCCGCGCCTCCATGGCCGTGGTGCACACGACACTGGGCCTCGTCACGGGCTGGGTGTTGTTCGCCATCGCCCTGTCCGGCGCCCTGAGCGTCTTTCGGCAGGACATCAGCCTCTGGGCGAGACCCGAAATTTCCGGTTCGCTCTCCGATCCCCTCCTGACAGACGCCCATGCCCTGAACTGGCTGACCCGCAACGCATCCAACGCCGGCGCCTGGTATGTCGGCAGCGCAACCGATCGATGCTCCTTTGCAACGGCCCTGTGGCCGGCCACAAAAGGCACTTACATCCAGCGCGCTCTTGATCCCGCAACGGGAAGCCCCGATGGCATCCGGGACACACTGGGCGGTGAGTTCTTCTACCGCTTCCATTTCGAACTTCAGCTTCCCTATCCCTGGGGACGGCTGATTGCAGCCCTCGCGGCGCTGGCTCTCGTCGTCGGACTGCTCACCGGCGTCATCATCCATCGCCGCATTTTCGCGGACTTCTTTACCTTCCGTTCCTCACGCGGACAGAGAAGCTGGCTGGACATGCACAACCTCCTCGGTGTCGCGGCGCTGCCTTTCCATCTGATGATCTCCTTCACGGGCGCCGTCACCCTTGGAACACTGCTCCTTCCATGGAGTACGCAGGCTCTCTACCGGAACAATGTCACCGCCTCCTACATGGAACTCAATCCCGCGCTCTATTCCCGCCCTGCAAGCGGCCATGCCGGTCATCTCGCCCCGATCCTGCCCATGCTGCAGGAGGCTGACAGGCGTTTCGGCGGCACGGGTCTGGAACAGATCTACGTCTTCAATCCGTCCGATCAGGCGTCCCTCGTCACGGTAATCGCAGGCAACAGCCGTACCGTCAGCACGTCCTCGCAGATCATCACCTTCGATGGTCCATCAGGTCACATCCTCCGGGAACATATCGAAAAACGCCCCGTCATCCGGGCCTATACGTTCCTCTACGGACTGCATGTGGCGCGTTTTGCACCCTGGATCACACGCTGGCTCTATTTCCTGTCCGGACTGGCGCTCGCGGCGCTGATCGGCAGCGGCATGCATCTGTGGACGCTCAAGCGCCTGCGCCGCCCGCATCATCTGGGACACCGGATCGTGGCCCGCCTGAATGTGGGCGTTCTGATGGGCACGCCCCTCGCCTTCGCATCCTTCTTCATCGCCAACCGCCTTCTCCCCGTCACGATGCCCCACCGCGCCGGATGGGAAGTGACAACCGTCTTCATCGTCTGGGGGATAACACTGGCCTACACACTATTCCGTAACCCGGAGCGGACATGGGCGGAACTGTTGGGCGGCAATGCCACAGCATGCTTTCTGATCGCAGCGCTCAGCCTGCCCTGGCACGGCAGCACCATCACGGGCGTCGGGCTGACAGCCCTTATCCTGTCAGCCTCTTTCGCTTTTGCGACGTATCACAGGATACGAAAAGCCGGGCTCCTGATATGACCTGGGTTTCCGTTCTGTGCGGACAGTCCGCCATGCTGATATTCGTCGCGGCCTCTCATCGCGGAAACCGGGTCTTCTGGCATGACCGCCTGACCGCCTCACGGCAACGCATCCTGAAATCATGGGCCGCCGCGGTTCTGCTCCTCAGCCTCGCGCTTCAGACTGCCAGCGACGGGACCGTCATTCTGAACATGATTGAATGGATCCTGCTCACCGGTCCCGAAATCATGGTCGCGACACTCACCTGCTCTCTTTGGGAACGCAGCGCCCGACCATGAGCCGGAAGGCGCTTACCCGGCCATCGCCGGATCGGTGAGCGTGATCTTCCCCGTTTCCATCCGGCCACCCAGAACATGCCTGAAATCCGGATCTTCCGGCGACGTCAGCGTCACGTCATACCACTGATGGCTGGCTGACAGATCCAGCCCGATCTCCTGATGTCCCCGCGCCCTGAGAACCACCGTCCGCAGCGGCCCTGCATCTCCGACACGATACTGAACTGTCAGCGGTGCCTTGCCAGCATTGGTCAGGGAAAGGACGATCCCCGGCCCTTTGCCCTTGCCGCCAACCTCATAATGACAGGCCGAGCGAAGCGCGACCCGATCAGCATGCCCCCGATAAGCCCGGTAGAACCCGTTGGGCGCATGAACCGCGACATCATACAGACCATCCGCAGCCGGCAGCGTCACATCCATCCGGTCTCCCGCTGCCACGGCATAGGTTCCCACCTGCATCTCGCGACCGCCATTGCGGTAGTCATAGATATTGAATGGTGCGCCGGCCGCCCGCTCTCCATGTACGCTCTGCCCGGCTCCCAGCGTCAGGCTGACCTGACCGTGCTCCACATCAATGCCGCCGCCACAGTAAAGCTCATAAGGCAGCGCACAGGCCGGACGTGTTCCGCTTTCCTGTCGCACGGTTTGCCGCAGCAGATCCGGCTGATCTTTCAGTGCGGCGATCTCATCCGCGGACAGCGAGCGGAAACCACCCGGCATGGGACGGTTTCGTGCATCCTCGATCGCCTTCAGATGCGTGTTGCGATCCAGATAGTTCAGGGACGGCGCAACCTCGTCATGGGGATGAAAACAGGACGTCAGATCGCCGCAAATGGCCCGACGCCAAGGGGAAATATTGGTTTCCCGGACAGGAGTGCCGAACTTCTTCTCAACGAAATGCTCCAGGAACCGCAGTGTCGAGCTGTGGTCGAAAAGCTGCGAATTGACCAGCCCTCCCCGGCTCCACGGAGACGCCACAACCATCGGCACCCGGAACCCGAGGCCGATCGGGCCACTCCGTGCGAGCCGCTCGGGAACGCCCCGGCGAACCTCGTCCCCAGCAGTCGTGTATTCCAGCCCATCCGCCCCGATCGAAGCGGAAGAGCGACCCGTTTCCGGACGCTGGGGATCGGGAGCCGCATAGGAACAGCCGTGATCGAAATATCCGTCATTTTCATCATAGGTCAGAATGAAAATGGTCTTTTTCCAGACCTCGGGATTCTCGGTCAGGATGTTCATGACTTCCGACACATACCAGGCCCCGTACCAGGCCGATGTCGGATGATCCGAGAAATGCTCCGGCGCCGCCATCCAGGAAACCGCCGGAAGCTGGCCTGTCCGTACGTCCTTGCGGAACTGGTACAGCACGTCTCCCTTCGGCGCCTTCATTCCCTTCGCATCCGGATCGTCCACGAAGGCCAGTTCCTCAAGGCTGCGATAATCAGGATCGCCGCTGTTGATGACAAAGGCTTTCGTGAAAAGCGCGCGCTCCTCGGGCGTCAGCTTTTCAAAGCCCTTCGCGGATTTCTGACGCTTCTTCAGAACCTCCATCAGGGCCTTCGCCTCGACAAGCTGTTCGCTCCGCTCCCCGGAGACCAGCATCTCAAGGTTTTCAAGCCGATTGATATGCTCCGAACATTCCCGGATCCGCTCCTCGATCCAGGCCCCGAAGCCCGGATTGGAGCTGACATTGAATCTGTCGAAACACTCCAGCACGTTACAGCCGAAATTGGACAGCCAGGAACGCTCGGCCGGAGACATGCCACCCGTCTGGCTCAGTTCGTTCTGGTAGAACTTCCACGATACCCCGACCTTCTCCAGCCGCTCCGGAAAGGTCGTCCAGGTCATGCCGCCTTCCAGGATTTCCGGGTTCCGCATATAGACATTTGACGCGGTATTCTGCTGGTCCCGCACAGTTCCGGTCCAGAAGACGAGACGATTGGGCGTCGTGCTGGACATGACGCCGCAATAGTTCTGGTCGCAGACCGTAAACGCATCGGCCAGAGCATAATAGAACGGCAGATCCTCACGGGTATAATATCCCATCGTCAGCGGATACTGCCTGTATTCCTTCTTGTGAGGCCGTTTGACGTCAATCCACCGGTCATGATGTCCCCCGTTCCAGGCATCGACCTGGCTGTCCCGGGAATGTGGAATCGAGCCCATCCACGTGACCTTCGTGTCGTGAATGTTCAGACGCCACGGTGCATAGGTCTCCCCGCTCCTGCCGGACTGCACGAAAACGGAGCTGCCGTTCTTCTGACGGATCGCACGTCTGTCGTTGAAGCCGCGAACGCCGGCGAGCGTTCCGAACATATGATCGAAAGAGCGGTTTTCCTGCATGAGGATAACGACATGCTCGGCATTCAGATATGTCGTACCCGGCTCGGGCGCGATGGCATAAGCGCGACGAATGGCGGCCGGAAGCCCTTCCGTCGCGGCTGCGGCACCACCGAACAGGGCATATTTGAGGAAGGTTCTGCGAGTGGACATATCAACCGTTGCCTGGGACCTGAAGCCGCATCTTGCGACAGACGAGAGAAATAGCCCCGGATGAATAGTCGTCTCCCGCCCCTAATTCATCCCGCAATCCCGAAACTTCATGAAAACGTCACCTGGCCGGAAACGGCGAACGGGCGCAGGTCGCTTTGCCGACCATGCGCCCGTTCGTTAATCATTTGCTCAAAACGCGCGGAAACCGGTGTGCGTCAGTCCTTAATAGCATCTGGCTGGGTCAATTCCTGATGAAAAACCCGGGTCAGTTCTCAGTGAAAATCAACAGCATAACGCACCGTATAGTTACTTACACATATCGCAGGGGGGCACCAGCATGAAATCGCGTTACGTTGATATTTTTTCGTATTTTAAGTGTGATTTTATGGACCGCTTTTCTTTTGGGGCGCTTTGCCCCAGAAAGAGCGCCCTTACTGAGAGCGGAACAAGCCCCTGATGCCCCTTGAGAAAAGCAGAGCGTCCTCCTCTACGAAAAAGCGTGTCAGGGATGCGGAGGCCACCAAATTACGCATTCTCGAAGCGGCCAAGAAAGAGTTTGCCCGAAACGGTCTTGAAGGCGCGCGGGTCGATACGATCGCTCTCGATGCCAAGGCCAACAAAAGGATGCTCTACCACTATTTCAAAAGTAAGGATGGCCTCTTCCGCACGCTCCTGGAGCGGGAATATCTCAACATCCGGGAGGAAGAGACCAAACTGAATCTGGAGAATCTCCCCCCCAGGACAGCCCTCGAAACGCTCGTCCGCTTCACATGGGAATACTATATCGCCAATCCCGAATTCATCACCCTCGTGAACAGCGAGAACCTTTGCCAGGCCGTCCATATCCGCAATTCGCCCACACTGAAGACGATCAGTCAGAAATTCATCCGCCGCATCCAGTCGCTTCTGGATCGGGGCGTCCGGGAAAATATTTTCCGCGAAGGTATTGATGCCGCGCAGTTGAACATCACCATCGCATCCATAAATTATTATTATTTCACGAACCGCTTCACTGGATCGGTAATTTTCGAGCGGGATTTTACGGCGCCAGAAGCCCTGAAGGAAAGAATTGCCTTTAATATCGAAACGATATGCCGCCTGGTCTGCAAGAACTGATATATGGTTTTTATTATGAACGAACGATCATATCTCCCTGAATTCAGGAGTTATTCACGGATTTGTTAAGGAAAATATTGAATTTCGGTTACAATCATAATGTACCTCCCGAGATTTTTCTCTTGCATCCGTAACCGATGTGACGTCTAACTTACGGCGGCAGGTGCTCTTAAGCGGGTTTTCGACGCATGTTGCGTCATTCGTTCCTCTTAAGAGTTATGATTTCGTGCGTATCTTGTGCACGACTGCTATTGTTAAAAAGGAGCCTCGTTATGGCAACAGGCACCGTAAAATGGTTTAACTGCACCAAGGGCTTTGGTTTCATCCAGCCTGACAACGGTGGGCAGGATGCGTTCGTTCACATCTCCGAACTCGAGCGCGCCGGAATGCACACCCTCAACGAAGGCCAGCATGTCTCTTACGAGCTTGAGGCTGGCCGCAACGGCAAAACGTCGGCAGTGAGCATCAAGGCAATCTGATTGCCCGGATGTACATTCCGATATGCAGGAAGCCGCCCGCAAGGGCGGCTTTTTCATGCCTGGCGTCCGTTTTCCATCTGCGGCCCGTGCCCCCTGTTTGCAAGATTGATTATCTCCACAAACGCATCGGCAGCGGGGCTTCTGTAACGCTCCTTATGCCTCAGCCCATAGAAAAAGCGGCTTTCCGGCACCTCTGACGCCGCATGGAGCGTCCCCGCCAGCAGCGACGGGGCAACCACCAGCGATGACAGCGCACCGATCCCCGCCCCTGCCTCCACGGCAGTACGCACACTCTCGTTCGATGGCAGGACCAGACTGACATTCAACTCATCCGGCGCGATCCCAAGACGCCGGAGGTAGTGTTCCAGCGTAGCCCGAGTCCCCGATCCCGGCTCCCGCATCACCCAGACCTGTTTGAGCAGCCACTCCCTGCTGGCATGTTCTGGAACTGCCGCATCGGCCTGCACAATCGTCAGATGATCTTGCCCCAGTGGCCACTGCGCGAGCGCGGGGTCATCGATAATCGCCTCCACGATCCCCAGTTCAGCCGCCCCTTCCCGGACCTTCTTCGCGGCCTCTTCGGTATTGCTGATGGCCAGTTCGACCGTGATCTGCGGATATTTTCTGCGAAAAGCGACCAGAATGGACGGAATCCAGTACGCGGCGATCGTCTGGCTGGCCACAGCACGGAGTGTTCCGCGTTTCAGACCGCTGATCTCGTTGAGAACATTTTCAGCCGCAGCCGCCTGCGCAACGACAGCACGAGCCGCTGGCAGGAACAGATGTCCAGCCTCGCTCAGCCGGATGCCTCGCCCCACCCGATCAAAAAGCCTGACTCCATAACGCTCTTCCAAGGCGGCAATCGCCGCCGAGACCGCGGACTGGGTGACGTTCATCGCCCGGCTCGCAGCAGTGACGTGCTCGCGTTCAGCAACAGCGATGAAGAGACGGAGCTGATCAAGGGTCATATGGCATAGATAGCACAACCAATCTGGTTTTACGATTAAAATAATAAAATTTATGCGCTGGATTGATTGATTGTTCTTTCCCTAAATCTTCACGATAAAGGAGAGCCTATCGTGAAGACCCAGTCGCCTGCGGGAGACCTCATCTCCCGCTTCCCCGGAACGGCCCTGTGCATCGGCATTGCGCTTGTGGCTTACGGTCTCGAAACCATGGAACGGCTCCTGATCGGGAGAGCCTTTCTGGAGACCCTGAACATCGCGCTCATTCTGGGCGTCATCCTGCGGTCCGTCCGCAAACCCGCAGACGCCTTCAATTGCGGGATCAGGTTCTGTTCGAAAACACTCCTCAATATTGCGATCGTCCTTCTTGGCACGACTTTCAGCCTTCAGGCCGTCTGGTCCGCCGGGCCTGAAATCCTGCTCGCCGTTCTGGGGATGGTGGTTTTCAGCATGATCTTCACCTGCTGGGCCGGACGGATGAATGGCCTGTCCCGGAATCAGACCCTTCTCGTGGCCTGCGGCGATTCCATCTGCGGCAATTCCGCAATCATGGCCGCAGCCCCCGCCATTCAGGCGTCAGACGAGGATGTCGGCACGACAATCGCCTTCACCGCCGCAGGTGGTCTGGCAGTCGTTCTGGGATTGCCTGTCCTGCTTCCCTTTCTGAACATGTCCGGAATCGCCAATGGCGCCGTCGCGGGGCTGACGGTCTATGCGGTTCCGCAGGTCATGGCCGCAGCCGCGCCGTTCGGCTCCGCAGCCCTGCATGTCGGAACACTCGTCAAGCTGATGCGCGTTCTCATGCTGGGCCCGGTCTGCGCCGTCCTGTCACTGACGGTTCATCACAAAAACGACCGGACGCAGCCGTTGGAACCTGCCGAAACAAACAAAATCCACAGGCTGCTCCGTCTCGTCCCGTGGTATATCGCGGGCTTCATGGCGATGATCATCGTCCGGTCCCTTGGCGTCATTCCCGCAGCCTGCATCGCTCCCCTCAGCCAGACCGCCACATTCCTGACCATTCTGGCCATGGCCGCACTGGGTCTGGGGATCGATATCCGTTCCGTCTTCCGGGCGGGACGACCGCTGGTCCTGACGGTCGCGATGTCCCTGGCCGGTCTTCTGGGTGCCAGCATCCTGCTGGTCCGGCTCCTGAACTGCGCATAAGGCCGTTCAGTCCTGCGACTGGTAGACCCGACCGTAGCGGTTAGACAGATAGGCGGACAGCGGAATATCTTCCTGACGGACAAAGCCTGCCGACGGAATCCTGCCTTCCGCCAGCAGGTCCAGAACCGCGCAGATGGACCCCGCCGTCGTGAGCTGAATCGCAGTCCGGTATCCGCCCATGAACTCCTGCGCGTGAATGGTCCGGGCCAGCGTTTCCTGCTGCCGCCGACCCTCCCGTAGTCCCGTCACGATAACCGACAGCACCACCAGATCCTGGGCCGTTCCGGGAATGGCGTGGGTCAGGATATCCTGAAGGATATGCCGCCGTTCCGACAGGCGCAGATCGGACAGGAGAACTTTCATGATATCACGATGGCCCGGATATCGCATGGTGCGATAATTGAGTTCCCGGACCCGACCGTCATAGGTTTCGCACAACGAGCCAAGACCGCCGGACGTGTTGAAAGCCTCATAAAGAACGCCATCGACGCCCAGGCTCTCCATGCCTTCAAGAGCGGGAACGAGGATGCGCTTCCCATCCACGATAGCCTCACAGGGCTCGATATATTCGTTAATGAGGCCTTCCGTACTCCAGGTCAGGTTATATCCCAGCGCATTGGACGGAAAACGCGGCAATGCCCCGACACGCAGCCGGATCGTGTCGATCTCGTCGAAATGCCCGGCCAGATCATGCGCGGCAATCGAAACGAAACCGGGCGCCAGACCACATTGGGGAATGAACGCATGCGACGCACCCTCGGCCAGCGCCTTTACATCGCGGGTGGACGCAACGTCCTCGGTCAGATCCAGATAATGCACGCCAGCCACGGCGGCGGCACGGGCGACAGTGCGCGTCAGATGAAAAGGAAGCGCGGAGAGGACAGCGAACTGCCCTTTGAGCAGATCCGGATCAAGCCCCTGCGCGATATCGGCTGTTTTGCGGGCAATCCCTTCAGGCAGTTTGAGGCTGTTGAGATACTCCGCGTGACAGTCAAGCAGCGTAACGCGATAGCCGCCGTGATGAAGAAGCTCCGCAATGGCTGAACCGATCTTGCCCGCACCTGCAACCGTAACCTGCTTCATGGTCATAATCCTGTTCCGGAAGTGTTACGGAAAGGATCGGGGTCTGGGCCGACGGATCTCAAGCGGCAGCGTGACGGCAAAAAGCCATTCCCAACGGCAGATTGCCGTCTATAACAGTCAGAATGACGGACCCGATCGATCAGGCTCTTCTTGATATCCTGCGCCGCAACGCGCGAACCCCCACAGCCGCGCTGGCGCGCCGGCTTGGGATCTCCCGCACGACTCTGCAGGGACGCATGGAGCGTCTGGAGCGGCAGGGACGGATCCGGGGCTATACGCTTCTCGAAAATCCGGACGAGGATCTGGTGCGCGCCCATGTCTCGATCGTGCTCACACCGCGCCACCGGCAGAAAGTGGAGCGGGACCTGAAAACACTGCCCGAACTTCGGGAACTGCATGCGGTCAGCGGTGCCTCGGACCTGATTGCCCTGCTGGGGGCCGCCACGACCGAAAACATCAATCGCGCCATTGACGATATCGGACAGATGGAAGGCGTAGAGCGGACCGTCTCCGCCATCATCCTCTCGACGCGCTTTCGCAAAGGGCACTGAGCCAGCCGACTGGCCCATCGCCCTCCTTCAGAAACGGCTTGCTTTCAATACTGACCGCTGTCCACTCTCCACAAAACAGATGTTTACCGCTCATGACGGAGCCCTGATGCAGACGCCCCCTTCCCCTTCCGACGCCATTACGGTCAGCAATCTCCGCAAAACCTACCGGATCCGCGAAGGAGGCAGCTGGAGGGGAAAAACCCGTGATATCGTTGCACTGGACGGGATTTCCTTTGCGGTCCCGAAAGGCCAGATCGCAGGCTTCATCGGCCCGAACGGCGCGGGAAAATCGACGGCGATCAAAATCCTCTCCGGCATCCTGCGCCCCACATCGGGAGAGGTGCAGGTCAATGGTCTGGTGCCCTGGACAAACCGCATCGCCCATGTTGCGCGGATCGGCGTCGTGTTCGGGCAGCGGACCCAGCTCTGGTGGGACCTCTCGGTCGCGGAGGGCCTCGCTTTGCTGCGCGACATTTACGGTGTGGAACCGGAGCGGTTCATCCGCAACCGCGCCCGTCTGGCCGATGCGCTGGATCTGGGCGGGATCATGGACCAGTCCGTCCGCCAGCTTTCGCTCGGGCAGCGCATGCGTGCCGAAATTGCGGCGTCTCTCATCCACGATCCGGACATCCTCATTCTGGATGAACCCACGATCGGCCTGGATGCGCCATCCAAGCTCGCCGTCCGGGCCTTCGTGCATGAACTCTGCCGGGACCGCGGCACGACCGTTCTGCTGACGACCCATGACATGCACGACATCGAGGCACTCGCCGAACGTGTGATCGTCATCGGTCACGGCCGCATTCTGGCGGACAGCCCATTCGAGGATCTTCGCACCACGATCCTGTCCGAACGCATTCTGGAACTCGATTTCCATGATACGCCCCCCGAATTGACGCTTCCCGCCGGTGCCAGCGAAACCGCGCGTGAACCCCACAGCCTCACGATCACTTTCGATCCGCGCCAGATCCCGGCTCCAGCCCTCGTCGCGCATGTCGGCCATCTTCCGGGCCTTGACGATCTGCGGATCAGCCGCCCTTCGATCGATGAAATCATCACCCGTTTCTATGCGGACCACGCCGCATGAACCTGCGCCCGTATCTCACGGCCTTCGGTCTGCAATGGAAGATCGGGCTGCGATACCGTATCGCCGTCGTTGCCGGACTGGTGGCGCAGATGTGGTTCGGTGCCGTGACCCTGATGGCCTATGCCTCGGTGTATCATGCCGCTCCGGACGTGCAGGCCCCGCTCTCCCTGCGACAGGCCATGACCTATACTTGGATCCAGCAGTCATTCTTCACGCTTCTGCCACTCGGCTGCCTGCCCGCCATCGGAGACGCCGCCCGGACAGGCGCCATCGTCTATGACCTCCTGCGTCCGGTCGATATGTGGAACTGGTGGCTCTCCGCCAGCCTGGCGCGACTGCTGGGGAACGCGGTCCCCCGCGCTGTCCTGCTGGCCTGTTTAGCCGGTCCTCTCGCGATGCTTGTCGGGCTCGGCGCCTGGAGCCTTGCCGGCCCCGCAAGCCTGATCTCCGCGGCTCTGGCGCTTGTTTCCATCATACTCGGCGCCCTGCTCTCCGCAACGATCGTCATGTGGTGGAATATCCTCACGGCCCGTACCCTTTCGCCTCTGGGGAGCTATGCCGTCGGAACGCCGCTCGCCGTCCTGCTGTCCGGAATGCTGCTGCCTTTGCCGCTCTATCCCGACTGGATCCGGCCTTTCCTGCTCGCACAGCCATTCGCCGGCATTACCGACATTCCCATCCGTATCTATCTCGGAACGCCCATCCCCGGCGGTGCTGCAACGGGTCTGGGACTTCAGATCTTCTGGCTGGCGGCCCTGACACTTCTCGGGCGTCTGTGGATGCGCCGGACCGTAAACCGGCTGGAGGTGCAGGGTGCCTGACATGACGCAATCCCCTTCCCGCACGCTCAGCGGTCCGGGCCTGTATCGCCGCATGGCCGGGGCTTCGATCGTAGCGCAGCTCCGCTATCCCGGCACTTTTGTCATTCAGGCCATCGGCAATTTCGTCACGACGCTCCTCAGCTTCTTCGGCATCTGGAGCCTGTTCCATCGCTTCGGCAGCATCGCGGGATGGGATATCGGAACCGTCGCAGTCCTGTACGGCCTTGTGAACGTGGCTTTTGCCGTCGCCGAGACGCTGGGACGCGGCTTCGAGGTCTTTGGGGGCGAATATGTCCGGACCGGAAGCTTCGACCGTCTCCTCCTGCGCCCGCGTTCGACGCTGCTGCTCCTTCTGGGTCACGAACTGCGCCTGCGCCCGATCGGACGCTTCCTTCAGGGGCTGTTCGTACTCGCGGCGGGTCTGTGGCTCGCCCCGCATGTCCAGTGGAGCGCCGCTTTGGTTCTGCCCTGGGCCATCGCGGGCGGCGCGGCCATGTTCCTCGGCGTCCTGATCGGACAGGCCGCCCTGTGCTTCATCACCGTTGAAGGACTGGAGGTCGTGAACGTCCTGACCTATGGCGGCGTGGAGGCCGGACAGTACCCGCTGACCATGTTCGGACGCTGGCTCCGGCGCTTCATCACCTTCGTCCTGCCGCTCGCGGCCGTCTGCTATTATCCGACGCTGTTCAGCCTCGCCCACCCGGACCCGCTTGGCATGCCGACATGGGTCGGCGCACTCTCGCCCGCGGCGGGGTTCGCCTTCCTCGGCGTCATGATCCTCGCATGGAACCGGGCAGTCGCGGGATATGTCTCCAGCGGAAGCTGAGGCCCGGTGCTCAGGACCCCGTGCCCATCAGCGAGACATGCGCGGCGATGATCTTCCATCCTTCGGGCGTCCGGAACCATGTCTGGCTCTGACGCCCGATACGCTCCGCTCCGATCCGCCGGAACTCCAGGTCTACAGTCGCCGCATCCCGGCCAATGACGGTAATGACACGACGCAGGACTTCCCGCGGGGGCGAGCCACCCGTCCTGTTGCTGCGGAATGCCTTGATCTCCTCGAAACCGTAGAGATTTTCTCCCACACCGTAACGCACCGTCTCCGGCCCGTCATAAAACAGCCTGTCCAGTTCCCGCAGGTCATTTTCGCCCAGGGCCCGTTCGTAACGGTCGGACAGGACCGTGATGTCCCGAAGGATGTCAGGGTCGTTCAGAAGCGGAAACCCGGATGAGGTCATGGCTGCTCTCCATCATTCAAATGATGCGAAGAATACCAGATCAGAAGATCCATCAAAGACATTGACCTTTCGCGAAGTCACGATCCAATAAACTGTCAGGATCAACCTGATCCCGCGCTTTACTCCATTCTCCGTCACGAGTAGGTTTCCGTCATGCGTTACGTCCTTCTCCCCAGCCTGGTTCTGCTTGCCTCATGCTCCACAGCGCCCTGGGTGACCGGTCATACCGACAGCAAATGTATTCGTGAGCAGATGCTGAGCGGCGCCGGGGGCAATCCCCATTCCTTCGCCTCCGCTGCCGGCATCTGTGCAGCCACGGCACGCAAGGACAATGGCGGCCATGACCGGCCGCTGGATGTACGCGATGACATGACCCTTCAGGCGATGGCGGAAAATCCGGATTACAATACCAACCGGCAGCCCTTCGTCGCGCGTGATTCAAAGACCCGCATTCCGGGTGGTATCCGTAACATCAATATCGACTGATTTTTCAGGACGCACGTCCATCCTTCACCCTGTATCACAGAGGAATGAGTTCCATGTTCAGCCATATCATGCTCGGCAGCAACGACATTGCCCGTTCCAAGACGTTCTACGACGCCACACTCGGCGTCATCGGCTGCGCGCCTGCCGAGGTCGATGCAAAGGGACGTCTGGCCTATGCCCATGCCGGCGGTCGTCTGATGATTACGAAGCCCCTGAACGGCGAGCCCGCAACTCCTGCCAATGGCGGGACGATCGGTTTCGCCATGAGCAGCCCCGAACAGGTCGATGCCTGGCACAGGGCGGGCGTGGAGAATGGTGGCAAGGCGATCGAAAACCCGCCCGGTATCCGCCACACCGCGAGGGGCGACCTTTATCTTGCCTATTTGTTTGCGCGATCCGGACGGCAACAAGCTCTGTGCCCTGTACAAGGTTTCCTGAAACGGAGCCTCTGACCAACTAACCCCGGCGACAAGGTTGTCTGCCGGCCTGCCCTGCGGCATGAAGGAGCCACTTCATCCCCTTTTCCCTGCCGCAGGTTCCCAAGATGTCCGAACATACTCCCATTGGTCTCGAAAACGGCGCAGCGCCCGTCACGGCGCTGACCCATTCAGGCAATTTCCATGTCGACGAGACCATGGGCTATGTCATCCTGCACTACGCGCTCGCCCCGCAGGGTGATCTGCGCGCACGCATCCTTGAAGAAAAATCCGCCGACCGCCTGACCTTCATCCGCACCCGCAATCCGGATGTCATCAAATCGGCCGATATCGTCTTCGACGTCGGCGGCCTCTATGACCCCCCGCATGGCCGCTACGACCACCATATGAAGGACAAGCCTCTTCGCGAAGACGGCACGCCTTACAGCGCCGCCGGGCTGCTGTGGAAGGATTACGGTCACGCCGCCATCCGCAACATTCTCAAGACCCCGGTTGATGATGCCACAGTGGACCTGATCTGGCAGAGCCTCGACAGGTCCCTGATCCTGCCGATCGATCAGGATGACAATGGCGTGGTCAAGATGGGCAAGCTGTCGCTGGCGGATATCGTCTCTGCCTGTAGCCCGCCCTGGGACACGGCTGAACTCTACGGGCGCCAGGAATCCCGCGCCCGGGAATCCCTCGGTTTCGCCAATGCCGCCACGGCTGTTGCGTCTCACCTGACGAATGTCGTGGACCGCGTCCGCGCCAGCCTCAAGGCAACAGACCGCGTTTTGGCAGCTTATGAAAATGCCGAAGACAAGCGCATCCTCGTCATGGAAACGGGCATGCCGACGGAAAAGGTCATTTTCGAGCGCGATCTTCCGGTTGTGTATGTGGTCTCCCCCGCAGGGCCGGAGCAATGGAACATCAAGGCCGTTCCGCCCGTTCGTGGCGATTTCGGCCAGCGCGTTTCCCTTCCGGAAGCCTGGGGCGGACTGGAGCGGGAAAAGCTGGCCGCTGTCTCCGGCGTGTCCGATGCCGTGTTTGCCCACCCTGCCCGCTTCATCTGTGGTGCAGGCAGCCGCGAAGGCGCCATCCGTATGGCACAGCTGGCCCTGCAGATCGCCGGGGTCTGAAATAAAAAAAGGGACGCGATAGCAATATCGCGTCCCTTTCCCGATCAGGGCCGGAGCAATCATGCTCCAGTCAAAAAGTTCCGCCTATCAGGCGAGAAGGTAGAAAACCACCGCTGCAACACAGACCGTCACCGGCAGTGTCAGCAGCCATGCCATCACGATCTTCGTCAGCATCTTTTTGTTGATGCCGGACCCGGCCGCCACCATCGTCCCGGCAACGCCCGACGTGATGATATGCGTCGTGGAAACCGGCAGACCGGTATAGCCCGCGGTCATAATCAGACCCGCACCAACGACCTCGGATGCAGCACCCTGTGCTGGCGTCAGATGGGTCGTGCCGATGCCTTCGCCCAGCGTCCGCACAATCCGCTTGTAGCCCACCATGGTCCCGATTCCGAGGCACAGCGCACTCAGCAGACGCACCCAGCCCGGCGCGTATTCAACGGTCGGGCGCAGTTCGGATGCGAGATGGGATGCAAGCTTCTTCTCCGCGTCAGATGCCGCCGGGTTGGCCGCAACCGACCGCAGGCCCGACAGAACCTGATAGACGTCGCCACGCAGTTCGGACGGGGCCTCGGCAGGAGCTTCCGTCTGTGAAAGACGGGCGATCGAAGCGACAGCGTCCCCCTTGAAGGAATAACGGTCATACTGCGTGACCAGCGGCAGGGCCTGCTGCGCGTCCTGGCGGATCTGCTCGATGCTGACCGGAGAAGCCGGGTTGAGCGCGAAGGCGGCAGGCATGATGCCGATGATCGTCAGCATGATGAGGCCGATGCTCTTCTGACCGTCATTGCTGCCATGCGAGAAGCTGACCAGCGTACAGGTCAGGACCAGCACCGCCCGAACGATCGGGTTCGGCTTCTGCTCCGGCGTGGGCGCCTTGTACATTTCCGGCATCTTCACGAGGGATTTGATGAGGAAATACAGCAAAAGCGCGCCGACAAAGCCCAGCACCGGCGAGACGGCGAGTGCACGCAGCACCTTCCAGATCTGGCTCCAGTCCACACTGTGACCCAGTTCGCGGGCATGGACGAAGGAGTCACCGATCGCAATACCGACCAGCGATCCGATAACGCAGTGTGAGGACGAGTTCGGAATTCCGAACCACCACGTCATCAGGTTCCAGGCCAGGGCAGTCCCGAACAGCGCAACCAGCATCGGAACGGCCGGATTTCCGCTTGGCGGCGAAAGAACATCCGGCGGCAGAAGCTCCACGAGCGCGTAGGCGACAGAAATGCCGCCCAGGATCACGCCCAGAAGGTTCATCAGCCCCGACCAGATGACGGCGACAGTCGGCTTGAGCGAATTGGTATAGATGACAGTTGCGACAGCATTGGCCGTGTCATGAAAGCCATTGGCAAATTCAAAGACGCAGACCAGAACGAAGCAGAGGCACAGCGCGACAAGCGACGTCGCCGAGGAGGGGTCAAAATGAAGCATGAAGTCCGGATTCCGTTATTTAGAACCCCGACTTAGTCTATTTCAGGGATTTTCAGTTATGACATTTTCGGTTTTCATAAAATATTCATACTCGCGACTTGAGAAACAAAAGTATACAACCATGTCACGGCCTCTCCGCTCCCTGGCTACTGCACAAGTGCTTTTACAAGCGCTCTGAGAGCCTTCTGGGCCGCTTTCGATCCCCATTCCTGAAGCAGCTTCCGCGAGCGAGGCCGTCTCGAAAGGGCCTCCGGCGTTTCCCGGATCGGCGGCATGGCGCTGACATGATCCTTCAGGGATGCCGGAAGTGCGGGAAACGGATCGATCCCCACAAGCTCGGTCAGAAGCGCCACACTCGTAATCCGGCATGTCGGACGGCGCGTGTTCAGACACACATACGCTCCCATCCCGCGAGCCGCCGGATCATAGATCGCCTTCCACGTCACGGCAGGCACGGGAATACGCCCCGCCCCGATCGTACGGATCTGATCCGGATCGTAACCGGGCCCGGTCACGACAAAGATTTCCCCTTCCTGCCGGGCCCATCCCCGGACAGCGCTCTCGACCCCTTCCCACGGCCCACGGTTCAGCTCAGCAGTCTGCGGGACGATGTTCGACAGCAGGAAAGACTGCTGCTGTGCCTGCACACCGGGTTCGTCCCCGCTGGGTGTCATGTGTCCGCGGTCGTAACCCGTAGCCCTGTAATCCTCGAGCGCCGCCCGCATCCTCACGGGAAGGCGCTCATCAGGGTAAAAACTTCCCTGCCGGCGCGTGCGGTCAGCGATTTCGAGATTTTCTTCCGTCAGATCCTCGGCCGACCACAGCGGCCCCTTCGTGCTTTCCGAAGCAAGTACCGCATAATCCGCATTGCATAGCTGAACCGTCCCGATCCGGAGCGTTTCATTCAGCACCTGGGGTGCAACGCCATCGGCGAACATGTCCGGACAGGGCGCAGCCTGCGTCGGAAGCACGATAAAAAGAGCACAGGCCGGAAGATACGACAGGAAATTCAATAATACCTCGCATACCCGGTTCCGCAGTATCCATCCGGGACTGCTTTGGTGTTAGTGGATCAGGGAACCCCGCACAACCGACTGATTTTCCAATTTCTTTCTTCAGAAACCAGTTCCCCTTCCGGGATGCTTCTCCTTGCGAAAGATGAAAACTCCTCATCCTCCATTGGCGTTACAGGGGAAAGTCGGGATATGCCTGATGCCGCGGAGCACGGAGCACGCATGACAGAAAAGCGGAGACAGACCATCCTCAAGATGAAAACCCTGATCGGCATCATGCTTCCAGCACTCCTTGCCACAGGCGTTCCGGCCCGGTCTGCCACCCTCCATCCGCTCGCACCGATCGCCCGGGCGGAGATAGGAAACAGCACCCATGCCACCCTGTCCGCACAGGGTATTGCTGCCATGCTGGACGTCCGTCGGACCACACGCTGCAACGTGCCCGTCGTCTGGGCCGATGCCGATACCAGCCCGACCTCTCCGTGCAGCATGGCATTCCTGACGCTTAGCCAGTCTGGCAACACACACTCCGGCAACACACACTCCCGCCCCGCCTCATTCCCCCTGACGCCTTACGGCACGGAGGATGACGGCATGGCGCAACTGAAGATGTCATTGCGGCATCTGGACACGTCGTCGTCTTTCCCGCAGGTCATGGTTTCCGCCTATACCGGCGGTGCCCATTGCTGCTCACTCACTTCCATATTCGATCTGCGCCCCGATGGCAGTTCCGGCAAAAGCTGGCAGCATCTCGAACTTGGAGCGATGGACGGTGACGGGGAACCGGACGTCGTGGATATCGCCGGAAACGGGCAGCAGGAAATCCTGACATCCGATCAGTCGTTCCTCTATGCCTTCGCATCCCATGCCGGCTCCGAAGCCCCCGTCGTCATTGCACGCTACCACGATGGCGTTCTTGAAAACGTCACGCGCGATCCGGCCTACCGAGACTATCTTGCGAAGGATCTGGCGGACAGGCGCCGCAACTGGATCAAGTCGGGACGTTTCGAACCCAACGGTTTCCTGGCCTATGAAGTCGCGACCATGGCCAATATGGGCCGGTTCGCGGAAGGCTGGCGCGATATGCTGGCCCATGCAGAGTCCACGAAAAAATCCGGCTTCGGCCTCTCGGCATGCGATTTCAAACCGCCCGCTGAAAAGCAGAATGGCCATGCCTGTTCGGCCAAGGAAAAAGAACTGCTCCCTTTCCCACAGGCCCTGTCCCTTTTCCTCGTCCGCGCGGGATACATCACGCCCGAGCAGATGGCATCCGTGACGGACAGTCATGAGCCTGCTTCGGCCCCCCCGCCCGTTCCACCCGCGGCCACACCGCACGAGGCGCCGAACCGGCCTCCATCCGCCGCGGCCCAACCGCCCGAAAGGGAGCAGGCCCTCTCCGCTTCGGCTGTTCCCGCGAAGTCCGGTCCCGCGAAGTCCGGGGGAGTGTTCGCGGTTCTCGGCGCTCTGGGACTGGCGGTCTATCTTGTTCCGGTCCTGATCGCCTACCGCCGCAATACAATCCGTCAGCACCGGATTGCGATGATAACCGTGCTTCTGGGCTGGACCATCATCGGGTGGGTCGCGGCGCTGATCATGGCGCTCAGCGAACCCACCCGGAGGCAATAAGCTTCGTCAGGCCCGGGCAGTCATCTGCAAAGCCCCGCAGATCCCGCCCCGTCAGGAGATGACAAGGTTTTTAGGGACAGACACTTTCCCGAATGACAGTGCTATGCCACCGTCTCCGTAACAAAAACGAACGGTTCGTTCCGTTTCCCGTCATTCAAATGTTTCAAGGAACTGCGTTTCATGCGCCGTCTTCTGGCTCTCACAACCCTGCTTGCTGGCCTGCCCCTCGCGATGCCCGCCCATGCTGAAGGCACGTTCTCCTTCGCGACGACACCGGGACAGCTTCCCAAGACCGTCGTGCCGACAGACTACATCATCGACCTGACAACCGACATGGAACATCTGACGCTTCAGGGCGACGAGATCATCCGGGTTGAAGTCCGGAGCCCGACCGCCGACGTCACCCTTAATCAGGCTGGCCTCAAACTGGCCAGCGCCCTTCTGGATAATTCGCAGAAAGCCGAGATCCGTCAGGATGATGCCGCCGAAACCGTCACCCTGCACTTCCCGGCCCCCGTTCCCGCCGGCGTCCACACGCTGGCGATCAAGTATTCCGGCCCGATCCTGAAAACGCCGAACGGCATCTATGTCGACGACTACACCGACCCGGCAGGCAAGCCAAAGCGGATGCTCGTCACGCAGTTCGAAGTCGCGGATGCCCGCCGGATGTTCCCGGGCTGGGACGAACCCGCCTTCAAGGCGACGTATCAGTTGAACGTCACGCTGCCGTTCGAATACGCGGCTGTCAGCAACATGCCGATCATCGGCACGACGCAGCAGGACACCAAAACGAAGCGCGTTTCCTTCAGCCCGACGCCCCGCATGTCGAGCTACCTGCTCGCACTGGTAGCCGGTGACATGGCATCCGTGGACGGCAAGGCGGACGGCACGCCCATCCGCGTCTTCGCTCCGACCGGCCTTGAAAGCCAGGGCACCTACGCACTGGGCGCCGCCGAAAAGATCCTGCCTTATTACAACGACTATTTCGGCATCAAATATCCGCTGCCGAAAATGGACATGCTGGCCATCCCCGGCAACTACCAGGCCGGCGCGATGGAGAACTGGGGGGCGCTGACCTATATCGACAACGTCCTTCTGTTCGATCCGAAGAACAGCACACCGCGCACCCGCGAACTGATCTACGAAGTCGTTGCGCATGAAATGGCGCATCAGTGGTCCGGCGATCTGGTGACCATGGGCTGGTGGGACAATATCTGGCTGAACGAAGGCTTTGCGTCGTGGATGGAAATCAAGGCGACGGACAAGATGAACCCCGAATGGGATATCTGGCCGCGTCAGCACGAAACCCGTGAAGAAACGATGGCCACGGACGCCCTGTCCACGACCCATCCGATCCAGCAGGTCATCCGCAATGTCAGCGAAGCCAATTCCGCGTTTGACGGCATCAGCTACGGCAAGGGCGAGCTGGTTATCCGTATGATGGAAGGCTGGCTTGGCGAAGATCATTTCCGCGACGGAATGCGCGCCTATATGAAGGCCCATGCTTTCGGCAACGCAACCAGTCAGGATCTGTGGAACGCGCTCTCCGGCACGTCCGGGCAGGATGTCGGCAAGGTCGCCCGCAGCTTCACCGAACAGCCCGGGATTCCGCAGGTCAATGTCGCGGCCGTCTGCAAAAATGGCCAGACGACCTACACCCTGACCCAGAGCCGCTTCACGATCCATGACCCGAATGCGAAAGCCCAGACCTGGAACATTCCGGTTGTCGCCGGCGGCCCCGGTCTTGAGACCCGCAAGCTGGTGCTTGGTGCGGAACCCGCCACCTTCACCCTGCCACGCTGCAATGCGCCTCTCAAGCTCGATCTGGGCGAGAGCGGATATTACCGCGTGCATTATGACGACGTGGCCTTCGCTCCGGTCGCCGCCTCGATTTCGAAATTCGCTCCGGTCGATCGCGCCAATATCCTTGGCGACCAGTTCGCGCAGTTCCGCGCCGGACATGGTGCACTGTCGTCCTATTTCGACCTCGTGGACCGGCTGACCGCCGCGCATGAGACCGACATCGCCACGCTTGAGGAAATCATCAGCAAGCTGGAAACGCTCGATTTCTATGAAATCGGCAGCCCGGATCGCCCTGCATTCCAGGCCTATGCCCGCAGCCGCCTTGCCCCGGTCCTGAAGCGTCTCGGCTGGAACCAGAAACCGCATGAAAGCGTGCTGGACACGATGCTGCGGCCGTCCGTGATTTCCGCTCTGGGAACCTTCAACGACCCGGCCGTTCTCGCGGAAGCCAAGCGCCGTTTCGCAATCTGGCTCAAAAATCCGGCTTCCCTGCGCCCTGATCTGGTCGGCACGGTCTCGGCCCTGACGATGAAACATGCCGATGCCGCGACCTGGGAGATCATGGCAAAGAAGGTCCGCGACACCCAAGCGACCGAACTCAAGCTCCGCCTGTTCCAGGCGCTCGCCAACGCCACGGATCCTGACCTGATCCGTCACAACGTGGAACTGGCCTATAGCGGCGCCATTCCGAACGGCCGTATTTCCATGGCCCTGTCACAGGTCGCCTCCGCCAGCGAAAATCCGGACCTCGTCTGGAAGCTGGTCCGCCAGCACGAAGCCGAAATCCGCACGCATCTGGCTCCCTGGTCACAGGACGGGTTCCTCCCGGCCATCGCAGGACATTCCAACAACCCGGACATCCTGGCCGAGCTTCAGAAGGATCCGTCTTCCAGCAGGACGACCGGCGCGAAAATCGCCACGGCCCATGCCCTCAACGTGGTTTCCGCCCGCAAGGAAGCCGTTCAGGCGGCCCAGAGCCAGATCCACGACTGGCTCGCCGCCCACGCCCACTGATACCGCTCATACGAACACCCAAACGAGGCGGAAAAGATCCGCCTCGTCCCTGTCCGGGACGGTCAAACTGTTATAGGGATGGCGCTCCCGTTTTACCGCCACCGGACCATCCTGCCCCATGCTTCAGATCGAAAACCTTGTCTTCAACGCCTGGGGACGACAGTTCTTCAATCGTGCAAGCGCCAATCTGCCCAACCCGTCCAAGGTGTCTCTGGTCGGCCGGAACGGCGTCGGGAAATCCACGCTTTTCAAGCTGATCAAGGGTGAGCTTCAGCCGGATTCCGGTGAAATCGTCATCCCCCGCGCGGCCCGAGTGGCGACCGTGGATCAGGAACACCCCGCAACCCCCATCAGCCTGATCGACACGATCCTCGCGGCCGATACCGAACGCGCGGCTCTCATGGCCGAGCTTGAAACGGCCGATCCGGAGCGCATGGGCGATATCTGGATGCGCCTGATCGAAATCGACGCCGATAGCGCCCCTTCCCGCGCGGCGGAGATTCTCAATGGTCTGGGCTTCTCCACCGCCGATCTCGATCGCCCGATGGCCGAGTTCTCCGGCGGCTGGCGGATGCGCGTGGCTTTGGCTGCCGCGCTTTTTGCCGAGCCTGACCTGCTGCTGCTCGATGAGCCGACGAACTATCTCGATCTTGAAGGTGCCCTGTGGCTGGAAGCACGCCTTGCCCGTTATCCCCATTCCGCGCTCATCATCAGCCATGACCGCGAACTGCTGAACAATTCCGTCGATTTCACCCTGCACGTCACGGAAGGGAAGCTGGAACTCTATACTGGCGGATACGACGATTTCGAGCGCCAGCGCGCCGAGAAAATCCGTCTGCAAAGTGCCACCCGCGCCAAGCAGGAAGCAGAGCGCGCCCATCTCCAGTCCTTCGTGGACCGCTTCAAAGCCTCGGCCGCCAAAGCCGCCCAGGCCCAGAGCCGCGTCAAGCGCCTTGCCAAACTGACGCCGATCGAAACCACGATCGAGGCTTCGGTCTCGCCATTCCTGCTCCCCTCACCGGCCCGTCCCCTCGCGCCGCCCCTGATCCGGCTGGAAAACGTCGAAGTCGGCTATGGCGACGATCCCGCCATCCTGCGCGATCTGAACCTCAGGCTGGACGTGGATGACCGTATCGGCCTGCTTGGTGTCAATGGTGCGGGCAAATCCACCTTCGCGAAAATGATCGCGGGCGCTCTAGAAGTCCGCTCCGGTGAAGTCTCCCGCTCTCCCCGTATCGAGGTCGGTTGGTTCCATCAGC
Source organism: Gluconobacter aidae (assembly GCF_009547075.1). Taxonomy (GTDB): domain Bacteria; phylum Pseudomonadota; class Alphaproteobacteria; order Acetobacterales; family Acetobacteraceae; genus Gluconobacter; species Gluconobacter aidae. The sequence goes on from NZ_WIPH01000013.1 coordinate 36,158, forward strand.
ACCAGATCGAGGCGCTCGATCCCGAGCAGACCCCGCTCGACATCATGCGCGAAGCCCGGCCGACGGACAGCGATCAGTCCCACCGCTCCCGTCTGGCGCAGTTCGGCATCCATTTTGAAAAGCAGGGTACCAAGGTCGAGGCGCTCTCCGGCGGGGAACGCGCGCGCCTGCTGCTGAACATGGTGGCCATGGCCGCCCCGCATCTGCTGATCCTCGATGAGCCGACCAACCATCTGGACATCGACAGCCGCCGCGCCCTGCTGGACGCCCTCAACAGCTACGAAGGCGCGGTTATTCTCATCACCCATGACCGTTCGCTGATGGAACTGGTCGCGGACCGGCTGTGGCTGGCCGCGGACAACCAGATCGTCCCCTTCGATGGCGATATGGATGATTACGCCAGGTTCGTCATCGAACGCGCCAGGGGCGGAACATCCGCCCCGTCGCAGAGCGCAGCAAAGGAAAAGCGCTCCAGGGGCAAGAAAAAGAAGACAAAATAAGAAAACATGGAAACCATTATTGAGGAGAGCTGTATTTAAACAATTTCTCCTCAGCACCCTGTCTCCAATATGGAAATCGTTGAATATCCGGGAAGAGAGAACGAATATACTTTCGCAAACCGTGATAAATTGTTATTCCGATCCATAAATAATGTGTAATTTTCATTATTTTTGAGATATATCAATTTTTAAACTTCCTTGAGCGCGTAAATCTCTTCCGACTGGCGGTTCCCGTCGCCATGGCAGTCCGATCACTAACGCAATTCCTTGAACGAATTTTAGGAAGGGAAAGCTGTGTCTCCTCTCGGTGGCCTGAAGATCACGGGAAATTACCTGCCCAGACGATACAGACTGCTTCTGGGCGCCGTCTTTTTCATTGGCTCTCCTCTTTCCGCCTTTGCCCAGAGCACCGACGATCAGGAACTGGCCGCGATCAAGGCGGAGATGCGTATGCTCGAAAGCCGCCTTCAGGCCATCGAGCAACGCCGCCACGCAGGCTCAGCCTCCCACGCGGCCCGTCCGAATACCCCGAAAACCTCCGTCGCGCGCAGGGTGACACTCAGCAGGGTGCCGATAAAGGGCGAGGCCCCAAAAATCGAAACCGCCCGCGCGGCAACATCACCGTTCTCTCCCGCCAGTAACATTCCCCGCCCCGGCAATAGGATCATGCCGGTTTCAACAGCAGGCTTCGTCCCGGACAGCATCACGGCAGGATCCGCACAGGCCCCTTCCACCCCGATCGTTACGCCAGCCCACCAGACCCCGCCTCCGCTGTTCCAGTGGCTGGGTAACCAGCACAACGAAGCGCACCGGACATCCATCGACCTGACATCGTCCAGTCCGCTCGCCATTACCCAGACGGAAGTGGATCATCTTCCGCCGGTCTTCCAGATTGGCAATCTGACGGTCAGGCTGGGCGGGTTCATCGATTTCTCCAACATCTGGAGAAGTTCGAACATGACCAGTGGCCCTGCGACGGCGTGGAACAATTTCCCGTATGCCAATAGCCCCAATCACGGGCTGAGCGAGGAACGGTTTTCGGCACAGCTTTCGCGTTTCTCCACGCTTCTGGAAGCCAATCCGACCAAGTCCGTGCGTCTTCAGGCTTATGTTGAGAGCGATTTCGGCGGGTCTGGCGGGACGACCAACAGTGTGCAGATCAACGGTTATACCCCCCGTCTGCGGCAGGGATATTTCACGTTCACGCAGAAGGACTGGGGGCTGCACGTCCTCATGGGCCAGGCCTGGAGCCTGACGACCAATTACGCCAAGGGCGTCATTCCCCGTCAGGAACAGCTCCCGGCCGTGACGGATAACAACCAGATCCCGGGCATTACCTTTACCCGCGTGCCACAAATCCGGATCGCCAAGGACTGGGACAAGAAATACTGGATCGCGCTGTCGATCGAGGATCCCCAGGCGACGGTCGGTTTCTCCGATACGCTCAGCTCCGGCGGGACCCTCCCCGCCAGTTACGGCCATCTGGCCGGGCCGCGGGTCTATTACGCCAATAGCGGTGGCGTCCTGCTGAACCCGAACACGCAGTACAGCTACAATCCCGCTCCCGACATTGTCCTCAAAACGGCAGTCGATACGTCATTCGGGCATTATGAGGTCTTTGGCCTTGCCCGCTGGTTCCGTAGTCTCGTGCAGCCGGCCGGTGAAAACCATACCCACAAAAGCACCCAGTTCGGCGGTGGCGTGGGCGCTGGCATGACCGTGCCGCTCGGGACCGACAAACTTCAGTTGACCGGAAACGTGCTCGCCGGTCAGGGGGTCGGACGCTACGGACCCAGCCTCATTCCCGATACGACCTTCGACAGCAATGGCAATCTCACTCCGATCCCGGAAATCATGGGGTCACTCGGGCTGGTCGGGCATCCGGCGCGCTCCGTGCTGCTTTATACCTATGGCGGTGTGGAGAGCGCGGGACGTCGCACCTATCTGGGCGCCGATGGCATCCAGCATGGCTATGGCGCGACAGACCTGAACCTGTCCGGCTGTGAATACGAATTCGGAACATGTTCTGCCCAGACAAGAACGCTGGCTTCCCTGACGACAGGCGGCTGGTGGCACTTCCTGGACGGCCATTACGGCAGTGTCATGGGCGGGATTCAGTACACCTATATCCGGAAGTTCGCCTTCAAGGGCAATGACGGCGCGGATCATGCCGTCGACCCCACGACTTACGGACATACGGTGTATGTGACCTTCCGTTATTACCCCTTCCAGCAATAACATCCGGTGAAGTATTCACATTACCTGACGAATCATTCCAACCGGAAAACAATCTTTTTCGGGACTTCCGCGCCCTCACAGTCATGGTTTCCGGTCTGACAGGCCAGCCATGACACTCTGGAGAAATTCATGTCTGGCACAACAACTCAGGCGCCGCCCAAGCCCCTGAATCCGGCCCCGACGCAACCGCAGACACTTCAGCCGCTCTATGTGCTGTCATGGTTTCTGTGCGCGCTGTTCTACTTCTATCAGTACGCCATCCGTTCCGCTCCCGGCATCATGCAGGATGAGCTGACACAGGCCTGGGGCAACAGCCATCTCGGCCTGATGATCGCGTCCTATTACATCGTGTACGCGCTGATGGCCCTGGCCGTGGGCGTGCTGCTGGACCGTTATGGCGCCCATGCCATCATGCCGATGTTCATTGCCACCACGGGCGTGGGCTGCCTGATCTTCGGCCAAGGTAGCCTGGTTGCGGGTATCGGCGGCTACATCATTCAGGGCATTGGCGCGATCTGTGCGTTCGTCGGCGCATCCTACGTTGCCGCGCGCTATCTTCCGGCCCGGACGCTGGCGCTTTTCGTCGGTCTGACGCAGTGCATGGGCATGGCCGGTGCCGCTTTCGGCTCCAAGCCGACGCGCATCCTGATCGATCCGCATGGGTCGTTCCACATCCCCTGGCAGTCGATCTGGCTGGGCTTTGGTGTCATCGGGCTCCTGCTGGCCGTGGCGGTCTTCTTCGTCATGCCGCGCGATACGGGTGACAGCACCCAGCACCATGGCGATTTTTCCATGGCCAACCTGCTGCGTCCCTTCAAGATCATCTTCTCCAACCCCCAGAGCTGGATCGCAGGTCTTGCGGGTGGCCTGCTCTTCGTGCCGACCACGATCGGTGCCCTGGGCTGGGGTGCGCTGATGCTGAGCAAGGGTGAGCACACGACGATGGGCTTTGCGGCCACCGATGTTTCGATGGTCCCCATCGGCTGGGTAATCGGCTGCCCGCTTCTGGGCTGGATTTCCGACAAGATCGGCCGTCGCAAGCCCGTCCTGATCGGCGGTGCGCTGGTGCTGCTGGCGGCGTCGCTCTGCGCGCTCTATGTCCCGGTCGGCGTTCTGCCCCACTATTCCGTGGCGCTGGTCATGGGTATTGCTTCCGGCGCGGCCATGATCCCGTTCTCATCGATGAAGGAAGTCAATCCGCCCGAGGTCAAGGGAACGGCCGCCGGTGTCATGAACTTCCTCGTGTTCGGCACGACCGGCATCATGTCCCCGCTTGTTTCCGCCCTGATGGGCAAGAATGCGCCGGAGACGATGGAACAGTTCCATACGGCCTTCCTGCCGCTGGTCATCGGTATCGGAATTGCTATTCTGCTCGGTTTCCTGCTCAAGGAAACCGGCTGGAAAGTCCGCAAGACGTCCTGATCTTTCCGGACAGTCTGAAAAAGAAAACGGTCCACTCTCGTGAGCCGTTTTCTTTTATGCGCGTTATTTCGCGGCAGTCTTCTCAAATGCCCCGGCAATCGTCAGCGTCACGTCATCGCCGACATAGGGGACATATTTCTTCACGCCGAAATCGCTGCGATGGATCGTCGCGTCGGCCTGAAAGCCGACCGTATAGGCCTTGTCCATCGGGTTGATGCCTGCGCCCACGAAACGGACGTGCAGGACTTCCGGATGGGTGACGCCATGCAGCGTCAGGTTGCCGGTTACCAGAGCTTCATCCGTCCCCGTGCGACGAACCCGCGTCGAGACGAAGGTCGCATCCGGATATTTCGCGACATCGAACCATTCACTGTTTTTGAGTTCGCCGGTCAGAACCGTGCTGGTAGTTGAAATGCTCGAAACCGGGATGGTCACGTTCAGGTGCGAGGCCTCGGGATGGGCCGTATCAAGCTGAAGCGCGCCGGTGACGCCGGAAAGCTGGCCGGAATAATAGGTGAAGCCGAAATGCAGCACGGAAAAACCGATCTGTGTATGGCTGGTCTCGACCGTATAGGCGCCGGACTGCACATCCGCAGGGTTGGCAGCATAAGCCGTGGAAGACAGGAGGACGAGAGCGAACGCAGCGCCTGCGCCCTTGAGGAAACGTGTTTTCATGATGTCATGATCTTTCTTGATGAAGTGAATTGAGGACATCAGCCAAACCGGAAACCGGACAGGGCCTTCCCCATGACGATATCGTTGTAATCGCGATGGCCCGCGTCGGTTCCCGCGGCTCCGGCGGCGAACATCAACGGCAGGAGATGTTCCGGCTGAGGGTGGCACTCCCGCGCAAACGGGGCGTGCTCCCAGTCCAGAAGGCTTTGTGTGCGACGGGCGAGCGGAGCCTCGATCGCCTGCTGAAGCCAGGTATCGAACGCTACGGATTGCGCATCCGACACGCCATCGGGGCGCATCAGATGACGCATGTTGTGGTAAGTCATGCCCGTGCCCACGATCAGTATGTTTTCGTCCCGCAAAGGCGCCAGCATCTCCCCGAGTTGCAGGACGCCTGCGGCATCCAGCGACCCTGGCAGGGAAATCTCCACAACCGGGACATCCGCATCGGGAAATGCGAGCATGAAGGGAATGAACACCCCGTGATCCAGCCCTCGGGTGGCATTTTCCGTACAGGCCATACCCCCGTGACGCAGGAGATCGCGGATTTTCCCTGCCACGATCGGCGATCCGGGTACGGGATATTCAAGCTGATAGGTGTGAGGCGGAAAGCCGTAATAATCGTAGATCAGCGACGGATGAGCCGTTGATCCGACGACCATACCCTGTGTCTCCCAGTGACCGGACATGACCACAATGGCATCCGGACGACGTGGCAGGGATGGCCTCACGGAACGGAGATAGACCGCCATGCGATCCCATGTCGTTCCCCACTCCATGAAGAAGCAGGGACCACCACCATGCGGCAGAAAAAGAACGGGCTGCCGCGTCGTGTCCTGATCGTTCAGGGTCATCGTGAGTGTCTCCGTTCCGTACGATGGGACTGATCTTGCCACCCTCACTTAAAAAGAATAACTCCCTGATCCGGGATAGGATCTGACACCAGGAGTGTGAGGTGAATGCTTGATCGCTTCACGGGCATGCAGGTTTTTGCAAAGGTCGTGGCTCAAGGCAGCTTTTCAGGGGCCGCGCGCTCACTGGGTCTGTCACAGACGATGATCACGAAACACATTACCGCTCTGGAAAGCCGGCTGGGGATCTCACTGTTCCATCGCAGCACGCGCAGGCTGTCGCTGACGGAACCGGGGCGTCTCTTTTTCATCCGCAGTCAGAAAATCCTGACGGATCTGGAAGAGATGGAACAGGAAGTCTCGGCGGAAAACCAGGAGCCGCGCGGGCTTCTGCGCCTGAATGCGCCGGTCTCGTTCGCCATCCGGCATGTCGGGCCGATCCTGCCGGAATTCAGCCGACGCCATCCCCTCGTTACGGTCGAACTGGGGCTTGATGACCGGCGGATTGATCCGATTACCGAAGGATGGGATCTGACGCTGCGCATCGGGCGAATGCCATCGAGCGCGTTGCGGTCGCGTCGGCTGGCGCAGGTCGATTTCGTGGTCTGCGCGGCACCGTCCTATCTGGCAGAGTGTGGCACACCCCGCAGCGTTGCCGACCTGCCTAAGCATCGTTGTCTGGGTTACACGCTTGGCGACGAAATCAGCAGCGCGCGCTGGAGCTTTGGTCCGAACGGCGAGCGCACGGTCCCGGTGAGCGGTCCCATGCATGCCAATAACGGCGATATCCTGCGCGAAGCTGCCGTGGCCGGACAGGGCATCATCTACCAGCCGATATTCATCCTTTCGGATGAGCTGAAATCAGGTCGGCTGGTTCCGCTACCTCTTGATGTGCCCGTCATGACGGGGCCGGAGTTGCATGCTGTCTATGCTCCGACGCCTCATGTCCCGCTCAAAATCCGGGCGATGATCGATTTTCTGGTTGAACGCTATGGGCCGGTTCCGCCCTGGACGATCTGACGGAACCGGAAATAGCGCGTCTTACTGAACCGTAGCCGGAGCGGTCTTCTGGCGGATTGCGGCGAATTCCGAACCGGCCTTCCATTGCGGCCAGTCATGCGAGAAGGCCACGTCATGCCCGACTTTCCAGACAGCCCAGACGTCCTGCGCGGCACCACGGACGTCCCAGTCCGGGCTCCAGGCATCGCAGGCCTGATGGTAGCAGGCCATGTAGGCCGTCAGCCATTTTCCGCCGGCTTCCGTTCCACCCTTCAGAAGATCGAACTTACCGGCCATATCCATGACCGCAAGGACCGGCACGCCAGCCCGTGCGAACGGCAGATGATCCGCGCGATAGAACGCGCCGCGTTCCGGCATCGCTTCGGGCTGTGCGGTGCGGCCCTGAAGAGCCACGGCGGCCGCGAACTGTTCCTGAAGCGTGTCCTGCCCTGCCCCGATGATGAAGGCGTTATGCGCAGGGCCAGCCATCTGGAGCACGTCCATCGTCAGATTGGCAGCCGTTCTGTCCAGCGGCGCCAGCGGATGGGCGACGTACCAGCCTGATCCCAGCAGACCGCGCTCCTCGCCCGTCCAGGCAGCGAAACGGATGGTCCGGTCGGGCTTTGGACCGGCCTTGAAAGCACGGGCGATTTCGAACAGGGCTGCAATTCCCGAGCCGTCATCGATTGCACCGCGACGGATGACAGTATGGCCCTGCGCGTCGGTGCTCTTGCCGTAAGCGTCCCAGTGCGCACCGAACATGACCGTTTCGTCCGGATATTTCGCGCCTGTGATTTTGGCGAGTACGTTCTGGCTTTGCAGACGATCGACCGTGACCGGCAGGTCGGCTGAGAACGTCGTGTGCTTCAGCGTGACGGGACGGAAGCTCCCGGAACGGGCCTTAATCCGCAGGGCCTCAAGATTCAACCCGGCCTGCCGGAACAGTGCGGCGGCGGTCTTGCCCTCAAGCCAGCCCTGAACAGGAACGGGAGGGCTTTCGGTAGCGGCATGTTCCACATCATACGCCTCACCGCCCGGTGCCACGACCGTGCTCCAGGGATAGGACGCGCCTGCCGTATCGTGCACGATCAGGGCGGCGATGGCGCCACGCCGGGCAGCTTCCTCGTATTTATAGGTCCAGCGGCCGTAATACGTCATGGTCTTGCCGCCGAAGCGACCGGCGACGGGCTCACCGGGAACCGCATCGAAATCGGGATCGTTGACGAGGAAAACCGCGACCTTGCCCTTGAGATCGACGCCCTTGAAATCATCCCACTGGCGCTCCGGCGCATATACGCCGTAGCCTACGAAAACCATCGGAGCATTTTTGATCTGAAGCCGGTCTTCCGGCAGCAGCGTCGAGAGATAGATGTCCTGTAGCTGGATCAGGGGAAGCGTCCTGCCGCCGATCCGGGCGCTGATGGAACCGTTCGCGGCGGTTCTGGTGCGGATCATGGGGACAGTCTGCGTCCATCCGCCATTTTCGCCAGCCGGTTCAAGCCCCAGAGCCTTGTACTGCGCGATCAGCCAAGGAACCGTGACCTTCTCCCCTTCCGTTCCGGGGGCACGGCCCTCGAACCGGTCGGACGCCAGGATCTTCATCGTCTCCGACATGCGGGACGGGCTGATCTCGGCTGTAGGGTCGGCATGACCGGCGACCGGAGCGAGAAGAACCGCTGTCAGGACAGTGGCGAGAAACAGGCTGCGTCGGGGGAATGTCTTCTGTGTCATGGCAAGAGCATATCTTCAGTTATGGTTCTGGGAAGAAGAAATCGGGCCGGCGTCTTTCAGTGCCGCCGGTTCCACGCGATCGCGGCGGATATAGACGCTCTTTTCAACCGGATCGCGCTGATAATCCTGTGCGAGTATCCTCAGGACACAGAGTGTGAGCGCTCCCATGACGAATGTTCCATCCTGAAAACCCAACGCGCCGCGCACCTGCATCATCAGCAGCGCCATGACGGCCGCAAGCAGATCACGGCCCAAGGTCCAGTAACTGTCCATGTTGAACGCCTGGATCGTCCACTGGGCGCCCGTTGCGACCATCCATACCGAAGTCGCAACGAATGGACCACAAAACGAAGGAAGCTCATTCTGAGCGTAGGTGCCGGCATGTTTTTGTCCCGAAAGGAAAGCCCGGGAGGAAGGGTCAGGTCTTTCCTCCCGGCTGGTAATTACCTGCCCTGTTCGGAAACAAGCCCACGATGCACCAGCATCGGGGTGATGTCCGGGTCGCGGCCGTAGAAGGCGCGGAACATCGGGGCGTAATCCATGGTATGTCCCTTCGAGAGGATCATGTCGCGGAAGCGCTGTCCGTTTTCACGTGTCAGCCCCCCATGCTCCTGGAACCAGGAGAACACGTCCTGATCCAGCATTTCCGTCCACAGATAGGCGTAATAGCCGGCTGCATATCCGTTGGACCAGATATGCAGGAAGTAGCTGGAACGATAACGCGGCGGAACGGCTGCGACGTCCAGCCCCGTGCTGTTCAGCGCATCGCTCTCAAACCTGTCCACGTCCTGACGCGGTGCCGTCGCGGGCAGGCTGTGCCACTTCATGTCCAGTTCGGCTGCGGCGACGATCTCGCCCAGCGCATAGCCCTGGTTGAAATGTGCGGCCTTGCGGATCTTCTCGACCAGGGCCTTGGGCATCGGGGCGCCGGTCTTGTAGTGCCGGGCGTAATGCGACAGGACCTTCGGGTCCAGCGCCCAGTTCTCGTTGAACTGCGAGGGGAACTCCACGAAGTCGCGCGCCACACTCGTGCCGGACAGCGACGGATAGGTCTGGTCCGCGAACAGACCATGCAGAGCATGGCCGAATTCGTGGAACATGGTCGTCACGTCGTCGGACGTGATGAGCTGCGGCTGGCCGGGGGCCGCCTTGGTGAAGTTGGCGACGTTGTAGATGACGGGCTTCGTCCCAAGCAGCTTGGACTGCCCGACGAAGTTGGACATCCAGGCACCGCCGGACTTGTTGTCCCTCTTGAAGTAATCGAAATACATCAGGCCCAGCGGAGAGCCGTCCTTGTCATGGACTTCGAAGACCATGACGTCAGGCTGATAGACGGGGATATCCGTCCGCTGCTGGAACGTGATCCCGTAAAGCTGGTTGGCGGCAAAGAACACGCCATCCGTCAGGACCGTTTTGAGTTCGAAATACGGCTTGATTTCATCCTGATCGAGATTGTACTTCGCCCGGCGCACCTGATCGGAATAATGCTCCCAGTCCCAGGGCTTCAGATCGAACTTTCCGCCGTCCTTGCGAATGGCCTTCTGAAGGACCCCGGCTTCGCGCTTCTGCTCGGCGACCGTGGCCGGAACGAGCTGCTGCATGAAGTTTTCCGCGGCTTCCGGCGTCCTGGCCATCTGATCGTACAGCGTATAGGCGGCGAAATTCGGATAGCCGAAGAGCGCGGCCTTCTGCGCGCGGAGTTCCGCCAGTTCGGCGATCGTGGCGCGGGTATCGTTCTTGTCGCCCTTCTCGGCGCGGGTCCAGCTCTGCTCGAACAGGGCCTGGCGGGTTTCTCGGCCGGTCAGGGAAGACAGGGCCGGCTGCTGCGTCGTGTTCTGAAGGGGGATGACCCATTTACCAGTCAGCCCACGCTCCTGCGCGGCCTTGGCAGCCGAGGCGATCGTGTTGTCATCCAGACCGGCCAGCGCCTTTTTGCTGTCCACGATCAGGGCGCCGTTCTTGGCGCTGGCAATCAGCTTCTGCTCGTACTGCGTCTCAAGACTGGAAAGGCGCGTGTTGATCGCGCGCAGTTTCGTCTTGTCCGCCGCGGAGAGTTCAGCGCCAGCGTGGACGAACTGCTGGTAATAGATATCGAGAAGCTGGGCCTGTTCGGGCGTCAGGTTGAGCTTTTCGCGGCGGTCATAAAGGGACTTCACGCGGGCGAAGAGCTTCGCGTTCAGATAGACTTCATCTTCATGGGCGGTCAGGCGCGGGGCTTCCTGGCTCTGCACCTTGTCCAGCGTATCGTCGGTGTTGGCCTGATACACGCCATAGAACGTCATCTGCACGCGGTTGAGGGTCTGGCCCGCGCGTTCCATGGCGGCAATGGTGTTGTCGAAGGTGGGAGCGGCACGGTTATTGGCGATTGCCCTGATCTCGCGCAGATGCTCGGCCATTCCGCGCTCAAAGGCCGGGGCATAGTCACTGTCCGTGATCTGGTCGAAGCGCGGGGCCTGATAGGGCAGCGTGCTTGCCGAAAAGAACGGGTTCGTGGAAGCGGCATGCGCTTCAGCCGAAAGAAAAAACGCCGAAGCCGCGAGGAGTGCGGCGAGCCTGAAATTGAACACCATGAAATCGCCCGTAATAATCGTGATGATGCCGAACCGTATGGTGTTCGCGAGAGATCGTCAAACGGCCGATCCTGCTGCTGAAGACCTGCGGAAACTGCCAGTTGCCGCTTGACGGCATTTTCTCCTTGGTGCGTGCGAAAACTTCTCCCTAGACCGGCAGTGTGTATTGACACGCCCGCCTTTTCGGGGCGGTTTTTCATAGCCGGAGATGACAATGGACTGGACATCGCTGTTCCAGACAATCCTGCCCTATCTGCCTGCCAAATACGCTGGCGATATTGTTTCAATCATCACATTTCTCGTTGCCTCGGCCGCGCTGGCCCTGCGCTTCTGGAAGCCGCCGGCCAGCACGTCGAAGCTGCTGCCGCTGTTCCGGATCGTGAGCATGATCGCGCAGGCGAAAGGCTGGAATACCAGCGCCTATCAGCCGGGGGCGAAAGCCATCATGGTGCCGGTTGGCTCCTCCCGTGCGAAAGACGCCGAAAAACTGGGGCTGGATATGGCCTCGACGCATCCGAAGGCCGGTGAGCCGCCCCGTCGCGTCGACTGATTTCAACATCGGTCATTTCACAACCGGGCTGACAGCCTGCCCGGAGACAATTTTCATTTTAACGATCCATGGCCGCTCCCCTGAGGCGGCTTTTTTCATTTCTGGAGCTTTTACTGATGCGTAACCGTCTGATCGCCCTGAGCCTTGGCGCCGTTCTTCTCGCGTCCACGAGCGCCTGCACCACGACCGGCAGCACGACCACTTTCAACACCCAGGCCCTGAGCAGTGACGCCGCCGCCATCGCCTATGCGGTTCAGGCCATCGAGAGCATTCCGGATCTGGAAAGTCATCTGTCCGCCACGGACAAGGCGACGTTCGACAAGCTGATCGCCCGGATCAGGAGCGTGACCGCACAGGTTGCGGCCAACTCGAACGGCTCCATTACGATCACGACCGGCAAGGACTGGGCCAAAAGCCTTGGCACCGACCTTCAGACCCTGATGGCCATCGCAACACCGATCGTGAAGGTCTACTCGCCCTCCGCCGCCACTTACATGAGCACGGTATCCGCGATGATCCCCCTGATCGAAGCCCTCGCAGGCGTTACGGCCGCCCCTTTCGCAGCCACGACGCAATCGCCGGAACTGATCCGCGCCCGGATCTATCAGGGCGTCTGACGCTCCGTCCGCTTCCTCACCCGAAAGACAGGAGCGGTTCGCCTGAACCGCTCCTTTTTTTATGTTCCTGCCGGAGTTGTCCATGTCCCGATGCCTTGGCAAACGTGCGCCCAAGCATGATCTGAGAACCTATCGTCTGGTGCCCATGCTGGCCGCACACTTTCCCGCCATTCCCGTGCAGAAAGACTGGTCCGAAGGAGTGCCCTATCAGATGTGGGGCAATGACCGGTATGGCTGCTGTGCATTCGCGGCCCATGCGGCCCTGACGGCGACATGGACCCATGCCGCACAGGGGCTGGTCATCCTCTCCACGAAGATGGTGCTGAACAACTACGGGGCCGTGACCGGGTTCGATCCACAGACGGGGGCTCGGGACAACGGAACGGTTCTGCTGGACGAGCTGAACTTCTGGCTGCGTCAGGGTCTGCACCGTCCGGGACAGACCCTGGATTACCTGACGGCTTACGGCACGATCGATCCGCAGGACTGCGACGGGATCCGCCGCGGCATCTGCTATCTTGGCGGTGTTCTCGCAGGGGTGCAGGTGCCACAGGGCTTCATGGATCTTCCACTGGGCGCGACATGGGACTGGAACGCCATTTCCGACCGAACACCGGTGGGCGGTCATGCCATCGCCCTCGTGGGCTACAATCCCCAAGGGCTTTTCTTCAATACCTGGGGCACGCGGACCTTCATGCCGTGGGATACCTTCACGAAGATTGCCGATGAAGCCTATGGTCTGCTGTCGCGTCAGAACTGGCTCGGTATTCCCGGCACATCGCCGAACGGGGAAGCCTTCGAGGCCCTTCTGGGGGAAGTGAGAGGCGTATGAACGGCCGGATTTCCTCCGGTCGTCCTGCTCTGGCCCTGCTGGCAGTCGCCCTTCTCGGCGGCTGTTCGGCGGGGTCTCCTTCCCCGGTCACGATCAGTAAGGCCATTGCCGGCATCCAGATGGATCTGACGAAAACGGGTGTGGTCAGCACCTCGCATGTGCAGGAGTGGACAGAGGAGCAGAAAACAAGGTTCGACCGGAACGTCCGTGCCCTGCAATGCAGTCAGCACGTTCCGGACCCGGTTGTCGCCATGATGTCCGGGCCGGTTACGCTATCACTGTCGGGGAGCTTTACGTCCTCGGGCAGCTTTTCAGTCAGCAGTTCCGGCACCCTGCCCGTTTTCGGCCTTCAGGCGGACGCGAACCGCACGAAAGCCCAGACGCTTGACCTTCCGGTCCAGTTCGTCCCGCTCTCCGCACTGCCGGATGCGGAAATGGCGCGGGAAGTCGGGTATGCCGGTGATCTGCTGTCGCAAAGCGATGCCGTGCGTCAGGCCGAAGGGGAAAAGATCAGAACCAGCCGCGATGCCCTGACGCGGCATGTTCTTGAACTGATCGCCCTGTATCCCGGAATCTGCCCGAAAGAGCCGCTGCACCCCTTCGTCGGTGTCCGGCATGTTCCCTGAAACGCAGTTGCGGAAAAGTCCTAGACCGGCGCGGAAAGGCCGAGCGCCCTTCCCGCTGCCGTGGCGATATCATGCCTCAGCCGCACGACACTGTGCCCCCCTGACGGATGGACCCGGTTGGTCAGGATCAGCACATAGCTGTCGCTGTCCGGATCGATCCAGAGAGACGTGCCGGTAAAACCGGTATGTCCGAAGGAGCGACGGGAAAACACCTCTCCCCTCGGGGACGAATAATGGGTGTCGATATCCCATCCCAGTCCCCGAAGCTCCGTTTTTCCTGCCGGCTGCTGCGGTGTGGTCATGAGGACGAGCGTCTCCCGGCGCAGGGGGAAGCGGCTCGGACGTCCTTTCAGACGATCCAGAAGAGCCTGCGCATAAAGCGTCATGTCCCGCGCATCCGAGAACAGCCCGGCATGGCCGGCCACGCCCCCCATTCTCCGAGCCGTCGGATCATGCACCACGCCTCGCAGCATGTTGCCCTGCTCGTCATACTGTGTCGGGGCAATGAGGGGACGCAGGCTGGCCGCCGGAAGATAACCGGATTCCGTCATGCCCAGCGGTTCAAGAATATTGATCCGCGCATACTGGTCGAGCGACAGGCCGCTCAACTTTTCGACCAGAAGCCCCAGCATGATGTAATTGATGTCACTATAAACGAATTTCTCGCCCGGTGGGTTGGCGAGCGGAGACATCATGGCCCGCCTGACACCCTCGGCCTTGCCGGTCCAGGGATCGTTCAGGGGAATATCCGGCGGCAGGCCGGAATAATGGGTCATGAGCAGGCGAACCGAAATGTCGCCCTTTCCATTGGATGCAAATTCCGGAAAATACTGGCTGACGCGGTCATCCAGTTGCAGCTTCTGCTGCTCGACCAGCTGCATGACCGCCAGCGCCGTCATGGTCGGCTTGGTGAGGGACGCCATGTCAAAGCGCGTCTTCCAGTCCAGAGGTTCGGACACCGGAGCAAGTGCGCGCTTTCCATAGACGAACCGGTGCACGATCTTTTCATCATGACCGATCGCGACCACCGCGCCCGGAGCTTCGCCTCTTCTGATGGCATCCCGGACGAGAACATCCACTGCGCCAAACGAAGAACCCGGACGCGCGCAGGCGGCCATCTGACTGACACAGGCCGCAGCCCCTCCGAACAGGACATGACGCCGCGTCAGAAAACCGTGCCTTTTTATGGCGAGCCTCTCCGGCATGTTTCGTATTTCTCCTCTGCCCTGATCCTTTACGGAAAAGAGTAGCTGTTTTTTACGATCACGCAACAGAATACCTGGCCGCATTCGACCAGTCAGTACGTGCGACGGAGCACGTAAATCGGACGCTGCTTCGTCTCCATATAGATGCGGCCGATATATTCCCCCAGCATGCCGATACTGATGATCTGCACACTGCTGAAAAAAATGATCGCCACGAACAGGGATGTATAACCCGGCACGGGATTACCCCAGACGATCGTCCGCAGCACGATGAAAAGCGCATAAAACATGGAAAGCAGCGCACCCGCCGTTCCCAGATAGGTCCATAGCCGGATGGGAGCGGAGGAAAAGCTGGTGAAGCCTTCAAGCGCGAAATTCCACAGGGAATAGCCGGAGAACTTCGTCATGCCCACCGCACGGGGCGCGCGGACGTAATCGATGCTGACCGTCCGGAAGCCAACCCAGGCGAACAGACCTTTCATGAACCGCTGACGCTCGGGCAGCCTTTTGAGCGCCTCGACCACGCATCGGTCCATCAGACGGAAATCCCCCACATTTTCCGGAATCCGGATATGGGCAAGCCGGTTATGCAGCGCATAGAACCAGGACGCCGTCTTGCGCTTGAGCAGACTGTCGCTGGAGCGGTCGATCCGTCTGCCCAGCACGACCTCTGCCCCATCGCGCCAGACCTGCACCATTTTCGGGATGATCTCGGGCGGGTCCTGGAGATCGGCGTCAATGATGATGACCGCGTCTCCCGTCGCAGCATCAAGGCCAGCCGTCAGCGCGGCTTCCTTGCCGAAATTGCGCGACAGTTCGAGCACCCTGAACCGCCGGTCGGTTTCACAAAATCCGATCAGTTCCCGCAGCGTGCCATCGCTGCTGCCGTCGTCGACACAGACGATTTCCCAGTCCGTGTCCGCAATCCCGTCGAGGACAGGCAGGATACTCCGTACAAAATGGCTGATGGCGGCTTCTTCGTTCAAGAAAGGGACAATCAGGGAAAGCTGGCTGGCCATAGAAGGTTTTCAGGTTCCAAATCGTGACAGAATGACCATAACAGAAATATTCCCGTAACAGTCAGTCCTCCCATCAGGAAAAGAACGGCCTCCTTCGGGTACAGTCGATCCATGCCAGACCCCTCATGAGCATTGATCTTTTTCCTGTAGCCGATAAGGTGCCACATCAGGACAGTGATCGGATTTCCACGCCGTCCCGCCCGCAACCGCCCGCCAGTTGTTTTTTCAAGTGTCACTTCCCGCCAGCCTTTCCGCTCTTTTGCAGCATCGGGGGATGTCAGGACCGGAAATGCAGAGTCCATGACAGACCAGATCGAGACGGAGCCACAGGCCGCACAACCCGCAGACAGAACGCCCCGGTGGTATCTACAGGGCGAGCAGACCGCGCCGGTCATGGTTCTGAGCGGTATCTGGAAGGCGCGGGCGGGCAATATTCCCGTTTTCCCGAAAGACGGGCTGAAAAAGGCGCCCGGCGCCCATCTGTCCTTCCAGACATCCGATCTCCAGGTCTGGGATACCGGGCTTGTGGCATTCCTGTGGGATCTCAAGCGCGTCGCCCATGACGCCGGCGTCAGTCTGGACATGCGGACTCTGCCCGGACCGATGCGCCAGCTTCTCGAACTGCTGCCCGAAGTCCCCGACGAACCCGTTCATCACAAGACGGCCCGCACCTCTTTTCTGGAAACCGTCGGCAATCACGCCGTCGCCTCGATGACGGAAGTCGGCGTGGTCTCCGAACTGGGCGCGCTGACGGCGAAGGGCGCTGTTCTCACGCTTCTCGGCCGCAGCCGGATGCGCATGGTCGACCTTCTGGCCAATACGGCCGATGCCGGTCCGTACGCCCTGCTCATCGTGGGGATCGTCAACTTCCTGATCGGCGCGATCCTGGCCTTCGTGGGCGCTGTCGAACTCCAGAAATTCGCCGCCGGCATCTATGTCGCCAGTCTGGTCGGCATCGCCATGGTGCGTGAGATGGCCGCCGTCATGACCGCCATCATCATGGCCGGACGGACGGGTGGCGCCTATGCCGCACGGATTTCCACCATGCAGGGCAATGAGGAAATCGATGCCCTGAACGTCTTCGGCA
This sequence comes from Gluconobacter aidae, assembly GCF_009547075.1. Lineage (GTDB taxonomy): Bacteria > Pseudomonadota > Alphaproteobacteria > Acetobacterales > Acetobacteraceae > Gluconobacter > Gluconobacter aidae. The sequence continues at coordinate 53,080 of NZ_WIPH01000013.1, forward strand.
TCCCGACCTCAACCTATCTGATCCTGCCGGCCGTCCTGTCGCTCATCATCACGATGCCGTTCCTTTACCTGTACGGATGTCTCATCGGCATGCTCGGCGGCTTCGTCGTGGCCATCTCGATGCTGGACATCACGGCGGCAGGGTATTTCCATCAGACCATCACAGCCTTCCATATCGGCCAGTTCATCTTCGGCTTCACCAAAAGCCTCGTTTTCGGGGCCTTCATTGGCCTGACGAGCTGCCGGATCGGCCTGAAAGCCGGACGTTCGGCCGCGGATGTGGGCATTGCCGCCACACGGGCTGTCGTCGTCGGAATTGTGGGCGTCATCGCAATCGACGCGATCTTCGCGGTCATCGCCGATGTTCTGGGGATCTGACCATGCCTGACCAGACCGTCCTGTCCCTGCGCGATGTCACACTCTCCTTCGGCCCCAAGGTCATCCAGAAGAACATCTCGCTCGATGTACGCAAGGGAAGCATCTTCGCCGTCATGGGAGGCTCGGGCTGCGGCAAGAGCACGCTTCTCAAGAGCATGATCGGGCTACTGCGCCCGTCCGCCGGCGAATATCATGTCGGGGACGAGAACTACTGGGCCGGAAGTGAAGCCCATCGTACGGATCTGAACCATCGCTTCGGTGTCCTGTTCCAGAGTGGCGCATTGTGGAGTTCAATGACGGTCGGCGAGAACATCGCCCTGCCGCTTCAGATGTTCACGGACCTCAAACCCGACGTCATCCGCAGACTCGTGGAACTGAAACTGGGTTTCGTCGGCATGTTGCAGGCGATTGATCTCTATCCTTCCGAAATCAGTGGAGGGATGCGCAAACGTGCCGGTCTGGCCCGCGCCCTCGCCCTGGACCCGGACATCCTGTTTTTCGACGAGCCTTCGGCCGGCCTTGATCCGATCACCTCCGCCCGGCTCGACGACCTGATCCTGAACCTGCGGGACGGACTTGGCGCGACGATCGTCATCGTCAGCCACGAACTGCCAAGCCTCTTCCATATCGCCGATGACGGCATTTTCCTGGACGCCAGGACAAAAACCCCGATCGCCCATGGCTCCCCCCGGAGCCTGCGGGACAACTGTACCGATCCACAGGTGCATGCCTTCATGCACCGTGAACGCGACGAAGAAGGAAACACGTGATGAACAGGCAGGCTCTTGTCGGTGCTTTCGTCCTTGGGGGGACGGGCCTGATTGTCGCGGCATTTGTCCTGTTCGGCAATTTCCATCCCTTCACCCGGACGGAAAAGGCCATTCTCGTGTTCCATGGCGCATCCTCGGGACTGACCGTGGGAGCGCCTGTCACATTCCGTGGTGTCCAGGTCGGCGCAGTGGACCGCGTGGCCATCGAATACAATCCCGTGACAAACGACGCCTATATCCCGGTCTATATCACCATGCGGCCGGACAACATCATCCTGACGAACAACAGCCATCATCGCCCCAGCATGGAAGATCTCGTCAGACAGGGGCTGCGCGGTGAGATCAATCTCAAGAGCTTCGTCACCGGCACGTCCGAAATCGATCTGGATTTCGCCCCCTCGACGCCGGCAGTGCTGCATCCCGATATCGCCCGCATTACCGAAATCCCGACCAAACAGTCGACCATCGCGGCCATGACACAGAGCCTTCAGGACCTGCCGCTGAAGCAGATCGGCGAGAATGCCGATGCGACCCTGGCCTCGGTCCGTCAGCTTTCGGATCAGCTCGATCGGGAACTGCCGGCGCTTGTGCAGAGCATCCGCGAAACCTCCGATCACAGCCGGGACATGGTCGATGCCGCCCGCAAGACGGTGACGGACCTCGAACCCGTCCTGACACGGACCCTGCTCAGCGTGGACAGGCTGGCCAATGAGGGCACGACCCAGCTCAATGCGCGCGGTCATGAACTCCATGCCGTCCTGCAGAACAGCAACGACGCCGTCCAGCAGGCCACGAAGAGCCTGGCCAATCTGGAAAACATGACGTCTCCGCGTTCGGCCGACCGCGCCAATCTCGAAGCAAGCCTGCGGGATATCGCCGCCGCCGCCTCCGCCCTGCGCGGTTTTGCAACGGACGTGGAGCGCAACCCGCAGCTCCTCCTCACGGGGCGCCGGCCATGAGCAGACAGTTCCGCCGCCCTTTGTTCCTTCCGGAGACCAAACCCGTGACACGGCTCATGACCCGATCCGCTGCCCTTCTGGCCTTCGTCCTGATGTCAGGTTGTGCCGCACCGCCCATGCAGTTCTACACGCTTGGCGCCCCCGCAATCGCGCAGAACAGCGGCACCCTGCCCGCATCGGCCCCGGTCCTGAACGTGTCGCATGTCACACTCCCGGATTATCTCGACAGTCAGGATATCCTCATACGCCACGGCGACCAGCTTGACCGCAGCCCCAACGGGCGCTGGGGAAGCCGTCTGTCCCAGGGCGTGACCGACCTTCTTGCCGCCCATCTGGGACAGGACTGGCCAGGCTATGTCGTGACCACGCAGCCTTTGGCCGAAACGCCGGCCCTGCGTCTTGCGGTCAATATCAGCCGGCTGGATCTCGACAGCAGCGGTCAGGGCGCCCTGACCGCCGACTGGGCACTGATCCCCTCGGACGAGCACCAGCCCGTTCAGCGCGGTCGCGGCTCATTCATCGCACAGGGCGCGGTGACGACCGACAGCGGCAAGGTCGCCCTGACCCGGACCCTCGTCGAGCAGCTCGCTGCCCGGATCGCCAGCACGAGCCCGCGCCCCTGAACAGCAGCCGAACAGCAGCCCCTTTCGCTCAGACGACGAAGGCCCTATTTTCCGTGATCCTGCGCCCTGAGGCTGCAAGTTCGCGGAGCGCCTGATTGAAAACCGTGCCCATTCTCCTGACCGTTCTGGCGGTCGGCTTTCCGGCATCTCACCTCCCCGGGACAGCACGGGCTGCCGATGCACGCGATACGCTTTCGATCGGTCTGGCCATCGAACCGCCGGGCCTGGACCCGACGCGCGGCTCCAGCGAAGCCATCGGGATGGTGACGTACGGCAATATCTATGAAGGCCTGATGCGGCTGGACGAACAGGGCGCCCTCAAGCCCCTTCTGGCGCAGGACTGGCACGTCTCGCCGGATGGCCTGACCTATGATTTCACGCTTCATGACGGCGTGCGTTTCCATGATGGCACGCTCCTGACCTGCGGCAGCGTAAAGTTTTCCCTGCTCCGGGCCGGTGCGGCGGACAGCACCAACCCGCACAGGGCCATCTTCAGCCAGATCGCCGACATCTCATGCCCGGACAGCCAGCATGTCAGCATCCGGCTCCAGCATCCCTACGGCAGCTTCCTCTATCAGCTCGCCTGGAACGACGCCGCCATTCTCTCGCCGGCGTCCGTGGCCCAGAACATCAGCCATCCCGTCGGCACAGGGCCGTTCGTGTTCGGTGAATGGCGGCGCGGGGACCACCTGACCCTGACCCGTAATCCGGATTACTGGGGCGCCAGACCGGTCCTGCAATCGGTGACGTTCCGCTTCATGCCCGATCCGCTGTCCGCCAGTAACGCGCTGCTGGCCGGGGAGCTGGACGCCTATCCGTCTTTCCCGTCCCGCGAGATCCTGAGCCGCTTTGCCGGAAATACGCAGTTGCAGGTCATCCGGGGCAGCTTTCCCTTCAAGGCCATTCTCGCGCTCAACAACGCCCGCCGCCCGTTCAGTGATCTCCGCGTCCGGCAGGCCATCGCACAGGCCATTGACCGCAAGGCGCTGATCCAGGCCGTGGCCGACGGAGACGGAACGCTCCTGCAATCCCATATCGCGCCGGACGACCCCGATTACATCCCCCTGCCCGACCGCTATCCCTACGATCCGGACCATGCCCGCGCATTGCTGCAAGAGGCGGGGGTGACACCCGGCACGCATCTGACCCTGACCTTCCCGCCCATCGGCTATGCACGCGACAGCAGCGAACTCATTGCCGCCTATCTGGAACAGGTCGGGCTGATCGTGACGCTTCAGCCCGTGGAATGGCCGACATGGCTGGGTCAGGTTTACGGACAGGGCCAGTTCGACATGACCGTCATCGCCCATACCGAACCTCATGACATCGCGATCTATGACCGCACGCCCGTCTATTTCCACTATCACAGCCCGGTCTTTCACGGGCTCGTCGAGCAGTACGAAGCGACGGCGGATACGGTCCGGCGACACCAGCTTTCCGTGCAGATGCAGGAACAGCTCGCACAGGACGAGCCCAATGTTTTCCTGTTCGCGATCCCCCGCGAAACCGTCATGAACCGGCGCCTCAGGGGCTTGTGGACCAATCAGCCCATCGCAGGCTGCCCGGTCGCCGGTGTTTCCTGGGCGCCATGACGGGCATGGATATTTTCCGCATCCCACTGGAACGGCTGGTTCTTCTTGTTGTCGCAAGCCTCGTCATTTTCGCGACCATGAACCTGCTGCCCGGCGACCCCGCAGCGGTCATGCTCGGACTTGATGCAAGCCCCGAAAGTCTGGCGGCCCTGCACCAGAAACTGGGGCTGGAATCATCCGTGCCCGTGCGATACGCACACTGGATCAGCGCCTTCATCCGGGGCAACCTGGGCCAGAGTTACATCTATGACGTCCCAGTCGGCAGCCTGATCGGCGAACGCCTGCAAAGCAGTCTGCCCCTGATTTTTCTGGCCATGCTGCTGTCTCTGGGCGCAGGCATCCCACTCGGCGTAATGGCGGGCGCAAAGCGCGGAACACTGCTTGATACGGGCCTGATGGGCTTCCTCCAGCTTTTCAAATCCATCCCGGATTTCTGGCTGGCGATGATGATGACGTTCCTGTTTTCCCTAACCCTGCACTGGCTGCCCTCCAGCGGCTTTCCGGGCTGGCATAATGGTGCCCTCCCTGCGCTCAGGGCCCTCACCCTTCCAGCCATCGCTCTCGCCATCCCGCAGGCCGCCATCACGGCGCGTTTCATGCGCTCGTCCCTGATCGAGACCCTGTCGCAGGATTTTATCCGCACGGCCCGGGCACAGGGCTACAGCACACGCGGCGCTCTGTGGCGCATCGCATTGCCCAATGCACTGATCCCCGTCCTGACCCTGGCCGGGATCCAGATTCCGGTTCTCGTGACCGGAACCATCATCGTCGAGAGCGTCTTCAGTCTGCCAGGCTGTGGAAAGCTCCTGCTGGAGGCTGTCAACCAGCGCGATATCCCCGTCGTGCAGAACCTCGTCATGCTGATCGTCGCGTCTGTGATGGTCCTCAATGTCCTGATGACGCTCCTCGTGCGCTGGCTGGATCCGCGCCTTAAGGCCGACCCGTCATGATAGAGCGTTCCAACCGGACGCTCCGGGCGGGGAGTATTCTGCTCGGAATTGTTCTCCTCCCCGCGACCGTCATAACCCTGTTCGATGGCGGTCACGCGCCGTACATCGACGTCCTGCACCGTTATGCGCCGCCGTCCCTGCTGCATCCGCTCGGAACCGATCCTTTCGGCCGCGACCTCATGGTCAACGTCCTGACCGGAGCCTTCAACAGTGTGACGATCGCCGCGATCTCCGTCTGCCTCGCCACGATTGGGGGAACGGCACTCGGCCTGATCGCGGCGGCCCGACCCGCCAGAGCCATCATGGGAATAGCCATCATGGGACTGGCCGATCTGGGCCTGGCTTTTCCGCCTGTCCTGATCGCAGCGTTACTCGTCACCGCTCTTGGTGCCTCCGCCACGGGTGAGATCCTCGCCATTGCCCTGTTCGGCCTCCCGGCCCAGATCCGCATCACCCGGCAGGCGGCCCGCTCCATCCTCATTCAGGACTATATCGCCGCATCCCGACTGGCCGGACATGGCCCGGTTTACATCATGCGCCGACACGTCCTGCCCAACATCCTGCCGCTCCTGACGGTCCAGGCGACATCCTCGCTGGCCCTCGCGATCCTTGCCGATGCCGGACTGTCCTATCTCGGTCTGGGCGCGCCGCCGCCACGACCGGATCTGGGACGCGCCCTGGCGTCATATCAGATCCATATCTTCGATCATCCGCTGCTGGTCGCCATTCCGGGAGTCACGATCATGCTGCTCGTGCTGGGCTTCAATATGTTCGGGGATGGCCTGCGGGATGCTCTGGACGCAGCCCATGAGGAGCGCACCCCATGAGTTCTCTGCTCCATGTCCGGAATCTGAACATCCAGAGCCCGGAACGGCTGACCCTGCATGACGTGTCCTTCACGCTTGAAGCGGGACAGATCCTCGCCATCACCGGGGAATCCGGCTCCGGAAAATCCACGCTCGCACTGGGCGTGGCGGGACTTCTGCCTCCCGGCTTTCAGGCTCACGGCAGCATCCGGCTTGAAGAGACTGAGCTTTCCACGCTCTCCGAACAGGACTGGTGCCGGATCCGGGGCAAAAGACTGGGCATGGTCTTTCAGGAGCCCATGACGGCCCTGAATCCCACGCGCCGTATCGGGACGCAGATCGGGGATACATTCCGCCTTCATACGACGCTCTCCCGTCGCGAGATCGATACGAAAACGCGCACACTTATGGAACAGATCGGCCTGTCTGAAGCTGGCGTGAGCGAACGCGCCTATCCCCATCAGCTTTCCGGCGGCCAGAGACAGCGCGTCCTGCTCGCAATGGCGCTGGCCTGCCAGCCCGAAATCCTGATCGCGGACGAGTTCACCACAGCCCTCGACGCCCGGACCCAGGCCGCGATGATGACGCTCGTAACGCACCGTTGCGAGACGCAGGGCATGGCCGTCCTCATGATCTCCCATGACCTCGGGCTGGTGCGTCGCCATGCCGATCATGTTCTGGTCATGAAAGACGGGGCATGCGTGGAACAGGGCACAACAGCATCGGTATTTGACGCCCCACATCATCCCTACACGCAGGCGCTTCTGGCCATGTCCCTGCACGGCGCGGCCCGCACGCCGCTTACGCCCCTGCCCGTCTTTACGACGCCGTCATGACCCCGATCCTTCAGGCCCGGAATGTGACGTATGGAAGGACCGGTGGAAGGACAGACCGACAGGGTTTTTCCTTCACGCGATCTGCACGCCCCCCCATTCTGAAAAATATCAGTCTTGATCTGAAAGCAGGCCAGACGCTCGGGATCGTCGGGGCCTCGGGAAGTGGAAAATCCACCCTGTGCCGTATCCTCAGCGGCCTTATCGCACCCGATGAAGGACAGGTCCTGTATCAGGGGCAGGATTTCGCGACCGCATCAGAAGCCGTGCGGAAGAAAATCCGCCCTGCGATCCAGATGATCTTTCAGGACCCGGCTGGCGCGCTCGATCCGCGCCAGACGATCGGTGATATCGTGGGGGAAGCTCTCGGCCCCGTCCCGGATCGGGACGCACGCATCCGCACAGCCCTTCAGGACGTCGGCCTTTCCGCCGATATCACCCACCGCTACCCGAGAACCTTTTCCGGCGGCCAGAAGCAGCGGATCGCCATCGCCCGCGCCCTGATGACACGCCCTTGCGTCATCATCGCCGATGAAGCCGTCTCGGCGCTGGATGTCTCCACACAGGCCATCGTCCTGAACCTGCTGCTCGATCTTCAGAAGCGGCAGGGACTGTCATATGTTTTCGTCAGTCACGATCTGGCCGTCATCCGCCATCTGTCGCACCATATCGCCGTTCTGGATCAGGGCCGGATCGTGGAATCCGGCCCGGCGTCCGATATTCTGGATACGCCCGTCCAGCCCGCCACGAAGGCGCTTCTTGAAAACACCTACTGACCCGCGAGGCGTCATGACCAGCCTGAACCTTCTCACCGACATTCCCGACATCCGCGTCGGCCATAGTCAGGACCTGACCCTGCGCACGGGCGTGACGGCGATCCTGTTCGATCGCCCCGTCATCGCTTCCGGCAGCTTCCCGGGCGGCGCACCAGCCCTGCGGGAAACCGCGCTGCTGGAGCCGGAAAACATGGTCGGGCATATCCATGCGGTCGTCCTGTCAGGCGGATCGACCTATGGGCTGGACGCGACAACCGGGGTTCAGGGCTGGCTGCGCGAGCAATTCGACAACGCGCCGCTGCCGCCGGGCACCATCCGCGTGCCCATCGTCGTGCAGGCCAGTCTTTACGATCTTCCTGCGGGCGGACAGACGACATGGGGCCGCTATTCGCCCTATGCCGAAATGGGCCATCAGGCCGCGACCAGCGCCCGAAGCGGCGCTTTCGCACTGGGCACGGCTGGCGCAGGCACCGGCGCGACGACCGCCACGCTGCGCGGGGGACTGGGTTCGGCGAGCGCGATCACACCTGCCGGGCACCGCGTGGCCGCGCTGGTCGCCGTTAATGCGGTCGGCACGGCCACGATCGGGGACGGCCCCCATTTCTGGAGCGCGCCTTTCGAGCAGGGGGACGAATTCGGCGGTCTGGGCATGCCAGCACATCTGAGCGCAGAGGATTTGCGCCTGCGTTCCAAGTGGGCCTCCGTCACCGGCACCACGATCGGCCTCATCGCCACCGATGCCACACTCACCAAGACACAGGCGAAACGCCTCGCCATTCTGGCACAGGACGGCGTGGCGCGCGGCGTGTTTCCAGCCCATCTGCCTCTGGACGGGGACGCCATGATCGGGGTCTCGACCTGCGGAAAGCCTGCTCCGCCTGCTCAGGAATGGACCGAAATCCTCCATGCCGCCACACAGGTCACGGCCCGCGCCATCGCCCGGGGCGTGTACGAGGCATCCCCTCTTCGCGGTGGTAGCGCACTCCCGACATGGCACGAATGTTTCGGATTCAAAGATACGCCATAAAAATGATCTGACCCTCATTTCATATATTTTAATCAGGATCGTATATGATTATAGGACTCAGATCGCGTGTCGTGTCCGAGGCTGAGTCCATGTCAACTTTTGTGCCGTCCTATCCTGTCCGCTCCTCCCTTCGTCAGGCCATCGCCGCAGATATGCGCAGACCCGAAGCGGAATGCATCCTTCCCCTGATCGAACAGGCCACGCTGACCGAAACGGAACAGCAGAACACGTTTGACGTCGCCCGCCATCTGACCCGCTCCCTGCGCGCGCAACGTCGCCCGGGGGGCGTTGAGGCGCTGGTGCAGGAGTTCTCGCTGTCCTCCGCCGAGGGCGTTTCCCTGATGTGTCTGGCCGAAGCACTCCTGCGCATTCCGGATGCCGCCACACGCGACGCCCTGATCCGCGACCGGATCGGCACCGGAGACTGGCTGTCCCATGTCGGCGGCAAAAAATCCGTTTTCGTGAATGCGGCCTCCTGGGGGCTGATGCTGACCGGCAAGCTGACCAACGACACGGATGAAGGACTTGCTGCCGCGCTGTTCCGCCTCGTCGGACGTGGCGGACAGCCGCTGGTCCGCCATGCGCTCGACATCGCCATGCGCATGATGGGAGAGCAGTTCGTCATCGGCGAAACCATCGAGGAAGCCCGCAAGGTCAGCACGGAACCCGAAGACCGCGGCTTCAAATATTCCTACGACATGCTCGGCGAAGCCGCGATGACGGAAGCCGACGCCCTGCGCTACCGCCGCGACTACGAGCGCGCAATCGACGTGATCGGCCAGACCGCACGCGGTGCGAATGTCTATGAGAAGGCCGGGATTTCCATCAAGCTCTCGGCCCTGCACCCTCGCTATGCCTTCGCCCAGCGCGAGCGCGTCCTGAAGGAACTCGGCCAGACGCTGAAAGACCTCGTCATTCAGGCCCGCCGCTATGACATCGGCATCAATATCGACGCCGAAGAAAGCGAACGTCTGGACCTCTCGCTCGACCTGATCGAAGACCTGTGCCACTGCCCGGAACTGGACGGCTGGAACGGCATCGGGATCGTCGTGCAGGCTTATGGACGCCGCGCACCGAAGGTTCTGGACTATCTGATCGACCTCGGCCGCCGCAGCGGACATCGCCTCATGATCCGTCTGGTGAAGGGCGCGTACTGGGACAGTGAAATCAAGAAAGCGCAGGTCGAAGGCCAGACGGATTTCCCGGTCTACACGCGCAAATGCTACACGGATGTCAGCTATATCGCCTGCGCGAAAAAGCTCCTGGCGGCGCGCGATGTGGTCTTCCCGCAGTTCGCGACCCACAACGCCCGCACGCTGGCCACGATCTACACGCTGGCGGGTCTGAACTTCCAGATCGGCGACTACGAGTTCCAGTGCCTCCACGGCATGGGCGAGACGCTCTATAACGAAGTCGTCGGCCCGCAGAAACTCAACCGCCCGTGCCGGGTCTATGCCCCCGTCGGCTCGCATGAGACGCTGCTGGCCTATCTGGTGCGCCGCCTGCTGGAAAACGGCGCCAACTCGTCCTTCGTCAACCAGATCGGCGACGAAAGCCTGCCGATCGAGACCCTGATCGCCGATCCGGTCGCGCTCGCAAAAGCCGTCCAGCCGCCGGGTGCCTCCCATCCGGCCATTGCCCTTCCGAAAGACCTGTTCGCGCCCGAACGCACCAATTCCCGCGGCCTCGATCTGACCGACGAACATACCGTCACGGCCCTGGCCGAAGCTGTCTGCGCCTCCGGGAAACAGACGCAGGAAGACCTGTCCTGCTCGGGTGAGACGCAGGAGATCCGCAATCCGTCCAACCATTCGGACAGGATCGGCAGTATCCGTTTCGGAACCGAAGAGGATGTCCGCAAGGGCATTGATGCCGCCGAAAGCGAAGGCGCGGCATGGGCCGCTCTTTCCGCCGACGCACGAAGCACCAAGCTCGATCGCGCGGCGGATCTGCTGGAAGAGCATCAGAGCGAACTGATGGCCCTTCTGGTCCGCGAAGCCGGCAAGTCCTACGCCAATGCGCTCTCCGAAGTCCGCGAGGCCGTTGATTTTCTGCGGTATTACGCCGTTCAGGCCCGCGAAACGGGCCAGAACGGCAGCAGCGCACCGCTTGGCGTCGTTGCCTGTATCAGCCCGTGGAACTTCCCCCTCGCCATTTTCCTGGGACAGGTCGCGGTCGCACTGGCGGCTGGCAACACGGTCGTCGCAAAACCGGCAGAGGAAACACCCTTCATCGCCCTGCGTGCCGTTTCCCTTCTGCGCGAGGCTGGGCTACCGGAAAATGTGCTGCGTCTCGTTCCCGGCGCAGGCGAGACCGGTGCCGCACTCGTAGCCGACAGCCGGATCGCCGGCGTGATGTTCACCGGTTCCACCGCCGTGGCCGGCCTGATCGCCAGTGCTCTGGCCGGGCGCACCGACGCGGACGGGCAGCCCGTTCCGTTCGTGGCCGAAACCGGCGGCCAGAACGCCATGATCGTGGACAGTTCCGCCCTGACCGAACAGGTGGTCTCGGACGTTCTGGTCTCGGCCTTCGACAGCGCGGGCCAGCGCTGTTCCGCCCTGCGTGTCCTGTGCGTGCAGGAAGACTGCGCCGATCGCGTCCTGACCATGCTTCGCGGTGCCGTGGAAGAACTGCGCATCGGCAATCCGGCGGAACTGCACACCGATATCGGCCCCGTCATTTCCGCCGAAGCTCGCTCCGGCATCCAGACCTATATCGACGCATCCCGTGCGCGGAACCGTGCCGTCTGGTCCCTTCCCCTTCCGGACACGGCATCAAACGGCACATTCATCGCCCCGACGATCATCGAGATCGACAGTCTGGCGGACCTCAAGGGCGAAGTCTTCGGACCGGTCCTGCATGTCCTGCGTTTCGCCTCCAGTGACTTCGAAGCTCTCATCAACGCCATCAACCAGTCCGGCTACGGCCTGACCTTCGGGCTCCATACCCGGATCGAAAGCCGCATGGCGCATGTCACCTCGCGCATCGAAGCCGGAAACCTCTACGTCAACCGCAACATGGTCGGCGCGGTTGTAGGCAGCCAGCCTTTCGGCGGCGAAAAGCTGTCGGGCACGGGGCCGAAAGCCGGTGGCCCGCTGATCCTGCGTCGCCTCATGAGCACCGCCCCGGCCCATACGGACTGGGAAAACCAGGAGTTGCCAGAGCCCGCACGGCTCTTCCTGTCCTGGCTGATGCGGACAAGCTTCCCGCTCTATCAGACAATCGTGGACGCCATGCAGCATGGCATGTGCGGCACTACGCGCGAACTGCCCGGCCCGGTCGGCGAAACCAACCTGTATCAGCTCCTGCCGCGTGGCGCCGTCCTATGCATCGCCAGCGACCGCGAGACCATGCTTCGCGCCGTGGGCCTTGCCCTCAGCGGTGGAAACACGGCCTTCGTTCAGGGGCCGAATGTGGCTTCGGACTGGGTGTCCGACCTTCCCAATGCGCTTGCACTGCATATCCGCCGCACGCAGGGCGGGCGTGTCGCGGGATGCCGGACGATCCTTGCGTCTCCGGAAGAAAAGCAGATGGCGGAACAGGCCCGTGCGGCCCTGTCGCGTTCGGGTATGATCGTTCAGCTCTACATGCTTGACGCGAAAAGCCCGGTCCGGCCTGAATGGGTGCTTCAGGAAAAGGTCGTCAGCACGAACACCACGGCCGCGGGCGGCAATGCCAGCCTGATGACCATCGGATAATGATGATAGCCGGCATGATCGTTCGTTACGATCATGCTAAGAGGACTGCCCCAACTGACGGACGACCCCATGCGCGCTGCCGAGCCGAACTTTACACCTGTTGATACGAAAAGCGGCTCGGCCTCGCTCGAAATCGCGGACGCCCTGCGCCGTGCCATCACGGACGGCATCCTGACCGATGGTCAGCCGATGCGACAGTCGGAGCTTGCCCGCAACTTCGGCGTCTCGACCATTCCGGTCCGCGAAGCCCTCAAACAGCTTGAGGCGGAGGGCCTGATTGCCTTCCTGCCCCATCGCGGCGCCGTGGTCACCGGACTGAGCGAGGCGGATATCCTGGAATATTCGGACATCCGCGCCTCGCTGGAAAGCATGGCCGCCGGTCTGGCGATGACGTCCCTCACCCGTGTCGATCTGGCGCGGATCGAGGACGCCTATGAGGCCTTTGTCAGCGGAACAGGCGGCGCACAGGGCATGGAACAGTCCGGCCGTCTGAACTGGGAGTTTCACGGCGCCATCTATGCCGCGGCGCAGCGCCCGAGGCTGTATGGCATGATCCACGACCTTCATTCCCGGCTCGACCGTTATATCCGCGCCCATCTGGAACTGCCGGGGCGGAAAGCCGCGACCGACGCCGAACATTTCCAGATCCTTCAGGCCTGCCGCGCCCGCAACGGCGAGGAACTCGGCCGCCTGACGAAGCAGCATATTCTCGAAGCCGCTTCCCTCTCGCTGGACGTCATCCGCGAGCGGACAACACCCTGATCCTCACCGCGCCGGATTGACCGCAACCAGAGTCGCAGGACCCCGCTCGTCATACCAGAGATGCAACGGGCCATCCGCATGGAAAAAGCCCGGAATACTGTCGATGATATGAGCACTCTGTTCCAGACATGACACCAGACGGACCCGATACAGCCCTTCCATCCCGGAAGCCTCGCCCGCCCCGATCAGCCCCGCGGCTGACATGAGAGACGCGGCCGTCCCGACAGGATTCCGTCGCAGGGTTCTGAATGACGCAAGCGCCATATCCAGAGCCTCTCTCTCGTGAGCACTCAGTCCCGCCGGCTCCACGGCCTGCCGCAGGCGGATCAGCAGGCGCCCAAGGGACAAGGCGGCAAACGCGCCATCCACATAGCCCTGACGGTCGATCGGAGATGTGACCAGAGACAGCCGCATGAGCAGAATGGACACTTTCTGGATCTGCGTTCCTTCCCACACCATCCAGGTCGGCACTTTCCCTGTCGGCCGGGCTGAAAGGCTCTGAAGGCTGCGACCAAGGGAAATGACGAGCCGTGAGGCATAAAGCCGCTGGTCGGCCGGCATGATTACCCGGAACACCAGAACCAGCAGAGCACAGCCCATCAGGATGGCCAGCCAGGTATTGATGAGCGTGATGTCGTCGGGAACCATGCTGTTCGTTATCATCAGCTGCATGGCCAGAAAGACCGTATAGCCGAAGGCCCCCACGCCATAACGCGGATGGAACTGGAGCCACACGCCCGGCAGCATGCAGGCGCAGACCGACAGCCAGAGCATCGGATACCCGTCCACACGGGGAAGTGCTGCGATATGGCACAGCCAGCAGGCCGGAACCGATAGCGCAGTCCCGATCGCCATGGGCAGACTGGCCCGGGCCGCGGATGGCATCGTGGACATCAGGCTCGATGCCGCCACCACATACATGATCATCATCGGCCCGGTCGGAAAATAGGTGATGTACCAGATCATGCAAGCCAGAAAGGCGATCAGCATCCCGCGCAGCCCGTTATAGATCGCCGACATCCATTCCAGATAAGGCCGTACCCGGATGCGGACATGCGGACCGCGCGGACTGGACAGGTCCAGCACCGTCTCACGGAGCTGAAGGAGAATGTCACGAACATTATCAACGGATGCCTGGAGCGCAGGCGATGTCGCAGCCCCCTCCAGAACCTCAAGCCGCATGAGCGACTCTTCCAGGCAGGCCAGAGCCTCCCCCGGCCGCTTGATCCACCCGGCGGTTTCCGTCAGGGCGAGCAGCCGGGTCAGCGTATCGTGGATTTCGCGATGAACAGGCGCCGAGAGCGGGTTTGCGGCTCTCAGATTGCGCCAGTATGGATGATAGGATGCCACAAGCCCCGTCATGCGACTGACGGCGAGCCGGTATCCCCGCACTCCGGCATGAATGTCGGGGTTATCCGTCGCGGCGTATTCAATAGCAGGTCCAAGCCGTGCCAGTTGTCCCAGCAGACGCTGCCGCCCGTCATAGATTGTCTGCGGAAGGCTCCTGAAAGCCCCTTCGGTCCGCACAGGTTCCGAGCCCGGAGCGGACCGCGCCCCGGAGCGGTTCATCAATCCCTCATGAAACACCAGAGCATGGCGGATCGTCTCGCGGAACGCCCCCGAAAGCGCGTCCATCGTACCCTGACGCCGACGCGGGGACGTCACCATGAAAACCGCCGCCGTCACCACGATCCCAAGCGCCACGTCCGACACCCGCATCATTGCGGACAGGAAAATGTTTTCGGGATGGGAAAACGCCGGCACGGCCACGATGATGATCGTGTAACCCGTCAGAACCGCCGCATAGGCCCGGAAATACCGCAGACATGTCGCCGTCATGCAGGCCAGGCCCACAAAGGCCGAAAGCGCCATGAAATACAGGACGGCGGACTGCACGAACATGGCCATGACCGCCGTGCTCAGCGCCGCGCCGATCACTGTTCCGGTCATGCGCCACACACTCTTTGAGACGAGCGCGCCCACGGTCGGGTTCGCGACGATCAGGACAGTCGTGACCGTACTCATCGGCGATTCCAGCTGGATCAGGAACGCGAGGAAGAGCGCAATGCCGATGGACAGGAATACCCGGGCCGTAAAAGCCGCCGTGGAGACGAAATTCCGCCACCGCGCGCTATTGCGGTCGAAAAGAAGAATCTGGCGAAAAGGATTGCGCATGAAAGGCCCGGAAAATCAGGGGGAAGAGAAACCGGAGAGGGAAAATTTCCCTTCCATCATGCCAAGCTGGCTACGCAGCAGCGCCACGGCATCCGAAGGCAGGCCGTCGGTCAGACGGGCTTCCAGATCCGCCGCGATGCGATGGAACTGACGGCACCGCTCGCACCCGGCTTCCGTGAGAACCAGAAGGTTGGAGCGACGGTCCTGCGGATCGGGCTTCCGCGAGATCAGTCCTTCCCGCCCCAGATGATCGAGAACCCGCACGAGCGCGGAACTGTCCACGCCTATGACGGACGCCAGATCGCTCTGCTTCATCCCGCTTCCCATCACCATCAGGTACGCCATGGGCCGCATGGTCGCGAGCGTCATGCCCTCGGGCCGCAGGAGACGGTCCAGCTGCGCCCTCCACAGGCTCGACAGTCGCAGAACATGAAAGGTCAGCCCCATGTCATGAAAACTGCTGTCCCGAAGAATGGACGGATCGTACTGGACAGCCATTTCTGCTGACACCTCATCTGTTGATATGGCAATAGATTATATGACACCATCACAATTGAAAACAGATCCTGTTGACATTTTCGTCAGGAGGTTCAGTTTTTGATCCATATCAC